>JBHPGB010000021.1:0-2373 GCA_042571085.1 Patescibacteria group bacterium | reverse complement strand
ATAGTCAAAAATGATTCAATAAAACACATCGGATCAAAAATAAAAAAAGCGAAAATAAATAATAACCCACTCCAATTTATCGGTAAAATTTTCAAAATTACATTATCTCGAATTACAAATCCATTTTTAAAAGATGTGCTCATTGGTATTGCAATAAAAAAATGATATGTATAAAAATGTAATATATTTTGCTAATGGTTCAATAGGCGACTTTCTCGTGACAGCTTCCCTGATGGAAGATATTCATAGTAGTTTTGAAGTAAGGAATTGCAAATTGAATTTGTATATCATCGTACCCAGAAATGCAGAAATTTTTTCTGAATTTTCTGATTTTTGCAAATCGCTACAACACCTGAATATAGTTGAGGCAGGAGGAAAACATCCTAAAGGGTTATTTTATTTGATGAAATTTATTTTTTCAAAAAATATTGTTATCACTCAACCAACACCAGGAATTTTGCCGGTTAAAACGAAAATTATGGCAAAATTACTATCTTTGTGGAAAGGAAGTCAGCTTATGGGTTTTGATGATGGAAAAAAAATAAATAGGTATTTGTATGATAATCTAATTTCATTTACAGATAAAATCTTATTTTTTGAGTTGTTAAATAAATTATTCAACATACTTAATATTGAGCATAAAAAGGAAGTTCCAAGATTGGATTGTAAATTGTCTGATGTTGCTTTGAAAAAATATGGATTACAAAAAAATAAATATGTAATTGTTCATCCGTTTGGATCAAGTGAAAAAAGGAGTATTTTGGAAGAGGAGCTGTTATGGCTTGTAAGGATTGTAGGTGATATAAGTGGCTTGAAAGTTGTTATAACGGGCAGTATTGAAGATAAAAATTTTGCTGAATCTGCGATAATGGGAACTGAAAACATGGAATTAACAGGGCTCAACATGAGGGAGATTCATGAAATTTTAAACGGTGCAAAATTATTTATTGGAGTAGATACAGGCACAACACATATGGCAGGACTTTTACAAAAGAAAAGCTTGATTATTGCCAACTATGGAAATCCACACTGGCTGCCATACTACAATAAAAATGCAACAGTTTTATATAATATTGAAAAATGTAAACACAGTATCCATAAAGGAAAAGAACATCTTGAAGAATGTAGGGATTGCATGAGGCCATTGGTTAACGTACCACGTAATATTATTGAGAGTGAATTGAATAATATTTTCAATGAATAATAAAAAAATAAATCAGAATAAAATTGCAATTTTTCACCTAAGTCTTTTTGGTGGTGGTGGAGAAAAAGTGTTACTTGATTTGGCAAAAGGTTTTGCAGAAAGTAATATTGAGGTTGATTTGCTGCTTGGGAAAACAAAAGGTCAATTTTCTGAAAAAAATCTTGGTGATGTGAATGTAATTAATTTCAATTCAAGAAGGATCTCGTTTAACATTCCAAAACTAACCTCATACCTTAGGAGAGAAAGACCTGTTTCAATATTGGTTACATCAGAGCATTCTGCAATTATTGTCATTTTCGCAAAACTTTTTTCTTTCACTGATACAAAAGTATTTATACGTGTTGGAAATCCATATTCAATATTATTTAAACGTTATAACAACATGCGTGACAAATTAACTATTCCACCCTTGACTCGTTTGTTGTATAGGTTTGCTCATGGGTTTGTAGCAAATGCTTGTGGCATTGCTGATGACTTTGCGCGTACCATCGGAATTTCGCGTGATAGAGTTTCAGTAATTCATAATCCAAAATTTATAGAGGATATACAAAAAAAAACTAAAGAACCAGTTGATCATGCATGGTTTAAAAATAAGAATGTGCCGATAGTAATTACAAATGCTCGTATTTCTGTACAGAAAAACTTAGAAACTTTACTGCACGCTGTCGCAGTCATAAAAAAGAAAAGAAATATTCGGTTGATTGTTGTTGGGCATGGTGGTGGCGACGAGCTCCGCAAACTTGCAGAGGATCTTGATATAGCTGATAGTATTGATGTGCTTGGATTTGTACAAAATCCATATGCATATATGGCACAGTCCGACATGTTTGTTTTGCCGAGCTTGTGGGAAGGATTACCCAACTCTTTGATCGAGGCTCTTGTTTGTGGAGTGCCCGCTATTGCTGGTGATTGTATTGGTGGAGGTTCTAGGGAAATACTCGCACCAGATACAGATATACATAAACGTATGGAATTTGGCATTGAATATGGTAAATATGGTATATTAGTTGCACCAAAAGATATTGAAGCGATAGTGCAGGCAATTGAGGAATTACTAGATAACAAAGAATTGAGAGATAAGTATATTGAAAAAGGATTGGAGCGTTCGAAAGATTTTTCGCTTTTTTTATTTTTGATCCGATGTGTTTTATTGAATCATTTTTGACTAT
>JBHPGB010000020.1:0-2543 GCA_042571085.1 Patescibacteria group bacterium | reverse complement strand
GATGAAATCACACAACTCTACAATCAAACAAAAGGGAATGTTGCGAATAAAACCGTTGAGTCTAGTGGGCTAGAATCCGGACTTGTGGGCCACTGGACCTTTGATGGCCCAGACATGCTCAGTAATGTAGCTGATACAAGTGGGCAAGGGAATAATGGTTCACTTGTTGGACAAACATCTACCACGACAGTCGAAGGTAAAGTTGGCCAAGCTCTGGAATTTGATGGCAGTGATGATTATGTGGATGTTGGTCAAGATAATTTTAATTCATATGACCGTGGTGCTATAACAGCATGGGTAAAATTTGATAATTTTAATAGTGAACAAATTGTTTTTACCCTAGACCCAGATCATTCATACCGAGGGTTTTCGGTACTCGTTGATCAGGATTCCGCAATTAGTCCAGGTGCTGATAGAAGATTGACTGTATATAGTAGAGGTGGAAGTAATAATTATAAAGTATATGGTGATACCGTATTTGACCCCGGTGTATGGTACCATATTGCTGTTATTTCAACTGGGACAGAATATACATTTTATGTTAACGGAGTTAGTGAGACATTAGCAGGGTCTTTAAACGATGGTTATTGGTTTGCTGATATGAACAGTACACCGTGGATGTATTGGATAGGATATTTTAATTCTGCAGCTTTTGTATCAAATACCGATGGTGTCCTCGATGATTTGCGTGTGTATGACCGCGCACTTTCGGCGGATGAAATTGAGAGGTTGTATCAGCTTGGTAGGTAGACACAATTATGTCGCGATTTTGGAAAAGCTAAGCTTTTCCAAAATCGCGACATAATTGCTTCGATTGTTGCGTTAATTTGGGTTTTTTGATAGTATGGGCGCTATGGTAAAAGAAAAAACAGAAGAAAAAAAGGACGCAGAAATGACTATGTCAGACTCTGAAACAAAGACATACGAGCTTGGGTATTTACTAGTTCCTACTATTACTGAGGAAAAGCTTGGTGGAGAGGCTTCAAAAGTGATGGATGTGTTGGAAAAAGACGGAAATATCGTTTCAAGTGAGAATCCTAAGGAGCAAGTACTAGCATATACAATGAATAAAGTAATTGCTGGTAAGAAACAAACATTCAATGATGCTTATTTCGGATCTATAATTTTTGGAGCTGAGTCAGATGCAATTGAGGTAATTAAGAAAGAATTAGATAAGAATGATAATATCTTACGATTTATGATAATTGGCAGAACTAAAGAAAGCTTGATTGCACCGCAAAAAAGAGTTGCAACAGCACCAATTGATCGTGCTAAAGAAGCTTCTTCAACAATAAAGAACAAGGAAGTAAAAAAAGAAGTAGATGAAAAGGAGATTGATAAAGAGATTGAAGAATTAGTAATCGAGGAATAATTTATTCGTTTGTAAACAAAACTCATATGTACTTAAATAAAGTTTTCTTAATAGGGAATCTTACAAGAGACCCAGAATTAAAATCACTTCCGTCAGGAACAAAAGTTGCCTCATTTGGACTTGCGACAAACCGTAAGTATAAAGACAAGGATGGTAATTGGGCTGATGCAGTAGATTTTCACAATATTGTCGTGTTTGGTAGACAAGCAGAAACAACATCTCAATACTTGAAGAAGGGCGCTTCTGCAATGATAGAAGGTAGAATCCAGACCAGAAGCTGGGATGGACAAGACGGAAAGAAGAATTACCGAACTGAGATCGTTGCAGATAGAGTACAATTTGGTCCGCGGAGAGATGGTGCAGCTGCACCAGAAGCTCCAGCAGGGGATCAAGGGCAGGCTCCAGCGGAGCAATTGGATACGATTGAGTATCCTTCAGAAGATATAAACCCTGACGATATCCCATTTTAGTTAAAATCCACATACTCGGCGCACTTCTTTGTCAGCTGCAGATAAAAATCTTTTCACAGTACTATTCGTACAGCTCAAAGATTTTTTCTTGGCTTCCTCGAATTGCATCCAAGTCTGTGAATTTTAATACACAAATTTACAATATAATTAATTTAAGTTTTTAAAAATAAAATCATGGCACAAGATCACTTTTCAACAAACGGAATAAAATACATTGATTACAAAGATGTGGAATCATTGAAGAAATTCACAAATCCACACGGACGAATCATTGCAGCAAAAAGAACTGGTGTTGCATCTAAACATCAGCGTAAACTTGCGCAAGCTGTGAAGCGAGCTCGCTTCATGGGATTACTTCCATTTGTTTCTCGATAAACCAAAAAACAGTGCCGGCTCACGCCGGCACTGTTTTTTGGTTTGTAGAGCGATTCTTGTTTTTACTTGATGAGATTGGTAAAATTAAATGTATAGTACATGAAATTGGATAAAATAATAAAAATATTTACACTTGTTGCTATTGTAGCTATTGCTTCAGGTTTTTTGTTTGCGCAGGTTAAGGCTGGGCTTTTTTTGAATAAGAAGCCGCAAGGTTTGAGTGATGGCCTCGTTGGACACTGGACATTCGATGGACCTGATATGGTCAGTAATGTTGCAGATGTGAGTGGGCAGGGGAATACTGGATATTTAAATGGACAAACCGC
>JBHPGB010000019.1:0-2937 GCA_042571085.1 Patescibacteria group bacterium | reverse complement strand
GGACTTCAGCAATAGATGGAGGAGGTTACGCACTCTCAAACGCAGGACTCATCACAGCAACTAGCTTCACAGCAACATCAACCATAGCAACATCAACCTTTGCAGGAGGCTTTACTGTAGACAGTACCGATTTTGTAGTGGATCCTGATGCTGGACGTGTAGGTATTGGAATAGCGGCACCAACACAATCCCTGCATATTTCAGGTGGAAACATTCTTGTAGAAGATGACCAATATCTATATTTAGGTACAGACTCTGACGCGAGGCTTTCATATAATTCTACCGATGATTTACTCGATGTAACTGGCGGTACAGGTATGTATGTTGAAGGGCGCATATCCGATCCTGCTTTTAGTAGTGAAGTATATGACGGTGATGGAGAATTTAGTAGACTAGCTAGTCCTCAAAGTGTATATGTGTCTGGTGATTATGCATATGTGGCAAGTAGTTTAGATTCTTCCCTTACTATTATGGATATTTCCAACCCAACAGATCCTGTTTTAAAATCGGAAGTGTACGATGCTGACGGAGAATTTAATCGTTTAGCTGGGGCCAATAATGTATATGTGTCAGGTGATTATGCATATGTAACAAGCTCTTCCGATTCTTCCCTTACTATTATGGATATTTCCAACCCAACAGATCCTGTTTTAAAATCGGAAGTGTACGATGCTGACGGAGAATTTAATCGTTTAGCTGGTGCTCAGGATGTGTATGTATCTGGTAACTATGCCTATGTTGTGAGTGCAACTGATGATTCTCTTACTATTATGGATGTTTCTGATCCAACAGACCCAAAGCTTATGAGTGAGGTATATGATGCTGACGGAGAATTTACTAGATTAAATAATCCACGCGAGTTATATGTATTAGGTAATTACGTATATATAGTCACTGCTTCTGACCACTCCCTTGTAATTGCGGACATATCAGATCCTACAGACCCGGTTATGAAATCAGAAGTATACGATAATGATGGCGAGTTTGTTAGACTGTTTGGCGCTCAGGGTGTATATGTGTCTGGTAACTATGCCTACGTGGTGAGTAATATAGATGATGCTCTCACTATCATGGATATTTCTGATCCAACAAACCCTCAGCTTATGAGTGAAGTATACGATAATGACGGAGAGTTTTTTTGGCTAAACGGAACCAATCATGTGCATGTATCTGGTAATTATGCATATGTAACAAGTTCTTCTGATGCTTCTCTTACTATTATTGATGTTGCCAGTTCCACAAACCCAGAATTAAAATCTGAAATTTGTGACTCTGATTATTGCGGGGGTTCTTTTACGCGCTTGGTCGGAGCAACTTATGTATACGTATCTGGTAACTATGCATACGTTGTGAGTAATTCAGATTACGGATTTACCGTAGTTGATATTACTAGTGCAAAAGTGCCAAGTCTTTATGCGGCTTCTCTTCGTTCTGGGAATGTTCAAATAGAAAACGATCTTCTTGTTGATAATAATGTTCAAATCAGTGCTGGACTTACTGCAGTCAATGCATATTTCACAGGAGATGTTGGGATATATAATAGTGGTGCGCAAACAGCACTTCGTGTTAATCAAGACGGTACTGGTGATATTTTAAATCTTTTTGATGGTTCAACAGAAGTTTTCACTGTTCTTGATGGTGGTAATATTGGAATTGGCACAACATCTCCATACGCAAAGCTTTCTGTTTCAGGTGACGCTGTAATAACTAACAATCTTACATCAAGTTATTTCACAGCAACCAGCACATCAGCAACCTCAACCTTCGCAGGAGGTGTAGATCTTGCAGCACTCAACATCACAGGCTCCGCAACATCAACAGCAGCAAACGGTATCAACCTTACAGCAGGTTGTTTTTCAATCAATGGTACTTGTGTTGGTGGTGGAGGCTCATCGCCTTGGACAGATAATGGAAATTATTTATCACCAACAAACGGAGAGTTTGTGAACACATCAGGAACTACCGGTGGTTATCAAATAGATAATAGTTTGGTTTTACAAGCATCTTCAACCAGCAGAACGCTTTCCGTTGGACTAGGTGCTGGTACTTCAACATTGGCTGCTGGTTTGGACAATACATACATTGGATATTGGGCAGGGCAGGCAAATACTAGCGGGGATTATAATATCGCAGTTGGCTCGTATGCACTCCAGTCCAATACCAGCTCTTACAATACAGCAATCGGATACCAGTCTCTCCAGTTTAACACCACCGGTCTCTCCAACTCTGCTCAAGGTTATCAAGCTCTCTATAATAATATTGGCGGCCATAACAACACAGCACAAGGTTATCAAGCTCTTTATGCCAATACTACCGGCGGCAATAATACCGCAAACGGTCACCAATCTCTTCTAAATAATACTACTGGAATCGAAAACTCTGCGCTAGGTCTATCTGCTTTATATAACAACACCGAAGGTCTCAAAAACTCTGCTCTAGGTGCATACGCTCTCTATAGTAACACCACAGGTTCCTACAACACAGCTCAAGGGCAAAATGCTCTTATATCTAACACAACAGGATCTTACAATACAGCAAATGGTTACCAATCTCTCTTTCGCAATCAAACAGGTGGTGCAAACACTGTACTTGGGGCAGAAGCTGGTTACAGTGTGTTTGGTAATTCCTTCGCATCTACTACATTGGTAGGCTACCGAGCCGGCTATGGCTTATTGACTGGCTCTTCTGCAAACATACTATTCGGCTACCAAGCAGGTGATAACCTAACAACAGGATCAAACAACATTATCCTCGGTTATGACATAGATGCCCCTGCAGTAGATTCTGCAAACACTCTAAACATTGGTAACTTAATTTTCGGAACAAGTGTTGATGGCACTGGTACTACTGTATCAAGTGGTAATGTAGGAATTGGCACAACATCACCATACGCAAAGCTTTCTGTAGATGGTAATGCAGTATTCACAGGACTTACAA
>JBHPGB010000018.1:0-3170 GCA_042571085.1 Patescibacteria group bacterium | reverse complement strand
TTTTCGCTTTTTTTATTTTTGATCCGATGTGTTTTATTGAATCATTTTTGACTATCATGCGTGCTGAAGAAATTGTTTTTATACGCACAGTATCAAACCCATTTTCTTCAAAGAGCTGGTTGAAGGAATTTTTTGTATGAGGACGTATATGTGTCGGGTCATTCCAAAAAAAATTTTTGTGAAATGGAATAAAAAGTCGTGTCCAGTTTGGTGTTTCTAAAAACAAATTACCATTTTTTTTAATAACTGTCTTGATCCCCTGTACTAATTCTGTTGGAGATAATAAATGTTCAATAACGTGTTGGCAAATAACGGCATCAAAATAATTGTGTTCAAATAAATCTTTCAATTGGCTGACATCACCTTTTTTAAAAGTTGCCAAATTTGAAAATTTTTTACTTTGATCCTCTATGTCTACTGCATACAAACTTATATCACCACGTAATTTTGAAATCATGCGAATAGTCTTGCCACTACCACATCCAATATCAAGAACCTTCGCGTTCTCAGGAAGTTTCTTTATGAAATCTTGTATTATGTGTTCCTTTCTCATAATAGTATGTTACGCACTATACTATCAGGTGATAGCTCTTGAGTAAACAGCTTGTATGAATTATCTGAAATATATTTTTGTAACTCTGTGTTATTTTTTAAACCTATTATTTTTTTTGCCAAATCATTCGGGTTCGCTTTCTCAACAAACAAAACATGCTCTCCATCAACAAACATCTCCTGCATCGCCAAAGTCTTTGCTGTAATAACCGGCTTACCACATGCAATTGCTTCATACACCTTATTTGGTATAACTAACTCCGTTTTTGATGTGCTTCCAAAGATACCAAGCACAATATCTGCTCTATTTATATACTCTGCCAATTCATTAAGTGAAATACGTGGTATCCACTCCACATTATGAATATTTAATTTCTTAGCAAGTAATTGCATTTTTTTGTACTCTGGACCATTACCTATAATGCGAAAATGGGTGTCTTTTTTGTCTTCAAGCAATTTTGCAGCGCGGATAATATATTCAATACCTTGCAATGGAATAAAACTACCATGAAAATGTATAGTGAATTCTTCTGTATCTTTTTTTATTTTCTGTGGATAAAAAATATCAGTTGTTGTTCCAACAAAAACTTTTATAAATTTTTTGCGTGACAAATGAAAAGTTTTTACAAAATAATTTATGTGTGTATTAGTATCAAGCAATACTTTTGAAGCAAGTGCGCATGAAAACCAATCAATAAACCAATAATATAATGCTTTTGGGTTATATTTTTTATAATTTTTCCTATCTTCGATAATAGAATTATAAAGTGATACAAAAGCATCAAATATAACACCCTTACCAAATAATATTCTAGCAAGCCAAACCATGCTATGCCCCGGGAAAGCAACGATTACATAATCAAAAGATAAATGTTTAATTTTTTTATATTCACGCAAAAGTGCGTAAAACTTTCCAAACTTTCCAAATTGTTTTGGATCTACTTTACATTCAAATACTTCATACCCATGAGCACGAAAACCATCCATTAAAACCCTATTTCTGGAATATGTACTATCGTAAATGCCAAAAAAACAAACTTTCATAAAATATAAATAATTAATTATTTATATGCAAATAATTTTGCACATAATCTTTCACTCCATCCTCAAGCGAATAAAATTCGTCTTGATACCCAACAGATCTTAAATTAGTAATATCTGCTTCTGTGTAATATTGATATTTATCTTGTAAGTCTTCTGGTATATCAATAAATTTTATGTTCGGCTCTTTATTAAGTGCTGCAAAAATAGCTTTTTGCATATCTAAAAAAGTCCTTGCTTTTCCGGTTCCGACATTGAAAATACCAGACTTATCTGGATTATTTAGAAAAAAAGAAACAACATTTACTACATCTTTTATATACACGAAATCACGCTTTTGTCCTCCATCAACATATCCTTCTTTATGGGATTTGAATAATTTAACCTTCCCGCTATCTACGATTTGATTATATCCATGATACACCATTGAAGCCATGCGTCCTTTATGGTTTTCATATGGTCCATATACATTAAAAAACTTTAAACCAGCCCACTGCCGCGGTTTTTCTTCGCTGTCTAAAACCCATTGATCAAAGAGGTGTTTTGAATAGCCATAACAATTCATTGGTTTTAAATTCCGTTCATTGTCATCATATCCCATGTCCCCATTTCCATATGTAGCAGCAGAGGATGCGTAAATAAACCTGCAGTTATTTTGTGTGCAATAATCAAATAATTCCTTGCTGTAAATTGTGTTGTTATATAAAAGAAAATTTTCATCCACCTCAACAGTACTACTACAAGCCCCGATGTGAATAATCACATCTACATTACCAAGCGTATTATTTTGTATACGATCAAGGAAGTCATCCTTATCAAAATATTGATCATAAGAAATATCGGCCAAATTTTTCCATCTACCATCATTTGTGAGTTGGTCAACAATTGTAATATGTTTATACCCATCCTCGTTCAAACCCTTTACAATATTTGCGCCAATAAAACCAGCGCCACCAGTTACTATGATTCTTTTATTTTTTTCTAACATATTTTATACATTAACATAAAGACGGTCTCCATTATAGCAGTGAAATTATTAATCTAATAAGTGATTTGACATCATATTTTTTTGATCTTGTTTGCAAAAATGTTTGCAGCTTTTTAAGTTGGTCGTCTGGGAGCTTGTGGATTTGTTCAATTTTAGAGGCCAAATGTGTTTGTGCACATGAATCCGATATATGTGGTACTTGCTGGATGGTTGTGGCGACTCATGGACAAAAAAATCTTTAAATGTTTCATTTGTACTTATTACAGGAACACCAGATGCTGCTGATTCTAAAACGACCTTATCCATTCCACCCGTTGGAGTTAAATTTACAGTTATGTCCGCTTGGCAATATAATGCGCGGATCTCTGTATTCGGAACAGACCCGACAAAAGAAATTATTTTAGATAATCCATATTCCTCTATTTTCTTTTCTAAATCTTGTTTATATAATTTATCTTTTACTGTTACCGAGTCACCCACTAACTTAATACGCATTTCTGGTATTTGACTTTCAAGAATTTTTGCAGTTTCAACAAGCATATCTGGATTTTTTATTTTTGTTATACGCCCAATCTGCACAATTGTGAAC
>JBHPGB010000017.1:0-8457 GCA_042571085.1 Patescibacteria group bacterium | reverse complement strand
CGATAGTAGACTCACAACTTTTCTCATGGACTATTGCAACTTCAACAACAGCAACACCTATATTTAGAATTGACACATCAGGAACAGGAATAGAAGGAGTGGCAACTTCAACACTCATGGGTAGTTTTTCTGTAAACTCAGGTGCGATTCTGTATGATCATGGTTCAAATAAAACATCAATTGAGAATCTTAATCTTGGGCCTGTTTCATTTGATGACGATGCTGGTTGGGTATCATGGGTGGATCTTCCAGTGAGTTCATCTGCGGCTAGTGGCGACTCTCAGGCATTTTCAGCACAAATTGATAATAATGAAATTCTAACTGTTTACTCACAAGCAGATGGTTCTGGTGGCATCAATGACGTGCGTGTTGTTGTAGGCACCTCAACAAGTGCCATCCTTGGAAATTCAAATATTCCATACGGATCACTGATGGTTGCTGATGGTGCACTTTGTGTAGATAGTGGAAGCGGTAGCACTTGTGATGATCAGGCACTTTCCACAGGACAACTTTTCACCTCAAATGGCGCACTCTTTATGGGCGGTAATGTTGGTATTGGTACCACATCTCCATACGCGAAGCTTTCTGTAGCTGGAGATGTGGTAATTACCGATCACCTCACCACAAGCTATTTCATTGGTACCTCCACCGCCACTAGCACATTCGCAGGAGGTGTAGATCTGCTTGCACTCAACATCACAGGCTCTGCAACATCAACCGCAGCAAATGGTATCAATCTTACAGCAGGATGTTTCTCAGTTAATGGTACCTGTGTTCAAGATTCAATATCTTTCAAGTGGACAGACAACGGTAGTTATCTCACAACAACAGGTGGTGAGTTTATAGATGTGGCACATATTGTGGCAACAAGCACAACAGCAACTTCAACATTCGCAGGAGGGTTAGTCGTAGAGACATCAGGACTTGTGTATGATTATTCAACAAACAATGTAGGTATCGGAACAGCAAGCCCAAGTATGAGACTCAGTGTAACAGGAGATACTCTTCTTGATTCAACACTAATTAGATTTGCTTCAACATCAGCATCAACCCTTACTGTTGATTATGCAGCAGCAGCAACTTCAACGATAGTAGACTCACAACTTTTCTCATGGACTATTGCAACTTCAACAACAGCAACGCCTATATTTAGAATTGACACATCAGGAACAGGTGCAGAGGGGGTAGCAACCTCAACATTTACTGGAGGTCTTTCTGTTGGAGGTGGAGCGCTTGAGTATGATTATAGTTCCGGAATTACATCAATTGGTAGTTTACAGATAGGTGCCACAAACTTTGAAGAGAATGCTGGAATGGTGAGTTGGGTTGATATGCCTGTTACTTCTGCGGCACCGGTTGGAACTGTGGAGCGTTATAGTGCTCAGATTGATAACAACTCACTCCTCACTATTTATGCAGAGTCAGATGGAGCTGGTGGAATACAGAATTCAGGTATTGGAATCGGTACAACATCCCCAACCACCCTCCTAACGGTAGGTTCTTCCACTCCAACCGCACTTCTCGCATCAGACTACTATAACTCAGCATATATCTCTGGAGCTCTTGAGGTTGGTGGAGCAAGTGCCACATCAACATTCGCTGGAGGGTTAGTTGTTGATGGTGGTGCGTTCACACACGATTTCGGATCTAATATAACATCAATTGAAAACCTGGAAGTCGGACCAATGGCATTTGATAATGATGCCGGTAAAGTAAGCTGGATAAATATGCCAATAAGCACAACAACAGCTGCAGGTACTGTGGAAAGTTACACAGCGCAAATTGATTCACTTGAAATTTTGACGGTGTACTCACAAGCAGATGGAAATGGTGGCTTAAATGATGTGCGTGTGGTAATTGGTACTTCAACAGACGCTGTACTTGGTAGCTCAAACATTCCTTATGGTTCACTTATTGTTGCAGACGGTATAATTTGTGTAGACGATGGCGGTGCAAGTAATTGTGATGATGCACAGCGCTTTGCAGGAGGGCTTTATGCAACATCTTCTACTGTGACAGCAGTCGACCTCGCGGAAAATTATCCAACAAAAGACAAGACACTTTTGGCTGGAGAAATTGTGATGCTTGACCCAGAAAATCCTGTGTTCGTAAAAAGATATGATACCTCCGACACCTCTTCAACGACAAGAAAAACATTAATCGGCGCAATTTCGACATATCCTGGTGTGCTTCTTGGTGGGTTTGCAAATGAGCAATTTGTTGATGAAAAGAAAGTGCCAGTAGCTCTTTCTGGTCGTATTCCAATTAAAGTTACAAATGAAAATGGAGCAATTGCAATTGGTGACAGAATTGCACCGTCGGCCACAATCCCTGGTGCTGGTATGAAGGCCAATGGGTATTCAAACACAATCGGTATTGCGCTTGAAGCATTTGATGATGTAGACGGAATGATCCTAGTGTTTATTGATCTTGCGTCGCAAATGCTTTCAAGTGAAGTTGCCAGTGATACATATGCAATTGCTGAGCTTGATGGGGCTGGTGAATCAGCATACTGGAACATGGAGCCATCTGGTCGCATTAAGTACATTGCACCAATTGATATGAATGGATTTTCAATTTATGATGTGAAGCAGATCGTTGGTTCAATGGGCAAGTGGCGAATTGACGCAAACGGAATTTTGGTTGCTGAGGAAGTGCAGACAAACAAGCTTTGTGTGGGTACAACATGTGTGGACGAAAATACATTGAAAGCACTTTTGCAAAATGCTGGACTCGGTGGTGTGGATGCAACAGCGAGTGTGATTGATACAACCCCGTTAGAGTCTACGGATTCTGCGAATCCTGACTCTAACGGGGCAGGCGATAACGCGACAAGCACAGTATCAACATCAGATACAAGTACCGCAACAACAACAGCTACGACAACACCAGCAAGTACAGCAACAACAACTCCAGAATTAATTCAAGATCCAGCTCCGGAGTCAGATACAGTAGCTCCGGTAATAAGTTTGATTGGTGAGGTGACAGTAGAGATTACAGAAGGAGACACATATGTAGATAGCGGTGCTACAGCATTAGATGAGACAGATGGTGACATCTCAACGCAGATTGTTGTTGGCGGAGATGTTGTGGATGTAAACACTGCTGGAACATACACAATTACATATAATGTATCGGATGCAGCTGAAAATGCGGCAGCGGAAGTTAGTAGGACCGTGACAGTAGTTGCAGTACCAGAACCTGATTTAGTAATTGATAATGCGACAACGACTGATGCAACAAATTAAACATGAAACATTCAACTAAAAAACTAAGCACGCTAATAAAACTCAGCACACTTGTTGCGCTTGTTGCTGTGCCCGTATTTGCTTATTTCATTTTTAATGTGTCAGCTGGTACTGTTTGGAACAAAACACTTAATTCAAATCCAGATTTACAAGATGGTCTCGTTGGCCACTGGACCTTTGATGGTGCAAACATGAATCCAAACGTACGCGACATAAGCGGGCAGGGGAATCATGGCGATTTGTCAGGCTTCACTTCCACAACAACAAGGCCCGGCAAAATCGGACAGGCTTTGGATTTTGATGGGAGTGATGATTATGTGGATGCTGGGTCTGCATCAGGAGTTCCTAATGGAAATAATCCAAGAACTGTATCTATTTGGTTTAATGCTGATTCATTTGATACTGGCACAGCAGATACTATAATAAGTCTACACGAAGGTGGGTCTACAGGAAGTGGTTTATGGGTGTTTGCCGAGGACAATGCTGTTTCAATTGGGTTTTCAGGGCATCGTATTATTTCACCAAAAACCACTCTGTTGACTGGAAACTGGTATCATGCGGTGATGATCATTCCTGATGGCTCTACTTTAACATCTGACACGCTGTTATATATAGATGGTGTAAACCAATATTTGACAGATGAAACAGGGTCAGCACAAACTTTAAATAGTGATACCGTTGAAGTTACAGTGTCTTCTTCAGACAGTATTGGTGCTGATTATTTTGATGGCACCATCGACGACGCTCGCGTCTACAACCGTGCACTTTCTGCCGATGAAATCAATCGGCTTTATCATTTGGGTGCAACAACTCATATAAACAAAACACTTAATTCAAATCCAGATTTGCAAGATGGTCTCGTAGGTCACTGGACCTTTGATGGTGCAAACATGAATCCAAACGTACGCGACATAAGCGGGCAGGGGAATCACGGTAATCTTGTAGGACAAACATCAACCACAACAAGACCTGGTAAAATTGGCCAAGCTCTGGAATTTGATGGAGTGAATGATAGTGTTAATTTAACAAGCAATCCTCCCACAGGACCAAATACTCTGACTGCGTGGATCAAACCATCTGTAACAAGCGATACTCATGCGATAGTTGGTAGAAATTCATCTTGGTCTACTGGGTATGGTTATGGGATGCTTATTTACAATAATAATTTGATTGGTATGGCTGCAGAGTCAAATGGTACATGGTGGAGTAATCTAAGAACCCCAATATCTGCTAATATGTGGTCCCATGTTGCACTTACTTTTGATGGTTGGGGGGCAGATACCACTGGCTCATTGTATGTTAATGGAGAATTAAAAGATTCTTACACCTCAACAGCATCTATGTATTGGGGTTATAGTAATACAATAGGTTCAGGTGATAATTCAGGCAGGCGTTTTAACGGTCTTATCGATGACGTTCGTACATACGATCGCGCACTATCTGCGGAGGAAATTGAGAGATTGTATCAGATGAGTAGGTAGAAATCATTTAAATATTCAAAAAATTAAGCATGAAGCATTCAAAAGAAAAACTTAATACTCTCACAAAATTCAGCATACTTGTTGCGCTTGTTGTTGTGCCCGTATTCAGCTACGTGATTTTTGATGTGTCGGCTGGGCAGATTATTAATAAGGTTTTGAAGAGAGAGTCCCTTGATCAGGGGCTTGTCGGCCACTGGACTTTTGATGGAAAAGATATGTTGAGCAATGTCGCGGATGTCAGCGGGCAGGGGAATGATGGCACTTTGAATGGCCAAACCTCCACTACAACAGCGATAGGTAAAATCGGCCAGGCGTTGGAGTTTGATGGGGTGGATGATTATGTGGATACAGGAACTTTTATACCACCAAGTGCTGATGCGACGTATTGTTTTTGGTTAATTACCACATCATCTGGCACGGAAGAATTTGCGATGTTTAGTGAAGGTCCAGTTGATAATGGAGCTTATGATCGCCAATTTGAAGTGACTTCTGGTACTGTACGAACCAGGTTTTGGTACTCTGGTATTGGATCAGGGTCTACTTTAACAGGGAGTACACCTGTTAATGACGGTAATTGGCATTATTTTTGCGCTGTTAATGATTCTTCTTCATCTGCATACCATTATGTAGATGGTGTACAGGACGTTTCTGGAACATATCGTGCTGGGTATAATAGTTATACAACACCAGTGTGGCAATTAGGAGCAGCGGTAAAACAAGGAACAGCTGTTGTTGGGTACGGTGCCGTTGAATTAGACGACACTCGCATCTACAACCGCGCGCTTTCGGCGGATGAGGTTAATCGACTTTATCATTTGGGGGCGACGGCGAAGGTGAATAAAACAATCAAACCTGCAAATTCACCACTCGAAGATGGTTTGATTGGCCACTGGACTTTTGATGGTAAGGATGTAAATCAAGCAACAAATGTAATTACTGATACGTCAGGACAAGGTAATGATGGTACAACATACGGATATGATACAGCTAGTACAACAGCGATCGGAAAGATAGGGCAGGCGTTGGAATTTGATGGTAGTGATGATTATGTACAAACAATAGTAAATGAGGCTGCGGTAACACAAGCTACGTTTAGTGCCTGGATAAAAGTAGACACCATAGATTCTTGGGATGCGATACTGTTTAATCGCGGGGCTGGAAGTCAGATACATGGAATGCTTATTGAGTCAACAGATAATATTGGATATATTTGGAATAATGATTCAAGTACATATAATTGGGATAGTGGTCTAGTTTTGCCTATAGATAAGTGGGTTTTTGTTGTAATCGTTGTTACACCTAGTGATGTTGCGGCATATTTGGGGGAAGACGAGGTTCTTTCGAGCGCTAGCAATAGCAATAGTCATGGTTCTGCAACTTTTGATGATTTGCGCATAGGGGAGGACGAAATTAATACAGATCGAAGATTCGATGGTTTGATAGATGATGCTCGTTTCTACAATCGCGCACTTTCGGCGGATGAGGTTAATCGACTTTATCATTTGGGGGCGACGGCGAAGGTGAATAAAACAATCAAACCTGCAAATTCACCACTCGAAGATGGTTTGATTGGCCACTGGACTTTTGATGGTAAGGATGTAAATCAAGCAACAAATGTAATTACTGATACGTCAGGACAAGGTAATGATGGTACAACATACGGATATGATACAGCTAGTACAACAGCGATCGGAAAGATAGGGCAGGCGTTGGAATTTGATGGTAGTGATGATTATGTGGATACAAATTATGGTGCTGACTTGGTAACATTTACAACTTCTGTATGGGTGAGAGCAGAAACATCGCCTGATAGTTCACAAAATCAAATACTTTGGAGAGATGTTTATGGTATTGGGTGGGGGCACACTGACCCATCGTTTCGTGGTGCTGCTTCTGTTAATGTTGGAGGAACATATTATCCTGCAAGTTTTGGAACACTGAATGGGCAACAATGGTACCATTTAGTTTCAACATATGATGGAGAAACTCTTGTTTCTTATAAAGACAGTGTTCAGATTACAGCAAACACATCTCCATCAGGGGATCCTAATACAAGTTCTCAAAATGTATTTATAGGTAAGGATAACTCTGGATTTTTCGACGGACTCATCGATGACGTTCGCATTTACAACCGCGCACTATCTGCAGATGAAATTGAGAGGTTGTATCAGCTTGGTAGGTAGCCAAAAGTTGGCTTATGGTTAAGCACTAATCTTTGATCACTAATCACTGACATATAAAAATGAAATCACAAAGCAAAAAATTTAATACTCTCACAAAACTCAGCATACTTGTTGCGCTTGTTGCTGTGCCTATTTTTTCTTATTTTATTTTTGATACTTTTGCTGGTGCAATAATAGGGAAAACACTTAAAACAAATTCCACATTAGAAAATGGATTAGTTGTCCACTGGACCTTTGATGGCCCAGACATGCTCAGTAATGTAGCTGATACAAGTGGGCAGGGGAATAATGGCTCACTTATAGGACAAACTTCTACCACGACAGTCGAAGGTAAAGTTGGGCAGGCTTTGGAATTTGATGGGGTGGATGATTTTGTGTTTGAGACTGGTGTAAATCTGAGTAATACAAACAAGATATCAATTTCATTCTGGATGAAAAAAGATTCATTTCCAAATTCAACAAAACTTGCTTTTGAACTCACCACAAATACAAATAGTTACACAACGGGATTATTTATAGACCCAACCTCTTCCGGTTCTTGTTCAGGGTATTTAGACCTTACTCTTAAGGGTGATGTTGGGACTAATTCCGGCTGTTTTTCTCGGCCGAGTGCTGGAGTTTGGCATCATTATGTAGCTGTTTTTGATAAAAGTCAGCCTGCCAATGAAGTAGATTTATATATTGATGGTTTGTCCCAAACAGCCGCAGCTCGTTATTTCACTAGTGATAATACAAATAATTTTGGTAATGTTCCACTGTATACAATGTCGCGTGCTGGATCAAGTCTTTTTCAATCTGGACAACTTGATGATATTCGCATCTATGATCGCGTACTTTCGGCGGATGAAATCACACAACTCTACAATCAAACAAAAGGGAATGTTGCGAATAAAACCGTTGGGTCTAGTGGGCTGGAGTCTGGGCTCGTTGGTCACTGGACCTTTGATGGCCCAGACATGCTCAGTAATGTAGCTGATACAAGTGGGCAGGGGAATAATGGCTCACTTATAGGACAAACTTCTACCACGACAGTCGAAGGTAAAGTTGGGCAGGCCTTGGAATTTGATGGTAGTGATGATTATGTGGATGTGGCAGATAATTCGATATTTGATGTTGGGGCTGGTTTAACAATGGCGGCTTGGGTTAAGTTGGATGATGTCGAACTTGATCATCGTTATTTTATTGAAATGACTCCACTAAAAGCGCTTATTAGGGTTCGCGGCACGAATGATAAGTATAATGTTTACCTTGGTTCTGATTGTGATAGTACAACCAATGCAGACTATGGTGGTGATTGGCACTTTATTGTTGGTACGTATGATGGGACTAATGCTAAGATTTATGTGGACAGTGTGTTAGAAAATACTTGTGGTGGGCAATCAGACGTTTCTGGTGTATCGGGTATTAATATTGGTCGGTATAATGGAGACCTTTATCATGTTGATGGCACCATCGACGACGTTCGCATTTACAACCGCGCACTTTCTGCAGATGAAATCACACAACTCTACAATCAAACAAAAGGGAATGTTGCGAATAAAACCG
>JBHPGB010000016.1:0-9320 GCA_042571085.1 Patescibacteria group bacterium | reverse complement strand
TCATCAATTTCAAATATATTTGAGTGAAGTCTAAATTTACGAAATCTTCCGACGTAAATTCTGGTGCAAATTCTTTTTCAAAAACCTCAACAAGAGCGCAAAGAATATAAGCCGCGCCAAGATCAGCGCCCAAAACCTGAGACTCACCAGCCATTTAAAGAAGCGCTTGCTGGGCAACAAGTATCAGCACAAAAAGCACCACAACCAGCTTCTAGACCTGCACAAACTAAGCAGCCGCAAAAACCAGCATCTTTAGATGCGCTAAAAAATAAAAAAGCTGGTCCAACCGAAAATAAATCTGCGCTTAAAGATGCGCTAGCTGGTGTTCTTGCCGAGCAAAAAAAAGTGGATGAAAAACAGCCTGAAGTAAAACAGCCACAGCCGGCACCAGTAAAAGTTCAACCCAAGCCTCGTCCAGCAAGTCCAGTGCAGCCAGCAGTTCCTCCACAGCGACCACCACAGCCACAGCCACAACCACAACAGCCACAAACACAGCGGCCAGCACAACCACAAATGCCACCAGCGCAGCAACAAGCTCCTGCAGCACCTGTTGAGCCCCAGCAAAACCAAGCACAAGTTCCGCTGAATCAGACAGCAGAGCCGGCGCAAAAAGAGGTACCAGAAGATGTATTAAAAAAAGTTTTGGAATAAGACAATGTCTAAGTTGATTAATTTTTTGTTTATTATGACAGCGCTGTTTCCCAGCGCTCTCTTTGCGTCAGTTGAAATTACAGAAATAATGTATGATTTGGATGGTAGCGATAGTAAGCGCGAGTGGATTGAGATATATAACAACAGCAACGAACAGATAGACTTGGCTGGCTGGAAGCTATATGAAAACGAATCAAATCATAAATTAACAGAGCAGGAGAGTACAATACTTGAAGCGAATTCTAGAGCAATCATTGCAGATAATGCAGATGCTTTTCTTACAGACAATTCAGGTTTTTCAGGACTCCTTTTTGATAGTGCTTTTTCTCTAAAAAATTCAGGCGAAATACTTATTTTGCGTGATAGTGATTTGGTAGATATTGACACTGTCACATACAATCCTGAAATCGGTGCAAATGGCGATGGTAATTCTCTACAAAAAGTTTCCGGTGCTTGGGTTGCCGCAACGCCAACACTTGGAGTACAAAATCAGGGCGCCCAAGAAGAACAGCAAAATGAAGAAGTACAAGAAAATCAAAATATTACAAACACTAGCTCAAGTTTTCCAGTTGAGCCGCAGATATTTGTGTTTGGTGGAAATGACAAGGAAGTTATAGTTGGTGCTGATTCAATATTTAATGCACGAACACTTGGGCTTGAGAAAGAGTTGATTGAAAACGCACGTTATATATGGAATTTTGGTGACGGTACAATTAAGGAAGGGGAAAGAGTTTTACATAATTACAAATATCCAGGTACGTATGCTGTGATAGTGTCTAGTGCATCTGGTAAGTATTCTGCGATAGATAAGATAAGAGTAAAAGCTCAGCCGGCAAATATTATAATTTCCGATATGCAGAATGGGTCAGAAGGATTTATAGAATTGCATAATAAAGGAGAGAAAGATTTAGATATGTCATTTTGGCAGCTGCGCTTTGGTTTGCAAATATTTTCTATTCCAGAACACACGCACATACTTGCTGGTACAAAAGTAAAATTCGCTACACAGGTCACTGAAATTATTTTGTCGGATAGTGCCGCAGTAACACTTCATTACCCGAATGGGGTAGAGGTAGAAGAGCTTATCAGCCAAGCTGCAAAATTACAAGAGATAAATCCAATAAAAGAAAATGTACAAGAAAAAGGCTTGGATAAAAAAATTTTGGTCTCAATTGCACAGACAAAAGATGTCTCAGTGGTTGAAGATATGAAAGAGTCAATAATAGTACCTGAGGTTTTGGCTGTGGCACCAGTCATGGCTGATTCGCAAGAGAATCCTGTAATTAGATGGTTTTTAGTACTCATAGGGATTAGTATTTTGGCTGGTTCTAGTGTTTTGTTTGTATACACCAAAGAAAAAGAAAGGGTTTTTATAAGCAGGGAGGCTCAAGAAATACAAATACTTGACTAAGATGATAAAAGAGTGTATTATCAATGAGGATTTTTCAAAAGTCTTTTAAGGCAGACCATAGATTGGGAGAGGTGCAATGAAGAAAAAAATTGCAGAGCTTAGAGTAAAAACAAGAGTTTTTTTTCAAACAACCGCCACGTTTATTTCAAACATGTTTAGGAATAAATTAGATTTGACGGCCGAAGAGTGTGAGGTCAGTGCATATATTTGGTCCGTACTAGGTTGGTGTAAAACAGCAACTCGATATGGTGAATCTGGGCTGAAAAAAACCTGCTGCATAGGCAGATTAAGAGCATCGCTATGCATGAGTATAGCCTTATCTCAACTTAGGTTGAATGACAAAACACTTGCCAATACTTCTTATGAAATTGCAAGAATAATCCTGAAATCGCAAAATTGGGATGATACACAGGCAATTTCCAATGCCAAGAAAAATAAAAAAAGGTATGAGCAAGCGCTTGGTCGGATTAGCGATCTTGACGACGAACGTATCACAGAGCATTAGGTAACACCTTTAAATAGATATTCGAAGCGGCCGCATGGCCGCTTTTCTTTTTATATAACATGTTGTACTATGATGCATTATGAGCACAGATAAGAAAAGCGACAAAAAAATAATCTTAGTAACAGGGGGAGCGGGGCCTGCCCGATGAAATAATTTTAGATCTGTAACATATTATGCACTATACTTATATTCTACTTAGTAAGAAAGACAATAAGCTGTATGTTGGTTATACAAAAGATCTAAAATTAAGATTTGAGCGACATGTAAATGGTAAAGTATTGTCAACAAAATATCGCAGACCTGTCATACTCGTATATTATGAAGCTTGTGTTTTGGAAGAAGATGCTATAAAACGAGAAAAATATTTCAAAACACATCGCGGTAGAATGTTTTTACACAATAGGCTCAAATCGTATTTCATAGAAACACCACAAATAAAAATCAAACATGAAGAATAATAACACACAACAAAAGATTATTTTAGTAACAGGGGGAGCGGGTTTTGTAGGCTCTCATTTGTGCGAACGCCTTGCTGAAGATAAGAATAATAAAGTGATTTCACTTGATAATTATTTTACTGGTACTAAGGAAAATCATGTTGACGGCGTGGAATACCGCGAAGGACACACCAAAGATATTGAAAAACTTGTCCCAGAAACCCCAGACATAATCTATCATTTAGGTGAGTATTCACGAGTACTAACCAGCTTTGATGATATTGATAAGGTTTGGGATTTAAATGTCGCTGGGACTTTTGCAGTGCTTGAGTTTTGTAAAAAAAATAATGTGCGCTTAATATATGCTGGCTCTAGTACAAAATTTGGTGAATTTGATGACGCAGAAGATGGACACAACCAGTCTCCATACGCATATTTCAAATCAACAAACACTGATTTGGTGAATAATTATGGAAAATGGTTTGGTTTAGACTACGCGATTACTTATTTTTATAATGTATATGGAGGAAGAGAAATACAAGATGGAAAATATGCAACACTGATTGGTATTTTTACTCGTAAGTATAAAAATAAAGAACCTCTAACAGTAATTACTCCGGGTACTCAGATGCGTGCATTTACGCATGTTGATGATATTGTAAAAGGAATTATGCTTGTTGGAGAAAGAGGGGAAGGGGACGGGCATTGCATAGGTACTGAAAAAACATATTCAATTTTAGAAATTGCTAAAATGTTTGGTGGTAATATAAAAATGCTTCCAGCACAAAAAGGCGATCGAAACTATTCAAAAATAAATATAGTAAAAATGAGCCAGCTTGGCTGGTCTGCACAAAAAGATGTTTCTGAACACATCAATTCAATAAAAAATGAAAACTAAAAAAATTCTTATATTTTCTCTAGCATATTACCCCAAACATGTTGGTGGTGCAGAGGTTGCCGTAAAAGAAATCACAGACAGAATTTCTGCTGATGATATTGAATTTCATATGGTGACGAACCGCTTTGATTCTGCTTTGGCAAAAACAGAACAGATTGGAAATGTGATCGTACACAGAATTGGTCTTACGAAAAAAAATCCAGAAATGGTAGATTTGCGGAAATTTCCACTTCATCTTAATAAATTTATATATCAATTTTGGGCGCCGTTTGTTGCGTGGAGAATAAACAAAACCCATCACTTCAATGCTATGTGGGGAGTTATGGCTCATTCAACCGCAGTGCCTCTGGCTATCACAAAATTTTTGATGCCACAAACACCATATGTTTTAACCTTGCAAGAAGGTGATCCGATTCCATATATTATTAAAAAAGTGCGGCTGGTTTCTCCACTTTTTAAACGTGGATTTAGAAAAGCTACAGTCATTCAGCCAATATCAACGTTTCTTGGTAAATGGGCACGTAATATGGGATTTAAAGGAGATGTTGAGCTTGTGCCAAATGCAGTGAATACAGCACATTTTTCACAAAAATATAGTGATGCAGAATTAAACGAGTTAAAGAAAAAAATTGGAAAGAAAGATGATGAAAAATATATCATAACCACATCACGTTTGGTTAAAAAGAATGCTGCTGATGATGTGATAAAAGCACTTCCTTCTTTGTCTGAAAATATAAAGTTTGTAATACTTGGCACAGGTCCTGATGAGCAAATGCTTCGAGAGCTTGCTAAGAAAGAGGGTGTGTCTGAACGCGTGGTATTTCTTGGTCAAGTTGATCATGCTGAAATGCCAAAATATTTAAAAATTTCTGATATTTTTATTCGACCATCACTTTCTGAAGGTTTTGGTAATTCATTTGTTGAAGCAATGGCGGCAGAAATTCCTGTGATAGCTACACAAGAAGGTGGTATTTCAGATTTTCTATTTGATCCAGAAAAGAATCCCGATGAAAAAGCAACAGGACGTGCAGTAGATCCACGTGCTCCAGAGCAAATTTCTGAGGCTGTACAGGCATATCTATCTCCTGAAAATAAAGAAATTACTGATAAAATAATTCAAAATGCTAAACAGATGGCAATAGAAAAATATGATTGGAACCTTATTGCAAAAAATATGCGTGAAAAAGTATTCGCAAAAATTTTAAAATAGTATAATATAAGCCTTATATGAAGCATATTCTAATCGCGACTGGTTTATATCCGCCGGAAATAGGTGGACCGGCAACATATAGTAAACTGCTTGAAAACGAGCTACCAAAGCATGGATTTGAAGTGGATGTGTTGCCATTTAGTAAGGTGCGGCATTTGCCGAAAATTGTGCGTCATATCGCATATTTTTTTACTGTTCTTTGGTGCGCGCGAAGCGTACGCCTCATTATTGCGCTTGACCCTGTAAGTGTAGGGATGCCGGCTATGTTTGCAGCAAAATTATTGCGCAAAAAATTCATTTTGCGAGTACCGGGTGACTATGCATGGGAACAATTTAGTTTACACAGAAAAGATGACGGTGAATTTATAACACCTGATGAGTTTCAAAAAAGAAAATTTGATTTTATTACTGAATTAAGAAGAAAGGCTGAACATCTTGTCGCACGAAATGCAGCTAATGTTATAGCACCAGGAAATTATGTGAAAAACATCGTAAAACAATGGGGTGTAAGTGAAGAAAAAATCATTGTTATTTACAGTTCTTTTAAACCGGTTGAAGTAAAAAATACCAAAGAAGAGTTACGGAAAAAATTAAATTTGAGTGGCAGGGTTATTTTATCTGCTGCACGACTAGTGCCTTGGAAGGGAATGGACACACTTATTAATTCAGTTTCGGATATCTCAAAAGAGCTTTCTGATATCAAATTGTACATCGCAGGTGATGGGCCTGAGCGTAAAAAATTATTGAATCTTATAAATAGCTTGAATTTAAAAGAACATGTTTTTTTGCTAGGTAGACTATCAAAAGAAGAACTATTTGAATATAAAAAAGCTGCAGATTTGTTTGTTCTCAATACTGGCTATGAAGCAATATCACACGAGATTCTTGAGGTTATGGCTTTAGAAACACCTATTGTTACAACCGATGCTGGAGATAACGCTAAATCAGTTGAACATGATAAAGGTGGCATTATTATAAATTACAATGATAAAAAAGCACTTACTGATTCTATTTTAAAAATTCTCAAAGATGAGGAATTGGGGAAATTTTTTGCAAAGAATGCTAAAGAGAGGTTGGGGTGGTTTACAACTGAGCGCACAATAAATAGTACGGTTGAATTATTAAATCGTTTTTTCTAAAAATATGAAAGTATTAATGTTATCTACAGACCAGAATATTCTTGAAGAGAATTCTACAGTTAGGCAGAGGGTTGTTGAATATGGATCATTGGTAGATGAGTTGCATATTATTGTTTTTTCTATTGGGGGTTTTGTGGGTAGAAAACGATTACAAATTGCCAATAATATTTGGGTGTATCCAACAAATTCAAAGAATAAATTATTTTACGGTTGGGATGCGATTAAAATAGGCAAGACCATTATAAAAAGCAGAAAGGATGAATGGCTTGTGACGAGCCAAGATCCGTTTGAGACTGGCCTAGCGGCTTCTCTATTAGCATATATATCTATGGCGCGCCTACAGCTTCAGGTTCACACAGATTTCTTAAGTAAACATTTTATAACAAGTATTTTAAATCATATTCGTACGATACTTGCTTTATTCTTGCTACCCAAAGCAGATGGAATTCGCGTTGTATCCAAGCGAATAAAAGAAAGTTTGCAGAGTAAACACATTAAATTCAAAGCAGAGATTGATGTGTTGCCGATACATGTAAAGATAAATAACATAATAAATACAAAACCAGAATTTAATGTGCGTGAAAGATATCCGCAATTTAAATTTAATATTTTGATGGTAGGGCGCTTGGAAGCAGAGAAGAATTATAAGCTCGCACTAGAAGCTTTTAAAAGTGTCGTACAAAAACATCCCAAAACAAGTCTCATAATAGTGGGGGACGGAAGCGAAAAGAAAATAATTGAAAAACTCATTGAAAAATACAATCTACAAAAAAATGTAATACTAGCAGGAAGCAGGAAGGATGTTATCTCATATTACAAAACAGCAGATTTATTTTTACATACATCAAATTATGAGGGATATGGACTAGTGCTTGTAGAAGCAGCGGCTGCGGGATGTCCGATTGTAACAACAAGTGTTGGTGTAATTGGAGATACTTTAAATAAAGACAACGCATCAGTGTGTGAAGTAGGTGATGCGGATTGCATCAAAAAAAGCATCATACTAGCAATGGAAAACAAATCCCTCCGCGCCCGCATGTCCCAAGACGCACAAAAATCCATCCTCGCCACCGCAACGACGAAGGAAGAATATTTGAAGCAGTACAAACAAAGTTGGGAGAATGCTTTTAATGTATAATAATGAATATGGAAAAAGAGAACACAAAAAACATTATTTCAAATAAATATTTTTGGATTTATATAATTTCTTGTGTTTTTGTTGTGGCCGGGGGAGTTAACTCCGGGTATACGTATTTTTTTGGTGCAATACCGTTTATGTTTTTGATTGTTTGGATAAGTAAAGTTAAACTAAAAAACAAAAAAATATATATTTTTTCTGTAGTTTTCATAATATTCTCGATAATTATTAGTATAACTCAAGCAAAAAATCCAATATTGTATCCAATTCTTTCTGGGGGGTATGTAGAAGTGTTGAAAGATGGGTATTTAGAGACAAATAAGTTGTGGAGTGGTTTTGTGCGCGAAGAATCAAGCAGTTGTAATACATGTATTTATCAGAAATTAAACAAAGGTGACAAGTATAGAATACTTGGTGTTAGGTTAAATAATGATGGGATACCAAATACAATAACTATACTTACTGAAATTGGTGGATTTACTGAAGGACTTATGTTTGGAAACATAACAACCAACAAAACAATGAGAGCAGAATGGGCTGAATATCTAAGCAGGCTCATGAATCCCGTGATACTCTTGTTGATTTTATTAATACCAGTATTGTTAATATTGATTTTTGTCTTTGCGGTAAAGTATTCATTTTCGATGTTGAAAAAATTAATAAAAAACTAGGCTAGTTTTTTGACTTTTCCAAATGTATGATATATACTCATAATCGCGCAGTTTATCTTAGGATAGCTGCGCGATTATTCGTTTCGATCTTTGAAAATTGAATAAAATAAATGCAAAACAATTTTGTTTTGTCTTCTCTAATTTGTTATGGAGGTAATACATCATGAAGCATATATATGCTTTTTGTTTTGTATGTACACTTGCATTATTTTCTGTGAGTGCACATACTGATGTACCAGACCCGTCACAGCCAGAAATTGATTATATTGATAGTCAGATGGATAATGGCGGGAAGGTTTATTATGGCGGTTTTAACGACAATGCTATGGAGCTTGGAGATCCGTCAGACGATACAGTAATACTGTTTGTGAATGGTGTTCTTGTTAATGAACACGACTTCATTCTTGGAGTTGAGTCATTGAAGCAAATCATGCCAGAGTCGTTACAAGACATCCCTGTGTATGGTTTCTACAATGTCAGCGGCACGGAACATTCGAGTACAATTGCGAAGTTTATGTGTCCGTTGGCAAAAAATGGAATATCATTTTTTGGTAGCTCAGCTGTTTCTGCGGCATGTTCGACATCTTCAGCTGTTGGCGGCACTGCCGATATTGTAGAAGCGACCAGTCAAATGATTGTGGAAGGTATATTTCTGTCCAACAATTTGATTGCAACAGGAGCGGTCCAAACTCTCAAAGAAACTTTACGACTTACTGTTGCCGCCGGAAGACGTGTAATTGGAGACACTTTAAACAAAGACAATACATCAGTGTGTGAAGTCGGCGACACAGACTGCATCAAAAAAAGCATTATCATCTCAATGGAAAACAAATCCCTCCGCGCCCGCATGTCCCAAGACGCACAAAAATCCGTCCTCGCCACCGCAACGACGAAAGAAGAATATTTGAAGCAGTACAAACAAGGTTGGGAGAATGTTTTTAGTGCATAATTCTTAATATGCTATTTTGTTTATGTTAAACTAATTAACATTATGAACATACAAGAAATAAAAAGAAAAATATTTGACGCAAAGCTTTTAAAATCAAAAAAACATTTATTTAGTTATATAATTTCATGTATTTTTGTTGCGGTTGGTGCTGTGAGCGCTGACCCTCTTTCTTTTTTTGGCGCCTTGTTTTTTGTTTTTATAATGATCCAGATAAGTGAATCCAAATATGGAAGTAAAAAATTAACCAAGTTTTCCTTGTCATATGTATTTTTCTTTATAATTGTGCGCGAAGAATCAAGCAGTTGTAATAC
>JBHPGB010000015.1:0-9506 GCA_042571085.1 Patescibacteria group bacterium | reverse complement strand
GGATAAGTTTTTGTAAAAAAATTATAAAAACTTTTTTTACAAATAAAAAATATTTTTTGTTACATAATAAAAAAACTTACAACCAATGTTGCAAGTTTTTTATGACACGCCAAACTTTTTATAGAATAAATTTTACAAAAATTTAGGCGGGTGTGTAAACCGCAAATCAAAAAATTCGGATTGATAAAATCAATCCGAATTTTTTGAGCGGTTTACACACACAGAAGGTTGGCGGGGGCGAACTCCAAAACAAATGTCTTATGTAAGTGCAGCCGCCAACCATCAATATGTACAAATGAGTCTATATTATATACAAATGCAAATCCCGCCACAAGGGCGGGACTTACATAGACATTCGTTTGTTTTAAAGTACCCATAACGAGCACTTACATCCATATCTTAGCAGATATAATGAAAATGTCAAGCTATTTTTTTAGACTCTTCCCTCATATCTTTTATTGTATCTGTTTCATCTACTATTTCCATACGCAAGATTTCTTCAATCACATCTTCCATAGTAACCAAACCAAGGAATGTGTGGTGGTCATTCATCACATACGCCATATGTGTTTTTGTGTTTATAAACCTACTCATAAGCTCATCCAGCTTTTCATCTTCATGAATTTCAAAAATTTTGTTGCGATTATAAATATCATATACTCGTTTACCATTACTCAGATCAATAAGAGATTTTACATTAAGTACTCCAACTATTTTATCTCTGCTGCCCTGAAACACAGGAATACGAGAGAAACCCGATCTTTTAATTCCGTTTAAATGTTTTGTATCAAGCAAATCATTCTCTTCAATCATAAAAGATACGTTTCTGGGTGTCATTATTTCATTCACCCTTCTGTCAGAAAAAGAAAGTGCGCCAAGTACAATATTTTCCTCTTCACTATCAATATCAGATTCATCTGAATCTTCATGAACTTTTATTATTTCTTTTATTTCTTTTTTAGACCAGATCGTTTCTCTTTCTTCCCCTAAGAACTTATCTAGAATTTTAGATATTGGATAAGATATTGGATAAAGAACAAAAATAAACAATCTAACAACTGGCACAAAACGATATCCTACAGAAAGCGCATGTCTATAAAACACAGCCTGTGGAGCGATTTCTCCAAACAAAACAATAAGAGTCGTTGCAAATATAGCAGCAACAACCCCAGAAAAAAGTGTTCCTAGGAAAATAGATAAAACAGAGTTTACAGCAACATTTCCAAGAAGGAGTGTTACAAGCAAAAGGTTGCCATTTTTTCTAATAGAGTAGATTCGCTCGGCTTGCCTATCCCCGATTTTCATTTTTCGCTCCAATTCTGTTTTATTGAGCCCAAGCATCCCAATCGTTAGGCCTGAGAAAATCGCTGAAAAAACTATTAGTATTATTACTATAATATATTCCATATTGGTTATATTTGCACAGGTTTAACGATTAAGCAATATTTTTGTTCTTTTTATTGAATATGCCAATCCATGCTCACCAAGCTCAGCTGCTATTTTTTCAGCAAGTACACGCATGTATGTTCCAGATGAGCACTTGCATTTAAATTTAAGAATATGATATTTTTCTTGTTCTGCCTCGTCAAAAATTTCATTCCACCGCGCACGTGTTTCTTCTCTCCTGAAATCAGCGCCGAGTAGCTTAGACTCTTCAGTAACTTCTTTAATAGAATTTATCTTTTTAAAGATATCTTTCTGCAATTTGTCCTTTTTTATTTTCTTTTGGCCTAGAAATTTGAGTTTATATATTTCAACATTTCGAGTAGGGATTTCTATTTCATTTAGTTTGTTTTCTAGTGTCCAAAGAAAAAGTGGTTTACCTTGGACTGTTTTTGATGAAAAAATTGGGTAAGGGATCGTAAGACGACCAGTGAATTTTTTTGCGGCTTCCTGTATGTCACTTTTTTGTGGAGTCGCAGCCGCAGGGCGCGCCTCAGCTAGCCCTAACACATCTTGCGAATCACTTTTAAACCCAATCAGAATTTCAAATACGTATTCTTTATCTAAGCCTAAGTATTGTTTCAAGTTCTTGCATTCCTCTCCTATCACAATCAAAAGCTTCCCTTCCGCCATCGGGTCAAGTCTTCCAGCATAGGCCATCTTCACATCTTTATACTTAGGATGTTTACTTTTATATTCTTCAATCACCTCAAGTGGTGTCTGTCCTATCTTTTTGTTAAGTGTTACTTTTTTTCTCATTCTATAAAATTTGATAAAAACGGCGGCGGCGTAGCCGCCGCCGTTTTTTTTGAATTCGTATATTCGTATAAAATTCGCAATTCGTATCCTAAGGATTTCTTCCAGCTCTTATTTCATTAATATAATACTCGCCCTGATCTTTAAATTCCGGATTTAATTCAATTACTTTTTGGATTTCTGAAATTGCACTTTGTCGCTTACCAACCTGTAGATACGTAGCGGCAAGTGATAAGTGATGCTGTGGATTATCTTGTCCTTGTGCATTCAAATCAGTAATACGTTTTTCCCATATCTGTATTACGCTTTCATAATTACCAATAGCTGCAAATGCATTTAGTATTCCATCGTCATCAATTATCATAGTGCCATATTTTGGCATAAGCAACTCTTCTGCCAATGTCAAATTTCCAGCATAAATGGCTGTTGCTGCATAAATTTTTAGCGCATTTTCATAAGTTGTTTCTAATTCATATGCTTCCTTAGCTACTTGAACAGCTTTTTCATAATCCCCTTTACTTAGATAGACTGAAATGAGTTCAAAAAAGATCTGTTGTTTTTTAGGAGAAAGCTCCAAAGCTTTCTCAAGATATACAATCGCATCATCGTACAAACCAATTGACCTAAAGTACGAACCTGCAAATAGCATGTTGCGCACATCGTTTGGCACTTCTTCAACATGCAGAACCATTTCGCGTCGCGCTAGTTCTGCAAATTCCTGTTTTTGTGCTTCTGGCACCTGCTGCAGACCCATTACTCTTCGCGCCGTTTGAGTAAGATGCTCTCGTGCTTCCGCTTTACCAAATGTGTCATATGCAATTGCTTTTTTGAAGTATGCAATATTTTCACTAACCCCGCCTTCTTGTGGTGACATTCCAGATATAATTGCTTTGTTTGTAAGAAAACCTTTCACGTTCACTGAATATAGGGTTAGTGCTGCGGCAACGATCAAAATCGGAGCTACTATATGCGCTGGCACTGAAAGAGCTCTTGGTTCTTTTTCTGGAGCATTATTCGTAACTTGCGTGTGAATATATGCGAGCATTGTGAAGAAAAGAATATAGCTAAATATATTATCAAACACAAATAAGTTTTGTGAAAAATATGCAGCAAGCATACCTGTCAGAACTGTTTTTTCTAAGAATGAGAAATTACCACTTTTCATCCTCCACAAACAATGTAGTGCCGCCAAAAAGATACTTAAATATGCAAGAAGCCCAAGTACACCACCAGCTACCAACCAATCAAGAAATACGTTGTGCGCACGATCAAAGAATGGTTCTTGTGCGTACATTTCTGGTTTGTAATGTTTGCTAAATACCAAGTTGAAATTCTCTTGCCCCCATCCAAGTATTGGCTGCTCTTTCCACCCCTCATATGCCATATCCCAAATCATAAAACGAGCTTTTGTGGTGTTGTCCTGCAATGAAATATTTGCAAACCTGTTAAGTACAGGACTTTCCTGTACAAAGGATGTGTTTTTAATGCCTAAAAAGATTCCAATAAATGCAACTATACCAAACAACAATCCTGCTGAAATTTTTCTCAACTTAACATTCTCTTTTTCAAACACAGCTATAATAAGCGTCATCAGGAATGCACCTCCGATAAGACCGAGCATTGCCCCACGTGTTGCTGTATTGTAGAGCATGATTAAGTTAAGAAGAATCGTCCCTACATAAAAAGATTTCATCCATCCACCAATCACCCCTTTCCTGCGTACAAATAAAAATAGAGCAATAAAAATATGGAAAAGTGCATATATGGCAAAATATGTTGCGTTACCAAATGTTGCATCAAGTCTGTCTCCACCCTGATTGATCACTGTATTACCAGCAAGTTGCGAAAACCCATAAAGACCCATTATTACATTAGCACCAAGTGTTGTGTGCAGTAACCAATTCCATATTTTTTCAGTTTTAAGCACAGAAGCGAGAACAGTAAAATATGCGCCGAGATGTAGAAGTGTCACAAAACCTTCCATTCGTTCATAATTACTCCAGAAAGATCGTGATATGTTTTCACCAAAAATATTGGCGATAAACATAATTGATAAGAATGCCGCAATCGCAATTCCTATTCCTGACATTCGCAATCTATATTGAGGTCGATACAAAGCAAGCAGTACCCAAGCGGCAAATATAATTTCCACAACAACCCTAAACGCAAAATTCTTTCCCGTAATAAACGGGAAAAACATACTCTGTGCCACAATAAAAGCCAAAAACGGTATCAAAAATATACCGCCATATATGATAGATTTACATATTTTTTCTAGTTGCATAATGCTAATAACTATACCAGACTACGAAACAAAAACATAGTAATCTATGCTAGAATGGCGATAATTACAACACAATGAAAAATATTAAACAGAAAATCTATAATTGGCTCAAATGGAGTGAGAAATACACGCAAACAGATATGATATATCTTACTAAAAGTGGGAGCTGGTTGCTTTTGGCAAGAATCGTATTATTAATTTCATCTCTACTTCTTTCTGTAGCATTTGCAAACTTGCTTCCAAAAGAAACATACGGTTCGTATCAATACATACTATCTATTGCCGCACTACTTGCAATTCCAACACTCACTGGAATAAATACAGCCTTAATGAAGGCTGTTGCACAAAGGGCTGAAGGGTCTATAATACCAGCTCTTAAAACTCGCATGCGCTGGGGTCTACTTGGAGGACTCGCTAGCTTATTCGTTGCTGGATATTATTATCTAAATGGAAATGATTCGCTCACTATCGTATTTTTGATCATAGCGGTTTTCATGCCAATAATGGATCCTCTTGGTATATACGGATCTTTTTTAACGGGTAAAAAACTTTTTAAAACTTCGGCTTTTTACTCTGCCATATCACAAATAACAAATGTTCTCACACTATCAACTGTAATTTTCTTCACAAATAATATTTTATTGATCATATTTGCATACTACATAATGCACACGACTTTGCGTTTTGTATTTCTTGTGTGTACAATCAAAAAATTTAAAAAAAATGACACTGTGGCAAGTGACACAATTCCATATGGAAAACATTTGAGTTTAATGGGAATAATTGGCACCATCGCAATACAAGCAGATAAAATTCTTATGTGGCATTTCTTTGGAGCTGCACAATTGGCAGTGTACGCATTCGCACTATCCCCCATATCTCAATTGCGAAGTTTTCTTGGCTCAATAGAAACATTGGCATTCCCCAAATTCGCTGGGAAAAATATTGAGACAATTAAAAAAACACTTCCGTCAAAAATGTTGAGACTTTTTCTTGTATTAATCATACCAGTTGGATTATATATTATAGCCGCACCATATATATACTCTTTATTATTTCCACAGTATATGGACTCTGTAGTATATTCACAATTTTTTGCTTTAACGCTTTTGTTCTTTCCACAAAAACTCATGGGGACAACACTTACCGCACACGCACACAAAAGAGCGCTTTATGTGATTTCAATCATAAACCCAACAGTAAAAATACTAGGGCTTATAATACTACTGCCAATTTTTGGACTTGCCGGAGCAATCGCTGCGCTCACTATTCCATACGCAGTGAATACTATAGTACTTACATATTTCTTTAGAAAGATGTAATCTTTTTGAAAAATCTTTCACAACGTACCAAAAGTTTTAAAAACATACTGCCGCGAATGGCATGCGCCACCATCTTAAAATACTTATTATTACGTGAGTCTCCTGGTAAATACACAAATTTAAAATTATTCTTCCACGCAACATAATTAAAACTCAGTTGATCCCGCCTGCTGTTATTTACAATTTCTTTCCACCAATCATCCATTGTTTTGATCACATCAGGTTCATTATGTCTTCGCAACATAATTGCAGAATGAATTAGCCCATTATTTGCTGGATACCCTTCCTCTTTATACCTTTGTATCTGCTTTTCAAGCTTTTCAAAATTTAAATTTTTGTGCCGACCTCTTTCTGCAGCTTCTTGTAAAGCTTGTGCTTCGTCATATATACAATCCCTTTTGTCTTCACATTTCATATGATCATATGCTGCGAAATTAACATCTTTCAAATATTCATTTATAAGTTCGTTTATATCACCATGTACCAAAATATTTCCATCAATCCATATGCTATATTCATAATCTGGAAAATATTTATGGGGCAACACTTTATATATCTTTGCCGCTCTTACAGAGCTCTCTGAAACCGGCTCTACTTTTCGCACTTCCCACGCATCAGATTTAATATCAGAATCTGTAAAGCATACAAAATCAGCATTTGCAGGTAAATATACAGGTTCTGTGATTCTGTCTCTACCGCCAAATATTGCCGTATATATGATTATCTTTTTTTGCTTATTCATACCGCTAGAGATAGGAAATAAAATTTCCGTATCTGATTATATTTTGTTAAACCATCAATCAAAATCTCGTTATATTCCGACTTGTCACAAAAGACAGTTCGAATCTCTAACGGGATTCATATTTCTTAATTACATGATAGTATGATATACATAATAAATCAAAATAATATATGAAGAAAAAACCAATTATAGGAATAGTAGGTGCCGGCAAATGGGGCAAAAATTTGATTAGAGAATTTGATAAAATTTCCACTATTTCAACGTGCGTGATCACAAAAAACAGTAAAAACAAAAAATGGTTGGAAGAAAATTACCCACATATAAAAATAACTGCCCAGCACAAAGATATTATTTCGGACCAAAACGTAAAGACCATTGTAATCGCGACACCAATCAAAACCCATTTCAAACTAGCAAAAGAAGCTCTACTTGCGGGAAAACATGTCTTTGTGGAAAAGCCGCTAACTACAAAAAGTCACGAGGCGCAAGAACTCATCGATATTGCAGAAGAGAAAAAGCGAATTATATTTGTTGGGTATGTATTCTTACATCATCCAATATTCAAAAGGATGCAAGACATTCTCAAAAAAGAAAGATTGCAATACATGGAGTGCAACTGGAAAAATCTTGCCAAATCATTTCATGAAGATATTTATTTAAATCTTCTCTCGCATGAAATTGCAATTGTATTAAAATTATTTGGCAATATAAAAAATGTACAAATCGGCCATACACAAAAAGCAGTTTCAAAAAAAGATATTATTCATATAAAAGCATCCGTAAACGGAAATAAAACAAATTGCACATTTCACATAGATAGGATTTCAAACAAAAAAGAAAAATGGATAACTTTTATAACAAATAAAAATATATACATCTGGGACGATTATTCTCTACACAAATTAAACAAAAAACAAAATTCTTTTACTGAAATATATACAGCAAAAAAAACTTCTCTGGAAATTGAGTGTGCGGAATTCATAAAGAGTATAGAAACAAATGTTCGTCCTTTGACTGATGGAAATCTTGGGCTTTCTGTACAAAAAATTATTGAAAAACTCCAATAAAAAACCGCTCCATATTTACATTAAGAAGCAGTTTTTTAATTTCTAATTTTTTGTGGATCGATTTACAATATCAACCACCTCTTCAGCAGCATTTACACAATTCCCTATCTTTCCCGAAAAAATTGATATTACTCTATCGTCTATACTATTTACTATTGTTGGACGACTGTCTGTGTCATCCAAATTAGGCAAAACCGTCCTAATTGTAAACATTGAACCGACGTGCTCAGCTTCTGCTATTGCAGGAATAAAATCTTTTGCGGACTCTTTAAATAATTCAAAATTTGTAATTGGTGGATTTTCTATTATTCCATTATTCAAAAGTGGAATAAATTCGGGTGGCACATTCATCTCCTCACCAACTTCTCTTTTGTGTATTGCATGTTCCACATGCCCCATTAAAAAAAGCCCTGTGTCACCGAATGGATCTATACAAGTAAATGGACCATCCATAACAACAATACTAATATCTTCAAAGTGCTTTGGCATCCTTACAACCGGTTTTTCGCATAATTCATACTGGTATTGCATATTTACACCAGTAAGTTCTTTTATCATCTTATTTTGATTTGCGTACGTTGCAACAACAACAAAATCATAGTCATTTAATTTCTCAGTATTTACTTCCGTATTAAAAAAAACATTTACATTATTTTTTTGCAGGCGTTCATTACAAATCTCTTTTAATTTCTTGTGGTTTATGATATTTTCGTCAGCATTTATACACAAATCTACAGTGTTATAGTTTACTGCGTCCAATTTACATTCTGTGGCATCAAGGTCATATTCTTTGCATACAGACAAAAAATCCTCTTTTGTAGTAAAACTTTTTTCTTTCGCAATACAATAATAATGGTTAAAACTTTTTATAATCGCATCTTTATACTCTTCTTCAAATCGTGGTGCAGCATGTATACAAGACTTTATTGTATCTCCTGAGCGTGGATAATGATAACCTCTGTGTGATCTGAACTGATTTATACCAGATGCTGCCTTCAAAATATCATCATTTCTTTCAAACAAATCAACGACATATCCTTCTTCTGCAAGCTTAATAGCTGCGGTCACACCAAAGATACCACCTCCAACAACAGCAATTTTTATGTATTTTTTATTTTTCATAATTTAAAACAATATACCACGATTATATGTCTGGATAAAGAACCAGCTTTAATTAAAAATTATTTTGTGCTCTTAAAAATAAATCTATTTTTTGTTTGCCAATCTGTGTTAATTTCAGACCCATCAAACAAAGCAATGAAATCATCTTTAGGTATGTCCATTAAATCCAGATGAACTTCCCCTATTATGTTTTTAACATTTTTTATGTTCTTAAAAGACTTGAAAACCGCCTCTTCTCCACCTTCTATATCAAACTTAAGCAAATCAATATATTTAATTGAAGAATCCAACATTATTGTGTCTAATGTTTTTGAATCAATCATTATGTAATCATTATCATCTTCCCTCTTAGTAAAAGAAGAAGATGCTGTATACTCGCTGTGTGCATAAAATTTTTGCTTCTCATTCTTGTCACTAAGTGCAAAATTAAAAATACATACACCGTTTAAGTTTTTTGTATTTTTTTCAAGACTTTTAAATGCTCTTGGATCTGGCTCAAATCCATAAATTTTCGCATTTGGATATTTTAAATGAAAATATATAATAGAAAGTCCTATATTACTTCCTAGGTCAAAGATAATTTTTGGATCTTTTAGATCTAATTTATATTCCTCGTTATAAAAAATCTCTCTAAAAACACCCAAATCCGATGGGTTATTTAAATATACAGTTATCACTTTATTTTTGTTCTTTAGCTTAACGGAAGAACAAACACGCAGCACTTGCTTGGTGCAGATTTTTGTTCTTATCCAAACCAAAATAATAACTAA
>JBHPGB010000014.1:0-12566 GCA_042571085.1 Patescibacteria group bacterium | reverse complement strand
TGACTCTTCTTCAAATTGGAAGCCAACATCAAAAATTATAATATCGTCTTTGTATTCAACGACCGTCATATTTCGCCCAACTTCTTCAACACCACCAAGGGGAATAATGCGCACATTTTCTCCTGCCACAGGCAATGGTATTACAGGACGTTTTGCCCTCTGCATTTTTCTTGGTGCGCTTTGAGTTGTTGGTTTGCGTAGTCTACTTGGACCTCCTCTTTTTTTACCTCTGCTCGCAGTGCCTCTAGTGGCTGTTGATGGCCTTTTTGCACCTTTGTGAGCCGTTGTGGGCTTCTTTCCGGCATATTTACGAGTTGTGTGCGTTGTTGTGCGTGCAGTACTCTTAGGGCTTTGCGTGCGACCACCTGTTGCTGGCCTTTTTTGTGCAGAGCTTGTTTTGTGTGTGCTTGCTGTGCGCTTAAAAGGCGCTCGACGTGTTGTTGTGCGTCTGCTAGATGAAGTCTTTCTTTGGTTACTCTTTTCCATATCTAATGTGTCACGAATATTTTTCCAATACCCAGAAAGGGCACAGGTAATCGCAAATGTTATTAATTGTTAATTATTGTTAATAAGAATTTTTAATTGGTTTTATTATGAATAGTCTATTTTGAAAATATTTTCCACACATGGTCTGTCTCTATAAACCATTTGTGAATATCTAAGAATCGTTCAGATGGTGTTGATGCTGATCCTAGTGAAGCGCCTTTGATATTTTCAGGCAATACATAAATGAAATTTGGTGCATAAATGAATACCGCAGGAACATCAGCCTTGATTTCTTCTTGGAATTCTTTATATTTTTCAATACGGATGTCTATGTCTGAAATACTACGGGCATCTTCAAGTGCTTTATCTGAGCTTATGTTTGCATACAATGCAATATTAAGACCAGGATCATTTCTCTGTGATGAGTGCCAGAATGCGAATAGGTCAGAGTCTCTACCGACGATTTCACCAAACAGAAGTGCATCATATTTTCTTGGACGAATTACATTTTGATTTAAGTCTCCGGCTTCAAACACTTTTATCGTAACACTTGCCCCAATACTCTCCCAATCTTCCTTGATTCTTTGAGCCACTTCTTTTAATTCAGAAATGTCAGAAGTTGAAAGTGAGAACTCAAGTCGCATCACTTCACTCTTTATTTTTTTCTCTAATACGCCATCTTTCTCATTTGGCCTCCATCCATTATCTGAAAGGATTTCCTGTGCTCGTTCAAGATTTGTTTTTTCTTCCCCCTCTTCTTCTTTTGTATCATTTTGTACAGTGCGTGGTATGTACCCAATTGATCCTGGTGGGATAGGGCTGTCTATTACTGTACCGTATCCATGAAGTACTTCGTCAACGATACGTTCTTTGTTTGTAGCATAATTAAGTGCCTTACGTACTGCCAAATCTGCAAAAACAGATGATTGGTTTTGATTAAAGAATACCCCAAATACTCGTGGAAGAGGCGATTGACGTATGAAAAATCCATCATCTTTAAATTGCTCGGCTGTTCTTGGTTGAATTGCATTTGCAGCTGAAATCTCACCATTGTGCAGTCCTTCAGCGAGCAATTCTTCATTCGCATAAAATTTCAAACGCAATTTATTGATATATGGCTTACCTGATACGAATTTTTTGAATGGTACAAAATCATAATAATCAGGAATACCAGAAGAATTTTTTTCTATGTGGTCTATTTCGTATGGGCCAGAACCGATAGGGTCTATATTAAATTGACTGAAGTTGAATTGGTCTGTGCTTGAATTTTCCCATTCCCAGATATGTTTTGGCAAAATGCCAAGAGTTGTATTCTCAAGAAATGGTGCGTACGGCTTACTTAATGTGAATGTAATTTCTCTATCATTTATTTTTTCAACAAGCACACCTTCCCAGCTTGCGCGCTTAGGGCTTTTCAGTGTTTGGTCCTGCGCTTTTGATGCTGTAAACAAAATATCATCAGCAGTAACAGGCACACCATCATGGAAATATATATCTTCTTTGAGTGTGAAAGAGTACACTAGGCCATCCTCAGATATGCTGTATGTTTCAGCCAGGTCTGGCGTGAGTGATCCGTCCGTGTTTGCGCGCATTAGTCCTGAATATACGAGCGTTGTCACATCGCGATCAGCGTCAGAAACAGCCAAGAGGGGATTTATAAAGCGTGGCACACCTACAATACCTTCAGAAATTGACCCACCGTACGCAGGTACTTCAACAGTGAATGTTTTATTGACGTAGCTTGTGAGAAAAAGCGATCCAATGATAAAGACCCATAGGAATATAAAAAACACCAATCGTTCTATACGAGAAAACGAATTTATAACTTTAGATATTGTCGGCTTAATAAGTCTAATATCTTTCTTTAGTATGGAGAATATTTGCTTCATTTAAATAAAACTGAAGTTTTAGAATACCTTTTGCTCTAGACAAGGAGTATCAAAAAAGAAGTCACTGCAAATAGAATTGCTATTACAATAGTAGCATTGAATAATATTTTTTCAGCCCCTCTGCGAGTGTGAAAACCACTTGAGCTATCAGATCCACCAAATGCGCCTCCGAGACCAGCGCCTGTTTGCTGAAGTAAAATAACGATTACCAATAGTATTGATAGAGTTATTTGTATATAAGGTAATGAATTAATTAAGAATTCCATTGATGAGCATTATAGCATGATATGCATTAAACGCAATCGTGGATAAAGGCTGGACTAGTGCCTTTATAAATGATAAAAATAGATTAAGAGACCTATCAAATAATTGATAGGAAATGTACATTTATAGTAGTCGAGGTGTGCTATGGAGAATGACCAGACAAAGCCATTGTTTTCAGATGATGTGGAAGCTGTTTCCGTTCTTATTCACGAGTGTAACTCAAGAGCATCTTTTTCAGTAATTGGTCATAAAGAATGCTTCCTTATGGAAGAGGATGGAAGTATTGTTGAGGATGAGCAGTGTAGTGACCCAGAAACAAGAGCTTGTCTAAGCGATGAGGTGTGTCCGAGCAGGACGATCACAAGAATGAAGATTGGTGATCTCAGAGAGCATCTACGAAACTTGCAGAATCAGGCACACAATGAATGACACATGTCATTCGTTTATAAAAACCCCGCTCTCGCGGGGTTTCTTTATTGACTGATGTATTAGATTGAAAAATTCTTAAAATTGTAATTCGCCGAATTTGTAAAGAATGAATCCAATCCAGACTACCAAGATAAGATAGTACGTTGCCCACCCCTTTGCCATTGGTAGGTATCTTGCGATGATGTGAAAGTGTTTTGCATACCATGCGCGTCCACCAGACCATGCAATTACGTTTGCGCTAACGCTATCAATAAGCAATAGATAGAAAATGATTGAATAAATAGATAGTTCCATGTTATTTTTTAAGGAAGCGAAGCGACTATAAAAATCAATATCCGCCTAAGTTTTACTGAGTTTGCGAAGTAAAAGTTTGGCGGGTGGTAATAGTTTTTCCACCCAATTATTAAATTAATAATTAAATAATTTGCATTGTTTGTTAGAAGTTTAAACTGTAAGACGGTAAGGTCATACCTTCGGTATGTCGTAATTTAGCAACCCGACTTCGGTCGTGGTTTACGAACACGTATCGTAAAAGCATATGCTTAGTTAATAAGCAGAAGTCGGGTTAGCAAAATTCGCAAGTATTATCTTTTTTTTCTTCACCAACTTCTCCTTTTGAATTACTAGTGCACTCTTTGCATCTGAATGCTGAGCCGCCTAATACAAAATCTCCCTCAGATTCTTTTTTTGTTTTCTTGCACTGTTCGCAAGTTAGCTTTTTTTCTCTTTTAAAAAAATTAAACATATGTTTGTGTGATTTAAGTTAATAATTTTACTTTAAAAATTTTCACAAATTGAGTGAATTTCGAGGCCCAAGCAAAAAAGAAATTCGTCAATTTTGAGGATTTTTACTGTACTGGTCCGATTGCTGAATATATCATGTAAATACCAATTCCAATAAGAAGTATTCCCATGAATAGTCGCATGAACCTTCTGTTACGCAAACGCCATTCTTCCACACGCTCACCATTTCTACTAAAGTATGAGATAGCGATTATTACCAGTAGTGGGAAAATAAATACCAAGTTGTAGATTAGTAGATAAGGTACTGCTTTTGCATATACTCCTTGTGCTAAAAGTGCTAGTACTGCAAAGTACGGTGCACCTGTGCAGGGAAGCTCAACGAGTACTACAAAAACACCAAGTATAGCTATCAAAATAAGCATTTTTTTTGGGTGTACTCGGTATACCTCTCTCAGCTTCTCCGTATATGCTTTTATTCTTTCTCCTGCGCCTGGAATAAGCTGTAGTGTCAATCCGCGTCCGTACCAGAAGTAATCCTTTATCTCAAGAAGGCCTGCGATAATTGCTACTATTGCTGCGATCCAATATACATATGTAGAAAATCCTGCTGAAAATAGAGCGACTTCAAGGAATCCAAATCCAAGGGCTAGATATGTAAGATACACTGAAACAACATACATCATTCCGCCAACAAGCATTTTGTTTCTGTTTTTGTATACGGAGTTTAAGAATGCAAGCAAAAAGATAGTCACCCCAATAACACATGGGTTAATAGAATCGGCCAAAGCTGCGCCGATAAGTATACTTAATGGGAATTCGGTTCCTGTCATATTTATTCAGTAGTTGTTTCCACAGGTGTTTCTACACCTGTTTCTACAACATCTTTTACAAGTTCACATCCAGATTGCTCACTGATTGTTTCGAGAGAGATTACACCTGGTTCAAAGCGGAATATTTCGCTCCCGTCTTCATTTTCGTGAATCCATGTTGGTGTGTGAGTGATGTTTTTTTCTATACAAAGCGGTGTTTGGCTATTTGGATTTCTTGGGTCACACTCAATTTCTTTTATATAAGCTGCTGATACACCGAATAATTCTTTTTGTTTTTTGCAAAATGAACATGTGGCAGATCCGTATACGCGCAAGCCGCTTTCATACACACATTGTGCAAATGTATCGTATTCTCCGTCAGCCAATGGAGGCTCTTCAAGAGGACTTGTTGTATTGGTGAAGAATGTGTATCCGCCAATTACTGCTAGTAATATAAGTATAATCCAGATTGTGGTTTTTTTGTTTGTTCCGTTTATCATATAATCTTTGTTAACAGCTACCGAAAATAAAATTTTTATATTTTTAGTAGTAGATTTTCGCCTAGATTGCATTTATGAAAGACGAGATATAGCTATAGCTACATTGAGTCTTGAATGAATGTGAGATAGGTGAAAATATGCAATAAAAATGTGTGAAATTTTATTTGAGGGGGCTGTATTATTAAACTAGCAGCCAAAATTTCCTCCGATAGGGCATGCAGATCCTCCTTCACCTTCAAATACTCCTGGTTCTGCGCCTTCCCATATGTAATCAGAAGGATTTACTTTCGTTTCACCATCGTGATTCCATAGATCCCAATAATATCGCCATTCTTGCCATCCGATACCTAGGTGTCTTACATAAATATCGTGGTCAGCAAGCATTTTTCCAATTTTGCGTCCTGTCATACAAGGTCCACTGTAGCAGTAAACAACGATGTCTTTATCTTTTGGTAATAGTTCAAATGCGCCAACGATTCTTTCAACAGCTCCGTAATCAGATTTGTCAGGGGAAGCGTATGCTGGAATATTAACAGCGCCGATAATGTGAGCAGTTTCGTATTCTTCCTGGCTTCTAAGGTCAACGATTGTGAATTCGTTGTCATCAATATGCTTGCGCATGCCATGTGGGCTTACGTGTACGGCAGTTTCAGTGTCGTAAAATTCTTTTATTAAATGGTCATCACTTTGGAATTGTGGAGCAATGAATGCACCGGCTACACCACCAATAAGAGCAATAATAATAGTTGTTATAATGTTTTTCATGGATTTTTTAATATGAATAATTGATATTTTTAATAAAAATAGATAATCGTGTAATCTATATCCCATAAGTATACACTAAGGTATTTATCAGTACAAAGCCTTGTGTGTATAAAGTAAATATAAAAAATACCCCGCTAGAAGCGGGGTATTTTTTAAATACACTGAGATTAAGCCTTGCTTATGTTTACAGCGTTAAGACCTTTTTGTCCTTCAGCTGTCTCAAATGTAACTTCGTCTCCTTCCTTAAGGTCGTTGTATTCAACATCTTTCAACTCATTAGCGTGGAAGAAAAGATCCTTTTCTACACCCTCTTGAGCAATGAATCCAAAACCACGGTCGGTTAGACGGGCAATTGTTCCTTTTTGCATTTTGTAAGAGAAACTAATACAAAATATAATTTTTATACAAAAGTATTAAATTAGATTTTGTATGACTAAATAATATTCAAACAAAGAATTCTGTATGAAAAAACTCGACTCGTCCTCTTACAGCTCTATAGATTTGATGAGACAATCTTAGCGCAATTAAAGCAATCTGTCAAGTCTTTTGAGTTGACTGTGTGGTTGCACCGTTTTTGTATTGTGCTAGGCTTAATGTATGACAGATGAAAAATTAATTGGGTATTGCATGAAGTGCAAGGAAAAAAGGGAAATGACCGAGGTTGAAAAGACCGAGATCAAACCTGGACGTCCAGCTGCTAAAGGCAAATGTTCTACATGCGGAACCGGGATGTACAAGATACTCCCAAAGGATCAAGCGTAAAGCTAGTCCTAAAAAAGGCCCGAAAGGGCCTTTTTTGTTTGATAATGTTGTAATAATCCAATATATAAGGTATAGTATTGGGGAATTGGCCGCTTTGGCGGTTTTATTTTTTGGATATTAACTATTGTGGAGTGGTATGGCTATTACCGCCCGCCAAACTTTTGCTTCGCTTCGCTGCGCAAAACTTAGGCGGGCATTAATTTTATAATTTCAAGCGAGGAGCATGTGAAAATTTATTTTCACAATGTCCGAGCGATGGAATTATATAAGATGAAATGCTTTTATAGTCGCTCGCTAGATTGCTTATGCAATCTGCTCACTCCTTAAAATTATATGGAAATACGAAATATTGCAATTATAGCCCATGTTGACCACGGTAAGACAGCTCTTACGGATGCGATTTTAGCGCAGTGTGGTGCGGGAAAAGAAGGTGTATCTATGGATTCAGACGCTATTGAAAAAGAGCGTGGAATTACTATATATTCTAAAAATACGAGTGTTTTTTACAAAGACACTAAAATTAATATTCTAGACACGCCTGGTCACGCCGACTTCGGTTCTGAAGTTGAGCGAGTACTCCGATCTATTGATTCGGTGCTTTTGGTTGTGGATGCGCAGGAAGGTCCAATGCCTCAGACAAAGTTTGTTTTGAAGAAATCTCTTGAGCTAGGACTTAAGCCGATTTTGGTTTTGAATAAAATTGATAAGCCTGCAGCTGATGTGGATATGGCAGAAGAAGCTGTGTACGAGCTTTTCTTAAATCTTGGTGCTACAGATGAGCAACTTGATTTCACGACTCTTTATGCTGTCGGACGCGATGGAATAGCAAAACGAAAGATGGAAGACAATGCGGTAGATTTAGCTCCAGTATTAGATACTATTATTGAAAAAGTACCAGCGGCTTCCGGAGATAATTTGAAAGAAAAGCCTCTTAAGGCACAAGTGTTTAACTTGGCGTATGACAACTTCCTTGGACGAATGGGAGTTGTGCGTATTTATGAAGGTACAATTAAAGATAAACAAGAAATCAATGTTAAAGATGCAGAAGGGAAAGAATTTAAAGGTAAGATAACTAAACTTTTCAATTTTGAAGGACTTAACAGAAAAGAAGTTTCTGACGCAAGTGCTGGGGATATTGTAATGATTGCCGGTTTGCCAGAAATTTTTATTGGTCAGACTTTGCTTGATGACGAAAATGGTGAAACTTTGCCTGCTATTGCAGTTGATGAGCCAACCATTTCTCTATTTATGTTTGTAAATGATTCACCGTTTGCCGGACGCGTTGGTAAGTTTGTTACAGGACGACAAATCCGAGAGCGATTGGAAAAAGAACTTGAGGTGAACGTTGGATTGAGGGTGGATTTTGCAGATGGCGCACGCATGAAAGTTTATGGACGAGGCGAGCTTCATCTTGCTGTACTTATAGAAAACATGCGAAGAGAAGGTTTCGAACTCGCTGTATCACAGCCAGAAGTTGTGTTTAAAGAAGAAGATGGTAAAAAGCTTGAACCGTATGAAGAAGTGAGTATTTTAGTACCCGAAGAATTTTCTGGTGCTGTAATTGAAAAGCTTGGGAAGCGTAGAGGAATAATGACAAACATGGGACAAGAGCACGGAGAGGTGAGACTTACTTTTGAAGTGCCTACACGCGGACTTTTGGGATATAGAAATGAATTTATTATTGATACAAGAGGTGAGGGGATTTTGACGGCGATATTTAGCCACTTTGGTCCTCACGCAGGTGAAATTCAAAAAACAGAACTTGGCTCGATGGTGTCTATGGCGACAGGCAAAGTACTTGGCTTCTCATTGGCAAACCTTCAAGATCGAGGTGTTTTGTATATTGCACCAAATGTAGATGTGTATGAAGGAATGGTTATCGGGAATACTTCAAAAGGTGAGGATATGATGGTAAATCCTACTAAAGGTAAGCAGCTTACAAACATGCGCGCCGCTGGATCCGATGAAAATATTAAGCTCGCACCACCACTTGATCTCACGCTTGAAAAAGCCCTTGGCTTTATGCGCGAAGATGAATATTTGGAAGTGACTCCAGATGCGGTTCGTTTGAGAAAACAATATCTCACAGAGACTGAGCGAAAAAAGAAAGGTAAATAAAAAAAGTGCCACGCGTAAGTGCGGCACTTTTTTATGATTGGTTATAAATTATGCTTTTTGTTGAGGAAGCCAGTCCATGAATTTTTTGCGATGTTGGCCAAGTGACCATGTGTTGTCATTATTAAATAGACCTGGATGTGTTTTTTTGAATTCGTTCAAAAGTGAAACGCTTGCATGTGGAAACTGCGAAGGTAAGTCTTCGTTGTATGATTTGAGAAAATCATTGAGAGGTAATTTCTCCTCGCATCTTTCTTTGTGTAGATCAATTTTCATTGTTTATAATAGTACCACAAAATGCTTCATTAATCAATTTACATAAATCATTGCTTTAAAGTGATAAAAAGCATAGACTTTTGATAATAATACAATTTATTATATTTATTATAACAATCAATCATTATGGGAAATTTTAACAAAGGAAAAGGAAATAAATTTGGAGGAGGTGGTAAAAAGTTTGGAGGACGAAGTGGTGGTGGTGACAGAGGTGACAGAGGTGGAAATAGAGGATTTGGCGGAAGGGACGGTGGCCGTCCGCAAATGCATAAGGCGGTATGTAGTGATTGTGGAAGTAATTGCGAAGTTCCTTTCCGTCCAACAGGTGATAAGCCAATTTTTTGTAGTGATTGTTTTCAAGGTAAGAGAGACGGAGGTGACCGAGGCGGAAGAAATGAAAGAGGAAGAGACAGAGGATTTGGCGATAGGAATTCAAAACCTCGTTTTGATGATAAACGATCACACAAAGGTGATAGCGGAAAAGATAATGCAAATTACAAAGCTCAGTTTGATATGTTGAATACAAAGATGGATAAGATTCTTAGAATGTTGAATCCTGACGTTTCTGAAGAAGTAGAAAAGATTGATGGAGAAACTCCAAAATCTAATAAGTCTAAAAAAGGTGCGAAGAAGAAGGTGGATACCGCCGCACTAAAAAAAGTTGTTGCAAAAGCAATAGAAAAAAAGCCAAAAGCTAAGAAGGTGGCAGCAAAGAAAGTTGCGAAGAAAGCAGCTCCTAAAAAAGTAGTGGCAAAGAAACCTGCTGCAAAAAAGAAGACAGTGGTAAAGAAAAAACTAGTAGCTAAGAAGAAGAAATAATTCATTCCAAAAGATAAATTAAACGCGCTAGATAGCCTTATTTGGCGCGTTTAATTTGTTAAATATGCTATTATGCGCTGTATGGACCTTTCAAATGTTTCTAAAATTATAGAAGGAGAGCCGAAATACCGCGCGGACCAGATTAAGCGCGGACTTTTTGTTGATTTAGCACAAGACTGGGACTCTCTCACAGGTCTTCCTAAAGCACTACGTGAAAAACTCAAAAAAGAGTGCCCGCTTGATATTGATGCAGAAATTTTTTCTGATACAGATGGTGCAGCAGTGAAAGCACTTATTAGGCTCTCCGATGGACGGCGTATTGAGACAGTACTTATGCGTCACAATGATGGGCGTAATACTGTTTGTGTGTCGTGTCAGGTTGGTTGTCCGATGGCGTGTGCTTTTTGCGCGACAGGGAAAATGTCACTCTTGCGGAGTCTAGAAGCCGGTGAGATTGTTGAGCAGGTGTTATTTTTTGCTCGCCTTTTGAAAAAAGAAGGAAAGCGTGTGAGTGGTGTTGTGTTTATGGGGATGGGTGAACCTTTCTCAAATTATGATAATGTGCTTGGTGCTATACGGACCATGAATGACCACGATGGTCTAAATATTGGTGCGCGACATATTTCTATTTCAACATGCGGAGTGATTGACGGTATTAAAAGACTCGCTAAGGAGCCCTTTCAAGTGAATCTTGCTATATCATTACATGCGCCAGATGATAAGACTCGACGCTTGATTATGCCAGTTGCGCGCACGCACACCATAGAAGAACTTCTTTCTGCGGTGGATGAATATATAAAAGCCACAAACAGAAAAGTGATGTTTGAATATTTAATGATTGGTGGAATAAATGATACAGATGAACACGCGCGTGAACTCGCCGCACTAATGAAGGGGTGTTTATGTATGATAAATATTATCGCGTATAACTCAACAGGAATGTTTAAGTCTGCAACAAAAGAAAGAATGCTTTATTTTAAAGATGTGCTAGAAAAGGCGAGGGTGGATGTTACAATTCGGTATAGACATGGGCGGCAAGTGAAGGGTGGTTGTGGACAGCTCGTGACAGACCAAGATGATGTGATTTTGCCGAGTGATGTAACACAGGGTTAATTTAAAAATATATTTAATAACTAAGTGTGGAAAGGCTATTACCACCCCAGTGAAATATCTTTTGTTTTTGGGAAAACAAAAGTCGACTTTATACCTGCTTTTAGGGCAGGCACAAAGTCTATTCCACGGGGCATTGATTTTTATAGTCGCTTCGCTCTCTTAAAAATCAATGGAAAAAGAAATATACATAGTAGATAAAATTATTGAAGAAGCGAAAGATGTTAAGACGCTTTGTTTCGTGCCGGAGAGTGGTGAGAAAATGGTATTTACAGCCGGACAATTTTTGCGTGTTGATTTGGTGGATAATCTGCACAATCTTTCTAATAAACCATATAGCATTTCAAGTACGCCAAAAGATTCTTTTCTTTCTATTTCTGTGAAAAAGATTGGCGCGTTTTCGGGCGCTCTACACGCGTTGAAGGTGGGGGATAAGGTTGAGATTTCTGGTCCGTTTGGAAGCATGGCGACAGAGGACACAATGGAAAAAATGGTTTTTATTGCTGGTGGAATTGGCATCGCACCTTTTAAAGCAATGATTAAAGATTTGTATGAGCGAGGCGAAACAGACAAAGAAATCTATCTTTTTTATAGCAATAAAACAAAAGAGGACATCGCTTTTTTAGAGCAGTTGAAAAAAATGGAAGAAGAGTGGAGTGGTTTGCGTGTTGTTTATATTTTGACGCAAGAGAAAGAAAAGATGGATGAGGTGTATGAGTACAGTCGGCTTGACGCGCAAATGTTGAAAAAATATGTGCACGCGCTTGGCGCGCCAAATTATTTTCTTTGCGGCTCAGTACCCTTCGTAACAGAAATATCAAAAATTTTAGAAACAGAAAATATAAACGAAGAACAAATTTCCGCAGAATTGTTTTACTAAAAACTCTAAAAGTAAATAAAAACCACTCATGACGAGCAGTTTTTATTTATAGTATCTAGGTTTGTTTATTAAGTTTCTCGCTATTATTCAACCTCTCTTCCAATTCTTTTTTTAGCTCAATCATTCTTAATTCTCTCCCAATCATTAATTTATTAACCCTCTCTAATTCAGTAATTTTTTCTTTCAGATCCGATTCTGATTCTTGTAGTTTTTTCACGAGAAGTAGGTTATTTAATGCTCCGTTAATTAAAAAACTAATTTCCCCAAAGATATCTATCTCCTGTTTAGTCCATGTTCTTTCGTGAGAGCATTGATGGATGCCGAATGCCCAAGCGCCTCCAATTTTAGGATATATTGCTAAAGCTATTTGAGATTTTGCGCCATATTTTTTAATTGATTCAGGTATTGCAGTTTCCCAATCTTTTTTTCCGTAAATAACTGGTCCTTTTGAATCTAAAAGTTGTTTGAATATCATTTGAACACCTGGGTTCATAGGCACCTCTTGATCAGTTTTAAGACCAAAGCCGGGCCATTCAGGGACGGTTCGTTCCATTGGAATTGTCCACGTTTTTGCTTGGGGATTACACGGGTATGCCAACCATGCTCTGTCGCATTTCAAAACCTCCAATACTAGATTAAGTATGTCTCGCATCATTTGATCAAGATCTTTTGCGTTTTGAATAACACGATTCGCTTTCTGTATGCTTTCAAGAAAAAA
>JBHPGB010000013.1:0-14936 GCA_042571085.1 Patescibacteria group bacterium | reverse complement strand
AGGCTTTGCCTCGCGTCCACTACAACAACAATCAACTCCAAACTAATTAATTATTTTTTAAATCTTATCTATATTTTACCTTATGCAAAACACTTTTCAAAAGTTTTGTCGCCCATAATAACAAAACAGCGAGTGGTCAAGTACCATTCGCTGTTTATCCTTTGTTTCCAACACTAAATTTACTTAATTCCTATCTCTTTTAGAAAAGCTTTGTTGTTTGGTTTGCGTCCAAGAAAGTTTTCCACAAGCCTCATTTCATCCACACTGGAACCTTTCTCCAAAATCCACTTTTTATACTCCATTCCAACTTTTTTATTTGTAAGTCCAGCTTTTTTAAACTTACTAAACATATCATCAGCAAACACTAGCGACCACATGTAGCCATAATACCCGGCATCATAACCCATCATATGTCCAAAGCCTGCAGGAAATATTTGTTCTTTTGGTAATTGCATACCGAGATATTTTTTCTGCAAATCTGCGTATAATTTTGCAGTATTTTTAAAATTTTTTGTATGTATCTCCATATCGAATAATCCAAAGATGAGTTGTCGTACAATAAAATGATGTATCATAAACATTTTAGTATCTTTAAGATTCTTTATTGTTTCACGAGACAGAGTTTTCCCTGTTTTATAGTGCTTTGAAAGTTTTTTAAGCATTTTCTCATCCCAAACCCAATTTTCCAAAATTTGTGATGGTACTTCCACAAAATCTCGAGTAACAGACATTCCGGCTTGGGATGAATATTTTGTTTTTGTAAGGGTGTGGTGAAGCGAATGGCCAAATTCATGAAATAATGTTTGCACATCTCCATGTGTCAAAAGTGATGGAGATTTTTTTGTTGGTTTGTTTACATTCATGACAACACAAGCAATTGGTGCTTTGTACTCATTCCCCGAAAAAGGTGTGTTCTGTCCAGAAACAAAACCAGTGCACATAGCATGTCCATATTTACCATCTCGTGGAAACATATCGAAAAGTAAATATGAAATAACTTTTCCATTTTCTATGATTCCATACAATTCCACATCCTTATGCCAAAGTGGATAACCATTTAATTTTTCAAACTTCACATCAAACAAAGATCCAAACAAAGTAAACATTTCTTTCTTTACATGTTTGAGTGGGAAATATTCTCTCAGTGCTTCTGAATCAATATTGAATTTTTCTTTTTGTAGAATATCAGCATAGTGTGCCACATCATAATACTCTGGTAATTTACATTTTTTACCCGTCACACTTGTTTTAATGCGCGCTAAATCTTTTAGATCATTCTTCCCTTCTCTATTAACCTTTTTCATTAAACCTTTAATAAAAGTATCTGCTTTTTTTGCGCTTTTCACCATTCTTTCTTCAGTAACAAAATCTGCATGGTGTTTATAACCAAGTAACTTAGCGCTTTTTTTGCGCAGCTCAAGAATTTCATTAAGAATTTTAATATTTTTTACTCCTCCATTTTGTAAGTTTCTATCAGCAAGTTCACGCCTTTTTTCAGCATTCTTTGCATTTTTCATAAACGGAACCATATCTGGGTATTCAAGTGTCACTTTATATTTTCCACTTTTTTTGTCTTTAGATAGCCCATCAATATATTGCTCTGATAATCCATCAAGTTCATCTTTTGTAACCAAGATATGATCTTTGTATTCGTTTATATTTTTATCAAAATCAGAAGCAAGTTTATTACTACGCTTTAGTGTCTTTTTTAGATCTCTCTGTTTCTCTTTTGGTAAATCAAATCCCATGCGCTTATACCCACGTATCATGTCCTTCAAAAGTTTTTCATCTGCTTCATCTAATTTTTCTTTAAGCTTTTTTTGATTTTTTTTATATTCTTTTACTGCCTCATACAACTTTGGATCATACTCAATATCAATCAGATGTTTAGATAATTCTTTTTCAGCTTTTTGTGCCGCATCACGCACTTTTTTGTCTGGGCTCAATGAATTAAGCACATGTATGTACCCAGCCTCATCATCTAAACCATAATCAGATACCTCAAGTGCATAGATAGTATTTTCAAATGTGCGCTCACTTGCAGGAATTTTTTTAATTTCTGCATAGCGTTTCTTTTTTTCAGCAATAATAAACTTCACTGATTTATTTATATCTTTCGGACCCCATTTAGTCCACGCAAAATCTCTTTTTGTTAATTTAATTGTTTTCATTTTTAATACTTCCTTATGTCACGCTTATTATATGCAGACAATACTTTGAATGTAAGAATGATAGCAAATATTACCGCAAAACCGCACATAACGGAAGCTGTTGCCCAAAGCAGGTCACGGTTCCACATATATAAAACAGCCATTGGGAACATAAAAGAAAGATACCCAATCAACATCCAAAATAGTGCACTGGCTCTACGTTTTACTTTTTTATTCAAAAAAGCTCCATCTATACAAATCCACATACCAATTGCGAGTAATATAAAATAATACAAACCATAAGGAAGGTCTAAATACGGGGTTGTCTCAAAAATAATATAATTTCCACTGCACACAGCATTACTTATTGCTCCTGCGGAAAAAATTATATGGAAAATAAAAATACCAGCAAAAAAGTATCCAATCTTTATCAAATTCTTTACCTGTGCAATTCTTGAAATAAGATGGAGGCCAAGTGGCGGAAGCATTGTAATCGCAATGAAACCAATTTTTGCTAAATAAATATCAAAATTTCCACCACATATTTTATATTCCACCGCCTGAAATATTGCCAAACAAAGAAGTATTGCGACGACCAATTTTGCAGTAAGGCTTAACTTATAGCGCACAAAAACATACGCAGCCATCGCTATTTCAACCAAAAAAGTACCGAGCATAACCTCGGGAGAAAAGCAGTTTAATCTATTCCTGTCTTTTAAAAATTTAAACATGGCCATATATTACATCAAAATTCTCCTTTTAGAAACTTTTTACGTTTCAACTCTTCCATTCTCTCAATTGCGTAGCGCAGTGTAGTACGTGGTACTTTTGCATAATTATCCTTTAAAAATTTCTCACATACCTCTGGACTCTTTTTCCAAACCTCTCTCAACATCCAGCCAACTGCTTTATGCGTGAGGTCATGCGTGTCAGCAAGTAAAATTTTTGCGTTTTTAAGCGTCCATTTAAAATCATTTCTTTTTATAAAAGCCCATGTAGCCAAGATTGAAACTCTTCGCTCCCATAAACTTTTTGACTTAACCAATTCATTCAATATTTTTTGTTCTTTTTTATGTTCAAATAAATATTCGCCAACAACATTAGGTGCTGAAACATCAACCAAATTCCAATTGTTTATATGCTTCAAATTTTGCATATAAAAATCATAAACTTTCTTTTGTTCTGTAGCACCTCCTTTCTTATACTTATTTGTTAATATAATGAGTGCGGTTTCTCTTTCTTCATTATATTTAGATGAAAGCACCTTACTTAATTCAAGCAAAGAAATATCAGTAAAACTTTTAGCAATTTTCCTCATATCAGGCGTAGTAATTCCCAAAAACATATCATGTTCTCCATACTCCCCTTTTCCAGTCTTAAAAAACCACTCATTGGTTTTCTTCCTCTCAGTACTGGCATATTTTTTCAGCTCTTTTTTTAATTCAGATGCCTCCATGCTTTATCAGTAATTACGCGATATTAATATCTTTTACAACAAATCCTTTCTTTACTTTTTGTGCTTGTGTTTTATGTATAAGCGCATAGCTACCATCTGGCTGATGCTCTTCAATAGTAAAGTAATACATATCAGAAGCTGGTAAAAGCATGAGAAATCTACCATCTTCATCGGCGACAACTTTTTTCATTAAAATATTATTTTTTGGTTCGTATGCCTTAACGATAGCAAAAGGAACTATGCTTTTTGTTTTAGTATCAACAACGCGACTCATTCTATATCTAGTACGTATTAAATATTGCACAATTCCAAGTGCTGCATACCCACCAAGTAGAGTATAACTTACAACACCTGGTTCTGTAATAGCAGCTAATGCAGCCCACATAAAGCCGGCAAAGAAGATTGAATTAAATAAAATTATTCTAATAATTTCTTTCTTAGCATTAAAACGGAATTTATACACATTCTTTTTTGCAAACTCATTCCAATCAAAAGCGACTGGATCCATTGGGATATTGAACGCTATTGGTTGGCCAGATATAGATTCAACCATGCCACCATGATATAGACGGTCATAAAGAATATCGGCGCTGCTCATCTTCAATTTTTCCGAAGGGAACAAATAATTTGTTTTATTTACATCAATAAGATAATTACCAGGTTTAACAACAAAACCATAACGACCATCCATGTCAGTAATAGATTCGTCTATAACATCTCCATTCATATCTTTTAAGACAACGTATGCTGGATCTAGAGGTTGTTTTGTTTCAGAATCATACACAACACCCCAAGGAGCCTGTTTCCTTCTTCGGAAAAGACCACTTAAGAACATTAAAATCCTAGATAACAGTGCTTGAAAATTACCAAATGCCACAACTGACGAAGCTGCACCAGTAGATAGAGCTATTGTATTAGATGTTGTAGTAATGACCTCCTCATTAGTCATTAATTCAACTATCGCTTCTTTAATTGATGAACCTACAACAAGGGCGGCCTGCAATGTTTCTTGTTCTTTGTTGTCATAGAATACATCTATATATATTTCGTAGACTTGATCATCTAAAAATATCGGCTGAACCTGTGCCCTAAAAACATTACCGTCCTCCTCTTGAAATAAATATGAGTACTCTTCATCAAAACCTTCTGGAGAAATGGTAACTGATATCGTTTCTATATTTTCTGGTATATTTTCTTTATCTACAGATAACACAACCGATCCTTCTGGTGCAATATACACATGGTTGGTAATAGAAAATTTTTTGACATTTCCATCTTGCACAACGTAAAAGTCAGATATTTCTATAGTAGGATCTTCTGGTTCTAAAAAGTCTGTAACTAAGTCGACCACCTCTAAAGCGGCCTCTTCTATGTATGACCCTATCCCAAACCCACCAGGTACAGAAACATCTACATCACCATCATCAACCTCAGGCGGTTCTTCTATTATTGGCGGTTCTTCTATTATTGGTGGCTCAACCACAACCTCTGGCTCAACAAGTCCTTCTATAAACACAATGGCGCCTGATGAGTAATTGCCCGAGTAATCCATAGCAAAAGCAGTGTAGTAATAATCAGTATTTACATCTATATTTATATCCGTAAATAAAGTGTCTACCGTACTTACCACATGTGTACCATCTGTAGGACTTGTTGGATAATTAGTATTAGAACGTCTAATAAGTACTGAATCAAAATCTGGATCTGATGGATTTGTCCACGAAAGAATTATTTCATCGTCTACTGCCTCAGCAAAAAAGTTGGCCACATTATCAGGTGGTGTATTGTCAACCACCACCCCTGTTTTTGCAGAAAAAATTTCTGTCGTGTATCCTGTTCCACTTTCTGAAAGTGTTGTAATTTTAAAATAATATAGTGTATCAAGCTCCAAATTTGGAATAGTTAAACTGTGCGTTTCTGTGTATGAATCTTCCGCATATTCACCTAAATTAAGATCTGTTGTGGTCCCGTAATAGAGCACGCCTTTTGTCGGTATGTTTGTATCCCATGTAATATTTATACTATCGATATGGGGTATTGTATTTAGATTTATTAACTCAACATTTAACCCAGAACCATCACCTCCGTCACCAGAAGAAGGAGGACCACCTCCACCTGTGGTAGTGGTTGTTGTTCGAGAACTTTCTGGTCTCCAATCAGTACGCACATCGCAATTGTCACAAGAAAATGTAATTCTTCCTGCATTTGAACCTAGTGTACCTGCTGTACCAGTAAATTTCCCATCAGACCCTATTGTAATACCAGTCATTGAAATCCATCCTTTTTGACTGGACCACGCATTTCCACCAAGCACACCTTCTGATGTGTTCGTAACACCACCATTAGTAGGAGAAAAGTTTATCCATCCACCAACAGAGCTCCAGGCATATCCTGTTATTGCAGAATCGGTAATGGTAATAGCATCACCATTATCAGGCTTCATGTTTATCCAACCTGTATTTTCCCCCCACGCATATTTATAAGAAGCATCAATTGTTCCATTTGTTTCAGATGCATACACAAATTGAGTCCACGAAAAAAAAGTGATTAGAAAAATTATTATGAATTTACATTTAAACATATGTATAGATTATTCATTATACTACAATACAGCCCCTGTACTCGTAGCAACATCAGCATCCACAACATCTTGTACTGGCGCGAACACATTCACAACACGCTGAACCTCCACAGCTTCATTACCTGCTGTGTCTGATACATTATATAGTACTGTATACACACCTTCGCTTTCTGTGTCCACCACATCTCCACTTATTACTATTTGTTCAATGATGTCTCCATCTGTGTCATCTGTTGCTGTTGCACCTTCTTCTGTGTAGGTATCACCAGTTGTAAGCTCTGTTGTTTCATTACCTATCAAACTTATTATTGGTGCTACTGTGTCTTGTTCTGGTTCGGGTGTTGGTTCTGGTTCAGGTTCTGGTTCGGGCACTGGTTCTGGTTCTGGTGCTGTAGATTGTTCTGTGGCATTTGTAGCTCCATCTCCAACAATTATTGTTCTTGTACTCGTTGAGGTAAGTTCATAAAATTCAGCAACATACTCTACTGTATATGTACTACTTGTGGATGTGTCTATATTAATTGAATTTACTGAAACACCATCAAGATAAAGATGTATTGTTGGATTAACAACAATACCGTCGGTTGTTGTAGCAAACGCGAGGGCGCCAAGGTCTCCGTATGTAGCGTTGAGTGAAATTTGAGCTGGGTTGTTGCCGTAGATTAGGATGGTTGGTGCAACGAGATTTTCTGAACCATTATTAGTATCTAGGCTTTCAATTGAGTTGGTACTGCCACTCAAAATTTGATTCTCAAGAGAAGCAATACGCGCTTCAAGGGCTGAAATTTGAGAATCTTTTTCACTCTTCCATTTAAATAAGTCCGATATTTTCTCACTGTTTTCTATTACAGTTGACCGTAATTCTTGTACGGCTCTTACTAACACAGCTGTCATCTTAGGATAATCAAGGTTCATTACTTCTCCATCGTTGTTGTATCCAACTATTTCAGGAACCAGAAGCTCCACTTCTTCTGCAATAAAACCAATTTGCTTTGTTCCGTTTGGTAGAAAGTCTTTTTTCCAATCAAAGAATACCGGGTTTAGTTGATTCACGATATCCAAGCCATATGTGAGTGATTCTATATTCTCTTTGTATCTTTGTGATGAAGCACCACAAGCTGTTGTACTTGTTGCTAATTCCCCTGTTGATGTTATTACACAAGCATAATATCCTGTGCCATCGTTTGTAAGTCCTGTGAATACTGCATTACCATCTACAGAAAGCTTTGCGTATGGTGAACTTGTACCTATTCCTACGTTTCCAGTAGAAACAACCATACCGGTGTGTGATGAACCAAACAATGTTGTTGAAGCAGAGCCAGTCACGGTAAGTGCTCCGGAGATGAGTGCATTGTGTCCAACATTTAATCCATTGCGTATATTTATTCCTTGGTCAAATTCTGCACCATTCATAACCTGCAATGAACTAATCTTTGCAGAACCAGCTTCCATGTTTGATACAGTCAAACCACCAACATCAATAGAAGCAATGGAATCATTTGTCTCACTTGTAACGTATGCATAATTACCTTGCACAAAAACACCGAATGCATACCAAAGAGTGGTTCCCGGGTTGGAACCCCTCTCTTCAGTAATCCATACAGGATTTGTTGAACTAGAAACATCAATTATTGCAAGAGACCCACGGACAGGTGATGTTACATATGCATAATTATTAGCCACAACAACATTTGATGCTTCTTGTAATGATGTTGCGGGTGTTGGTCCAAATTCTTCAGCTAATAGTGCTGGATTGTTTGGATCTGATATATCAATTATTACAAGTGAATTATTCCATTCTGTTGTTACATAAGCATGTGTACCTTCAACAAACACACTGTTTGCACCACTCATTATAGTACCATCCTGATATTCTGATATGAATGTTGGGTTTGCTGGGTCTGATATATCAATTACAGCAAGAGAGCTTCTATTACCAGCAGCAACGTAAGCATAATCTCCTAACACATAAAGACCTTCTGCATAATTCAGTGATGTTCCAGGAGTTGGCCCTTGTGTTTCAGCAAGGTATGTAGGGTTAGTAGGGTCTGATATATCAATAACAGCAAGAGAGTCTCTAACCTGGTTTGCTATGTAAGCATAATTACCAGAAACATGTATCTTAGATGCTCCATCTAAATTACCGTTAAGTCCTCCTGGTTGCACATCTGCAATAAACTTAGTATCTGATGGGTCAGATATATCAAGTACTGCCATTGAGTCGTTATCTCTGCTAACAACATAAGCATAATCTCCTTGTATAGACACGGAGATTATTCCATTTAAAGTGGTCCCTGGTACTGTTCCTCTTTGTGTAGACAGAACTACTGGATCAGTCGGATCTGATATATCTAATACAACCAAAGCATCATATGCATAAGCAGCAACGTAAGCATAATCCCCAACCACTTTCACATCAGTAGGATTATTGAAGCTGACAGCATTTTGGTATTCCCCGACTACTATTGGGTCTAGCACTTTACCTTTTGCATCAGTTTCTCCTGTACTATCTACAGAGAACCAGAAATCATCTGTTGTTGAAGCTGTAAGATCTGTAGAGCTTGCAAGAGTGAATAGATAATTACTACTTCCACTATCTCCTTCAACAGTAAGTCTCGCCTGTGGTGAACTCGTACCAATACCAACATTACCTGATGAAAGAGTTGTCCCAGTACCATCGATACTTGTACCGAAGATTAGGTTTCCGATGTTTAGGGTGTTTGCTGAGTCTACTGCTGGTGCATCTATGTCGTAACCAAGGATGATGTTGTTTGAACCTGTTGTTATGTTATCTCCTGCTTGGTATCCGAGGAGAACATTGTTGTTACCTGAGCTGTTGTTATACCCAGCACGGTAACCTATGGCGGTGTTGTTTAAGTTTTCGGTCCAATAAAGAGCATCTTGACCAATCGCAACATTGTAATCACCATTAGCATTAGAATAAAGTGCTCTATAACCAACAGCGACATTACTCACACCATCCTCGTTTACAGAAAGAGACTGATCTCCAATCGCTGTATTGTAATTACCAGATATATTGAAAAGCATAGAATCATTACCAACGGCAACATTGCGAGTACCGCTATCATTAGTATAAAGAGCACTTTCACCTAAGCCGGTGTTCCTAGTACCTGTGGTATTAGAATACAGAGCATCAAATCCGAGAGCTGTGTTGCTAGACCCTGTTGTATTTAAGTAAAGGGATTCAGAACCAACAGCAGTATTACCAGCTCCTGTTGTATTAGAACTGAGAGAGTAGTAACCAACAGCAGTATTCCAATTTGAAGATGTTGCTATTTTCAATGCTTCATATCCTAATGCAGTATTAGCAGACCCATCTGAAAGTAAACCTGCACCAGCAGATTGACCAACGAGTGTTGAGAAGTTTGTGGATGAGGCTTGAAGAACAGTGTTGTTATCTATCTTATACCCACCTGTTGTACCATCTGTGTTTATAAATCCATTCACAGATAGTTTTGCGTATGGTGAACTTGTGCCGATACCAATATTACCACTTGATAAAGTCGTACCAGTACCATCGATACTTGTACCGAAGATTAAGTTTCCGATGTTTAGAGTGTTTGCAGAATCTACTGCTGGTGCGTCTATGTCGTAACCAAGAACAATGTTGTTTGAACCTGTTGTTAGGTTATCACCTGATTGGTAGCCAAGGAAAATGTTGTTTGCTCCAGATGTGTTTGCATAACCAGCACGATAACCAAGTGCGGTGTTGTCTTCTGCACCTGTTGTAATATTATACAAAGCTTCTGTCCCAACTAATGTGAGTTCACCTGCGTTGTATGCAGAAGTACCAGCTCCTGCACGATACCCTACTGCTGTTGTTGATGTGGCTGAATTATTATAAAAGAGAGCTAATGAACCCTGAGCAGTGTTGTATGATCCAGTAATACTTGAAGACAAAGATCCTCTACCTTGTGCTGTATTATCTATACCTGTCGTATTTGCATCAAGGGATTGGTAACCTTGTGCTGTGTTACTGCCACCGGATGTGTTTGAAAGTAAAGCATTATAACCATGTGCAGTATTGAAATTACCAGTTGTATTATAGTAAAGAGAATTATAACCAAACGCACTATTGCTTTCTCCATCTGTATTTGAATACAAAGAGAATGAGCCTAATGCTGAGTTATTATCACCACCTGTATTTGAATAAAGAGATTGATATCCGATAGCAGTATTATAATCACTGTTCCCAATAAATGATTGTGTGTTTAGAGCATGTGCACCTAGAGCTGTATTGTATTCTCCATTAATATTCCCTTGACCAGCCCAATAACCCACGAATGTGTTGTATGAATTGTAATATGGTGTTGATGTACCAGCACCAATTCCAAGCATTGTTGAGAAGTTTGTGGATGAGGCTTGAAGAACAGTGTTGTTATCTATCTTATACCCACCTGTTGTACCATCTGTGTTTATAAATCCATTCACAGATAGTTTTGCGTATGGTGAACTTGTGCCGATACCAATATTACCACTTGATAAAGTCGTACCAGTACCATCGATACTTGTACCGAAGATTAAGTTTCCGATGTTTAGAGTGTTTGCAGAATCTACTGCTGGTGCGTCTATGTCGTAACCAAGAACAATGTTGTTTGAACCTGTTGTTAGGTTATCACCTGATTGGTAGCCAAGGAAAATGTTGTTTGCTCCTGATGTGTTTGCATAACCAGCACGATAACCAAGTGCGGTGTTGTCTTCTGCACCCGTTGTTATGTTGTAGAGGGCATCCGTTCCAACAACGGTTAATTCACCCGCGTTGTATGCGGTAGTACCTCGTGCGGCTTGATAACCTATAGCAACAGAGGAGGTGGCCGAATTATTATAGCGACCAGCATATGAACCAAAGAAAGAGTTGCCACTTCCTGTGACGTTAGCGTAGCCAGTGGTATAACCAAAGAATGAATTGTAATCCCCAATAGTGTTAGCGTACCCGGAGTATGAACCAGAGAAAGAATTGTAACTCCCGGTAGTGTTAGAGTTTCCTGCGCTGTAACCCAAGAAAGAATTATCGTCTCCATTTGTTGTATTTCGTCCTGCTCTGTAGCCAATCGCGGTATTGTCAAAACCATCAACAAGCAAAGATTCGCCTGCTGATTGCCCTACTAATGTTGAGTAGTTGGTTGAGGAAGCTTGGAGTATTAAATTATCATCTATTGAATAACCACCTGTAGTGCCTGATGTATCCACTCCTCCTGCAAATGTTGACTTGTTTGTTGTTGAAGTTGCTACATAATACAAGACATCTACAAACTCACCTCCTGCTGTTGTTAGATAGCTTCCATTGTCTGTCCATAGTGACGCTGCGCCTCCTACACATGTTCCATTAACTGAGAAACAACCTGCTGTTAGGTTGATACCATTTGCTGCGGTTGATGTTGCAGATCCGGTGATGTTGAGTGCAAGCAGATCTACACCTCCTGCGAATGTTGATGTTGCTGTTGAACCAGATTCAAATGCACCACTTACGTATAGTGAGTTGTAGTAGTCGCTTGCAAGAAGTGCTGTTGGTGTTGATGATCCTACTGTTAGGAGGGTGGTTGGAGAAGTTGTTCCGATACCAATATTTCCGGTATTTGTTATCCTTAACCTTTCCTTATCCGTAGTATAACCACCTGTATTAAACACAATTGGGCCTGTGCTACGTTCTATGAACGCCATTCCTCCAGACTTCATTGAAGTAAATGAAAGCTGACTGGCTACATATGAACCTGTTGTCGTGTAGTTTGGTGTTGTTGCAAGAAAATATCCCGTATCACTTACCGCATCAGTGAATGTTAATCCCATATACGCTGTGGTCCCAGTATCACTGCCTGTATACTCGAATTTAGTTACCAATGGTCCTGTTGCTGCATCGCTATACAAATGAAGTGCACTGCCAGGACTCGCAGTACCAATACCCACTCTTCCTCCATCAGGATCAACAACAAAGTCTGTACTGTCTACAGTAAGACCACCAGCAAATGTTGAAGTTGCCGCAGCGTTTGTTGCAGTAATATTTCCAAATGAACCTGTGCCTGTTGTTGTAATATTGTCTGCACCTGTATTAATAGATCCAAACCCTGATGTAATTGAGCCTGAGTTTAATGCTCCTGTTGTTGTTAGGTTTGCAAGTGTTGTAATACTATCTACAGAAGTTGTAGCAATACCAATATATAGATCATTGTGATCTCCCCAACCATAAGCTGTGTTCCAGTTTGCACTGCTGCTGATGTATGAATCTGCTATCGCAGTACCTTCCCACACACCTGTTCCAATTGTTCCAACAGTTACCAAATTAGCAAGCGTCGTTAGGTTTGGTAGTGTTGTTGTTGCTGACAGCCTTGTGTCAAATCTATCATTTGTCCAGTAGAGGTTGTCTCCTTCACTTAAGGCTGTAGTTGTTGTGCCTGCAATTACTCCTGCCACCCTGTCTGCTGTGTAATAAAGATTTGTTCCTTCTGCTATGTCGCTTGTTGTTGTTGAGTACCAGTCTGAAAGTGAGAACTTAGTATTTAGTGCACTTTGTAGATCTGTTTGGTTTGAAAGTGTCCCGGTGATTGATCCCCATGTTGCACTTGTGTTATCTAAACATGTTCCGTTAACTGAGAAACAACCGGCTGCTATGTTGATACCGTTTGCTGCTGTTGATGTTGCAGATCCGGTGATGTTTAGTGCTGCAAGATCTACACCTCCTGCGAATGTGCTGGTTGCTGTTGATGTTGCTGTTATGTAATTTACTGTTGGTGAAGTTGAAGCAGTAAGAGCTGATGTTCCTCCTGTGGAATGTAGCCATCCTTGTGCAAATGTTGTTGCACCAGTACCACCGTTTGCTACTCCTATTGTGTCATTGTTTGTGAATACATTTGTTACACCAGAAAGGAATGACTCTAGTGAGCTTTCTGTGTTGTTGTTCCAGATTGTAGATGAGGCATTGATGAGAGTGTTTACTCTTGCATCTGTGTAGTATAGGTTTGTACCTTCAGCTATGTCTGAAGTTGTAGTTCCATACCAGTCACTTAGTGATAGTTTTGCATCAAGTGCACTTTGTAGATCTGTTTGGTTTGAAAGTGTTCCTGTGATTGAACCCCATACTCCCCCGCTTGTGTCTAAACAAGTACCATTGATTGAGAAACAACCGGCTGTAAGGTTGATGCCGTTTGCTGCTGTTGATGTTGCGCTTCCTGTTATGTTGAGTGCTGCAAGATCTACACCTCCTGCGAATGTTGATGTTGCTGTTGAACCAGATTCTATTGCTCCACTTACGTATAGAGAGTTGTAGTAGTCAGACGCAAGGAGAGCTGTTGGGGTGGAAGAACCTACTGTTAGGAGTGTTGTTGGAGAGGTTGTGCCGATTCCGAGGTAGCCATCTTTATCTATTGATATGACCCTATCAGCTCCACCTGTTTTTTCATGCGAATAGAAATAAAAATTTTGATTATTCGCCCCATCACTACCAATTGACCAACGCCGAGTATCATTAGCTGTGAAATCTAAATATGGATTTTTATCAGCTCCCGCAACCTCAATTGCCACCCAAGCATTCCCAATTCCAGTATTTTCAAAACGCATGCCAATTGGACTACTGTCACTTCCAACAACATGTAGTTTCTCTGTTGGACTCGCGGTACCAATACCAACCCTACCCCCATCTGGATCAACCACAAACTTGTCTGTATCCACAGTAAGACCACCAGCAAATGTTGAAGTAGCAGCTGCATCGTTTGCAATAAATTCTGTTGCTGTTAGTGAACCTGTTGTAGAGTCATCCGCATTATTGAATAAATATGTATCTGAGATGTTAGATGATGTGATTGTGTCACCATCTGTGAATACATTTGTTACACCAGAAAGGAATGACTCTAGTGAGCTTTCTGTGTTGTTGTTCCAGATTGTAGATGAGGCATTGATGAGAGTGTTTACTCTTGCATCTGTGTAGTATAGGTTTGTACCTTCAGCTATGTCACTTGTTGTTGTTGAATACCAATCAGTGAGTGCGAGGTAATTGCTTGCTGTGATTGTGTCATCTATGTATGCATCAGTAATTGATGTTCCATTCCAAATACCTGTACCAATAGTACCTAGAGTTGTAATATTTGTTGTTCCAGCCCAAGTAGACAGTGCTGTGTTTTCCACATTGTTGAGTGCCAGTGTGCTTTTGAGATTTGCTGTTGTTGTTCCTGCTAGAGTTGTAGCTCCTGATGCATAGAGAACATCCCCTGCTGTCCATGAGGAGAGTCCGGTACCACCACTTGCAACATCAAGAGTACCTGCTAGGTTTTCTAGGTTGTCTACTACAAAATCTATGTCACTGGTTGCGTCTTGGTATGTGATGGTTAGACCTGTGTGAGTTCCTGTTGAGCTAGCAATGAGTGTACCTGCATAATCTTCCACCTCTTCTTCACTTAAGTTGGTATCTGTTGTGTGGGTTAGGTCACTGATCTGAGACTCTGTAATTGATAGGTTTGCTAGTGTGGTGATTGAAGGAAGTGTTGTTGTTGCTGTTAAGCGAGTATCAAAATCATTGTTGAATGTTGTGTAGTGTGACAGATCTGAGATTTGTGACTCTGTGATTGATAGATTCTCTAATGTAGTTAATTGCGCAGCTGATGTTGTGGCATACCAAGAAGCTAGTGAGAAGAGGTCGGCGCCTTCAAATCCATCAAGTGTTCCTGTCCAATCTCCTGTTTTTGTTATGTATGCATCACCTATTGATGTTCCGTTCCAAGTTCCTTGAGCTATTGTTCCT
>JBHPGB010000012.1:0-19976 GCA_042571085.1 Patescibacteria group bacterium | reverse complement strand
AATGCAATATTTGACGGTACGATTGTAGGGGCAAACAGATTTGATGTTAATTATCCGACGTCAAATGTATATGACAACACAACATCTGATTCTCCATACAGTCGTGTTGATGCAGACTCGTTCCACACAAACGGTTTGGGTGTAGGACAAATATTTATAGAAGGACGCGCAATTGATTCAAATACTTGGATTGGTATTGGTGCTGGTCTTGCAGGAGGGCAGACAGGAAAAGATGTGAAGATTGGTAATGATAATGAAGTCTATGTTGATACGAGTACCAGTAATGTGGGAATAGGTGCAACAGCACCACTACAAAAATTAGATATTAGAGGAAATATTGTAGCGGATAATCTTAGAAATGTTAGGTGTCCTTCCGGAGAATCAATTGTTGGTTTTGATGCTAATGGAGATTTGATTTGTGAGTAGTAAAAAATTAATAAAAAATTATAATTTAATTAATATGAAAGATCTAATAAAAACAACAAAAATAATTATTCTAGCCCTTACAATAGCAGTAGGAGTAAGTTATGTATCCGCGTGGGTTGGTCCAACAGATACAGCACCAGCAGGTAACGCTTCGGCACCAATTAATGTGGGAGCAGCGTCACAATATAAAGCTGGAGCTCTTGGTGTTGGTGGAATATTTCGCAGTTACACCAATGCAATATTTGACGGTACGATTGTAGGGGCAAACAGATTTGATGTTAATTATCCGACATCAAATGTATATGACAACACAACATCTGATTCTCCATACAGTCGTGTTGATGCAGACTCGTTCCACACAAACGGTTTGGGTGTAGGACAAATATTTATAGAAGGACGTGCAATTGATTCAAATACTTGGATTGGTATTGGTGCTGGTCTTGCAGGAGGGCAGACAGGAAAAGATGTGAAGATTGGTAATGATAATGAAGTCTATGTTGATACGAGTACAAACAGGGTTGGTATTGGAACCACTGCACCGTTACAAAAATTGGACGTTAGAGGTAATGTTGTTGCAGACAATCTTAGAAACGTTAAATGTGCTACCGACGAATTACTTGTCGGCTTTGATGCTAATGGAGATTTGATTTGTGAGGGAAATTATTCTTGGAGTATTGGTGCTTGGGGTGCATGCGGCTCACCTCAGGTTACGACACATAATCAAATCGTATACGATGGTAGTGATGGATGTGGTCAAAAAATTAGAAAAGAGAGTACTACAACAACATCGAGATCAAGATCAGTATTGTGTAAATCTGGTAGTGGGCAAACTGTTTCTGATAGTTTCTGCACAACAACTAAACCGATTACCTCCAGAGCTTGTTCAACAAAGATTCGATATCGCGGGTTGTTTAATGATATGCACCACTGTGGAGGAGGTGCCGGTCCAATTAGGTGGTATAAAGGTTTAGATACACGCGCAGGAACATATTCATGGAGCATTAGGTATTATGATCATGGTTATAAAACCAGAACTGGAAGTGGTGCTAAAGCGTCTGGTGCCACAAAAGTAAACACCGGAGTAGTAACTCATCAAGGATCGGGTTGGACGAATAATTACTTTGATCTGACATTAAACTAAACTTTTATTCTTTTTGAATTTCTTAAAACCACGTATTTAATACGTGGTTTTGTTGTTATCCACAAATACCTTGAAGCATTTTTTAACAAGGAGTACAATTAAGTATATTGTAAATCTATTAATCATTTTTTATTTAAAAATCATGCAAGACTTAATCAAAACAGCAAAAATAATCGTTTTGGCATTTGTAATAGCAGCAGGGGCAAGCTATGTATATGCTTGGACAGGTCCAACTGGCACACCACCAGCTGGCAATGTAGACTCACCTATAAACGTAAGCGCAGCATCTCAATATAAAGATGGAGCTCTCGGTGTTGGCGGCTTGTTTCGCGGTTATGCAAATGCAATATTTGACGGTACGATTGTAGGGGCAAACAGATTTGATGTTAATTATCCGACGTCAAATGTATATGACAACACAACATCTGATTCTCCATACAGTCGTGTTGATGCAGACTCGTTCCACACAAACGGTTTGGGTGTAGGACAAATATTTATAGAAGGACGCGCAATTGATTCAAATACTTGGATTGGTATTGGTGCTGGTCTTGCTGGTGGTCAAACCGCTAATAATGTCACGATTGGTGACACAGCAGGTCCAGATTCTGGCCTCAAACTTGATGTAGAAGGTAGGGTTGGTGCAACGGAGTATTGCGATCAAAACGGACAGAATTGTGTAGCAGCAGCTGGTTTTGGGTCTGGTGGTGGAGGACCACTTGCTATTAGCTCACGATTCACAGGCGGATCGTTTTCATTTAATAAGCCAGCAGGAGCAACAAAAGCGCATGTAAAAATACACGGTGGAGGAGCTGCGGGTGTAAATTATACCGGTGGTAATTATGGTGGTGTTGGTGGAGCGTCCGGCGCTTATGCAGAAAGAATTATAAATGTTTCTTCAATCAACTCTCTTTCAGGTTCTGTTGGTGCTGGTGGGGTTCCATCAGGTGGTAGAGGTGGAAATACCGTACTTACTGGATATATGACCGCAGGTGGTGGAGTAGGAACAACTAGGGGTGTGGCTAGTGGTGGACATTTGAATTTTAATGGAGAAAACGGATATGCTGCAAGTGGTGGTTATATGGGTGGGCCAGGCGGAAATGGATATCATGGTGGAAGCGGAAGTGCTAGGGGTCCTCACGTTGCAGGAACAGCAGGAAGAAAAGGTGCTGGTGGTGCTGGTGGTTCAGGATATGCCGGAACTAAACTTGGCGGTAATGGCGGTAATGGCTTTGTGATTATTTATTGGTATTAATTTAAATACTAAATAAAAATACATTTTATTCTATATAATTACTGGCGCTTCTTAATAAGTATTAGTAAAAACAAAACCAGTGCATTACTGGTTTTGTTTTTTTACACACAAATACCTTGAAGCATTCTTAAACAAAGAGTACAATAAGTGTATTATTGTAAAATTCTAATTTTTATATATTTTATGCGAGAAAAAACACATTCGTTCATAAGTTTTATTGCTGTCAGTGCATTGCTGATAGTTGGATTTTCTTTTATTGACAAGGTGGATGCTGGAGCATCACATAATGTATCTGGGTTCGCTTGGAGTGATACTGTAGGATGGATAAGTTTTAATAACTTTAGCGACAATTCATCAATAGATTATGGAGTAAATATTGATGTGAATGGAACTGGTGATTTTTCTGGCTATGCTTGGAGTGACAACATTGGATGGATTGATTTCGCACCAACAGCTGGATATCCAGAAGCGCCAAATCATGGCGTGCGACTCGAGACAGATAATACTGTTACTGGTTGGGCAAAGGCAATTGCTGGTGATGATTTTGCCGACGGATGGGATGGATGGATAAAAATGTCTGACGAATCTAATCCAAACTGGGCAGGTAATGGTGTGCGATTGTCTGGAGAAGATTTTATAGGTTATGCATGGGGATCTGAAGTTGTTGGTTGGATTGATTTTGCTCCAGCTTTTGGTGGTGTAAGAGTTAATCCAGATGGCATACCAGAATGTAGCGATAGTATTGATAATGACGGCGATTTGCTAATTGATTATCCTAATGATCCAGGGTGTTCAAGCGGTAGTGATGATGATGAGATTGATTCTGCTGTATCATCATGTAGTGATGGTATTGATAACGATGGAGATGGATTCATTGATTATCCTAGTGACCCAGGATGTTCATCTGATTCAGACGATGATGAGTCTGATGTAATAGCAGAATGTAGTGATGGTATAGACAATGATGGAGACACATTGGTTGATTATCCTAATGATCCAGGATGTGCAAGTGCAGCCGATACTGATGAGACGGATACAGGTGCAACATTCTCTCTTGCTAAATCTGGAAACATTGCCGTGACAGTCGTTTCAGGTTCTGGTGACACAACATCAAGCCAGGCAACAATCACAGTTGTTCCTACTGGAGGATTTGCAGATAATGTAGCATTGTCTGTGCAGAGCGTTGTTCCAGCCATATCGGGAGCATCATATACTTTCACAGACACCCTTCTTGATGATTCAGAATATGGTACTGGTTCAGTATTTAGTGTAACAGTACCAGACACAATATCATCAGGTACACACACAATTGAACTAAAAGGTAGCGGAAGCGGCTTAGACAGAACAGTGGATGTGGTACTTGTTATAAATAAAACAGACCCAGGATACGGAGAGTTCTAAAGTAAAATAATAACCAACAAAAAAACAATCACATTTTGTGATTGTTTTTTTGTGTACAACTTTTATTCGTAGAGTGCGCTTTGTTTGATATACTTGTAATGTGAGAGTAGAAGAAAAACAATTTAAAAAATTTCTTATAGATTCAGGACTTGTATCTGAAAAGGATGTTTCTGATGCTGAAAAAAGTGCTGCTAAAAAAGGTAAAACACTGAAGCATGTTCTTTTGGCAGAGCAAGGTGTTTCCGAGGATGAATTGCGCAGAATTGAAGCGTATGTTCTTGGTATACCATTCATCAATTTGAAGGATCACAAGATAGATTTTGAAGTTCTTTCTATGATTCCTGAGCCAATTGCGCGTAAACATAACATCGTTGCTTTTAAAAAGACAGATGATGCACTCGAGGTTGCTATGCTTGATACAGATGATTTGGCCGCAATTGACTTTGTAAAGAAAAAAGTACAATTAAAAATATTACCACGACTCACTGATAAAGAATCAATTAAAACAGCGCTAGTGCAGTATCAAAAAAGTTTGAAAGCGGAATTTGGAGATATTATTCAAAAAGAAGCAGCAACCCTCAGGGAGATTCCAGAAAGCACAGAGGGTGAGGAGGTTTCAGAAAAAGAATTGAAAAAATTGGCAGAAGACGTACCTGTTATCAAAATAGTGAACACCTTGCTTAAGCATGCAATTGTGCAAGACGCGTCTGATATACACATTGAACCCATGGAAAAGCAGTTACTCATCAGATATCGCATTGATGGTATTTTGCATGACGCGATGACACTACCCAAGAGTACGGCTTCTGGAATAACAGCACGTATTAAAGTACTTTCAAATTTAAAACTTGATGAAAAGCGTCTTCCGCAAGATGGTCGTTTTAAGATAGAAATGGAGGGAGAAAGGGTTTCATTTCGTGTTTCAACACTTCCAACAAATTACGGAGAAAAAACAGTTATGCGTCTTTTGAAAGAGTCTTCCGCTGGGTTTACATTAGACAACATGGGATTTCATGGAGAAGGATTGGATCGTGTACATGATGCAACAAAACGTACAACAGGTATGATTTTGGTTACTGGTCCAACAGGGTCGGGAAAAACCACAACTTTGTATACCGTTCTTGATATTTTAAATAAGCCTGGCGTAAACATTTCTACCGTAGAGGACCCGATTGAATATCAGGTGCCTCGTATAAATCAAACTCAAGTAAAGCCAGAAATTGGGTTTACTTTTTCAACTGGTTTGCGAGCACTCGTGAGGCAGGATCCAGATATTATTATGGTTGGTGAAATACGAGATGAAGAAACGGCTTCCTTGGCGGTAAATGCCGCACTGACTGGCCACCTAGTACTTTCTACACTGCACACTAATTCAGCAGCAGGTGCTGTTCCTCGTATGATTGAAATGGGTGCAGAGCCATTTTTGCTTGTATCAACGATTCGAGTAATCGTTGCGCAACGTCTTGTTAGAAGACTATGTAAAGCAAAAGAAAAATATTTTTTGACCAAAACACAGATAGAAGAATTATCTAAAAAGGTAGATATGGATAATTTATTAGGTCATCTAAAAAATGAAAAAGTTGTCCCAGTAAAAAGTACGTGGGAAAAGATTCCATTTTATAGACCTAAGAAATCTGCAGGATGTGAAAGTGGATATTCTGGACGAATTGGTATTCATGAAGTGTTGAGAATGTCACCTGCAATTTCAGAATTAATTATAAAGGAAGCAATAACACAAGAAGTTGAAAACCAAGCAAAAAAAGAAGGTATGCTTACTATGCTTGAGGATGGTTTGTTTTTAGCTGCACAAGGGATCACAAGTGTTGAAGAGGTTCTAAGGGTGGTGTCAGAGTAAAAAATAAAATATGAAATTTAATTACATAGCTATAACAAAAGAAGGGGAGCGTACAAAAGGTGTTGCAGAAGCAAAAGATAAATTTGATCTTGCACGGCAACTAAAGTCCAATAATAAAACTCTTGTTTCTGCAGACGAGGCAAATGATAAGGGTGTGTTTGATTTAACAGCAATAAACGCATTTCTTTCTAAAGTAAAAACTCAGGAAAAAATTATTTTTGCTCGAAACATGGCGGCTATGTTGGAAGCCGGTCTTTCTTTGGCGCGCTCACTAACTATTCTAGAACGACAAACAAAAAATGAGAAATTTAAAAAAACCATTCGTGCTGTGGGAGAAGATGTTGGGAAAGGAAATACTTTACATGCCGCTCTTGCGAAATTTCCTAAAATTTTTCCATCCATGTTTGTTGCGATGGTTAGTGCTGGAGAAGAGTCTGGTGGATTGGCCGGGTCACTCAGAATAGTTAGTGAACAAATGGAAAAAAGTTATTTAATGACTAAGAAGATAAAAGGAGCACTTCTGTATCCAAGTATTATTGTGATTGCAATGATAATTGTTGGTGTGCTTATGCTCATGTTTGTTGTTCCTACACTTACGTCAACATTTGTAGAGCTTGGTGTTGAATTACCGGCCAGTACGAAAGCTATTATTATTGTTAGTGATTTTTTGGCAAATTACAAATTATTAGTACTTCCAGTAGCGATAATTATTGTTGCGCTCATAACAATGTTTTTCAAAACACCACGCGGGAAAAGAATTCTTGATTTTTCGTTTTTGCACATACCGGTTATTGGCGTGCTTGTGAAAGAGACAAATTCAGCTCGTACTGCTCGCACACTCTCTTCTCTTTTGGCGGCAGGTGTTGATATTATGGACGCATTAGAAATTACAGGAAGCGTAATGCAGAATTCATATTATAAAGAAGTCATCGCTAAATCACGTGAACGAATTCAAAAAGGTGATCCTTTGTCAGCATCTTTTAAAGAGGCGGAGCATTTATACCCAATACTCGTTGGTGAAATAATGGAGGTTGGTGAAGAGACTGGTAAAATATCAGACATGATGCTAGAGATAGCAACATTTTACGAAGGGGAGGTTGAATTGGCAACAAAAAACATGACAACAATAATCGAACCATTCTTAATGCTTATCGTTGGTGCTGTCGTAGGTTTTTTTGCAATCGCAATGATTACCCCAATGTATTCAATGATGGAAGGAATTTAAAAATATGATACATAACAAAAAATTACATTTTGTACTTAATACCGGACACCACAGCAAAGGAGTTTCACTAATTGAGGTTGTAATTGTTATTATGATAGGTATTTTGATTGCATCTATAACAATTGGACCGCTTATGGAATTTAGAAATCGTCAAATCTTGTCATCAACTACAGAACAAGTTTCTGCTGTTTTAAATGAGGCACGATCAAATACATTAGTATCAAAAGATGATGATTCTTACGGTGTCCGCTTAGAGAGTAATAGAGTTGTGCTTTTTGTTGGGACCACATATACAGAGGCAGCTGCTGGAAATGAAGAAACATTGCTGCATAATCGGATTTCCATTACCAGTAGTCCTGCCACAGATATTTTATTTCAAAGACTTTCAGGTAAAACAGATCAAAGTGGAAATGTTGAATTAACTCTTACGAGTAGCAATGGTACAATACAAGGAATAATAGAAATTGAAGAGACTGGCCTTATAACAATTCTACAATGATAAAAAGAGATATAAAAAATTTTTTCATATGTACAAGCTGACACAAACAAATTCTGAGAATTCGCGATTGCGAAGTAGGTCATGGGGATTCAGCCTTGTTGAGGTTGTTGTTAGTACTGCCATTATTACTATTGTTTTACTAGGCCTCGCTACCGCTGCAAATGGTGCGATTGTATTAAGTAGAGAGACAGGAAAAAAAATAGAAGCGCAGTTTATCGCCGAAGAAGGATTAGAGGTAGCTCGTATAATGAGGGATTCCAGTTGGGATAATTTTGCAGCACTTAGTACAAGCACAGAATATTATTTGGTGTTTTCAGGAGGTCAATGGGCAACAAGCACAACGCCAAATTTAGTAGACGGGACTTTTGACCGTACAATTTCTTTCCATGATGTTTATAGAGAGTCACATGATGATATATCCACATTTGGAACATTTGATCCTAATACAAAAAAAGCAACAGTTTCCGTTTCTTGGTTGAAAGGGTCTGCGACAACAAGTGTTTCAATGTCAACATATTTCGCAAAGATTTTTTAGAAAAACAGGAAGTGAGCTTGCGAACGACCATGTTTTTCTTAACTCGCGTAAGTTTTATGTAGCGCAGCGAAGTAAAAGTTTGGCGGGTATAGTGTAATTATTTATAAAACTTACAATAATGAAGTATTTATCACAAAACAAAGGATATACTCTTTTTGAAGTAGTTATTTTTACTGCCGTATTTACTTTTTTTTCTACGGTAATCGTGGGGTCTTTGATTATTTCATCATCTGTATTTTTGAGAATAAGGACAGAACGAAACATTAATAACACAGCAATCGTTGCTGTGGAGCGTATTGTTCGTGAGACACGTCTTGCTACAGATGTAGACATACTCAATAGCACATTTGATTCTTCGCCAGGGCGTCTCACTTTAAATACAGTTGACGGTCTTGGTGTCGCCACGACAATAGAATTTTATGTTGAAGATGGTGTTATTAAGGTTAAAGAAGGTGGTGTTGTTTCGGGAAATTTAACACCTGGTAATGTTGTTGTTGATGATATCACCTATCGCTTAATAACAAATGGTTCAGCACAGGCGGTAAAAATAGAAATTACATTACATGATTCTCGTGCAAAGATACCTACGACAAGAAATTTTTACAATACCGCTTTAATCCGTGGTACTTACTAAAAGCTATAAGATGAATAAAAAATACTCAAAAAATAATTACAAAGGTGGACAAGTGATGATACTGTCAGTTACATTTTTTATGTTTGCCTCCCTTGCAATACTTACGGGACTTATTTTTCCTGTAATAAAAGATGCGGAACGTGCAAGGGAAATGGCCTATTCTACAGAAAGTTTTTTTATTGCTGAAGCAGGAACAGAAGATGCTCTGTACCGACTCATAGAAGGTATGATTATAAGCGTGTACGAGCAGCTTGGTACTGGTACAGCAACAACAACAATGACAATTACAACTGTGGGAAGTAATGAAAAAACAATCTTATCTGAAGGAAATGTTTTTGGTAGATACAGGAGTGTAGAATCAAGTGTATCTGTTGATTCAGGAGTCTCTTTTAGTTTTGGTGTGCAGGCTGGTGATGGAGGATTTATTATTGAAAACTCAGCAAGTATTCAAGGTAATGCATATTCCAACGGCCCAATTATAGGCGGAAATTCAAATCTTATTGCTGGTGATGTTATTTCAGCTGGACCGGGTGGGATAATTGATGGCATTTATACTACAGCATCTGCTTACGCAAACACAATTACTAATTCAGAGATTGATGTAGACGCATTTTATGACTCCATCTCTTTTTCAACTGTATTTGGGACAGAGTATCCTGATAGTGTTGATCTGCCAATTGTTGATATGCCAATTGCAGATAGTTTGATTGAAACATGGAAAAGTGATGCAGAGGCCGGCGGTGTAACATCTTCACCTTGCCCATATGCCATAAATGATGATATTACACTAGGTCCAGTTAAAATAGCTTGTGATTTAGAAATTACAGGTAGTCCGACTATAACATTATCAGGTCCTGTGTGGGTTGAGGGCGACATAGATATTGCAAATTCAGCTGTTATACAGGCAGATCTAGCACTAGGATCAAATTCAGTAGTTATGATTGCTGATAACCCAGCAGACAATTTAAATAGCGGAACTATAAAAGTACAAAATACAGTTACGTTTAATGGAACAGGAGAGACAGGGTCGTATGTAATGCTTGTTTCTCAAAATGAAAGCGCAGAGCAAGGAGGTACAAATGAGGCAATTGAAATTAAAAACTCGGTGTCTGGTGATTTACTTATCTATGCAGGACACGGAGAGGTAGAATTAGAAAACTCTGTAAATTTAAAAGAAGTTGCCGGGTATAAGATAAACTTACAAAACACAGCTGAGGTTGTGTACGAAACAGGACTTGCTTCACTTCTGTTTTCATCAGAACCATCAGGTTCCTGGGTTGTAAAAGATTGGAAAGAGGTTGAGTAGTCAAAATAAAAAATCAGCAAGGCTGATTTTTTCTTTTGGCTACGAAACCGAGCTTTCTTTTCACATAGTTCGGTAATATCAGCACATAAAATCTTTACAGAGTATTATAAAAGAACACTACATCCAATAATCTTAAAAAGAGGGCTCTGGTTGAGTAAATACGCAATAAAAAAAGAGGAGCATGAAGCTCCTCTTTTTGGTAATTGTTTGACTGCACTTTTCCTCTGGTTTACATGATTAAGGGTGTGTATATACCCAATTCATTGCGACGTAATTTAGTATTTTCTCTAGATTCATCATCATAAACGATAATACCTTCCGGATTTTCAGAACTGAAGATGGAGACACTGTCCACATACTTAGTAAAGGTTATTTCGACGTTTCCAAAAAAAGATGTGTTCACAAATGCTTGGGTTGTTACATTGGTGCCCTTAAAGCTTATCTCTATTTCCGACAAGTCGGAAATATTTCTTTGGACATACGTCACACTTTTTGCTTTTGTGAATTCTCCACCTAAGCCTCTTACTTCATGCAAAAGTTTGGTTTCGTCAAGAGAACGATTTGATCCTGCAAGGTAGTGTGCACCAGCCATTGATGTGGCAGCGATTACAAGTACAAACAGTGCATATTTCCATTTAGGGTCACCAGCTAGACGTACTGCCAAGAGAATGATAACCACCAACACCACCACTCCTAATGCAACATTGCTCATGGTGGCGAGTTTCTCTCCAAACCACGTAAGAAGTTTTGGAAGCATAACCATCAAAAGAAGTATTAAATGTGCCACTATAGCAACAAGCCCTGCAAAAACGAGCAGTGCAATTTTTTTTGCAAATTCGTTCATTTCTCTCCCCTTGTTTTATTGAAACAAATATCTAATCTGTCGATATTATACGTAAGTTTTGCATTTTGTCAAAAAAATACAATATTTTTTTTGTTTTGTAAATGGTTCACGAGCGTATGTTTAAAATGATATAATGATGACATGAATCCCGTTAGAGATCATAACTGTATTTTATGGCAATGCGGGTTAAGGTAAGAAATATATTCATAAAGTTTTAAAAGATAATAAGATACGGAAATTATATTTCCTATCTCTAACGGGATGAAAAAAAATAAAAAAGCGCTGATAATAGCCAATTGGAAAATGAATCCAGCTACATTAGCTGAAGCAAAAAGCATGTACACCAAGATTCGTACACAAGCAGGAAAAATGCAAAATGTCCAAACAGTTGTATGTGCACCATTTATATACCTTACAGAATTACAAAAACTTACAAAAGGACACAGGTGTGTCGTTGGTGCACAAGATGTATTTTATGAACGAAGTGGTGCGTATACCGGTGAGGTAAGCGCAACAATGTTACAGAAAATGAAAATGCAATACGTGATTATCGGACACTCAGAACGCCGAGCACTTGGTGAAAGTGATGATTTGGTTAGCAAGAAAGTACTAGCTGCACTTAAAGAAAAAATTAATGTTGTGCTATGTGTTGGTGAAGAGGAACGCGATGAAGCCGAATATCTACATTTTTTGAGAGAGCAGGTAAAAAATTCTCTGGCAAACATACCAAAAGCACGACTTAACGGAATTGTTATTGCATATGAGCCAATATGGGCAGTCGGTGAAGGGAAGAGACCAGATACACCAGAAGATACGCAAGAAACAATTTTATTTATCCGAAAAGTATTGGCTGAAATATTTGATAAAAAAATTGCCATGAGTGTTCCGATATTATATGGCGGTTCTGTGAACAGTAAAAATACTCAAAGTTTTCTTATACAATCTGCTGCCGACGGGTTACTGATTGGTAGAGCAAGTTTGGATGCAAAACAGTTTGGGGAGATACTTAAAATTGCAAACTCCATTTAATTTTTCTCAAACAGATCATGAATTTAACATCAATAACGAAAGCAAAAAATCTTAAAGGTAAGCATGTATTATTACGCCTTGATTTAAATGTGCCTATAAAAAATGGTGAGGTTGGAAGCAATTTTCGCATCAAAAAATCACTACAGACAGTAAAGTTTCTAAAGAAAGCCGGTGCAAAAGTAATAATCATTAGTCATATTGGTAGGGAAAAAAGTGATACTTTGAAACCGGTTGCGCAATATATGAATAAATATACCCGTGTTGGTTTTGTTCCTGATGTTGTTGGCGATATCGCAAAGAGTGCTGTAGAAAATATTAAAAATGGGTCTGCTGTCATGTTGGAGAATTTACGTAAGCACGATGAGGAACTAAACAATGATAGAGGATTTGCAAAACAATTAGCCGAGTTTGCTGACATCTATGTAAACGACGCTTTTGCTGTATCACATAGAAAAAATGCTTCAATTACACAATTACCCAAATTACTTCCGTCATTTATTGGAATTCTTTTTGAGTATGAAATAAAAAACCTATCTTTTGCATTAAAACCGCCGAAACAATTTCTGCTTATATTGGGTGGTGCAAAAATGGAAACAAAATTACCCCTGCTTAATAAATATGTAGATATAGCACAGCACATTTATGTCGGCGGAGCGCTTGCTAATACATTATTAAAAGAAAAAGGTTTAGAAATCGGGAAATCAATCGCAGATAGTAGCGGAATAAAAGGAATAAAAAAGTTATCAGTGCATGAGCGCATAATATTACCAGTTGATGTTGTTGTAAAAAATGGGGGCAAGGTACTCGTTAGAAAAATTGATGATATTTCCGCATCTGAGGCAATTGTTGACATAGGGACGGAAAGTATTACTCAGCTTAAAAAACTTATCAGTAAAGCAAAATTAATAGCTGTAAACGGACCATTGGGAAATTATGAAAAAGGCTTTGATAAATCAACGATAGCGGCGTTAAAATCAATGAGCAAAAGCGGTGCAAGAACAATTGTTGGCGGGGGAGACACAGCGCTTTTCGTTTCAAAATTAAAACTTGATAAAAAACTAGATTTTGTTTCAACTGGTGGTGGTGCCATGCTTGAATTTTTGACCAAAGGTACTTTGGTCGGAATTGAAGCAATTCAAACATCAAATAAAAAAATATAAAAAAAGAAAACCGGCATCCTGCCGGTTTTTTGGTTGACGTGTGAGAAGATTAATCTTCCCTATGCTGTTGTTATTTGAAATCTTGTTTGGCAGACGTTGCCACGCCCGTGTTGTCTCTCCACCCCCTTTTTTTGAGCCGTTTCCGCCACTTTTTTATTGTATTCTTCCTCAGCTTTTTTGAGGATAGAGATGGCGTTGGTTATAATCTGACTTTTTTCGTCAGGATCAAAAGACTTGGCCTTTTGGGTGATTAGAATACGCAACCCTTCTCGCTGCTCTTTGTTTGTGCTTTTCAGTAATCCGTCAATGGTCATTTGGCTGATTTCCGTGCACGCGACTCTGAGTTTTGAGTGTGGGTTGCGAGAAACTTGCCCTATGGCAGATATCTCCAGGATTTGCTTTTTGGCGTTAAATTTACTCAATTTTACTTCCTCCAACTTAAACAACAAAACTTCGCATCGGTGGCGAAGGCCTTCAACAATGGTACGTTATAAGTAATAAAAAGTCAATAGCAATTAAGGTAAATAGGTAAATAAAAGGACCAGCTCCATAAAAGCTGGCCCAGAGTACAGTGTGTTGCGTCGCGATTATGCTGCAACACCTGCATTGTTTTTTTGCAGATTGTGAATTGCCATCCTAATAGATGTCCATCCTGTAGCACCCAGCTCTTCCGCTTTTCCCCTTATTGCTTCTGCGGCCTGGACGCTTTCTTCGTTGGTCCAGTCTGATGGAATCTTTTTGTTGTATGGGGCTATACACAATTGCATAAGCTCATCGATTGGATTATCCCCATTCTTCGAAATTGCGTTTACTTCCCCAATTAGTTTTTCAGCTTTTTTCGCTGCCACGGTATGATCCTCTTTGTTTTGGTTTTACATCTTCACATGTGTATGAAGTCCACACACATAATACTATTAATTTACAAAAAGTAAACCCAGTATCTACAATTGTTCTATTATTTGTTTAGCAATTTTCTGTTCAACTCCCTCTTCGTATGGATTTCCTGGCCACATTTTTCTCCCATCATTTTTTAGGCGTGGAACTATATGTATATGTGTATGAAAAATAACCTGTCCTGCTTCTGGCTCATTGTTTATGTGTATATTTATCCCATCTGACCCAGATCCTTCTTTTACAGCTGGTGTTAATTTTCTTACAGTTTCCATCACGTGTGTAAAAGACTGGCTTGAAATATCAAAGATATTCCTGCTGTGCTCCTTGGGTATAACAAGAGTATGGCCAGGGTTTACTGGATTTATATCAAGAAAAGCAAAACTGTGCTCGTCTTCATATATTTTCGTAGCAGCAACTTCTCCGCTAATAATTTTGCAAAATAGGCAGTCAGTCATGTATTTAGTATAATACCAAGATGAAAAAATACCAAGTTGCGAAAGAGGTATCTAGTGATGCAAAGAAAGAATTAAAACAATATTCTGAATTAGTTCAATTATTGCTCTCAAATCGCGATATTAAAACGGAAAAAGAAGCAGAAATATTTTTAAATTCTGATTGGGAACGAGACACACACGACCCATTTGAAATGCTTAATATGGAGCGCGCAGTAAAAAGAGTTTTGCAGGCTATTGATAAGAATGAAAAGATTGTGATTTATTCTGATTACGATTGTGATGGTATTCCGGGCGGAGTGGTATTGCATGATTTTTTCAAAAAAGTTGGATACGAAAATTTTGAAAATTATATTCCACATAGGCATGAAGAAGGGTATGGACTAAATGTAGAAGCAGTAGAAAAATTAGCTAAAGGCGCTGCGAAATTAATGATTACTGTTGATTGCGGTATTACAGATGTGGATGAGGTCGCACTCGCGCGGGATCTCGGTGTGGATGTAATAATTACCGACCATCATGTGGTACCAGAAAAATTACCAAACGCCTATACAATTTTAGACCCGAAGCAAAAAGACGAAACTTATCCGTTCAAAGAATTGTGCGGTGCTGGAGTAGCATTTAAATTAGTGCAGGCACTTTTGAAAAAAGGAAAAGAGAGTAAGGCTAATGGTTTTGATATTGTAGATGGTTGGGGAAAATGGCTTTTAGACATGGTTGGGATTGCAACTGTGGCAGATATGGTACCGCTTGTTGGGGAGAATCGCGTCTTTGCAAAATATGGTTTGTTTGTATTGCAAAAAAGCTCTCGCGTTGGTCTACAGAAGCTTTTGCGTAAGACAAAAATTAATCAGCGCTATATTACAGAAGATGACATTGGTTTTATGATTGCTCCGCGTATTAATGTTGCCGGAAGAATGGATGTGCCAATGCGTGCTTTTGAAATGCTTGCTGAGCGTGACGAGGCAGTGGCTGGAACACTCATGGATCATTTGCACGAAATAAATGAATCGCGCAAACACACAGTTGCATCAATGGTTAAAGAAATAAAAAAAGAATTAAAGCACCGCGAGATAAAGGATGTGATTGTGATAGGAAATCCAAAGTGGCGTGTTGGAGTTTTAGGGCTTGCTGCAAATAAAATAACGGAAGAGTATGATAGGCCGGCTTTTGTTTGGGGAAGAGAGGGTTCGCAAACAATCAAAGGTTCGTGTCGATCAGATGGGTCTGTACACTTGGTAGATCTTATGCGAGAAGTGCGCGAAGAAGTATTTATTGATATTGGTGGACACGAAGCCGCAGGTGGCTTTTCTATTACAAATGGATACATTCATACGCTTGAAGATGAATTAATAAGTGCATATCAAAAAGTGAAATATGACACAGGAGATTCTAATAAAACAATGATTGATAAAAAAATGAGCCTGGATGAAGTTTCGTGGGCTACATATAATAATATTGATAATCTCGCGCCATTTGGTGTCGGCAATCCAAAACCAACATTTCTTTTTGAAAATATAGAAATTGTTTTAATGAAACAATTTGGAAAAGGAGAGGATCACCTGCAACTTAACTTCAAAAATTCTGCTGGCGATATGATACCCGCAATTGGTTTTTTTATGTTGCCAGAAACCAGCGATAAAAAACCGCTAGAAATTGGTAAAAAAATAAACTTAGTCGCCACTGTGGAAAAATCCATGTTTCGCGGCAGGCCAGAGCTCCGATTGCGAATTGTTGAGATTTTTGTATAATCGGTACAGGCTTATTTCTCACACAATAGAACAGAATAGGAGTAAAGAAAGTGGAAAAAACTAGTGAACCTTTCGATGAAGCTGCCTTCAGGAATTTTTTTGAGGGAGCTACTCTAAAAATTACCCCACGAGACCATAACGGACCGTTTCGATATGTAGGTGTGGTAACAAAAATCATCCAGTTGATAGATGTTGTAAAATTGACTGTACACGTCATACGTACCATAGATGTAAAATGGCAGTGTAATAGAGAAGGAGAGGTTGTTTATTTTTTCCCTAAGACTGGAATTTGGTCTTTTAGTTCAGATGTCAACGAATTGACAAAGCTGATGGTTGAAAAAACCAGTCTTTCATATCTGCAAAACACGGACATGTTTAAAAGATATGGATTGTTTGCGAGCGGTGATGACATTCGTCGATTTTTGAAAGATCGATTCGAGATCGCCCTTCGTTTGGAAGATAAGACCAGCGGTGAGGAATTTGATTTTGAATTTGATATGCCTAATCGCAAAGGTACCGACTTTGTAATAGGTTCTGAGTTAAGGGTGAATTTGGTGCGAATGCTGGAAAATTGGCCAGCGCATTTCAGCTCAGAAGAAAGGGAAATGCTTGAAATATATTTGTCCTATTACAAAGAGTTTTAGAAAAATGCAGTGTTTTGTTGTAGAGTCGCCGAGTAATCGGTGGCTTTTTTCTTTGTATGATATAGTTATTGCATGACTGAAAATAACAAAACAATTATATATACCGATGGAAGCTCTCTTGGTAATCCTGGACCGGGTGGTTGGGGTGCAATTGTCTTGCTTGTTGATGGTAATGTTACTGAGCTTGGCGGAGCTGAAAAAGACACAACTAATAATCGAATGGAAATGACCGCTATCATAGAAGCACTTAGTTTTGTTAAAGAAAAAGATTCAAAAATTATACTGCACACAGACTCAAGCTATACAATAAATGGTATCACCAAGTGGATACACGGATGGCAGAAAAACGGCTGGACTAAAAAAGATAAAGGAGAGGTGCTCAATAAAGATTTGTGGCAAAAACTTTTAGTTGTAGTAGAAGGGTTAGATATTGAATGGAAGCACGTGTCTGGACACGTCGGTACGCCAGGAAATGAGAGAGCTGATACGATTGCAACATCCTTTGCAGAAACCAAGAGTCTAAATTTATATACTGGTGCATATGAAAGTTATGGAATCGATTTGTTCGTTGAGGAAGATGAAGAAAAAAAGGCGGCACGCAGCGCAGGGAAAGCACGCTCAAAAGCAAAAGCCTATTCATATCTTAGTTTGGTAGATGGGGAATTCAAAAAACATAAAACATGGGCAGAGTGTGAAGCGTGTGTGAAAGGGACGGCTGGTGCAAGATTCAGAAAAGCACTTAGCGCAGAAGATGAAAAGGAAATAATGAAAGAGTGGGGAGTATAGAAAACCTATATTCTTGAATGTATTAATTGGCTCAACCGCGTTGAGCCAATTAATTTATATAAAAAACCCGCCACTAGGGCGGGTCGTAAAGGGTTGTTGTCTGAGAACAGCTCATCCAGCATTGTTTCTGCTACCAATTGGTGGCGATACCTGACTTTTCATTTTTTTATACATAGATTTATAATCAGCATCACCCGGTTTTATAATCCGTGTTATTTTTGTACGAAGTACAGATTCTGGATCTGAGAGCTTTTCTGCAAATTTCCTCCCATCTCCGTCAGGCCAGAATTTTACATAGCCCGTATGATAATTATCCAACGCAATTACAATTTTCTCACCATCAATCTCAACCAAATAACCTCTTTTGATTGCTTCAATTTCAGAAAAGGGTATTTGCTCTGTGGTGGTTTCTAATGCAGATTTTCGTATCTGCTCATTTTCTATTTCAGCAACGAGCGCCCCTGCTCCAACCGAAACCGATGCGACCAAAATCATGAAATATAAAAGTTGTCTCATGAAAAACCTCTCTTTAGTTGTTAAAAATCATATGCCAAACGACTCTTGCATATAATAAAAAAACCACAAAGGCTAGAGCGATGATAAAAAGCTGCCATGATTGTTTCATGATGTATGTCCTCAGCGTAATAGAATATCGTGAATGCTTCTGGGCTGAATATTAGAATACAAAGTATATAAAGTCAACATTTTAAAATTTGACACGTCACGTCGCTCGTGAACGACGTGATACAATTAGCGAATGCTTCACAAACTTTTTTATATTTTTACGATTGGATTCGTTGTGGGAATTGCATTCCGTTCCTTTTTTAATTTTGGTTGGAGTTTCTCACTATTCATTATTGGACTTGGAGTAATTTTATATTCATTGGGAACTCGGAGTTCCAAATTTTTGGCGGTGGCGGTTTTGTTTGTGGCGGCTGGGCTAGGGATGTTGCGCTTTGATTTTGCGGATATAAGTAGTGAGTACCTCACGCTTGATGAAAAAGTTGGTCAGGAAATTTTGATTGAAGGGATCATTATAGATGAGCCAGATGAACGAGAAAACAATGCAAGAATTATTATAGAGCCAATAGTCTCGGATCAGAGTGAGTTGTTTGGTCTCTTGGAGACCAGATATAGTAAAATTTTAGTGACAGTTGATCAGTATCCAGAATGGGAATATGGCGATAGTGTGCGTATTGAAGGAAAGCTCCAAGTGCCGAAAAATTTTGAAACAGATTCTGGACGCGTATTTAATTATGTTGATTATTTGGGTAAAGACGGAATTAGATATCAAATGTTTAATCCAAAAATTGAATTGCTTGGCAAGGGCGATGGAAATTTTATAAAAGAAAAACTTTTTGCATTCAAGCGCGCCTTTTTAGAAAATTCTGCACAAATTATTCCAGAACCACACACATCACTTTTGGGTGGTTTGGTAGTTGGGGCAAAACAAGCGCTCGGGAAAGATTTACTTGATGATTTTCGCGCGACAGGAATTATTCACATTGTTGTTTTGTCTGGATATAATGTAACGATTGTTGCTGAGGCAATTATGCGATTCTTGTCTTTTGCACCACGCGTTTTCGCCATGTCCTTCGGTGCGATTAGTATAATTTGTTTTGCAATTATGACCGGCGCGGGCGCGACGATTGTGCGCGCTTCCATTATGGCGCTTTTGGTAATCGCAGCACGCGCTACAGGTCGCACGAAGGAAATTACAACGGCGCTTCTTTTTGCTGGCCTACTGATGCTCCTACACAATCCAAAGATTTTAATATTTGATCCATCGTTTCAGCTTTCGTTTTTAGCAACACTCGGTCTGATTTATTTAGCACCACTTATAGAAAAACATTTTCATTTACTGCCGACAAAATGGGGCTTTAGGGAGTTTGCGACGGCGACTGTTGCAACACAAATTTTTGTACTCCCTCTTTTGATATTTATGATTGGAGAAGTTTCTCTTGTGTCTCTCCCTGTGAATTTGTTTGTGCTTGCTGTGATACCATTAACAATGCTTTTTGGTTTTCTTGCTGGTATGGCGGCTTTTATAAGCTTTGCTCTTGCTGCACCATTTGCATTTTTTGCTTACATACTGCTCGCATATGAATTAAAGGTTGTAGACCTATTTGCCTCACTCCCGTT
>JBHPGB010000011.1:0-21513 GCA_042571085.1 Patescibacteria group bacterium | reverse complement strand
GATCTTTTGCGTTTTGAATAACACGATTCGCTTTCTGTATGCTTTCAAGAAAAAATAAACTGTTTTTGTGGTGGATTTTTTCTCCAGTTTTGTTGATTATTTCTTTTGGTTTCATCGTGTATGTAATTATAGCATTTCTTTCCAAAAAAGTTTTATATGTATAATCATTGATTTATAAGGTTTTGTAATATGTTTTTTAAAAATAAAATTAATTCCAAATGTTTAAAAATACCCCTGCATAATGGACTACTACATATAAGAAAAACATGTAAGCAAGTATGGCCGAAATAAGTACTATCAAAACAATATTTATAATTTCTCGCCTTCTCTTTTTTGCTTCATCAATGGTACAAATACCTTTTTGTCTGCGCAAATAAAGAATTGTTGTAATTGCGAGCAAAATAAGCCCAATTATTCGAAAGACCCATTTGTATTCTCCATATAAAGTGTCGGCAAGGGAGCTCGCAAAACTAAGTGTAGAGAGTCCCAAGAGTACAAGAATTAGGGGGCTTAGACAACATAGTGACGCAAACAATACAGGAAGGCTACTTATTTTGAGTATGTTTTTTAGTTTCATGATATTATTTATTATATAATAACAATAATAAAAAATATATGTTTATAAGAATCATTACAATAATTATTTTAATACTCAGTGTTTTGTGGGGCTACAGTTGGTATCAAGGTAAAACTGCACCGGGTGATATTGACACATCTCATATCGCATCTGGCGAGGCGGTGGCGTATGTTGCTGGTGGATGTTTTTGGTGCGTGGAGAGTGACTATGAAAAATTACCAGCAGTAATGGAGGCTGTTTCAGGATATATGGGAGGCTCAGTGCAAAATCCGAGCTATAAGCAAGTTGCTTCTGGAAACACTACTCATCGTGAATCTGTGAAAGTTATCTATGATCCAAGCAAAATTACCTATAATGATTTGGTGCTGCACCTTTTACAGCACTCTGATCCAACAGATAGTAGCGGATCTTTTTATGATCGTGGGCATCAATACACATCAGCTATTTATTATCAAACAGACGAAGAAAAACAAATCGCAGAACAGCTCGTTGATTTAATTGAAGAAAAAGGTGTATTTGAAAAGCCGATTGCTACTAGCATAGAACCAGCAGGAGATTTTTGGCTGGCAGAGGAATATCACCAAAATTATTATAAGAAGAACCCATTACAATATAAATATTATCGGAACGGTTCAGGTAGAGATGATTTTATAGAAAGTGTTTGGGGAAGTGGAGAATATGACGATCTTTTTAAAAAAAACGAAATAATTACAACTAACATTAACAATTGGAAAAATTTTCAAAAACCAAGTGATGCAGAATTAAAAGACATTCTTGATCCGCTACAGTATAAAGTAACACAACACGAAGGTACTGAAACACCATTTCAAAATGAATACTGGGATAATCATGAAGAAGGGATATATGTAGATATTGTTTCCGGTGAGCCACTCTTTTCCTCAACAGATAAGTTTGATTCTGGTACAGGCTGGCCAAGCTTTTTGAAGCCGATAGATAAAGATTTTGTTATAGAAAAACAAGATTACAAACTCATTATTCCACGTACGGAAATACGTAGTAAATATGCAGACTCACATCTTGGGCATATAATCCTAGATGGTCCAGAAGAAAACGATAAAATCAGATATTGTATGAATTCCGCTGCGCTACGCTTTGTGTCAAAAGAAGACATGGAGAAAGGTGGATATGCAAAATTTCTTTATCTATTTGAATAAGAGCATATTATAAATTAATCATATGCTAAATATATGAAAAAAATTATTTTACTTATTGCATTCATTGGGATTCTAATTGTTGCGTATTACGCCATCTCCCCAATTTTTGATGATATAGAGGTGGATGATGCGGAACCTTCTGCTGTTGGTGAAAAAATTATTGTTGAAGAATCAGAAGTAACACCGAGTGTCTCTGAAGATTTGTTGCATAAAGTTATGGGAACTTCAGGACACCCAGCCGAAGGGACGGTTCGTGTTGTGCAAACAGAAGAAGGTCAGGTTATTAGATATGAAAATTTTTCTACAATAAATGGTCCGCAATTACATGTATACATTGCAAAAGACCTTGAAGCAAAAGAGTTTGTTGATCTTGGTCCAATAAAAGGAACGCAAGGTAATATTAATTACGCAGTACCAGATAATGTTGATTTAGATGAGTATAAATATGTGATGTATTGGTGCGTACCATTTGGTGTACTTTTTAACTACGCAGAAGTCAATTAGTTATATTGCATATTAAATTTGGATTGCTTGCGAACATAGAGAGTAATTCTCCAATCGAAGCACTTTTTAAGTGCTATCGTATTTTTTATGATTGAATTAGAAATGCCTTCGGTTTGTAGTAAAGAATAACAAAGATAGCTAGTGCAGCTAGAGAAATAATCATATATAGACTTGCTTTGTCGGAACCAAGAGTTGGAAAAATCCAATGTGAATAGTTCCACATGGTGTGGAATAACAACATGGCCATTAGACTTCTTCCTGTATTATTGTATATCCATGTAAATAATATCGATATGATTATTGTTGATAGCATCAAGCCTAATATAGGACCTTCGTAATATGAATCAGTTCTGTGCATAAAGAAAAGTGGTAAGTGCCACAATCCCCACATAAATCCCACAATCACACTTGCTATTAACGCATTCCATTTCTCTTGAAGTCTATCCAGAGCATAACCACGCCACCCGAGCTCTTCTTGTAGTGGGCCGGCAGTAAAGAGAATCACAAAAAAACCTACAATAAGTATTATTGGATTTGTTTCAGTAAATATATTTGAAAATGATTCACCTGAAAGTAATAACGAGCCACCTAATATTATAGGAAAGGTTAGAAAAATAATTCCGTACCAACGCAGTCCAATTTTAAAATTAAAAACTCGCTTAAAAAGATTTTTGATTCCAAGCTTTCCTTCGAAAAAATATGTTAACCCTAATGCTGCTACAAGAGGCCCCCACGCACCGTAATTTGATAAAGAAAGTATGAATTGAGGTATTTTTAATATACTACTATCACTTAGTGCTTGTGGAACCCACAATAGCCAGCTAAATAAAAAAGCAAATAAATAAAATAAAATGAGTTGCTTGCTGGTGTTTTGTAAATTCATGTCTTGAGTATACCAGAGGTTTTAACCTTCTCAATAGGTATAAAAATAAGCCTTTTAAAAAAGGCTTAAAATCGTGCTCCGGGGGTCGGATTCGCCTCTCGCAAGAAACTTGCTACGAAACGCACTGTGAATATAGTCGCTCCGCTCTTTATTCACAGGCGCCTACGGTTCTCATCCTCCCACGGGGAAAGAACTAAAAAAGCCCCAATGCTGTTGCATCAGGACTTTTTTTAGTTCTGGCTCCGGGGGTCGGATTCGAACCGACGACCAATTGATTAACAGTCAACTGCGCTACCGCTGCGCCACCCCGGAATGTGTTGTTTTTGCCTACACAATCTGTGTTGGCTACTGGGAAATAGTACCAAAGAATACGGATTTAAGCAACATATAATTAAGGTATATTTGGACAAAAATAGTAGTTAATATATACTTTATATAGGTAAACTACTGGAGAAATGAGATGAATATCATCTTTAAATTTCTAGAACCAAAAGATGCTGTAGATAAAGCGGCGGGCCATAATCACGATTTACGAATATTTATCAATGGCGAATTGTCCATGTTGTATATTTGTAAAAAATGTAAGATGTTGGCACGTATCAAAAAACGTGGAGGTGGGCTTTTTTCCACATGTTGTATATTTAATGAAAAGTGTAACAGAAATGAAAATAAGACATTTGTACAATTAAATAAATTTTTGTGAAAATCTGTATGACAAATTACATGCTAATGCATTGTTGTACAGATTTTTTCTTGAATAAATTATGAATCCCGTTAGAGACCCGCCTGCCATCGCCTAACTGACATTTGGGACGATTAGGCAGTGGCGGGCAGGTCAGGACTATGTTTTATGGTAATGCGGGTTCAGATAAGAAATATATTCATAAAGTTTTAAAAGATAATTAGATACGGAAATTTATCCCGTTAGAGATTGTAGAAATTTTATTTCTTATCTATAACGGGACAAGTCTCCCATCTCTAACGGGGTGTATATAAAAGTAAAAGTTAAGGCCGGGATGAAGAGAGAATCATTTGAAAAAAAATCAGATGATCATTTTGAAATTTCTGTAAAGGAAAAAGCGGAGCGGAATATGGCGAACAGACGTGTGATTGAGCTTGTGGCGGAGCATTTTACTATACCAGAGAAAGAAATACGTATTATAAGCGGACATCATCATCCGGGTAAATTGCTCAGAGTGGGTGAATAAGATTATTTTTTGAAGGGTTGCCAGGTCGGCATTTTTTTTGTATATTGATTTTGGGCCAATGTTGTTATTTTAATATTGGTATAGAGTAATATAATCGACCCATAGGGAGAATCGTATATGTCTGTACTAGACGGAAATTTAAGTTACCCTGGTTCGCTTGGAGAAAGGCTGCGCTGTCGACGTCGCGAAAAGAGTTGGACTCAGGAGCATTTGGCCGCTCTGGCTGGTACCAATCAGGCCGTGATTCAGAAGATCGAGAATGGCCGGAGTTTGCGCCCGCGCCGTATCAATGAAATCGCGGAAGCTCTTGGTGTGAGCCCGGCATGGCTTATGTTTGGCTCAGTGTCGGATGATACCCTCGATAATGATGCTCGTTCTGTCGGCGAAACCTGGTCCAAGCTGCCGGAACCTCTCCGCTCTCGTATCCGGGCTGAGATCATTCACTGCGCTAATAAGAATCGGACGCCCAACTAATAGCAAGAGGCTACTATTACGATGAAGGTTATCGAAACCACAAAACCATAACGACACAATATGTATCGTCGTTATGGTTTTTCTTTTTGGTTTTTAACATACTGTTTGGAGACATTGGATTCTTTTTGGTATAATAAATGTAATATTAGATAAAAATTACATAAATTATGGCTATAAAAATAGACAATATAAAAGCAACAAATATAGAATTAACTCCAGCTATTTATGATTATATAGACAAGAAAATGGAAATGTTGGAAAAGTTTGTTGATGAGAACGATACAAGTGTTTCAGCTAGTATTGAAGTTGGTAAAACAACAAATCATCATCAGAATGGAGATGTTTTTCGTGCAGAGATAAATTTTTCTATTGGCGGGAAGCAATTTAGAGCAGTATCAGAAACAGAAGATTTATACGCTGCAATTGACGAGATGAAAGATGATCTAGCACACTCATTACTGTCTGATAAAGAAAAGCAACAAACTCTTATGAGAAAAGGAGCATCACAATTAAAAAACTTAATAAAAGGATTCCGAAAATAATTCAATAATCAATATGACACAAAAAATAGATTGGTGGAAAATAATTATTTTATTAGCCATTGCTTTTTCAGCCGTTTTTTTCATTATGAATAAAGCACCACAGTCAGAAGTTGAAAAAGAAACATTAGTTAATATACCTCAAGAAACAATTATGAAATCAAACAACGTAATATTAAAAACAAACTACGGAGATATAGAGTTAGAATTTTTTGCAGACAAAGCTCCAAATACAGTTAATAATTTTGTAACATTAGCCGAACAAGGTTTTTACAACGGCATAAAATTTCATCGAGTAATTGAAAACTTCATGATTCAAGGTGGGGACCCGTTTTCAAAAGATGATTCAAATAAAGATATGTGGGGAAAGGGTGGACCAGGATACAAGTTTGAAGATGAGATACATGATGAAAATAGAAATATTACAGGCACTATTTCAATGGCAAATGCAGGTGCAAACACAAATGGGAGCCAATTTTTTATAAATGTTGCTGACAATAATATGCTTGATCCAAAGCATACAGTATTTGGAAAAGTGGTAAGCGGAATGGATGTTGTGATGGAAATTTCAAAAGTCCCAACGGAACCATCTCCGATAGATAGGCCACTTGAGCCAGTGATTATTGAAGAGGTTATTGTTAAATAAACTGTTAAATAAACCAACTAAAAAACCGCGTGCTACGCACGCGGTTTTTTAGTTGGTTAAAAATTGGTCATAATTAATTTCCTTCTTTCCCTCTGGAATTACTTTTTTGACTACAAACTCATTGTTTTTGAATTCCGCATCTGTTATTTTAACGCGGATTTCTTTCCCGTATCTCTTAGTAAAAAAGAATGTACCTGGCCAGCCATAGTATGCACGAAATTTATTCCAATTTGTCTTTGAATCGTCATTTAAATCAACTAACCCATCTTGCTTTGCAATTTTTTTCGTATAAGTTGCTTGTTCATGATTTTGCTCATGAGCAGTGATTTCTCCAGAAACCCAATTAGGAATTATATTTGCAAGCATTTGTCCACCAAGACGAAACAATTTTTCACCCAATTCTTCTTTATTTAAATTTCCAAGCTCAAATTTTTCTTGCGCAAGAATTGGTCCGTGATCCATTTCTTCATCAAGAAGCATAATGGATATTCCAGCCTCTTCGTCACCAGCAAGTATCTGTGCTTCTAGTGGAGATGGGCCACGATACTTTGGTAGAAGTGAAGGGTGCGCATTTAACGTGCCGTGTTTGGGGGTGTCTAAAATTTCATTCGGAATAATTTTACCGTAAGCCGCAACGATCGCCAGCTCATAGCTATCAGTTTTTAATTTATCAATAAATTCCTCATTCAATTTTTCTGGCTGTGATATTTTAATGCTATGTTCTTCCGCCCAAATTTTTACTGGAGATTTTGTGAGTGCAAGTCCACGCCCAGCTGGTCTGTCAGGCGCAGTAACAACCAAAGAGGGAAGTAGTCCTTCTTTTTCTAATTCTTCCAGTGCAAATACCGCAAACTGTGGCGTGCCGAAAAATATAAAATCAATTTTGTTTTTAGGGTTTGTCATTTTCATAATAAGAATAGCATCAAAACACCCCCTTTGACCACATGCGTGTGATCAAAGGGGGTGCGCCTCAACAAGGGTCCTATGTACTGATGTTACTTATGGTAGTTTGGCAATGTTCTATAAACTTTTTATAGTTTATGGCCCTTAACCAATTTAACAGCATTGTGATAACCAGTATCACAAATTCATAAACCGGCTCAGCAACAACAACAACAAATGCCAAAACGATAATCATAAGCGTAATAAAAGGATAAATTTCAAACATTGTTTTTTCCTCCGTTATTGCGTACTTATTTGTCTGATGATGATGTTAACACACTACAGGGTTTCCTACAAACGGTTTAATCATTGATGTTTTGTAACTGCTTCGCCTTCTCTACAAAAAGGGTTCCGTCTAAGTGATCAACTTCATGCTGGAAGATTTGTGCGAGCAATCCTGATCCTCCGCGTGTGAATTTTTCCCCGTTCTTATTGTATGCAGAAACCGTAGCTTTTGTTGCGCGACGTACTTTCCCGAATGTGCCACGTACAGATAAACAGCCCTCATCTAACCACTCTTTCTTTTGGGATAGTTTGATTATTTCAGGATTTATAAATACTAGGTCCTCACTCGTTTTCAAAGATTTATCGTCGTTTTCCACTGCTTTGGTGTCAAAAATATGCCCAGATACTACAAATATGCGAAGTGGTATACCAATTTGCGGGGCAGCAATAGCCACTCCGTCTTTTTCAGCAAGAAGTGCCTCGCTCATATCTTTAAGAATCTGCTTTATTTTAGGCGTTTTTATGTCATTAACGGGCACCTCTTTGGCCTTTTCAGCAAGCACCTTTTCTCCTTTTTGGACTATTTTTTCCATTGATTAATTATTACACAAAGTTTAACACTTGACAAATGTGAGATTTGTTTGGTAAAATATAGGACAGTAATCAATAGTACTTATATTTAACCGATAGAGCGGGAGGGGTTATGGACCATCCTTTTGACAGACCATATAACTTAACATTTGATACCAAACGTCTTTTGGTATTAGAAAGTATTCATGTAACCAGTAACGGGAAAATCGCTGTCGCGGTATTACGTGGCAGAGAGCGAACAGGACGTATGGTGCGAGCATTTGTTTCGTTTATAGTAAAAGGGGAAAAAGGGATCGTGTGTCGTACTAAAAGACTAGATCGTCAGCTTAAGCAACCTCGTCATCGCCTTACGATTCCAGATTGGGTTCGTAAGGAATTGAAGAGATATACAAAACAAACCCTTTACGTTTGTGACGATAATTAGCCACAGAAACAGACCATGAAAAGGCGCTGCTTTAGCAGCGCCTTTTATACTTAATGCTGTCTACAGCACATCTCGTGGCTCCACATTCACAGTAAAGGTTTGCGGAAGTGCGGCAAGTAGATTTGATAATTTTTTATCTGGCCAATCGTTCATTTTTATTTTTATAAGTGCATTCATTCTATATTTACCTTTTATTGTATCAATGAACGCTGGGTATGTATTTGGATTATACTTTTCAAGAACTTGAGAAAGTTTTTCCATATCTTTTACAACAGCACCTTTTTCACCTTCGCGACTTATTTTTATAAGTATACTAAATGGTGGATATGAAAGAGTTTCTCTTTGTGAAATTTCATCACGGTAAAAATCCATCAAGTTTCCTTTTGCTGCACGTATAAATATTTCATTTTTTGCATCCCTTGTTTGTATAAGAAAACGTTCCCCGGCCTTTGCATGCATACGCAGAAGTGTATTAAATACTTTTTCGTTCATACTGAAGTCTGGAATAGTGAGTAATGAATCAACAGAAAGTATTGCAATGTTTTCAATCTCTCTATCTAAATACGGAGCCACTATTTCTGTACCAAGAAGTACCGCTCCGGGTGTGCTGTAAAAAGTATCAAGCAAACCTTTTATTTTTTTTGCCGTTTTGGCATTTTCTGCATCTATGCGCAGCACTGGTGTTTTTGGACACTCTTTCAAGATTTCTTCTTCAGCTTGTTCTATACCAACACCAAGTGTTTGTAATCTCCAGCCACTGCAAGATTCACAGCGGTCAATAGCATCTTGCTTGTGTGAACATTTGTGACAAGCATAAGTGCGCATTGATTTTCCACCACGCAATTCCTTGTGTAGTACTAATGGCGCCGTACATTTTTTGCAGGTCACGATCGTGCCACAATCACTACATACTGTAAGTGGGCTCAAGCCTTTACGCGACGCGAGTATAAACATACGCTCGTTGTATTTTGGTAATGTCTTAATTAACTCTTTAAGCTCGGGGCTTACTACTGCAAATGCAGATTTTTGAGCATCCTCCTCGTCTTTTGATGGTTTCATGTCGATTATGAAAGACTGTGTTGCCGAGATTGATCTGAATTTTAGTGGAGACAGCTCCGTGTATTCACCGTCATCACGCCTATGTATTGTTTCCGGACGCAAAAACATATCACCTAAAATGAGTCGTCTGCCAGCTTCTTGTGCAAATATTTTCGCAAAGCTACGAATGTCAACAAATGGCCGCACAAGCATTTTGTAAGAATCAGAATGCTCTTTTTCAACGATGATTGTATCTATATCGCTGCGTGGGATTGATAGATATTGTCCGGTAGCAATAATGAACACTGGATGATCATGAGAAATGACCTTTTTCCAGTTTTCAATGATCGCTTTTTTTGTCATCTTGCTGTGAAATACAAATACGTGTTCCTCGATTCCTTTTTGTAATATTTCAACCGCTTTTTCTATCTCACTTATCTCTGGTACGCAGAAAAATACAGACGAGTGTTTTGCAAATTCTTCGCGGATAATATTTTTATATGTAGAAAATCTCTCTTCATCACCAGCTTGTAAAAGCAAGACCTCTTGCTTCGTGTTATTCTCGTCCCTCGTTGTTTTTTGTGGGAGCCTGTTTTTAGGTAATAGCTTTGGATCAAAATCTTGGACTGCTTTTGGTGTGAGTGTGTTGAGCACCACCCCGGTGTTGCTTGCAAAATATTCAGCAGTTTTTTCAATTCCTGTAATGAATTCTGGTAGAAAAAAGTCTTTTGATTTCACTCCCTCAATTTTTTTGAGCGCATAACCTTTTGAACGCAGGTCTGTTTTTGAAATACTGGCGTCTTCTGTCGCTACAACCAAAGCATTAATTATTTTTTTCCGTACAGGCACAGAAACAATCCACCCAGGCTCTATATCCTTGGCTGTGAAATAAGTAAGTGTCTCTTTACCAAAATTTTTTGCGATTGGAATTACGTGTGCCAGCTGCATTGTCTATACTATATCACATCTTAATATCGCAAAAAGTGTGTTTTTGTTGTAAAATATACGCATGAATCCCGTTAGAGATCTAGACTGTGTTTTATGGAAAAATGAAATAAAACGAGATTTTGATAAATATTTTAAAAAATGTAATCGGATAAGGAAATAACATTTCCTTATCTGCAAAACGGGATGAAAAAAGGTGAAAAATTTGTGATACAAGGTCTTGCTGGACGAAGAAAATTAAATGGGACGATACAAGTGAACGGCGCAAAGAACGCCGTTTTGAAAGCGCTTGCTGCGACCATTCTTTTTAAAGATAAAGTGACATTGAAAAATGTTCCAGACATTGAAGACGTGTCTCGGACACTAGACTTGTTGGAAGACCTTGGTGTTGGTGTTGAAAGGAATGGCATGTCTATATCTTGTGACCCACGATCTATAAATAAAAATACTCTCAATAAAAAAATATCTCAACAATTGCGTGCATCAATTGTTTTGACCGGTCCTGTGTTGGCGCGGACAGGTCGTGTCGTATTTCCACACCCGGGTGGATGTGTGATCGGTGCTCGTCCGATAGATAGTTTTGTGGAAGCTTTCAAAAAGATGGGGGCAAGTGTAAAAAGAAAAAATGGGTCTTATGTTATTGAGGCCGGTGGAGGAAAGCTTAAGGGTGCAGAAATATTTTTCAAGAATCAATCTGTGACCGGTACGGAAACATTTATGATGGCAGCGGTTCTTGCTCGCGGAAAGACTGTTTTAAAAAATGCAGCACTTGAGCCAGAGATAAAGCATTTGGCAGATTTTTTGAATTCATGTGGTGCCAGAATTAGCGGCGCAGGGACACCAACGATAGAAATACAAGGCGGTTCGCTTTTGTCATCTGGCAAAAAGGTGTACACAACTCCACCAGACAGAATTGAAGCCGGAACCTTTTTGATTTTAGGTGCGCTGTGTGCGAAGCATTTAGAAATTACACATTGTGATCCAACACACCTTGAATCATTGATAACAACCCTAGAAGAATCTGGAATAAATATTGATACAAAGAAAAGTTCAATAGTGGTTGAGTGTACAGGTGTTAAAAAATGCAACATGAGATCTTTTGATATAAAGACACATGAGTATCCAGGATTTCCAACAGACCTACAAGCGCCAATGACGGTGTATCTTACACAGGCGCATGGTGAAGGATCAGTATTTGAGACAATTTTTGAAAATAGATTAGGTTACACAGAAGAACTCTCTCGTATGGGTGCAGACATGACACTGATGGATACGCATAGAGTTTTGGTGCGCGGACCAAGATCATTACGTGGTCGCGAAATGGAAAGCCCTGATTTGCGTGCCGGACTTGCTTTTGTGATCGCAGCAATCACCGCAAAAGGTGAATCTGTGATACATAATGTGTATAATATAGACAGGGGATACGAAAATATTGAAGACAGGTTAAGAAAAATTGGAGTTAGTATAGTCAGGAATTAAGAATTACATTTTTTACAAGATTAAACTTACGCCCAAAGGGCACAGGTAAAAATGCCAAAATTTAAAATGAGTAAAAGGAATATTATAATTGCGATTATTATTGTGGCTGTATCAGTAGCTGGATATTTTTCTTTTTTTAAAAAAGATGATAGCGGACAATATGACACAGTAATAGCCGAGCGCGGTGTTTTAACCCACGAAGTGAGCGTGTCTGGTAATGTGATTGCTGCACAGCAGGTGGATTTAGCTTTTGAACAAAGTGGTACCGTTGCATCTGTGTATACAAAAATAGGAGACTCAGTATATGCTGGTCAGAGTCTTGTTGCGCAAAAAAGCGGAGATACATACGCAATGCTTTTAGGGGCGCAATCAGATAGAGATACACAAAAAGCAGTGCTCGATGAATTAAATAGGGGAACACGACCAGAGGAACTGATTGTATATGAGGTGAAGGTTACGGCTGCGCAAGAAGCTTTTCTTGAAGCTGAAATCGATGCAGTAAATAAGATTACAGATGCTTTTACAAAGTCTGATGATGCGGTTAGAAATAATGTTGATCAGCTTTTCAGTAATCCACGTGGAACAAGCCCAACATTTAATTACAATGTTTACGAACAGCAATTGAAAATAGAAATAGAATCTGGAAGATTTGCGATTGAGAAATTATTAGATACTTGGGGAAATGATTTACCAAGCACAAGCGATGATGTGCTCGCATATTTAGATACTGCACAAAATAACACCAAAGATGTTAAAGATTTTCTAGATAAAATTTCTCTAGCAGTAAATGCACTTATTGAAAACTCATCAATTTCTCAAACAACTATTGATGGATACAAGACTGATATATATACAGCGCGTAGCAATATAAACACAGCAATCACAAATTTAAATACAGCCAAAGAAAAATTAAGCACCAAAGAATCAAACCTTATTATCTCTGAGAAAGAGTTTGCACTAAAACAAGCTGGTGCAAGTGCTGAAGAAGTTGCAGCTCAGGAAGCGAAGGTAAAATCTGCCGAGGCTGCTGTGCTTAATTACGAAGCGCAACTTGCCAAAACAGTACTTCGAGCACCATTTGCTGGAACTGTAACAAAACAAGATGCAAAGGTGGGAGAAATCGCTACGGCTAATACTATTCTTGTGTCACTTGTGTCTAATTCAGCGCTTGAAATAGAAACATTCATACCAGAAGCAGACATAGCAAAAGTTGTCGTCGGTAATAAAGCAATCTTCACACTGGACGCTTATGAGGATGATGAAGAATTTATTGCAGAAGTATATTTAATTGAGCCAGCTGAAACCGTAATCGAAGGAGTATCTACGTATAAGACATTGATGCGTGTTACGGGCGATGATAAACGTGTACGTATTGGTATGACAGCAAATGTTGAAATTTTAACTGCGCAGAAAAGTAACGTATTGGCTGTGCCGAGTAGAGCTGTGTTTAGTGACAATGGCAATAAGTATGCACGCGTACTTTTGGAAGATGGTACTGTTGAAGAAAGAGTAGTGCAGACGGGTCTGCGTGGGTCTGAAGGAAGAGTAGAGATATTGAGTGGTATTGAGGAAGGGGATAAGATTATCACGTTTGAGAGGAGATAGAAATTCCCATAAACATAGTACATGTAAAATTTGCAGACTTCTTGATAATGTCAAATACAAATACAAATACAAACATAATCCAAGTAAAAAATTTGGAGATGACTTATACGGATGAAGAAATCCCTACGCATGTTTTGCGCGGGATGACTTTTGATATTAAACGAGGCGAATTTGTGTCTATAATGGGTCCGTCTGGGTCTGGAAAATCAACTTTACTGCATATCTTAGGTTTTTTAGAGGAGCATACAGGAGGTGAATATCTTTTTGATGGTAAGAGTTTTGAGGAATATGGCAAAGAAGAAATTGCACATGTTCGCAATAAAAAAATGGGATTTATTTTCCAAACATTTAATTTGCTTCCGCGTACGAGTGTGCTTGAAAATGTAAAACTACCACTTCTGTATTCTGGGATTAAAGAAGAATTATGGGAAGAGAAGGCGCTCGCTGCAATTGATGCCGTTGGTCTTTCACACAGACTTGAACACGAACCATCCCAGCTTTCTGGTGGTGAGCGCCAGCGTGTGGCTATCGCACGTGCTCTTGTGAATGAGCCGAATATGATTTTTGCTGATGAGCCAACTGGAAACCTTGATTCAAAATCTGGCGGGCAAGTAATGGAGATAATTAAAAAACTGCACGATAAAGGGCATACGATTATTTTAATTACGCATGAAACATACACTGCAGAATATGCCAATAGGATTATCCGTCTCCGTGACGGTGTTATTGAAAGTGATGAAAAGGTGTTAAAAAATCATGTAAATGATAAGTTTGTTAAATAGAAATTATGAAGGATTTTGATAATTGGAATAGTAAAAAGAAAAAAATTGAAAGTACTCACAAAGCACAGACTTTGCGTAAAAAACAAATTTGGTGGGCATCCCTAGGTTTGAATATTGGATATGAGCAAGATGGTAAAAATGAGAATTTTGAAAGACCTGTTTTGATTGTAAAAACATTTGGAGGAGAAACTTTTTTGGGTATTCCGATAACGAGTGTAAATAAAGAAAATAAAAAATTTTATTTTCCAATTCACTATAATGGCGAAGTGTATTATTTAATTTTATCCCAGATTAGATTATTCAGCACAAAAAGACTTTTGAGAAATATTGGCAAAATGGAAAGTGGTGAATTTGCAAATATGAAGATTGCTTTAAAAAAAGTGATTGGTTTACCATAAAAAAACGGAAGCGCCACTTGCGTGACGCTTCCTCAGTAGCTCGCTCAGGCGAACATTTGTACCTCTTATAGTACTCTTTATAAAAAAAAAGTCAAATAAAAAATCATGGTTATTCCGCATTTATTAAAAACAGCATATATAGGACTCAAAACGAATAAGACTCGTAGCGCTTTAACTATTCTGGGTATCGTGATTGGTATTACGGCTATTATTTTAATTGTGTCAATTGGGAAAGGTGCCGAAGGTCTCATTTTGAAAGAGGTTGGTGGTATCGGTGCTGATACTGTTGTGATACGACCTGGTAAACAGCCAACTGGGCCAACAGATTTTGCTGACACTTTATTTTCCGACTCAATAACAAAGCGTGATGTAGAAGCACTCAGAAAGAAAAGTAATGTACCAGGTTTGAAGGAAGTTATTCCTGCTGTTATAGTATCTGATTCCGTATCATATAAAGGCGAAACATACCGCCCTCAGATTTTTGGTTGGTCAGCAGATTTTGCTGGGAGGATGCTTGATATACATCCAGAAGAAGGGGAGTTGTTTGGTGATCTTGAAGAAAAGCAAAAATCTAGCGTCGCTGTAATTGGTTCAAAGGTGAAAGAAGAGTTATTTGGACAAAATCAATCACCGATTGGGGAATACATAACAATCAAAGGTAAACGTTTTAGAGTAGTCGGAACATTTCCTGAGGAGGGACAAAATTTATTCTTTAATGTAGATGAGGTAGTACTTGTGCCAGTAACAACAGCACAAACGTATCTTTTAGGGATTGACCATTTTCATGAAGTGATGATGAAAGCGGAAAGTCCAGATGTTGTTGATCAGGTTGTGCATGATATAGAGGCAACTATTCGAGAAATGCATGATATTACAGACCCAGAAAAAGATGATTTTTTTGTAGAAACGCAGCAGGGAATGATAGAACAAATCGCTGTTATTTTAGGAATTCTAACAGCCTTCCTTTCTTCTGTTGTGGCGATTTCGCTTGTAGTTGGTGGTATTGGTGTAATGAATATTATGCTAGTTTCTGTGACAGAACGCACAAAAGAGATCGGTTTGCGCAAGGCGGTTGGTGCGACGGATGCAGACATATTGAAACAGTTCTTAATTGAGTCAGTTGTACTCACAGGAATTGGCGGCATCATTGGTATTACTCTAGGGATACTATTTTCAATCATTGCTTCATACGGGCTTTCTGCGTATTTGAATACAGCATGGGATTTTAATTTCCCTGTTTCAGCGGCTCTGCTTGGGGTGGGGGTTTCGGCATTCGTCGGTCTTCTTTTTGGTATTTATCCAGCACGAAAGGCAAGTCGAAAGAGTCCGATAGAGGCTTTACGTTATGAATAGCTAAAAATCACTCCCCATAAAACCCTTATTCTTGAGCCTGATAATCGGCTCAACCCGGTTGAGCCGATTATTTTTTATGTTTTCATAGAAAAAAGTGCGGGTTACAGACCCGCACTTTTGTATTTTTTAAAGAACTTACCAATCTTTATTTTTTTTGTAAATCACATCCATTTTCCCCTAAAATACCTTTGCATGTCGGGCATATTTCATGTGCTTTATCAGCTAAATAGATTACACCCTCATATGTTCCGTGGCAATGATGTTCATAAGGAATATCGGTATTAATAATCTCATCTGGATTATTGTCTGCAAAATCACCTGTCTCGTCTTCTGATGATTCAACACTAGTTTCATCGTCAGTACATTTCTCACCAAGTTTATGGTGTGGACCGGGATTATCCATATGTTTTAAACCAGAACAGTAGCCTTCTTTGCTCATAATTTTCACCCCTCTGTTTTCGTGTTTGTTTGTACAACTCTGTACGCCACAATAGTATAAATTTACACAAAAAGCAATAAAGGACAATATGTACAGACAAAAATATATTCGTGTTATAATTATGTAATCATATTATTATAAATTTAATTCATCCAGCACCCAGTGTTTTATCTTGCAAGAAAGTTAGATAATTTTAAAAAATTGATTAGCAGTTATTTTGTAATCAAACAAAACTGAGTGCTGGACAAGCTTAATCCATGACCACTATATACATAATTTTAGGCATTCTTGCTGTAATTATCCTCTGGGTAGTTGCTATATTTAATGCATTTATTAGATTACGCACCCGCGCAAATGAGGCATGGGCTGATATTGATGTTCAGCTCAAGCGTCGTTATGATCTTATTCCAAATCTTATAAACACTGTAAAAGGATACGCAGCACACGAGAAAGAAACGTTGCAGAAAGTTACTGATGCTCGTACGGCAGCAATGGGGGCTCAGACAATGGAAGAACACGCAAAATCAGAGAATATGCTTAGTGATACACTTAAATCACTTTTTGCAGTATCAGAAAATTATCCAGATTTGAAAGCAAATGAAAACTTTTTGGAACTTCAGCGCGAGCTATCAGACACAGAAAACAAAATTCAAGCAGCGCGACGATTTTACAATACAAACGTGCGCGACTTGAACATAAAAGTAGAATCATTCCCATCAAATATAATTGCTGGAATGTTTAAGTTTGCGAAAAAAGAATTCTTTGAGCTTGATGAAAATTCAGAAGAAAAAGAACCTGTGAAAGTTAATTTCTAACAGATGGCATCGCTATACACAAATCAAGATACAAACATACGGAAAACATGGTTTTTGATGACTATGTTTTTTGTCATTGTAATTTTAGTAGGATGGGGATTTTCATATGCTTTTGGTAATTCATATATTCTATACGGAGCGATTATTTTCAGTATTTTTATGAACATATTTTCTTATTGGTATTCAGATAAGATTGTATTGAAAATGTCTGGCGCAAAACCTGCGAATAAATCAGAGCATATAGAATTGATAAATATTGTTGAGAATCTTTCTATTACAGCAGGACTTCCGATGCCAAAAGTATATGTGATCAATGATTCAGCACCGAATGCATTTGCTACAGGGAGAGATGCAGAGCACGCAGCAGTGGCAGCAACGACAGGGCTTTTACAGATTTTAGACAGAACAGAACTGGAAGGGGTGATGGCGCATGAATTGTCTCATATTGGCAACAGAGATATTTTGATTTCCACTATCGTTGTTGTACTTGTCGGCTTTATAACTTTGCTTTCAGATTTCTTTTTACGCTGGACTTTTTGGGGAGGAAACGGAGGAAATAATCGTGACGGACGCGTGCAGGCCATCATGCTTGTTGTTGGGATTACTCTAGCAATCTTAGCACCGATTATTGCAATGATTATCCAGCTAGCAATTTCTCGTAAGCGTGAATTTTTAGCAGATAGCTCTGGAGCACTTTTGACGCGATACCCAGAAGGTTTAGCATCTGCGCTACAAAAAATTTCATCCAATCCGGCTCAGATGAAGCGTGCGAACCATGCAACAGCACATTTATATATTTCAGATCCGTTCAAAGGTAAAAAAGCAGTTGGTTTTATGCACAAACTTTTCATGACACACCCGCCAGTGCAGGAGAGAGTTTCTGCACTGCTTGGAAAATAAATAATATATTATAAGTTATTAAATTTAAATCATATGTACAAAGATGTAATTAGTTATCAATTATCAAAAAATGTATCTCGAGAACAGTTATTAAGTATTGCTGATAAGGTTGTGAAAAATTGGATGAGTAATCAACCCGGGTTTGTTAAATGGGAAATTAATAGCGAGAATGATGATAAGTATATTGATATTGTATCTTGGGTATCCAAAGAAGATGCTCAAAAAGCAGAAGCTGATATGATGAACGCACCTGATATAAAGGAATGGCTTGCGTGCTATGAAAAAGATTCAATCTCAAGTAAAAAAATAACTGAAATTAAAATATTTAGTTAATGGCGAAGTGATGCAGGCAAAGGTAGCCCAATTACATTACTGGGAAAGTTTGCGTGCTTTAACCGGATAATATTATGGAAAAAATTAATATAACAATTATAGACAAAGCGATTGCAGCAACTTTTTTGAAGCTGTTGCCGAAATGGGTTACGCCCAATCACATTACTATTTTTCGTTTTCTTACAATACCATTTGTAATTTTACTTATGACGATTGGGAGTTATGGATGGGGGGCTGTGCTGTTTATAATCTCAGCACTTTCTGATGCGCTCGATGGTGCGCTTGCGCGGACAACAAATAAGGTTACTGATTGGGGGAAGATGTTTGATCCACTTGCCGATAAATTACTTATTGGGACAACCGCTGTAATTTTAATTCCAAATTTTTTAAGCGTATGGCTTGCTGTTGTAATTGTTGTGATTGAGCTCATTATAATTTTGAGTGCGTATTATCAAAAACATTATAAAGATATGCATGTTCAAGCAGACAAATCAGGGAAGGCCAAAATGGTATTTCAATCTATTGGGGTAGGGGTTTTGTTTATTTACGTTACTTTTCCGATACCATTATTGCTTATATTTGCGCAATATACCTTATATACAGCCGTTTTCTTCGCCTTGCTCCAAATGCTAGTGTATAGGTCTATCTAGGATTGACAAATTATACATATTGTGCTACATTTGACACGGATTAAGTTCCATGGTTTTTATATCATAAATTAGTTGGAGGAAATAAGAAATGAGCTTAACTCTTTGTGGAGAAATTGTTGGTGATGATGGTCAAATTCAAACTGGTATACCTGATTGGGTAGACACACTTTACATGGATGATGAAGGATACCGAGCCGATCAAGGGCCTGGTGACCATGGCGTTGCTTTTGAGTCAGATTTCGTTCCTCTAGATGAATTCGTAGCTCCTGTGGATGATATGGATCATGAGCCTGACGAAGAAATTCTGATGGCGGCGGCGCAGGAACAACACGAATTTGTCATGAAAGATTACTGGCAACCTGAGGAGTCAGAGGAGGCTCAAACGGGACAGCCGTCGTGTGGCTCTATGGCACTCGGGAAAATGACTGGTCCTATGGGTCGCAAAGATCGCGCGTTTGATTATCGCTGCTGATGATCAAATAACAACTTTATGAAGCAGGTGATTGGAGATCACCTGCTTTTTCTATTGCCAATTTTTTGATAGAGTTATAACTTGGAGGAGTGGCGGAGTGGTTGAACGCGCCTGAGTTGCTCCCGATTGGCTCAAGAGCGAAGCGATTGATGTGCCAATCGCAGTCCAATCATATTGTGGAGGAGTGTCTGAGTGGTTTAAGGAGCACGCTTGGAAAGCGTGTGTATGAGAAATCGTACCGCAGGTTCAAATCCTGTCTCCTCCGCAATGTGATGGGGAAACGATGTGTACCGCAAGGTACCGCAGGTTCAAATCCTGTCTCCTCCGCATAAATAAATGCTACAATAAAATCAATGACATCTCCACAAAAATTAAACAAACTCAAACCAGAAGAGGAAGCTGTGATTGTAAATAAGGGCACCGAAGCGCCATTTAGTGGTGAATATAATGAGTTTTTTGAAGCGGGCGAATATCATTGTCGGCGTTGTGATGCGTTGTTATATAAATCTGATGCAAAGTTTGAATCATCATGTGGGTGGCCGAGTTTTGATGATGAAGTTGAAGGAGCGGTAACACATGTACCTGATGCAGACGAACAGCGCACTGAGATAATTTGCAATAATTGTGGAGCGCATCTGGGGCATGTGTTTACTGGAGAAGGACTTACGCCGAAAAATGTGCGACATTGTGTTAATTCTGTATCACTTAAATTTATACCCAAACATGAATAATACTCATACATACAAAAAAGCTATATTTGCCGGTGGATGTTTTTGGGGTGTGGAAGATTTGATGGAAAAACGAGACGGAGTAATCGAAACGAGAGTTGGTTTTACTGGAGGACACAAAGAAAATCCAACATATGAAGAAGTGAGCACTGGTGATACAGGACATGTTGAAGCTGTGGAGGTGAAATATGATCCTAAAAAAATTTCTTACGAAGAACTCGCAAAACTTTTCTTTGAAATTCATGATCCTACACAAGCTGGAGGTCAAGGCCCTGATATTGGTTCACAATACGAATCGGTAATATTTTATGAGAATGAGAATGAAAAAGAAATTGCAAAAAAATTAATAGATATTTTGAAAGAAAATGGTTTAGATGTTGTGACCAAATTACAAAAAGCGGGAGAATTTTGGCTTGCAGAAGATTACCATCAAGATTATTATAAGAAGAGCGGCAAGAAGCCCTATTGTCATATTTATACAAAAAGATTTTAATAATTAATTAGGCGCTAGGTATTAGGAATAAAAAATTAAAGCCTGAAACCTAGAGTTTACAAGCTAAATATGGGATATATAACAAACATAGAAAAAGATTCTTTAGAAAACACAGATTTTCGTCGAGTGCTTTATACAACAAAAAATAGTCAGCTTGTACTGATGAGTATAAAACCCGGAGAGGATATTGGGATGGAGGTGCATGAAGAACACGATCAATTCATTAGAGTTGAAGCAGGTGCAGGGAAGGCAATTCTAAATGGAGAAGAGACTGTAATCCAAGATGGTTCTGCAATCGTAATTCCAGCAGGCACAAATCATAATGTTGTGAATGCTGGTGAGCTAGACATGAAGCTTTATACAATATACACACCACCAGAACACATGGACGGTATCATACACAAAACTAAAGAAGAGGCAGCGGCAAATGAGGAACATTTTGACGGCAAAACAACAGAATAATAGAGGCAAAAAACAGGATAATGAAAAATCACCATGCACTAATGCATGGTGATTTTTCATTATAGATTTAGAGTATATTTTATCAACATATATCAGTCATAATTATGGAAAAAACGTGGTAAAATATAGGTACATTCTATTTTTATGCATATGAACGCAGCAGCACAAAAGCGAAGCTTTTTGATGATACTTGTTTCTATAACATTCTTCTTTTTTGCGCTATTTGCCACTGCATATTACGCACCAGGAGAAACACTCAATCCATCTTGTGCACCAGGTGATGTGGATTGTGATGTGCTATCGCTTCTAACAGACAATGGTTCGTATCTCACTACAACTAGTGGAGAATACATCTCCATTCCGTATCTTACATCAACGAGCACATCAGCAACCTCAACCTTCGCAGGAGGTGTAGATCTTGCAGCACTCAACA
>JBHPGB010000010.1:0-26070 GCA_042571085.1 Patescibacteria group bacterium | reverse complement strand
ACTGTAGGAAAAGCAGTTGAACAAATTGCAGAAGAAGAAGCGGTCACAACAACAGCTAACGCAGTAGCACTTTCAGCCGGAGTTGCCACATCAGCATCTCTAGCAGGTGGACTACAACCACTCGCATCAAGATTACTCCTGCTATCAGGAGGACTATTCCGACGTAGAAGAAAAGCACCGTGGGGTATCGTATACGACTCAGAAACAAAACAACCACTAGACCCAGCTTACGTAGTACTAAAAAATGCAAAAGGCGACATAGTAGGGGAATCAATCACAGACATGGATGGTAGATACGGATTCATTGCACCACCAGGACAATACTCAATAGAAGTATCTAGAACAAACTACACATTCCCATCACAGAAGCTAATCACTAAACAAGCAGACATTCTCTACAACAATCTCTACCACGGAGGATCATTCACAGTGTCAGCAGAACACCCAGTTGCTTGGAACATCCCACTTGATCCACTTAGCTTCGACTGGAATGAGTTTGCAAAACAAACACAACACAAGTTCAGAGTAAGTACAAAACGAGATAGAGCACGCATTATACTATTCAACACACTATTCTTTGCTGGTGCAGCTCTATCAATCTACCTACTAGCTACTAATCCAACCACGATAAATGTAATTATGACAGCTGGCTACATCGTCCTATACTTAGTACAACGTTTTGTTAAACACCGACACACATTCACACGCTTAGTTGATTCAAAAACAAACAAAGCAATACCGTTCGCCGTTATCAAAGCTTACCTAGCTGGTAATGATGTATTAGTTAAGAAGGTTGTTACAGATGAACAAGGTAGATTCTACATGTTGATACCAACCAACTCTTACTACTTTACTGTGGAGGCTCACCAACCCGACGGTACTTACAAAGTGATACACAAAACCGCACCGAGCAAGGTGAGGAAGGGGGCTGTGGTGAGGGATTTGAGGGTTTAATAGCGCTCGATTAGGCTCTATTTAATAATCTTCGGTTTTTTGCTACTATAGGAGGCATGAATACAGATAAAAAAATTTTACTATCAGGTGTAAAGCCAACAGGGCGCCCTCATATAGGGAATTATTTTGGTGCCATGAAGCAGTTTGTGGATCTGCAAGATGAATATGATACGCGTATTTTTGTGGCTAATTACCACGCACTTACAACGTTGCAAAATAAGGATGAAATGGAACAAAACAGCATTGATGTTGTAATTGACTATCTTGCAATCGGACTTGATCTGCAAAGGACGACTATCTTTCTACAATCAGACGTACCAGAAGTTACTGAGCTTGCATGGGTTTTTAACTGCATTACGACAGTATCATATTTAGAGCGCGCGCATGCATTTAAGGATGCTAAAGCAAAAAAGACTGATGTGAATGTTGGAACATTTGATTACCCAATTTTGCAGGCTGCAGATATTTTGTCTCAAGATGCGGATGTGGTGCCAGTTGGACAAGATCAAAAACAGCATATAGAAATGACTCGTGACATAGCCGAGAAATTTAATCGTACCTTTGGAGAAACGTTTAAATTACCAGAACCGATGATTGTGGAAAATGTTGCTGTTGTTCCTGGTACAGATGGGCAAAAAATGAGCAAAAGCTATGGCAATACAATTCCACTTTTTGCTGAAGATGATGAAATAAAAGATATTGTTGCAAAAATTCCAATGGATTCAAAAGAAATTGATGAAAAGAAAAATCCAGACGATTATGCTTTATACAATATTTATAAATTATTTGCTGATGAATCTGAGGACAAAGAAATGCGAGCAAAGTTTGAAAATGGAGGAGTTGGCTATGGTGATATAAAAAAAGTAGTTAGCGAAAAAATAATAGAATTTATTACACCGCTTCGAGAAAGGCGTGAGGAAATTGCAAAGAATGTCGATGATGTGATGCAAATACTTAAAAATAACGGGGAAATTGCCAAATCAAACGCACGCAAGAAAATAATGGATGTGCGAGATAAGGTTGGTTTTAATATTTAAAAATTATGGAAAGAATATATATAAAAGATTTAAAAGATCAAGTTGACCAAGAGGTTAAAATTGCAGGATGGATTGATGTGCGCCGTGATCAGGGAAAAATGGTTTTCTTTGATTTCCGTGATGTGTCTGGAAAGGTGCAAGGGGTTGTGCTTCCAAATTCAGAGGCTATTGAAATAGCAAAAGAAACCCGCCCAGAATGGGTTGTTGAGGTTGTTGGTAAGGTAAACAAGCGTCCAGAAAAAATGGTAAATGCGGATGTAGAAAATGGCGACATTGAAATTGAGGTGTTGGGCATTACAGTGCTTTCGGAGGCAGAAGTACCTTTTGAGCTTGATGAAGAAACCAATCTTGATACATATTTGGACAATCAGCCCTATCTTTTACGAAGTGATAAAAATAAAGCAATTTTTAAAGTACAATCTGAAATTATAAAAGCATTTAGAGCATCCTTGAATGAACAAAGTTTTACAGAAGTGCAGAGTCCAAAGATTGTTGGTGGGGACGCCGAAGGTGGAGCCGGTGTGTTTGAAGTGGATTATTTTGGTAATAAGGCAGGACTTGCAACTTCACCACAATTTTATAAACAAATGATGGTTGCTGTTTTTGAGAGAGTGTTTATTACTGGAAATGCATTTCGTGCAGAAAAGCATTCAACTTCACGACACATAAATGAATACACCTCTCTTGATTTTGAATTAGGTTTTATTAAAGATCATACAGATGTAATGAGTGTTTTGGAGAGTACAATGCGTGGGATTGTTGATTCTGTTGAAAAAACATGTTCAAAAGAATTGGAAATGTTTGGTGTTGAATTACCAAAGATTTCAGAAAAAATTCCTGTTATGAAACTTTCTGAAGCGCAAGAAATTCTTGAAAAAGAATTTGATTTAAAAGCTGTTGGAGAGCCAGATCTTGAGCCAGAGCATGAAAGAAAATTATGTGAATATGCTCGTGATAAATTTGATTCAGATTTTATTTTCATCACACATTATCCTGTTTCCAAACGACCATTCTATACACACGAAGACGAAGATGACAAAGGGTTCACTAAATCTTTCGACCTTCTTTTCCGGGGTGTGGAAATTACAACAGGTGGACAACGTAGACACACATATGATTCTGTAGTTGATGGAATAAAAGGTAAAGGTTTAAACCCTGATGATTTTTCTTTCTACTTACAGGCTTTCAAAACAGGAATGCCTCCACATGGTGGAATTGGTATGGGGTTGGAGCGTTTAACGCAAAAAATGCTTAATCTGGACAATGTTAAAAAGGCCACACTTTTCCCACGAGAGATCAATAGGATAGATAGCTTGTTAAACGAATAGTTTCTCGAGTTTTGTATGGAAATTAATCGGCTCAACCGGGTTGAGCCGATTAATACGTTGAAAAATAAGGCTTTTTGAATGGCTCATTTGCGAATGAGCCATTCAAACTGGGTATTTTGTTGCTATTTTAGCAATTTTATATATAATAAGGCGCATTATGACATTGAAACTAAATGCAGAAAAAAGAGACGCAGGAACAGCTAGTTCTTTGCACGAAACTGGTAAAATACCAGCGGTGTTTTATGGTCCAAAGACAGATTCAACATCAATCGCTATTGATAAAAGAGATTTTATAAAAATGTTCCGTGAAGCTGGAGAAACAACTATTATCTCACTTGCAGTAGATGGGAAAGATGTTGACGTGCTTGTGCATGAAATTGATTACGATCCTGTTTCAGATGAACCAAGACATGTTGATTTTTACGTGGTAGATAAGACAAAGAAAGTTACAGTTGCGATTCCTTTGGAATTCGTTGGTGAATCACTAGCAGTAAAAAATCTTGGCGGAACTCTTGTAAAAATATTGCACGAACTGGAAGTTGAAGGTTTGCCTGGTAGTTTGCCACAAAGTATTGAAATTGATATTTCTACACTAGATACACTTGAAAGCACAATTGCAGTAAAAGATGTTAAGCTTCCAGAAGGAGTTGAAGCAGCTATAGATGCCGACGAAGCAATTGCAGCAATTGCAACACAGAAAGAAGAAGAGGAGGAAGCACCAGCAGAAGTAGACTTATCATCAATTGAAGTAGAGAAGAAAGGTAAGGAGGAAGAAGAAAGTACTGAAGCTTAATTTCGAATTTATATAGTTAAATCTATAAAACACCTGTTTGCTTCGCAAACAGGTGTTTTATTTAGTATAATTATCATCATAATGAATAAGGTATTTAAAAGATATATTTTGGTAGGCATTTTAATTGTCGGATTACTGTCGTCATGCTTGCCGTATGTAAATGCACAAACAGGGCAGCAGGCGGTAGACAATCGTAGAGCACAACTGGAAGCAGAGCTTGCTGATTTGGAAAAAGAGATTACTGCACAAAGAAATATATTAACTAGTAAACAGCGAGAAAAAGTGTCACTTGAACGAGACGTGGCTATTTTGGATGCTCAAATCAATGAGGCCACTCTTTCTATTAGAGCAAGAAATCTCTCAATCCAAAGACTCACATCAGACATAGGGGGCAAGGAAAAAATAATAGGGTCTCTTACTGATAAGTTGCTGCGTGAAAAAGAGTCGCTAGCACAATTGATTCGCAAGACAAATGAGATAGACTCTTTTTCTTTAGTTGAGGTTGTTTTATCTGAAGAAGATTTGTCAGAGTTTTTTGTTGATATTGATTCATTTCAATCCATAAAGGAATCCCTGAGTGAATCATTCGAAGAAATAGAGATAACTAAAGAAGTTACTACCGAGCAAAAGAATACCCTTGAGGATAAGAAAAATGAAGAAGTTGAGCTTCGAACAATTCAAGAGCTTGAGAAAAGGCGTATTGAAGATAAAAGAGGTGAGCGTAACGCACTTTTGAAAGTCACAAAAGGGCAAGAAAGTGTATATAAAAGAATTTTATCTGAAAAAGAACAAAGTGCTTCAGAGATAAGAAATGCACTTTTTGCTCTTAGAGATACCGCACCGATTCCATTTGGTGAAGCACTTGAATATGCCAATAAGGCATACAAAAAGACAGGAGTGAGACCAGCTTTTTTGCTCGGTATTATTACTCAAGAATCAAACCTTGGAGAGAATACGGGGCAGTGTTTACTCACCAATTCACCACAGAAGGGTGACGGAAAAGGGAAAAACACAGGTCGTTTTTTCAGTGGCGTTATGAAGGGGAGTCGCGATGTAGATCCATTCATGGCTATTTCAAAGAGGGTTGGATTTGATCCATTCAATACCCCTGTATCGTGTCCTCCATCATATGGCTATGGTGGCGCTATGGGTCCTGCCCAGTTCATTCCATCAACATGGATACTTTTTGAAGATAAGGTTGCTAAATTAACAGGACATAATCCACCAAACCCATGGAACCCAGAAGACGCGTTTATGGCTTCAGCACTGCTTTTGAAGGATAATGGTGCTGCCAGGAGCGTATCTACCTGTATCCTCACTAATGATCCGGAAAAATGTGCCGCCCTGCGCTATTTTGCAGGGTGGAAAAATGCCAATAAGTCAGCCTATCAGTTTTATGGTAATGGTGTAATGGATTTGGCGGCAAAATGGCAACGTCAGATTGATATATTGCAAGGAAATTAGAAATGGTGTATAGTACAGCGCATGAAGAAAGAAATTCATCCAGAATATCACCCAAACGCAAAGGCTACATGTGCATGTGGTGCTAAGTTTGAGGTTGGTTCTACACAGCCTGAAATAGAGGTTGAAATTTGTAGTGCTTGCCACCCATTTTATACTGGACAAGAAAAGGTAATCGATACAGCTGGACGAGTTGATAAATTCAAAAAGCGTATGGAAGCAGCAAAGGCAGCACCGAAAAAGAAGAAGGTTGTTAAGAAAAAGGAAGAAGAAACTGCTAAATAATAATATTTAAAAAAGCGCCGACTCACTTCGTGAGCCGGCGCTTTACTAATACCATATCTTATATATACTTCTAATATTGTGGAAAAAGAAGAAAAACAGTTGAATATCGAGGAATTAAAGAAAGCCCCCAAGACACAGTTTTTGGCGGCTGAATTGGAGCGTCTGGAAAAGCAGGAAAAAGAAGTGCAAGAAATGATAGAGACAGATGAGTCTATGAAAGAATTAGCACAAGAAGATTTAGAAAATATTCGTATCCAAAGAGAGTCTTTTGAGACCCAAATTAGAGATATCTTAAAAGCCGCTGAAGAAGAAATAAAATGGCCTAATGAGATTATATTAGAAGTTCGTGCTGGCGCTGGTGGGGAAGAGGCAGCTCTTTTTGCTATGGAATTAGCTGAGAGTTATGAAAAATACGCAGAAAAGAAAGGGTGGGCATTCAAAAAGCTCGATGAGTCTCCAAGTGAAATGGGAGGTTATAAAGAAGCATCTTTTGAAATCAAGGGGCAGGATGTGTATAGAAAGATGCGACAAGAGATGGGTGTACACAGAGTGCAAAGAATTCCGGCAACAGAAAAACAAGGGCGTATTCATACTTCTACTTCATCGGTTGCAATTTTACCTATGAGAAAGGAGTCTCAAATCCAAATTGCTCCAGATGAAATAGAGATGACTTTTTCACGCTCAGGTGGTGCTGGTGGGCAGAATGTTAACAAGGTTGAAACAGCAGTGCAGCTTCTACATAAACCAACAGGTATTATGGTGCGTTGTACTAGTGAACGAAGCCAACTTAAGAACCGTGAACATGCAATGAGTATCCTTTCTGCAAAATTACAACAGATTAAAGAAGAAGAGGAGGCGAAGAAATATTCAGCTGAAAGAAAAACACAGGTTGGTACAGGTGACAGGAGCGAGAAAATTCGCACATATAATTTTCCTCAGAATCGAGTCACAGATCACCGCCTCCAAAAATCATGGCACAATATAGAGGGGATTATGGATGGGGATTTGGACGCCATAGTAGAAGCTTTTGAAAATATTGAATGAAATGTTTATAAATCACCAATTGACCGTTAAATTATCGTAAATAGTTGCATTTTTAAGGGGTTTTTGGTACACTTCTTCCTGTTATGTCAAATACAATTATAGACAAAATGTTTGCAGTCGGTGCCCACTTTGGCTACCGAAAATCACGAAGGCATCCTTCAATGAAGCCCTTCGTTTTTGGTGCGAAAAATAGAACTGAAATATTCGATCTTGAAAAAACAGATGAGTATCTAAGTAAAACAAAAGAATTTATTGCTAAGTTGGCAGCTGAGGGAAAAACAATTCTTTTTGTTTCAACAAAAGCAGAAGGAAAAACAATAATGAAAGAAGCTGCACAGTCAATAGATATGCCTTATGTTACAGAACGTTGGATTGGCGGAACAATGACAAACTTTTCTGAGATTAAGAAAAGAGTATCAAGACTTCTTGATCTGATTGATAAAAAAGAAAAAGGAGAGCTTGTAAAATATACAAAGAAAGAACAAATGCTATTAGGTAGGGAGATTGGAAAATTGCAGAAAAACTTTGGTGGCATTTCAACAATGAAAGATTTACCAGACGCAGTATTTGTAGTTGATCCTCAAAAAGAAGAAACAGCTGTGATTGAAGCAACGAAGAAAAATATTCCAGTTATAGCGCTTGCTTCAACAGATTGTGATATTACAGATGTTGATCATGTAATACCAGCAAATGATTCATCAGTAAAAAGTATAGAATTTTTTGTAAATGAGGTTGTTGATGCCTATAAGGATGCACGAAAGAAGCAATAAAAACACAAACTATTTAATTTTATAAAAGTTTACAAATGAAAGCCTCGGCTTTCATTTGTACTTAAATACCAAACACCATGTCAATAACAACAGAACAAGTAAAAGAACTGCGAGATGCTACAGGAGTATCAATAATGCAATGTAAAAAAGCTCTTGAAGAAGCTAACGGAGATATCGATATGGCATTAATGCTTTTGCGAAAGAAGAGTGGTGATATTGCTTCAAAAAAATCAGACCGTAAACTAGGTGCTGGTACAATCCAGTCTTACATTCATAATTCTGGTACTGTTGGTGTTATGGTAGAACTTTCATGCGAGACTGATTTCGTTGCAAAGAATGATGAATTTGTGGCACTTGCGCATGATATTGCAATGCATGCAGCAGCAATGAATCCTGAGTTTTTGAGTTCTGACGAGATTACAGATGAAGTAAAAGGGCAAGTGCGTGAGATGTTTGCAAAGGAAGTAGAAGATTCAGATAAACCAGAAGATATAAAAGAAAAGATGCTTCAAGGAAAGATAGATGCATATTTTAAGGAAAAGGTATTGCTTGATCAGTCATTTGTGAAAGACCCTAATGTAACAATCGCTGATTTGGTAAAGCAGGCAGTGCAAAAATTTGGTGAAAACACTGAGGTTGCACGATTTGTCCGCTTTTCTGTTTAAAGTTTGTTGTTCTTGGTATACTTGGTACATAATACTTATTTATGTTTTTGTACATAACACTCTCAATAACATTAGTAGCAGCAGTCGTTCTTATTTCAGCGATATTATTTCGCTATTGGGAAATAAGAGTTGGGCGCGTTCCTGTACGAGACACAGCTGCTGAAATAGGGTTTTGGGATTATGTGTATAGGATACACGAATATATTGTCCGTAAAAGTATGCACCATGGGTCAAAATTTAGGAATTTACTGTTGGTGAAAATAGCACAATTGATTGAGGTTGTATTGGATTACCATCATGTCAAAAAGATTACAGGCATGGTTAAGGGTCAGCAGGAAATTACAGGACACAAGGATACAGCATCAGGATATTTGAAAGATATTACAGAGCGTAAGAATGAAATAAGGGAAGAACAAAGCAGTAAAGAATAATCATAAAAATTGTTTACTTTTCTGTTTGATTAGTTTAAAATATAGGCCAAGCCATCTTAGCTCAGTTGGTAGAGCAGGGCTTTTGTAAAGCTCAGGTCTGGGGTTCAAATCCTCAAGATGGCTCAGATAAATAAAAAGCACCCGTTAGGGTGCTTTTTATTTATCTGAGCCATCTTAGTAAAGCGCCTGCGCGCTTTACGTGAGGATTTGAAAGGCGGAGCTATGTTGCGACGCAGTGTAGCGAAGCGGAACGAGAAAGCAACAAGCGAGCCCGGGCAGGAGCCACACAGTATTTTAGAGTATGGAGCCGAGCGGAATACGAATAAAATACTGATGTGAGCTGACGCCAAATCCACAAGACAATGTAATAAAAAGCACCCGTTAGGGTGCTTTTTATTTATCTGAGCCATCTTAGTAAAGCGCCTGCGCGCTTTACGTGAGGATTTGAAAAGAGCGAGTATATTGGAGTGAGGTACGAACGACAATTCGAGCGTCGGGGTCGAGGCTTCTTAATGAAGACGAGTGCGTAGCACGAAGTATGAATTTAGAAGCGGTGACCAAATCCTCAAGATACTTATTAAAAAAACGATATCATTAATGATATCGTTTTTATTCATTCTATTATTCCACAATCTCTACATCTTCCTCACCGATCTCTTCTTCATCAACCAGCTTCTTTATCGATTCTGGTAAGAGCTCCTCAACTTCTTCTTTACTCTTGAATCCGTAATACAGCTCATCATTTATTACCATAGCGGGGAGATTGTTTTCTATGTTATATAAAGAAGCCAAGCTACGTATTGCAGACACATCAAGATTGTAATCAAATGCGTATATTTGTAAATCAGGATATTGTTCTCGCAAATATGTGAGTACGTATCCTTCGCGCTGACAATCTTCACAGTCTCCCTTGTTTGAGTATAAGTAAAGAATAAATACTGAATCTTGATTACACTTTTCGCCAATTTTTTTCATCAAAAGGTAATCCTTGATTTGTAGAAGTGAGTAGTATCTTTTCAAATGCTCTACTTCTGGGTCGTCTGCACCACGCTGTTTTTCCATAAAAGAAAGTTGTCTGGCGAGCCTGTTTTTTTCTTGAGAAAGTATTGAATTGTCTATAACATCACAAGAAATCTCTTCAAAAAGATCAAACTGTGTTTCAAGAGAAAGGATATCAATTGCGATGTTGCTTTCAATATTTCGCACTTCTTTCATCCGCTTTTCATTTGTGTAATCAGAAAGCAGAAAAGCTGTCGCAAATATTGCAACAGTTATAACAAATGAAAGTATATATTTTTTAGAATTAATTATTCGCATGAATGTTGTATTAGGATATTATCTCCAATCACCCTTTTTTGCAAGCATTGTGTCATATACTGATTTTGCTAGCCAAAATGGTGCTATGAATCCGTATAAGAATAGGTAGTAGACCACATCACGTGTTATGGTCAATTTTTCTCCAACAAGTCTTTTGCCAAATAGTACTAATGTGGCAGTGAGTATGATAAGAGCAATACTTACAAATATCATAGAGTCTGTTTTTATAAAAAAGAAATCTGGAATAAATGATGATGATACTGGCATACTAATACCAACTATACTTAATTCAGCAATTTTTGTAATTGCATATCTTATGATGCTGAATAAGAAAATAATAGCCAAGTATAATGCAGCAAAAATTGATATGAGTGCGACTGGAAGCATTAATAGACTAAGGTTTCCATATGTTCGAGAGAAAAACAATTCCTTGTAATCTTTTGCATTTTCAAGAAACCCATGTGTCCAACGTACACGCTGTTTGTATAAATCTCGCAGCGTACGCGGACCAATAGTGTACACAAAAGCACTTGGGCAATTCCCAATTTTATAATGGTGTTTTTGTAACCGCAGCGCCATTTCAAGATCTTCTGTTTGGTGTCCATGTCTATATCCTTCCATTTCTTTAATTATGTTTGTGCGAAAGATTGAAAACGGTCCAGGTGTTACAAATAGTGCATCAAGAAGTGATGCCGTCTTTCTTATAAACACACTCAAAAAGTATTCAGCTTTTTGAATAAGCTGCATGAGGGTTTGTGGATTGTGTATCACAATCGCCGGCACTACTGCCATAATTTTTTCATCTTCAGCAAAACAGCTCACGATTTCCTTAAGCGCATTTGGTGCTACAAATGAATCTGCATCCAAACAACCCACCAAATCAGTATCAATAAAGTCTAACCCGTGGTTAAGTGCTGTGTGCTTACCACCATTTTCTTTTTGAAATATTTGTACTTGTGGATTTTTTTCAAATCGTTTTAGGATGCTCCATGTGCCGTCTGTTGAGCCGTCGTCAATTGCAAATATTTTCAATTTGTTTTTAGGGTAATCAAGCGCAAGCAAAGATTTGATTGTTTTTGCGGCAGTACGCTCTTCGTCCCAACAAGGGACCATAATTGTTACAGACGGGAGTTTTTTAGGTAGTACGGCCTTTATTACAGGCCTACTCTTGTATTCCAAGAATGTAATAAGAAAAAACACCTCGAAATAGAGCGAGATAAATAAGAATATATAAACCAGTGTATTGTCAATAGGTGTCATGTACCAGTGATTATACACGAAATGGCTATTTATATAAACATTTTTTTTATGTTATTATTGCCCTATAAACATGGATAAAAAAGCGCAAAAACCACATATTCACCCCATGACACGCATTATTAACGACTTCGTGAGTATTTTTACTGAAATGGGCTTCTCGGTAGCACAGGGACCTGAAATGGAGACAGAATTTAATAACTTTGATGCTTTAAACGTGCCCAAAGATCACCCGTCTCGAGACATGCAAGATACTTTTTGGATAAAAGGGCGAGACGGAAAGGTGATGCGTACACATACATCAGGTGTACAGATACGATATATGCTTAATAACAAACCGCCGTTTAAAATTATAGTACCTGGTAGAGTATTTCGAAACGAAGCGACAGATGCAACGCACGAAGCACAATTTTATCAGTGCGAAGGTTTGGTTGTTGGTGAAAATGTGACACTAGCAAATTTGAAATTTACACTTGAAACTTTTTTGAAAAAAATGTACGGAGACGATGTGCAAATTAAATTGCGCCCAGGATATTTTCCGTTTGTTGAACCAGGAGTTGAGATCGATATGATTTGCGGAAAATGTAAAGGCGAGGGGTGTCCGACATGTAAATATAATGGATGGATTGAGGTTTTGGGAGCTGGAATGGTGCATCCAAAAGTATTATCAAATGTTGGGATTGATCCAAACAAATATTCTGGCTTCGCATTTGGCACAGGACTTGATCGCTTGGCAATGCTTAAGTATGGAATAGATGATGTTAGACTTATGTATTCTGGTGATTTACGCTTCATAAACCAATTCTAAAATAATTATCCCAAAATTGGCACATTTCGGCGAAAAAGATTTCTTAGCTGCTCTCACCGTAATATACATACGACTCGTTTGCTACTTATCTTTTTCGCCGAACTGCACTCAATTTTGAAATAATTAGACAGATTGAATATAAATTAATTAATATATATAAAAAAATGAATGTAAGTTACAAATGGCTACAATCTTACTTTAAAGAACCATTACCGGAAGTTAAAGAACTTGCGGAAGTTTTGACATTTGGCGCATTTGAAATTGAAGGAGTAGAGCGTGTTGGAGACGACTGGATGATTGATGTGGACGTGCTGCCAAATCGCGCACATGATTGCTTGGGTCACAGAGGAATCGCTAAAGAAATCGGAGTTTTGCTTCAACTACCGTTGAAAGTAAAAACAAATTCCAAGTTACAGATTCAAAATTCAAAAACTGATTTAGAAATTGATGTACAAGAACCAAACCTTTGTCGGCGCTATGTTGGGAGAAAGCTAAACAATATCAAAGTTGGTGCATCACCAGACTGGCTTAAAGAGCAGCTTGAAGCAATAGGACAAAAATCTATAAATAATATTGTAGATGCCACGAATTATGTAATGTTTGACCTAGGGCAACCGCTCCACGCTTTTGACGCAGATAAACTTGATGGTGGAATAATTGTACGGAAGGCTGTGGATGGCGAGCAAATCACTACACTGGATGAAAAAGAAGTGGAGTTAAATGATAAGGTTTTATTGATTGCAGATGAAAAAGACCCACTCGCGATTGCTGGTATAAAAGGTGGCAACAAAGCCGAAGTTGATAATGATACAGTAAATCTTGTTTTAGAGGCGGCAAATTTTGAGCCATCAAATATTAGAAAGACTACGCGGCTTGTAAACATTCAAACAGACTCATCAAAAAGATTTGAAAATGAAATCACTCCAGAATTTGCTGGTATGGCAATGGAAGAGTTAACAGCACTTATTCTTGAAATCGCAGGTACAGATAATACTGAGGTGGAAGAACCAGCAGACACATATCCAAGAAAGGTTGGTGAGTATAAGATTGGTGTTTCATCAGAAGAAATAAACAAATTATTGGGCGCAAATATTTCAGAAAAGCAGATAGAAAATATCTTAGAACGGTTTGGATTTTCATTTGAAAAGATTGTGCCAATAGAAAAAATAAAGAAAATTATTGATGGAGGAGAATTAATAGGTAAAGAATATAAATCAGGAGCAAGTGTTACAAATGATGCGCCAGATATTTTTGACTGCTCTTCACTTTCAGCATGGATTTATAAAGAAGCAGGAATTGCGATTCCGAGAATTTCAGTGGATCAGTTTGTGTTTACTGAAAGAATAAATGAAGAAGATCTTGTTTTTGGTGACCTTATATTTTCAAATAGTGGAATTGTGCTTAAGACTGGTATCCATGAGGAATCAGTAGAATTTCTTCCTGGAACAGTGGTTGAAGATGGTGTCGATCATCTTGGTATTTATTTGGGAGATGGAAAAATTTTACATACAAGTTCACAAACAAAAGCTGTTGTTATTGAAGATTTTGATAAGGCAGAAATGTTTAAAAATATTGTTGGATATGGAAGAGTTCCAAATTTGAATGAGGAAAGATATGTGGTAACTGTTCCGACTGAACGACTCGATTTGCGCATAAAAGAAGATTTAATTGAAGAAATAGGCAGAGTATATGGATACGCAAATATTAAAGGAGTGCCGCTTGATTTTGATTGTGAACGAGTGATAAATAAGCGCTTGTTTTACATGAATCGTATTCGTGAAGTATTGCAAAATGCTGGGTATTCTGAAAATTATGGATACACATTCCGTGCCAAAGGAGATATTGAAATGCTCAAATCTATGGCACAAGGAAAAGATTTTTTGCGTACAAATCTCACAGACGGCATGCAAGAAGCTCTTGAATTTAATGATCGGTATAAAGACTTACTTGCTATTGATAGGGTGCGTATGTTTGAATTTGGGTCTGTATTTACGAAGGATAAAGAATGGATGAGTTTTTCTATTGGACTTGGTCCAAGTAAGCAAAAAGGCGAAGAAGACGTTCTTGAGCTATTAAATAAAGAGTTAGATACTAATCTAAAAGCAGATATATTTGGAAAACAAGGAGGAGTGTTTGAAATTGATTTTGATGCATTGGTGGGAACTTTGCCAGGGCCGACAGATACTGAAGTTACAGAGTCAGATAATCAAGAAATCCAATTCAAGACTATTTCACCATATCCATTTATTACACGTGACATTGCTGTATGGGTTTCATCTGATACTCTTCAAAAAGAATTTCTAGAGCTGATTAGAGACAATGCTGGAGAATGGTTGGTGCAAAATAATTTATTTGATATCTATGCTAGAGATGCAAAAACATCTATAGCATCCAGATTGGTATTTCAATCACAAGATAAAACACTTACAGATGATGAAATAAATCCGATCATGGAAAAAATTACGAAAGAAATGGAAAATAAGGGTTGGGAAGTGCGTTAAACTTATATTTTAAATTATAAAATCATGAAACTAGAAGTACCATATTATTCACAATTTTTAGATGTTGAAGATAAGGAGTGGATGCCGCGCTCTTGTTCCGTTGTGTGTCTCAAAATGATTTTTGACTACAATTCAATTGATATAAATTTATCAATTGATGATTTAAAACAAGAAGGAGTAATAATTGGTGAATATACAATGGATGGTTGGAGTCATGAGGTGCTTGTTCGCCTGGCTCGTAACCATGGCCTACATGCATACAGACAGGAGTTTCGAAGTCAGACAATTGATATATCAAACAATAGCGCCAAAGAAAGTGAACACGAAGACAGATTGGTAAACGAAGGAATTGAAAAATTTATTGGAAGCCTGGAAAATAAGGAGCCTGTAATTGTTTCAATAAACAAATTTACACTTGGACAAGAAAAAGCACACGCAGTACTTCTTACTGGGTTTGAAAAGGAGGATAAAGAAGTAGTAGGGTTTTATTATCATGATCCAGAATCTCTGCAAAAAGAAAAAGCACAACATTTATTTGTTGATTTAGAAACATTCAAAAAAGCTTGGAAAAAATTCGCTATTTTTGTGTATTCTTCGCGGGATTGACATAGGTCAAATCCTATGCTATTCTTTGTAGTAGAAAGTTAACGCAGGTAAATAGGGGAGTATTTATAATGACAATTACCCTCAGAGGTTTTTGTTTTCATGATTCGTGGTCTGGGTCTAAGGTAAAACCCAGAATTGTTGCACGCAGTAAAGTGATTGATTTGAAAAGCGACAATCATTTTTTTCTTCCGTGTAATCATTGCGGCAGTCACGCGGTTACTAAAGGAAATGTATTTTACAATAAAACCTGGAGGAATTTTAGCATTAAGGATACTGTCTACAGTTCACCACAGTGTTCAACTTGTGGTCATGTATTTGTGCCACAGTGGAAATATTGGTTCTCTCCTGTGAAGAAATATCGTATAATGACTCCTCAGGAGTACGAATACGAGAAAGAGCGACTTTTTCAAAAAGTTCGCGCTTAAAATATTGTGTAGTTTTAAACGGTCGATTTGCGTAAGTAAATCGGCTGTTTTTCTACGTTAAGAACCCCGACTTCGTGTGTGGTTAATGAACACATTATGATTTAATCAATATCCCTATTTTGCAAGCAGAAGTCGGGGTTCGACACCTTTCAAAATAGGGGGCTTTTTGGTATAATTGAGGGGTTGAAAAAGCTCATTTTAGGGCTTTTCTTATCTAAAAATACACAATAAATATGGCTATAAAAAAGGCTGAAAAAGCGACTAAAAAACCTAATAAAAAAGAAAAGAAAGGATCGTACGGTGCCGAGTCTATTTCTGTGCTAGAAGGGCTTGAGCCGGTGCGTAAGCGTCCTGGTATGTATATTGGTACCACTGGTCCAGAAGGTCTTCATCACATGATATGGGAGATTTTTGATAATGGCCGCGACGAAGCCATGGGGGGGTTTGCTGATCATATTGAAGTTGCTCTATTGCCGAATAATCGCATCCGCGTAGCTGATAATGGTCGCGGTATTCCAGTTGATATTCACAAGAAGACAAAAGTTTCAGCTCTTGAAACAATCATGACTACTCTGCATGCCGGTGGTAAGTTTGGTGGTGATGGATACGCAAAGGCAACAGGTGGTCTTCATGGTGTAGGTGCTTCTGTTGTAAATGCACTTTCTGAATATACAAAAGTAGAAGTGCACAGAGATGGTGGAAAGCATATGCAGGAATACAGCAAAGGTAAAAAGAAAGCAAAAGTTAAAAAAGTTGGCGCATCAAAATTACACGGAACAATTGTTACATTTGAAGCAGACGATACTATTTTTGAAGAGGTAAAATTTAATGCAGATAAAATTATAAATCACCTGCGACAGCAAGCTTACTTGATTAAAGGTTCACGAGTGAGTGTGATTGATGCGCGTGAGTATACTGGCAAAATCGATGCTGACAATGCTTTTTATTTGATGGAGCTTGGTTTAGAAGTACCTTCAAAAACATTTTATTTTGAAGGCGGGTTGCTTTCATTGGTAAAGCACTTCAATGAAAATCAAAAAGCAATTCACAAGCATGTGTTTTATACCGATAAAGAAAGTGGAGAAGTTTCTGTGGAAGTTGCATTTCAGTATGTGGATGATATTTCACCTCGCTTGGTTACATTTGCAAACAATACTTCAACACCAGAAGGAGGAATGCATCTTACAGGATTTAAAACCGCACTTACTCGTGGATTGAATTCATATGCACGTAAAGCAAAGATTCTCAAAGACGGAGATGATAATCTTACAGGAGATGATGTGCTTGAAGGTATCACAGCTGTTGTATCTGTAAAATTGAAAGAGATTCAATTTGAAGGACAAACAAAAGCAAAGCTTGGTTCTGTAGAAGCTCGTGGCGCAGTGGAAACTATCTTTGGTGAAGCTCTTGGGGAATTTCTTGAAGAAAATCCTGATGATGGAAAGGCTGTTGTAAATAAAGTACTCTTGGCGCTAAAAGCTCGTAAGGCCGCAAAAGCCGCAAAAGAATCAGTGTTGCGTAAAGGCGCTCTTGAGGGGATGGCTTTACCGGGTAAATTGTCTGATTGCCAATCACGATCCGCAGAGCTTTCAGAGATTTTCATTGTAGAGGGAGATTCCGCTGGTGGTACAGCAAAAACAGGTCGCGATAGAAAGACTCAGGCTATTTTGCCATTACGAGGTAAAATTTTGAATGTTGAGCGCGCGCGCTTGGATAGAATGCTTGGTTCAGAACAGATCAAAAATATTGTGGTTGCACTTGGTACTGCGATTGGAGACACTTTTAATATTGAAAAGCTTCGTTACCATAAAATTATTATAGCGACCGATGCCGACGTCGATGGTTCTCACATCGACACCCTCTTACTTACACTATTCTTCCGATATTTCCGACCAATTATTGATGGAGGATTTTTGTATATTGCACAGCCGCCTTTGTATAAGATAAAGAAAGGTAAAGAGCTTACATATGTATATACAGAAGAAGAGAAAGAAAAATTGATCGGTAAAGATGAAATTGCTGAAATAGGGGAAGACGAAGAGGTAGAAGAAGGAGAAGAAGAGGTTAAAATTAAAAAAGCACCTAAGATTTCAATCCAGCGATACAAAGGTCTCGGAGAAATGAATGCTGATGAATTATGGGAAACAACAATGGATCCAGAGCGTCGTGTACTGAAGCAGGTTACAATTGAGGATGCAGAAGATGCAAACAAGACATTTGATATGCTTATGGGTACGGATGTGCCAAGTAGAAAATCCTTTATCCAGACTCACGCCAAATTGGCTAATATTGATATATAAAAAATACCGCACGATGGTGCGGTATTTTTTATATTAGGATTGTTTTGAGATCATTTCTTCCAATTCTTTTACTAACTCTTCTTTTCTTTCGCCGAGTTTGTTCCAGAATTCTTTTTCTTCATCATTTTGTGCGTCTTGTAGATACGCATCTTTGATTCGCCACAGGCTGCAGTTTTCTTCCACAAGCTGTCGCATGAGATTATATTTGCTGTTGTGTAACATATTTATTTTAAAATTTAAAATTTTTAATCTCGACCATTATTTTACTTCCTTAATTATATCTTTCACAAACTCTTCAACAGTTTTTTCTCCAAGCTGTCCATTGTCGCGAGACTCAACCATTATTTTTTTATCTTCAACTTCTTTATCTCCAATAACCAAGAAGTAAGGCACTTTTTCTAGTTTTGTATTTCGTATTTTTTTACCAAGTCCTTCGTTGCTGTCGTCTAGCTCTACGCGGATATTTGCATCTTTGAGTGCCTGTGTAACTTCCTCTGCATATTCTTTGTGTGCGTCTGCAATAGGAAGTACTTTTACCTGTACTGGTGAAAGCCAAGTAGGGAAGGCACCAGCGAAGTGTTCAATCATTACAGCCATAAAGCGCTCAAGTGATCCAGCAATAGCACGGTGAATCATTATAGGAGTTTTCTTTTCACCATCTTTGTCAGTGTATTCAAGTCCAAATCGCTTTGGCATTGAAAAATCTAATTGCACAGTGCCTAGCTGCCATTCTCTACCAAGCGCGTCTTTAAATTGAAAATCTAGCTTTGGTCCATAGAAGGCTGCTTCACCTTCAACTTTTTCATATGGAAGTTTTTCGTCTTTGGCAATTTTCTCCAAAATTTTCTCAGCTTCTAAGAAAAGACCATCTTCCTCAATCATGTATTTTTCAGGATGTTCAGGATCACTCACTGAAAGTGAAACCCAAAATTTTCCTTCCTCGTACATTCCAAGGTCTGTATAGAAAGATTTTATTATTGAAACGATATTTTTAATCTCATCTTCAACTTGCTGCGGTGTGCAGAAAGCGTGACCATCGTCTTGTGTAATTGCTCGTACGCGTGAGAGACCTAAAAGCTCTCCAGCTTGTTCATCGCGATATACAACACCATTTTCTGCAAAGCGTAGTGGCAAATCTTTATATGAATGTTGCTGTGCCGCAAAAATTTGTGTGTGATGTGGGCAGTTCATCGGCTTCATTACAAACTCTGCATCACCTTTACCTTTTACTTTGAAAAGCTCATCACCAAATTTGTCCCAGTGTCCTGATGTTTCGTACAATTCTTTTTTAGTTATGTGTGGAATTACCACGCGCTCCCAGCCAAATTTATTTTGTAAATCCCAAATTTTGTTTGTTATGAGGTGGCGGATAAGCGTACCTTTTGGAGTGAATAGAGGGAGTCCCGCACCAACCAAATCAGAAAAAGTGAATAGCCCCATTTCTTTTCCGATCTTTCGGTGGTCGCGCTTCTTTGCTTCTTCAATCATTTCTTGATATTTTTCTAATTCTTCTTTTGTTTCAAATGCAACGCCGTATACACGAGTGAGCTGTGTATTTTTTTCATCTCCACGCCAGTATGCTCCAGCCACTGTTGTGAGCATAAATGCATCAGTATTTATTTCAGATGTGTTTTCTACGTGTGGCCCTTCACACAAATCAACAAAATCTCCAGAGCGATAAACAGAAAGCTTGCCGCCTTCTTTTGTAATCTCATCAATCAATTCAAGTTTATATGGTTGGTCAGCAAAAAGTTTTCTTGCTTCATCTTCACTAACATCTTCACGTACAAAATCTATTTTGCTTTGCGCAAGTTTTTTTATTTGTTTTGTTAGTTTCGGCAATGCATCAAGAGAAATTGAAACACCTTCTGGCAATTCAAAATCATAATAAAAACCATTTTCTATAGTAGGTCCGATTGCGAGCTTTGTTTCTGGGTGCTTTTCAAGCACTGCCATAGCTAGTAAGTGGGCGAGTGAGTGACGAATGTCGTCTAATTTGTCGTCTTTTTTCATGTTTGTATAGTAGCATTTTTATACTTATACTTCTAGACTGGTTCAAGCATTAGATGGTTTTGTATTTTTATCCACATGTAACTTGTTTATAGCTATATATATGTTATTTTTAATGCAGGATAGTTGTTATGACATGGAGGAGAGTCAAAAAAGTACAGTGCAGTAGTTTTGACGAATCCAAAGGAGGATTCTATGATTTTTCTGCGATGTATGAAATCATCAGTTTTCATGCTGGCGAGCGCGATCGCGATGCTTGTCATGTCTTCTGGTGCAACGGCCTCGACGATAGGCGACCACGTGTGGAAGAGCCTAGGTGATCATGAGGGCCCCGGAAGTGTCATTGTGCCCGGTACGCTTGATCATACCGGCCTTGTTTTTAATGAAGAGCAGTCGATCAGTAAGGCAGATACCGATGGTCCCGCCAATCCAGACGGTTTGCCGGTTGGCAACATCGTCAAAATTGACACAGGTACAACCGATGCCTCTACCTTCGCTCAAGCGACCAAAGAGTGGTCCGGCCTCAGTGCCTCAATGACTAACCCCGAGGACCCCGGAAGTGTCATTGTGCTGGCCAAAACCTCCATTGGTATCTCTGGCGGACTTGATGATGTGCAATTACCAATCAATGATGGATAGCTGCACCAGGATGAGGTAAAAGGCCTCGAAATAAGGACCTTTGCGTAAGCAAAGGTCCTTTAATATTGGGAAATTTTTAAAAGCAGGATTTGCGAAGCAAATCCTGCTTTTAAAAGAGTTTAATCAAGCACTTTTATAGCATCTATAATTACACTCTTGTCATCATTTCTACTTGAAAGTTTTCCTTTGACTACAACACAAGTATCTGCTTCAAGCATGTCTTTTTTCTCAACAAAGAGTTTTGGAAAGACGACGGCTTCTATATCATCAGTAAAATCTGCGATTCTAATAAAGGCCATCCTGTCTCCTTTTTTTGTTGTAACGATTCGCACATCTTCAAGAATACCTGCGAGTACCACATCTATCCCTTCGTGCATCTCATCTTTAACTTTTTTAATATTGATTTTATTTTTTTCAAATTGTTCTTTGTATTTATCAAGAGGGTGTCCAGAAATATATAAACCAAGCAGTTCTTTTTCCCAAGAAAGTTTTGTATCCGCTTCTGCTGGCGGCACTTCTTTTAATCTAAATTCAGGATGTGAGTTTTCATCCATAAGTCCGAATATAGAAGATTGGCTTGTGTCGGCATTACAGCATTCTTTATGATAATTTAGCGCTTCCACCAGATTTCCCATAAGTTGTCCGCGTTCACCAAGATTGTCCATTGCACCGCACATAATAAGTGATTCGAGAGATTTTTTATTTAAATTTTTGTGTTGAATGCGCTCAAGAAAATCTGCAAAAGATTTGAATTTTCCATTTTCTTCACGTTCAGCAATCACAGCATCAGCAATGTCGTGTCCGAAGTTTTTAATAGTGTAAAGTCCAAAACGAATAGAGTCTGTGTCTCCTTTGATTACCGTAAAATCTCCGAAACTCTCATTTATATCAGGTGGTAAAACAGGAATATTCATACGTTTACATTCAGCAATGATTTCAGCAATTTTTTCTGTGTCACCAGCATCAGAAGTAAGCACCGCTGTCATGTATTCAACAGGGAAGTTGGCTTTCATGTATGAGGTTTTGTATGCAAGGTTTCCGTAGCTAGATGCGTGCGCTTTGTTGAATCCGTACGCAGCAAATGTTTCAATCATTTCCCATAGCTTCATTGCAATGTTAGATTTCATTCCACCATCTATACACCCGCTAATGAATTTTTCTTTTTGCTTCGCCATTTCTGCAGGAATTTTTTTACCCATAGCTTTTCGGAATTTGTCGGCTTCGCCCCATGAATAGCCAGCCAAGTTCACAGCAATAAGCATGACATCATCTTGATAAATCAAAATTCCATAAGTTGGTTTAAGGTACTGCTCAAGTCGCGGCTCAAGATACTTCACGGCCTGATCACCTTGTTTTCGTGCAATGTAGTCTGGAATAAATGCCATTGGACCTGGGCGGTAAAGCGCAACCATCGCATTAATATCATGAATTTCTGTAGGCTTTAGCTGCTTCAAATATGCAGTCATCCCTGAACCATTCAATTGGAAAAGCCCAATTGTTTCACCGCGCGCAAGCATGTCATATGTTTTTTCATCCTTAAGATCAATTTTATCTAAATCAACTTCAGCTCCTTCATATTTTTTTGCAAGACTCACTGCATCCGCAAGAATTGTAAGGTTTTTAATTCCAAGAAAATCAAACTTCAAAAGTCCTGCATCTTCCACAGAGTGCATATTGTACTGAGTAATTATTTTTCCTCCCTTCGGATCGAGCTGTGTTGGTGTGTAATCAACTGTAGTAGTAGGGGATATGACAACGCCCGCAGCATGCACACCAATGTGGCGCACATTTCCTTCAATCTTTTTTGCCATATCAATAATCTCTTTTGCATCTTGGTCTTCTTTATAGAGCTCTTCCAAGTCTGGTTCAATTTCGAGCGCGTGGTCAATCGTCATTGGGAAACCTTGTGAACCCATTGGGATCAGCTTGGCGATTGTGTCACCGGCATTATATGAATAGCCCATGGCACGAGCAACGTCACGCACGGCAGCGCGCGCGGCCATTGTTCCAAAGGTTCCGATTTGAGCAACAGAATTTATTCCATATTTTTCACGAGCATACTGAATAACCTCATCGCGACGAGTATCAGCAAAGTCCATGTCTACATCCGGCGCAGATGGACGCTCAGGGTTTAGGAATCGCTCAAAAGGCAGGTTATATTCCATTGGGTTTATGTTCACAATTCCAATGAGATAAGAAACCATAGATCCTGCTGCAGAACCTCGCGTGTTTGTGAAAATTCCATTTCTTTCAGCGTAGTGGATTAAATCAGCCACAGCCAAGAAGTATGGTGAATATCCCTTTCCTTCAATAATTTCCATTTCATATTCAATACGCTCCTTTACCTCATCAGTGAGCTCTACCTCACGTGTCTTGAGCCCTTCATAAGCGGTTTTGCGTAAAAATTCATCATATGTAAATCCTTCTGGGATTTTAAAATCGGGGAATACCCATTTACCGAGCTCAATTTCCACATCACACATTTCTGCAATCTTAATTGTGTTTTCTAGTGCATCAGGTGTGTCTTTAAAATATTTTTGCGCTGTTTTTTGATCAATGAATGAAAAATCATTTTTTTCTGATTGGCGCGCACCCGATGATCCTTGAATAGCCATCAGGACTTCGCGCGCGCGGTGATCTTCCGGCTTCATGTAATACACATCATGTGTAGCAACGAGTTGAATATCATGTTTTCGTGCAAAAGCAATAATTTTTTCCTTTAGCTCGATTTGTCCTTCCATTTCTGGATGATGCGTGATTTCCAAATATACATCTCCAAATGTTTCTTTATAAAAATTAGCAAGCTCAACAGCTTTTTTCTCATCTCCTTTTTTAAGAGCCTGCGCAAGAGCGCCGGCAAATTGTGGAGAAATACAAATAAGTCCTTCAGAATATTTTTGCATCAGCTCTTTGTCTATGCGCGGGCGGTAATAGAAACCTTCAAGACCTGAATATGTTACGAGCTTAATTAAATTTTTATACCCAGCATTATTTTTGGCGATGAGTACCAAGCGGGTCCTTTGATTATCTATATTTGCACGCTTATCATTTCGAGATTCAAATGCGACATAAAAGTCCACACCAATAATTGGTTTTATCTCAGCTTTTTTACATGCTTTGTAGAATTCAACAGCACCGTACATATTGCCATTGTCTGTGAGAGCGAGCGCTTCCATCCCATCTTTTTTTGCACCTTCAATAAGGTCTGGGATTTTAGGTAGCGCATTAAGCAGGGAATAGTGGGAGTGGGTATGTAGATGTATAAATTTGGATTCCATAGGTAGGGGAATTATATCACATGGATTGCTGAGAGATAATTAGTAGACATTAATAGATAAATAAGGCAAAAAGAAACCCCCGCGGCTGCGGGGGGTCACGTCAAGACACGTTAATTAAGTATCTAAGTAATCACTGTACCTTGCTCAAGCACCTTGTCATGTTTTTTGTTGTAATGGAAATTTAGATCAGCGATTAGCGCTGTGTTTGACATATGGCCAAAATGCTTACGAAGCTGTCTCAAGAACAAAGTTCTTTTTTCAGTTTCATCCTTTATCATGTTGGCGATATCTAGATTATCTGATCGTACACTGAAAACCTCACCAAGACCCATCGGAGCTATGTCCATCATCCTGTTTTCGAAATCACGTGAACCAATAACCGGTCCTTGGTATACGATTTCTTTAATAAGGACTGTTACATAGTAATTCGCGCAATACTCAGCAGTAAGCCTCGCTTCGTATTCTTCAGCTTTGTCTAGAATTTTTCTGATCATTTCGAATTGTTCGAATTGTTCACTCCCAAACAAATCCTCACGACCACAAAAAGCGTCTTTAAACATTTGCAGTCCAGCAGGGAAATCTGTGTCCATCAATTCCAAACCTTCTTCACAGATAGCGATCGCATCTAGTTCCTTGAGTTCCTGGAGACGTTTCTGTGCCGTTGGATATATTAGCGGCGACAGTCCTATGAAGAATGGCAGGCCTGATGAAATCATACAGTCACGCTTATCTCCAGTTCCGTTCCAAACTCGCAACGAGGACATTACTGGAACAAATAAGAACAGTCCGATTATCAGTACTATTGATGTAAAAAACCATTCTGGATTTGTGATTGGACCATTGTTTATGGCAATGTGTGCCAGTACCATAATTAGAACTAGCGCTCCAGTAATAATTATTTGTATAAGTACATCATGTTTTTGAACAGGATAATTCATTCATCACCTCGTCTGTGAATTTGTTTAGGAGAACTTCTGGTTTTGATTTAATCATAAACATCTAAACATGTCTATTCATTTGGTAGCCAGGCTACCAAATGAAATTTCCGATGATGCTTCTTTAGATATATAATAGAGAGAATGAAAAATAGCGATATAAAATATAAAATAGGTATTGATGAAGCGGGTCGCGGACCCGTGGCTGGGCCGGTCTCTGTTGGTGTGGTGTGTATTTCGGAAGAATTCGCGCCGAGCGCGCTGGAAATTTTCGGCACTGTAAAAGATTCTAAAAAACTCACTGAAAAGAAGAGGGAAGAGTGGTATGCGAAAATGTTGGAGGAAAAGAAAAATGGGAATATAGATTTTGTCGTTGCTTTTGCGACACACAACGATATAGACACAATCGGAATTGTTCCATCAATACGCCGCGCGTTAACTGGTGCGATTAATAAGCTGTGTAAGGATATCAATTGTGCTGATGTGAAAGTTCTGCTTGATGGCGGACTACACGCACCAAAAGAATATATAAATCAAGAAACTATTATAAAAGGGGACGAAAAGGAAATGATTATTTCCATGGCATCAGTCGCGGCAAAGGTGGTACGTGATAGGGAAATGGTTAAATTAGCTGAGAAATACCCAGAATACGGGCTTGAAAAGCATAAAGGATATGGCACGAAGGCTCATTATGAGAAAATCAGAGAAAATGGCATTTCGCCTATACATCGCGTGTCATTCTTGACAAGACTATAGACTGATGCTATTTTGGACTTAGACTTTAAAACTTTGAAAATTCAAATTAAGGAGGTTTGCAGTGGATGAATTAATCCTAACTCCAGATACCAGACCAAATGCTGGAAATATTTCAGTATTTATTTTTAATCAACAAAAAAGCAGGATAGCTTGTATAAAAAGTGAGGATCCAATACATGCTCACGATCAAAGATGGAGCTTACCAGGTGGCGAATTAAAACCAGGAGAAAGTTTGGCCGAAGCTGGAATAAGGGAAACTGCTGAAGAGACTAAAACTGCTGATAAAAATAGTAAAACTGGTTATAAAAGAATTTTAATTAATCCAAATTTCCTGACACTTATTCATAAAAAGAGTATAGGCCCTGGATGGGGAGGAGAAAATCGTCTCCATTCATTTTGGTTAGCCAGTAGATGGATGTGGGTAGATTGGTCTGATGACGAATGGAATACTATCCTGAAACACCCTCTTG
>JBHPGB010000009.1:0-27455 GCA_042571085.1 Patescibacteria group bacterium | reverse complement strand
GTCTTAACGGGTGCATCCAAATTATCCTCAGCCATTTTCATAATACGGCTCGCAAGATTCCCTATCCCGTTAGCAAGATTTGCATTATATGCGACATTAAATTTCTCCATAGTAATATCACTATCCTCAAATGGAGAAAATTCACGTGCGATATAATATCGCAAGGCATCCGTGCCATACTCATTCACGATATCAAACGGATTTATCACATTACCTACTGATTTACTCATCTTCTTCCCATCACTGGTTACAAAACCGTGAATCACGACCTGCTTTGAGGTCGGTAGATCTACAGACATCAGCATTGCCTGCCACATTGCCGATTGTTGGCGTAAATTGTCCTTTCCGGCTACTTGTACCACGGGCCACCATTTCTCAAACTTCTCCATATCATCAGGCCAGCCAATAGCTGAGACATAATTTACAAGCGCATCAAACCATACATACATCACATGCTCATCGTCACCCGGTACGGGCACACCCCATGGCATTTTGTCTTTTAGACGTGAAATACTGAAATCCTGCAACCCGCCCTCTACAAAACGCTTAATCTCATTAAAGCGGAAGTCTGGGAGCACAAAATCAGGGTTGCTTTTGTATAACTCAAGCAATTTGTCCTGATATTTGGAAAATTTGAAGAAATAGTTCTCCTCCTCACGTATTTCAAGCTCCTTCCCTGGGTGAAGCGGGCAGCATCCATCTACGAGCTCAGAATCAGTCTTTTCAAGCTCACAACCCACGCAATACTTTGCCTTATATTGTTTTTTATATATATCGCCATTTGCGTCACATTTCTTCCAAAATTCCTGCGCAGCAGCAATATGGCACGGATCTGTAGTACGAATAAAGTTGTTGTAACTCAAGTTTAACGCCTTTTTTAGCTCATCAAACTTAGCCGCATATCCATCCACATACTCTTGTGGGGTCTTACCCGCCTTAAGGGCTTCTTGATATACTTTCTGCCCATGCTCATCTGTACCGAAGTTAAAAAACACTTCCTCGCCAAGCAGGCGCCTGTATCTAGCAATAATATCAGCGTGTACAATCTCAAGAGCAAATCCGATATGAGGATCGGCATTTACATATGGCAATGTAGTTGTTAAATAAAAGTTTTTCATGTCTATAACTCTATATTAATATGCCTTGTTTGTAAATCATTTATTATAATTAAAAATCGGCTGATTAATAAAACCAGCCGACTAATCAATAGACAGTAAGTATGCTATCCTTCCTTTTCCATTAATCTTCTCTTTTCTTTCTGAATATCATCAGTAAATTCAACAATTGCAGCCGCAACTGGCACTGAAATCAATATTCCCAAGAATCCTGCCAATTGCCCCCCCACAATAAGAGCTAAAATAACCAAAAGTGGTGGTACGCCAACAACCTTACGCACAACGAGCGGATATATGAGGTGGTTCTCAAATTGCTGGATAATAACGTACAGACCAATAACCATCAAACCAAGTGTCGCACTGTCCATAAATCCAAATATAATGGCTGGCACAGCCGCTAGAATAGGTCCGAATAGCGGTATAAGCTCCGCAAAAGCAGCAAGTAAGGCAAGTAAAAGCGCATATTGTACACCAAGTATCGTAAGACCTAGGTATACGAGCACACCAATTAACAACCCCAGCAACAATTGCCCCTGCATCCATTTCCCTATTTTTGCCTGAGATCGGTGCCACAGGTCTGCAATATACTTTTCATGCTTAACTGGTGTAATAATCTGCAAAAAATCCTCAATTCCACGCTCCTGCACTGCTAAATAGAATGAAATTACGATTATAAGCAAAAAGCTGAATACGCCACCAAATACAATACTAATTGTCTCAAATGCACTGCCAGAAATTCCGGCAATTGTATTTTGGAAACTCGTGAGAGCTTCTTCCATGGAGAATGTTTGGGTAAAACTCCCAACAAACTGCTCTGTTTTAGCGGCACCCTCTCCACCAAAAGGCGAAAGAAGGTTTACTGACTCCAAATATTTAGGAAGTGTCTCGGTAAGCACTGACGCTTGCTGGAACAATGGAGGAATAAAGAGATAGAATATTCCTATAAGAATTGTGAATATCAAAAGATATATTAAAATCACGGCCGGAACGCGCGGTATTTTATACCTCCCAAACCATCTCGTAGCTGGTTCGATTGCAGAAGCCACAACAACAGCAGTAAGAAGTACCAAAACCAAATCCTTAAGTATGTAAAGCAACACAAACAACAGCAAAACCATAATCGCTTTAAAAAATGATGCGGAGCTAAGTGTTATATTTATATTTTTGTCACTATTAATCATCCTCTTTATAATACCATTTCTTAAAAAGGCTGTCTTGTTATTCTTCAAAATCACTGCCGAGACAAAACAAAAAATATAAACAATATCGAGATATTTTGAGGATTTTTTGTGAAGTCGTAGGTGGGATTTTGGTGAATAGGAAGACAAGATTTTTTAGAAAGGGTATACAAACCTTTCATAAAATAAAAAGAAAGAGCGCGGCGTCCTCCGGACGCTGCGCTCAACAAAAACGAGTGTGTATAAATCCTATGCCGCTTTCCTAACACTAATCAACGAACACTCTTCGAGTGGCACATAATCAGCACAGGTATTGTTATCGGAGACAACAACAGGTAGTGCATCCCTTCTTTTCGATTTGTTGTATCCAATAACTACTGTGTGATTTTTACCAGTAATGACAATCTCCCATTTAAAACCCTTTGCGGAACGTCCGTTACGAAAGAAACCCTCAATAGTCCCGAGCATCAAACAAACACTGTCTATGTCCAATTTGTTCATATCCAAAATGAAATCAACAGCAGGTAATAAATCTCCAGCACCATCAACACGAGTCATAACATTACCACTAACGAACCAATGACCAGATATTCTGCTCTTAAACATACTTTCAATAAGTGCATTATGAGGACTACATACACCGCCCATAATCGCAGCAGCACTTTGTTGATTCATTCCAGGAACACGCACTTCCCCAACAGCTTCAATACGTAAGATCATCACACCCTCCACACTGAGTAAAAAAGAAAAATAACCTGCCTCTAAATATAACACGCCTCAATTTATATTCATAAAATATTCAATTCCAGCAAACAAAAAAATGTTTTTGTAAATAAATAAAACCCTAGAGCCGGCTCTAGGGTTTCTCATTTGGGCCCCATGGTACCAAATGAGAAACTCCCCCACCAAAAAACCGCTTGAAGGCGGTTTTTGTTTTGTATTTTATATTTATTCAGCACCATTCATTTTCCTCAACTTCCAAGATTTTATCGCGATGATTAGGATGGAGATCGTCAGAAAGGCTCCAGCCATAAACATGGTGGTGAATTCTCTATCAACGAAACATCCGAAGCTTGAACCACAACTTACCGGCGTTAGATAAATTAATAATACAGATAGTGGTAAAAACCAACTAGCGAAATATATACCCCAAGTGTGGAATATTTCTTTACGGAGAAAGATGAGGATTAGGGAAATTATAGCCAAAGAAAGAGAGAGAACCCAAACAGGAAAAGCAATACCAAGAACAGCACTCCTACAAGAATAGTCAATATAATCACACACACCAATAGAAACAGGGTTTGCAAAAATAAGACCTGCAATACCAATCACTAAAGACAGTGAAAATAAAACTCCTGTACTTTTTTTATAACTCATATATTTATTATACTATCTTTTAATTTTTTCACCACAGACATTATAGTTTGTGCATCACTATTTGAGATATGTTGTTTGTTTTTGTTATGTTCGTCCTCATGGTCGTCATCATGATCTTTTTTCTTTTTATCTTTCTTGTCTTTACCATCATCTTCTTCATCATGATGATGTTTCTTTTCTTTTTTATCGTCATCATTGTATTTTTCTTCTTTCTCAGAACGTTTAGTATTCTTTTCAATTTGTTCTTCCAGCTTCTTTATGATGTCATCTAATTTTTTAATTGCTTTGTTGTATTTTCCTTTCTTGTATTCTTTCTCTGATTTGCGCAGTTTTTCTTGCAGGTCTTTTTTGAGTCCGCGGTGCATCTTTGTGTTTTCAATAATATTTGAGAGAATTTTAAATGAAGTGCTGATATCTTCTTCATTATCTCCTGTAATATTAACATCTGTAATACCATCACCATCTACGTCAAGCGAAATTTCCGGAACAGTTGCAAGGTTTTGCAAATTAAAACTAGCTGTCGTGACCGATGATACAGGAATATTTTTATACGTAACAGCATTAACAATACTATCACCAAGCACTTCTTCCAATTCAAGAGTGAATGTGCCTGTGTCTTGTCCGTTAAGTTCTATACGATATTCTTGACTCGTATCAAATCCTACATATTTTCCTTCACCAAATTCCATATAGTAACTGTTTGGAATTTGTTCTTCAATGTAATATGAATTTGTATTTTGATCATAAGCTAATCCAGTGTGATTTCCGTAACTATCATATATGTCTACTGACACAGGAGAGCGTAGCACTAGACGCATGGCAGAATCTTCTACTGGAGGTATTGTAGTGGAAATATGTTTAGGGAGACTTAGCACATCAACTGATTCTTGCATTATTTGTCCAAGAAATGTACGCAATTCATTTATCTCAAATATATCAGCATGTTTTCGATTACGACGACCACCACCTAATTCTTCGTTATGATCAAAATTATTCACATAAAATACTGGTGTGGACGTACCCAACCCAATAGCACTCGCCGTCACAACAGTACCATCACCATCTTGTGTTGTAATTGGTCGCGGATCAAGTATTGGTGTATCTAAACATGCAGAATTATCTTGATTACAAATATTTTCTGTTATTTCAACATATTCTATACCGCGAACAGTATCGCCTATTCCCCACCCAGCAATTTGCACAACATCCAAATCAGCAGGAGGTGTCCACGTATCAAGAATTGCTTGTATACCATTTGCTTTTGTGAGTAAATCACTGTTTACGATGTTAGGCTCATTAATATCTCCAGGTGACGGTTTTATTCTTTCATCATCACCCAAGAGAAACTTTTGCAACTCTATTTGTGTTTCTATAAAATCACCATACAGGGTTCTAAAATCTGCGGTAATAGAAGTTGTTGTTGAAAATTTAACAATTGGCTGTTTGTCTGTATCAACAATTGAGAAATATTCTTGTGATGGCAATAGATTATATGCACTCGCCATATTTTCAGCAAACTCTCTGCGTTCTTTTTTATTAAGTATTCTTTTACTGAAAAATCCTGGATCACCTCCATGTAGTAACTCAACAACAGCTTGTGGTGTACCTAATTGTGGTACTGCTACTAAAATAAGTTTATCAATTTTTTCAAGAAGTGGGTCATTATTATTTTCAAGTTGATTTAGTAAAATTTTTGCAAGCAAACCACCGTTTGAGTGAGTTACAAGTGTAACAGAGCCAGTTTGTGATGTTTCTGCAAGACGAGCAATTTCTTGCAGAATATATGGACTTGATGTTGATTGTAGATATGAAATTTTTCCACCTCCAATATCTTTTCCACTCGCAAGAATTTCTTCTAATCCAAGCCTCCAATCATAAGGTGTTGCTTTCCATTCATTAATCACTCTATCATTCACCATTTTGTTCATGAAAACCTTAAGCCCTAGGTATATGTTTGGATTTGTTGGTCCAATCACATCAGCAGTATCAACAATATCCTTTGTGTAAATATCTGGATTTTTACTTGTTCCATCAGTATTTAAATGAAGTGCTGATATATCATCAGAGAAACCTGGTTCCCATATTTTTTTATCAATAATTGTTCTATCTTCATACAGCCGACTCGCTTGATGCCCTGGCAAAAACACAACATTAGAATATCCTGTTTCAAGCGCAAGCTCGCCTGTTTCAGGAAACCTTACTGTGTTTGTACCATCGCTTGCTTCAAAGTGATATTGATATACTCCTTTTTGGAAAGTGGATGTGGCGAAATATTGTTCAGTGTTTGAATAATCCCCATCGTATAGATGTGGTGTTGATGTGGCGTTGGTATCTTGTGTCATTTGATGTGTACTTGTTGCAACACCATCTCCTATTACAAGATTTATGTATGTTGGTGCAATATTATTTACACTTTCATATACTGCCTTGAAAGCAAAAACTGTTGAGGAAGCCGTTCCTTTGTTTGGTTTTACACCTTGACTTACCTGATCGTCTTGATATCCTTCTTCTGCTGAATAAGAAAGTGTTGGTGGTGTTATGTTTGAGACCGCAAATGGATCTTCGGTAAGCCATGGATCAAATGATGCATTTGTTGGGACATCACCAGAAATTTCATTTCCAAGACCAGAAGGATTTTGATCCACTTGATATGGTCCTGAAGCATCTCCCCACCAGTTGTTTTGTGCATGTATTTTTCCATCCCATGATGAATACCGGTAATGTGTATGCACGTAAAGACCATAGTCTTCGTTGTTATGGATACTGCTATTAGAAAGATAAAATCTGTGCCTTAGAGAATACACATAAAGGCCGGTTTTACTATCAGAAATCTCAATGTTTTCTAGGTAATAATCTTTGATTGGATTATATTGATACCAATTAAAACTCAGAGCCAGTGCTGGAGAAATACCATCTCTATAAACAGAACCGCCTCCATAGCGCACTTTCATATAATTTATATCCAACCCATTATCAGAAGATCCTTCTCCTAAAGAAACATACCCCCAATCCCCAGGGGCTGGGGATGTTGCATCACCATCTCCGTTTGTATCACCACCGACACTATCATCTTTTAGTGATGTAAAATATATTTTATCTGCTATTGTACCCAGAGCATTAAGTGTTCCATGTATACGTAACAATGCACCAGTATCAAATTTAATAACTACTCCAGGATCTATGGTTAGAGTATTACTTGAATTTATTGTAACCGAACCCTGCACAACATACGGACTACTTGAAGCAGTCCAAACGACATCATTATAAATCAAACCGCTTACATATGTTGCAGCTGAAGCAGATAAAGGCAAAACAGCAAAAATTGCCGTAAAAATTAAAAAATAAAGGCCCTTACTAAATATTTTGTTCTTCATAGAGGTGTTATTAAATTATTATTAACAAACTCACATTACCACAAAAACAAAAAAAAAACGGCTCTGGAGCTGTTTTTTTGTTTTATTTTATATTATTTTTGATATATTCAGCCAGCTCGGATATTGCCATGCGCTGCTGCTCCCCTGTGTCACGATCTCGGACCGTCACTGCATCATCTTCCAATGTTTCAAAATCAACAGTGATGCAGAAAGGTGTCCCTATTTCATCCTGCCGACGATACCTTTTCCCAACATTACCATTATCGTCCCACATTATCTGTGGCACTTCCTTTTTCAAATCTTCATACACCCCGCGTGCTTTCTCCACTAAGTTTGGTTTATTTTTTAAAAGCGGGAATACTGCAGCCTTTACTGGTGCAACAGATGGTTTGAATTTCATAAACACACGAGATTCTCCACCGAGCTCATCTTCTGTATACGCATCACAAAGTATCGCAAACAAAAGCCTTCCTACTCCACCTGATGATTCAATAATGTGTGGGATAAATTTCTCACCACTTTCCTGATCATGATACTCTTGTGGCTTACCACAACCTTTTGAATGTGCAGTGAGATCATAATTACCGCGTGCATGAACACCCTCCATCTCATCAAAACCCCATGGGAAATTATATTCAATATCCCAAGCATCTTTAGCGTAAAACACAAGATTTTCATGCTGCTTCCATCGTAAATTTTTCTCATTAAAACCTAATTCAAGAATTGCATTCCAACGATATTCTCTCAGTTTTTCATACTCACTCATTTCATTTTCTGGTCTGGTAAAATATTGCATTTCCATCTGTTCAAATTCGCGACCACGGAAAATAAATTGTCGTGGAGAGATTTCATTTCGAAAAGCTTTACCAATTTGAGCAATACCAAAAGGTAACTTCATGCGCATTGAATCCACAACATTTTTAAAGTTTACATAAATACCCTGACACGTCTCTCCGCGCAAATACACAGGGTCGGATATCTCGCCACTGAAATCACCTAGATTACTTTTAACCAACAAATTAAACTTTCTTGCATCTGTAAAATTTTGCTTTCCACATGAAGAGCATTTTATTTTATCAGCATTTTCCTTAAATAGTTTGTTGATTTCTTCCTCGCTCATTTTCTCATCAGCAAACACTCCAATTTCTTCGAGAGCTTTATCAACTCTAATTCTGGTATTACACTCCTTACACTCAGCAAGAGGATCTGAAAATCCAGTAGTATGCCCGCTTGCTTCCCATATTCTTGGACTCATAAAAATACTTGAATCCAGACCAACGATATCATCTCTATCATGCACCATTTTCCGCCACCATTGTGCTTTTAAATTATTCTCCAGCTCAACACCAAGTGGTCCAAAATCATAGACACCCGCAAATCCGCCATAAATTTCAGATGATTGAAACACAAAACCTTTGCGCTTAGCAAAGGAAACGATCTTATTCATTTTGTCTTCTGTTTTGCTCATATATTGACTATATTAAAGAGTAAACAACAAAAAGTAAAGGACCGATGAACACCTTCGCTATCCGTCGCTCATACTCCCCACAATCTACAAGTCAAAAATTTTTCACAATTTTATTGCGAAAAACTTTTTGACACGAATTTTGTGTTGCAAAATTCGCCTAGCAATAAATCAATTTTACAATTTTACTCAACAACTCTTGACCAAGTATCATTAAAACCAGGATCTGAGCTCAAATATGTATTAAGCGCTGGTCTGAAGAATTCTAAATTCGCACCAGTAAAATCATCTTTACCACCCAAAGACATATCACTTATTATATCTGGCGTACTACCAATGTGAGCAACACTTGGTGTCACCAAAATCTGAAACGCGACTTCTTTGGCAGCCGATGTTATCCCAGCACCTGAATCAATATTGCCGATATTCCAAACAACTTCCCCAGTAGCCTCATCAAAGGACACATCCTCACTTCCTGGAGACACTTGTCCAACCCATGATGCATACGGCGGAATAGCAGCACTTACACGTGCGTGAGAAACATCATTGGATGAATTCACAACCGTCCAAATAATAGTGTACGTTGTAAAGGTGTTTGCCTTTGGCGGAAGCGGTCCAGAATTAGTAAACGGTCCGGTTGTATACACAGCACGCGCAGTGAGTTGTAAGTCAGAATTTATTTTTACCAAACGTTGCACAAATTCCTGTACCGATCCGGGTACATTAGATGCTGATGTTGTTCTACCACGCACACTTGCATTCAACATAATCTCAGGATTTTCCAAACGCAAACCAGACGAGAGTAAGTCTTTTGTTGAAAATCTAAAACTCAACCTACCTGTTTCTCCAGGCTCAACTTCTGAAAGATCTGAAAAGGTTCTCCTGTCCCAAACGATTTTTTGTTCAGCAGAATGATATATTCCCCTATCAACAAATACAGATGTTGGGTCAAGTACTTCACCAGAAATAGAAAGCTCAATGGCAATATCCTCAGCTCTTGTTGGTAAATTATTAATCCACGTCAGTGTACCTTTCAAAATTTTTCCACTATCCGCAACATACTCTTCATTAGTCTCCCCATCAATTGCTATTGCAACACCAATAAATGGCTTTTTAATTGTTGTCTCTGCAATCGATGAGCTGTAAACAGTAATGATTTCACGCTCATTAACCTCATCTTGCTTACCGGCATAAACTCTAAATATTTTATCGTCTTCTTCCTGACCATGTATAATTCCTATTATTTCTATTTCTGTTTCGCTACCCGCTGGGATGTCTCCTATGCGCCAAATATTATTTCCAAATGTTGGACTTGGGTCAGAAGACAGCGCTTCAAAGCCCGAAGGATAATCAACCCGCACAGAAACACCCTTCATGATTGATTCAGTATTTGATGATACAGAAACAACCAGTTTCATTTCTTGCCCCGCGTTTGCCTCATCATTGGTTTCAATTGCAACATTAATCGGTGCTGAGCTTATAGAAAGAGCATACACCTCCTCTTTAACAAAAATCGCATTTGAACCTTCCACACGATATTCAAGAGTTACATTAATTTCCTTTTCACTATCCTCCTCACCAAACACAACGGAGCGCACAATCTCAGTCACGGTTTCACCAGACTCTATTACATCAAGAGATTTACGGGTTCTTGGTAATGGCTTGCTAGTATTCTCTGGATCATAGGTTCCGTCTGGATATTCAACCAACAGGTCAGTAAACTGAAGCGGTGTATTGTTTTCATTTGTGATAATGACCTGCAGCGCTAGCTCCTCGCCACCAGATATTGATACTGGCCCTATAATTTTAATTTCAACATTCTCCGATGAAACAATGTTTCCACCACCCCAAAACATCAGCCCTGCGATAGCAAGTGCCAACACAAAAAAGGCAAATGATCCGATGAACATTTTTTTAAGAAATGACATTTTTTTCCGTGGTCTTGGCATTTTTTTATTTTCTTCTTCCTTCCACTCAGTAGCAACAGAAGATTCATCTGAGTAAAAAGTCGGGCGGACGCTACCTGTTTTCTGTTTAAAACTGCGCTGATATAATTTCTCACGCATTTGTTCTATACGACTTTTGGGTTGTTCTTTTCTCATTATTTAAATAATACCATTTTATATGCAAAATGTTTAAAAATTCGATAATGCAAATTTCATCCTCACTGTCTCACTGTAACCCATTACCTATAAATGACTTTCTTTGAGCGCGCCATTAACCTCTCCTACAGCAAGTCTTTTGTGTTGCTCAAAAAGAAATAGGGTTTGTGTATTTATATTACAATTCAAAAACGGTTCTAGCTCTTTTTTGTCTGTACCATAGCCGAGCGCGTGGAGAATCCTAAGGTTAAGAATAATCTCAAACGCAACTAATTGCTGATCTGAAAACTTTTCTTTCTTAAGTAGATCCAAAAAATGCAAAACAGTATTAAACAATATTTCATTCCTCTCTTCCCCGTGTGTAAGACGACGAACAAGTGCAAATATCCGTACAGCAAAATCAATTGTTTTTTTATCACCACGTTTTAATAAATCATCATTATATTGCGCACTCGTCACGCGCCACATTTCTTTTCCACGCACCATATCAATATCTGAAAGCATTCCGGTCTGCAGTGAGTAGTTTGATTTTGATTTTAATTCACGCACACCCTGAGCATAAACAGCAAGCATCCCAAAATCCTGTGTAAGTATATAGTACACTTTGTTAGACTCCCCCCGATCAAAATCAGCAAGGATTATTCCTTTGGTTTTATAGATGTGGTGCACAATATACTTATAAATATACCATGCCGACATTAAAAATACGGCTCAACTGGGTTGAGCCGTATTTTAAGGCCATGCTAAGCCATTTTTGAATGGTTATTTTTTGATTTTCAAAACAAAATTCAAATCATCCACTTTCACATCCTCCCCTTCCAAAGAATCAGTGAGCACAATCTCTTTCAAACCAGCAACACTCTTAATTGATTCTTCAAATTCTTTTATTAATTTTTTACCTGCATCGCCTGTGGTAATCTTCAATTCAACAACATCATCTGGAGTAAGATTTTCTTTTTTACGCAACGATTGAATTTGCCGCAAAAGTTCTCGCATTTGCCCTTCACGTTTTAACTCTTCTGTAATGTTTGTGTCCAATTCCACACGAGCCGTACTAACATCAAAAGCTTCATCAATTTTTAAATCTTTTATTTCAACAAACTCAACTTTTTTTACATTTACCTCGTCTTTAATCAACTCAAGTAATTCGTCGCTGTTTTGAATTTTTGATTTGTTATTTTTTATTTTTAGAGCAGCTAGCGGTTGTCGTACTTTAATTCCAACTGTAGCACGAGCCTCAAGCCCAAGTGACACAATATCTCTAATCTCCTGCATTTGTTTCAAAACCTCTCCATCTTTCTTCTTCACCCTTCCAAATAAACCTGTTTGAGCTTTTACCCAATTTTCCAGATGCACAGACTCCATATCTCCACCAAGTTTTCCATACACATCTTCGGCCAAAAAAGGCATGAACGGTGCAAGAAGTTTTGACATAGTAAGTAAACAATAATGTGTAGTTGATAGAGCTGCGTCTTTATCTTTTTCGTCTTCGCCCTTAAAACGATCGCGGCTGCGTCGCAAATACCATGTAGACAAATCATCTACATAATCCAAAAATGGTCGCGTTGCCTTATCCATTTCATAATTGTCCAAACCTTCACTCACCTCTTCAATCAATCCGTTAGTTCGTGCCAAAATCCACTTGTCTAAGACATTATCAGAAGCTTTTAGCTTAGAGCTTTTAGCTTTTAGGTCTTTTTCATAAAGCTGATAGAAAGACAAAACATTCCCAAGTCGTAAAACTATTTTTTTATAAATCTCATCAACTCCTTTTTCTGAAAAACGAAGCTCCTCCGCACGCACTACTGGTGAGTTGAGCATATAATAACGCACAGAATCAGCTCCATACTTATTCGCCATATCGATCGGGTCTGGATAATTTTTTAATTTTTTACTCATCTTTTTACCATCCTCAGCAAGTATAAGACCATTCACAATCACATTCTTATACGGTGCATGCCCGAAAAGACCTACGGAAAGCACGAGGAGTTTATTAAACCAACCTCTTGTTTGATCAAGACCTTCAGCAATAAAATCTGCAGGAAAATTCTTTTTAAATAATTCTCTATTCTCAAATGGATAATGAATCGAAGCATATGGCATAGATCCAGATTCAAACCAACAATCAAACACTTCCGGAATTCTTTTATAATCCATTCCATCTTTTTCCAAAACAACCTCATCAATATACGGTCTATGCAAATCCAATTCGTAATTCTCATTATGTGGCAATGGAACAAAATCCAATTTCATCACTTCTGCATTTTTTAAATAATCTGGTTTTGGCTCTTTCATTTCTACCCCACGCATAGCATCTCCACCCTCAGCACCTAAATCTATCATCCACGATGGATATTCATGTGTAAAAATTAAAATATTTTTGTTTGTATGCTTTTCTTCAAGCTCATATAAAAAGTCCATCACACGATTTTTTAAATCATTAAGATTTTCTCCTTCTGGTGGAGTCTTTGTGAATTTCTCAAGATAGCCTCCAGAAAAATGTGCGTGGTACTCATCGGTACTTTTGCCATTAAAAATTCCGGTATTTATTTCACGTATTCGTTCATCAAAAATAATCTCATCTTTTGAAATTCCGAGTTGCTCTGCAGCAATTTCTGCTGTTTCTTTAGTGCGCAAGTAATCAGATGAAAAAATAATATCAATATCTTCTCTCTTTAGAATCTTTGCTGATTTAATAGTTTGCTTTTTACCCAATAATGTCAAACCATGACCATTATCAACTTTTGAACTCACTACATTATTTACATTACTCTCTGATTCACCATGGCGCATTATAAAATACTTGTTGCCAGATTTTTTAGTATATTTTTTCAATTCACCAATTGATCCAATCGCAATCCTCTCACCACTTTCAGCTTCCCATACAGGAAGTGGCGCACCCCAATATCGTGAGCGAGAAATTGCCCAGTCTGGTGCATTTTGAAGTAAATTACCAAAACGTGCGGAACCAATTTTTTCAGGTATCCACTTTATTTTTTTATTTTCCGCCACCGCCTTATCTTTAATTTCGGGCACTTTTACAAACCATGAATCAGCCGCGTAATTCAAAAGCGGAGTATCACAGCGCCAGCAGTGCGGATAAGAGTGCTCATATTTTTTCTTTTCAAAAAGTTTTCCATTGTGCGCCAAATACTTAATTATTTCAATATCAGTTGCTTGTGGATCGTCTTTACTTTTTACTTGTGCGTCAGCAAAATCTGTCACTTCTTTTTTGAAGCGTCCATCCATACCCACGTGCTGCACAAAAGGTAAGTTGTGTTCTTTTCCTAGTGCCATATCATCAGATCCAAATGCAGGTGCAATGTGCACTACCCCAGTACCATCTTCGGTCGTCACAAAATCAGCAGCGTAAATCTTCCAGCCATTTTCACGATTTTCTAATTTTTCATTCTTTGCATAATAATCAAAAAGAGGTTTGTATTTTTTACCGATAAGATCTAATCCTTTTATTTCTTTTACAATTTTATATTCCTGCTCACCAAAAATATCTTCAAGCTTTTCTTTAGCCAAAACAAACTTCACCAAGCCGCCATCGCCTTCGTCTTTTTTTTCAATAACCACATAATCAATATCCTCCCCAACCGCCAAAGCAACATTTCCTGGCAAAGTCCATGGAGTAGTTGTCCAAGCAAGTACAAAAGTTTTAGCCTGTCCCTCGGAGCCTCGGCGTAGTGGGAGTTCACCTGCCCCGTTAGAAGCAGGCTCTTTGGAACCGTCAGTTCTAATGGGGTCTACGAGCTCAAATTCAGCTGTTACAGAAAAATCTTTCACATCCTTATATCCTTCTGACACCTCATTATCTGAAAGCGTAGTCTCACATCGCGGGCAAATATGCATAGCTTTGTATCCTTTATATATCAAATCCTTATCATACAAATCTTTGAATGCCCACCAAATAGATTCGCTATATTGCCAGTCCATTGTTTTGTATCCCCCTTCCATATCAATAAATCTCCCAAAGCGAGGAACTGTTTCTTTCCAATCCTTATCGTAACGAAGCACGCTGCCTCTGGCAGCTTCATTAAATTTATCTATTCCATATTCTTCAATATCTTTTTTGTTTTCTAAATTGAGATCCTTCTCAACAAGATTTTCAATCGGCAACCCATGACAATCCCAGCCCCATTTTCTTCGCACATGCTTGCCTTGCATTGTCTGATAGCGAGGAATTACATCTTTAATGGTGCCGGCAAGCAAGTGTCCGTAATGCGGAAGACCTGTTGCAAATGGCGGCCCATCGTAAAACACGAAGGACTTCCCTTTTTCAGTTTGCTCAAGAGTTTTCTCAAAAATATTCTTTTCCTTCCAAAATTTCAGTATCTCCTCCTCCCGCATAGCAACGTCTGATTTTTGTGAATTTTTTGAATTATCGTTGTTTTCCATGGTATTCACTATACCACCATTGCTTTTTTAGACAAAACAGACAAAATCCAAATACAAAGCAACCGGCGCATTCGCGCCGGTTTTTACTATATCTATTTTTTGATGACTCTAAGATTTGGTACCTGAATAATAAACTCGCCTGTTATAGATATACTTAGAATATTATCAATAATGTCTATTAGTTTGGTTTCACTTAGTATTACGATACTGTCACATCCAAATGAATAAGCTGGGACTAATACAACTGGGTACCCACCAAGCCTATCCACCTCAACCTTTGCCTCATCAAAAGTTTTTATACCCTTTGGTTCAACCATATCAATTACCTCAAAAAAATATCTGATTTTATTCTATATGAAAGATTCTTATACGCAAATTACATCTGCTCTGGTGCTTCTATACCAAGCAAGGTAAGTCCGTTTTCCAAAACCTGCGCAACTGCTTGTGTAAGTGCCAACCTATACTCTTCTTCTTCACTTCCTATGATTTGATTATTTGCGTAATAGGAATTAAACTCACGAGCTAGCTCTATTAAATAGCCTGTAATATAATGAGGTGCGTATTCTTTTTGCGCGCGCAACACCACTTCAGGGAATTCCAAAAGTTTCTTCTCAACCGCCCCCACAGCATTTGGTGCCCCGAGCACCAAATCATCTGGAAGACTGCCTTCAAAATTTGCCTTGCGCAAAATAGATTTTGTACGAGCGTGAGTATATTGCAAATATGGACCCGAGTCTCCTTCAAAAGAAAGTGCTTGTTCTTCATTATAAATAATATTTTTTCCAATCGTTTGTTTTAAGATCGCATACTTTACCGCAGCCACCGCGATCTGTTCAGAAATTTTCTCTGCATCTGCAATACCGGAATCTTTCATTTTTTCATGCGCTACTTCTTGCGCTTCGCCCAAGAGTGATTCACCAGTAATCACATTTCCTTTTCGAGAAGACATCTTACCGCTAGTAAACTGCATCATCCCGTGCGTCACAGATTTAAATTTACCAGCAAAGTCTGGCTGTAAAAGTTCAAGCGCTTTAAATACTACTTTAAAATATTCTTGCTGCTCAACAGCCGTCACTGTAATATACTCATCAGCTTTGTATGCCTCTGATTTTGCATATGCCAGACCAATATCTTTTGCTTCATATGTAGTAAGTCCTTCGGAGTTTATAAACACACGCTTGTGTAGTCCATATTTTTCTCCGTCAAAAATAATTGCGCCCTCAGACTTTTCAAATACTCCATCAATATTTTTTTCTACTACCTCTTTACCCTTCTTCCATGTATCAGATTCAAAAAAGAGGTAATCGAATTTTGTACCGAGTGTTTTATATAATTCATCAAAATGCTCTAGGGAAACTTTTCTTCCTGTTTTATATATCTCGTCCACACTCTTCTCTTCTCCAAATCTCTCATACAAATATTTATTGAGTTCAAGAATTTCTTTCTTTGCTTTCTCTTCTTTCTCAAACATTTTATTTCCATATGCATACGCTTCTCCGTTTTGTGCTACATCAGATCCATCCCAACCTTTCTGCTGTAATCCCCAAATCGCCATCGCCACATGTCTTCCGATATCACCTTGATAATTTGCACGACGCATCTCCGCACCAGAAAATTCCAAAATGCGAGCAAGTGATTCCCCTATTGCATTGGTCATCAAGTGCCCAATATGGAATGGCTTAAACGGATTCGGGTCTGTATACTCAAACATTATTTTCTTACCCCCGAGCGCGCTGTTTTTTCCATATTCGTCTCCCTTTTCAAGAACCTCTTTCAAATTTTCAATAAACACCTCGTCCTTCAAATAGAAATTGATAAATCCCGGCCCTGCAATCTCCACCTTCTCCAACTTGGCGCTCGGAGCGCCAAGTTGGATCTTGCTGACAATCTCATTAGCCAACTCTTTTGGATTTTTTCCAATCTGCTTCGCGTACACCATCGCCACATTCGTAGCAAAATCCCCGTGTCCAACCTCATCTGGCCGTTCAACCAAAACATCCTCGGCCTCAATACCAAGTTCCCCGAGCGCGTTTATAACAATTTTCTCCAATTCATCTTTAATCATATGGTCATATTATCACAAAAAAACCAATTTGCTTATTTGATATAAATATGTAATATAAGCATCAGCAAACAGTTCCATTAACATATTTAATTCATCTGAATAAAAAGGAGTGTATGTAATGAACCATCAAAATAAAGTTGTTGAATCATACGATAAGCTCGCGCAGTTGACACAAGCACTACAAACCCTTGATCACAAAATTGTAGTCACGATAGGGTCTTGGGACATGCTTCATATTGGCCATTTGAGATACTTAATGCAGGCCAAAAGTCGCGGAGATATACTTGTTGTTGGCGTCGACACTGACCGAGCCATTAAACTCTACAAGGGACATCTGCGTCCAATTGTACCCCAGGAAGAAAGGTCCGAAATGTTGTGCTATCAATCTTGTGTTGATTACATAACATATGTAGATGATGTAGATAAAGACGGCGGATGGCAATATGGCCTAATTGATAAAATAAGACCTGATGTATTTATTGCTGTTGAAGACAGTTACCCTGAGGAGCAACAAGCTGAGATCTCTGCAAGATGTGGAGAGTTGGTTGTACTCCCGAGACAAGCTGAAAAAACATCAACTTCACGCATGATCCAAAAAGCAGTCAAGGGTCATGTTACGGAAATGATGGAACTACTAGAGAAGAGGGGTTAAGTTATGAAAAAGGTTTTATTTCTTTATATTCCAGTTTTACATCAAGGATATGTGAACATTTTCCAAAAATACGCGGCTGAAGTTGACTGTCTCTGGATTTTGGGAGAAGATCTTGTTCATGAATTCATGTTCCTTGAGAGAGAAATACGTGCAATCAATCCACATGTTATCAGGCGCATGGTTGAATCACTTAATCTGTTTAAGTCTATTCACGTACTTTACAAACATTCAATCTGCCAACTCTCTGAATCTGAAATAATCACTGCCAAGGAATGCCTTATGGAAAGATTTATAAGTAAATACTTCCCAGGTAGTGATGTTGTATATGACACAGTGTTCTTACGTTGGGACGAGAGTCATGTTTCATCAAAAGAACCTGTTAATTATGATAGGATTTCAACGGATGATTTTGACATAGAGATGGTCCAAAAAGCAGCAGCGGAAGGCTCAAGAACATCAGATTGGTGGCGAGAAGTTGGAGGAATTATCATTAAAGATGGTGCACCACTTTTCACTTCACACAATAAGCATGTTCCATCAGAGCACAGTTGTTACGTTCATGGCGATATACGTGATGTCATCAAGCCTGGTGAACATAGCGACATCTCATCTGCCCTACATGCAGAACAAGGTTTGATTACTGAAGCTGCCAGATTAGTATTGGAAGGAACCAGTATTTATCTCAGTGTTTTTCCATGTCCTAGCTGTGCAAAAATGATTGCATATTCTGGAATAAAGAAAGTTTATTTCAGCGGAGGGCACGCTTCTTTTGATGGAGTATCTGTGCTCAAGGCCAATGGTGTTGAACTTATATTTGTTAAGGAATAGTTTAAAAAAATCCCCCGAGTTGCTTCCATGCAACTCGGGGTTTATTTTTACCCTATTGGGAAAATTACCGTCTGTTTATATTTCGGAACAATTAAATGAAAGTGGATATGACACACAGTTGCTCCTGTATATTCAGTATCTCCAAATCTTACATTCAATGCACCACCTTTTAGATCAAACTCGTCAACCGCCCAACTTGCCAAATATTGAACAGCGACCAAATCTTCTGGTGTAATTTCAGAGACACATTCCATGTGTCGATCAGACAGAATAATAAAATGGTGTTCAGCGTTCTCATATGGCCAACTGCTTCTTGTAATAAACCACTCTCCATTTTTTTTTAAAATTGGGTATTTGTGGTATATAAAACCAGCAGGACAAAAAGGGCACTCGCCTCTTTCTATAATCTCCTTGATAACCTGAGCATACTCGTCCCCTTTTGCGAAACTGGCGTCTGCAACTTTTTTCCCAGATGACATAAGCACCTCCACATCAAAGAGCAACGGGTATCTTCATCTTCGGATGAGGATTATACCCACTCAACTCAAAATCCTCAAACTGAAAAGAGAAGATGTCCGTCACATTAGGGTTTATTACCATTTTCGGAAGTTCCCTCGGCTCTCTTTCAATCTGCTCTTCCACAGCATCTCTTTGATCGAGGTATATATGTCCATCCGAAATGGTGTGCACAAACTCATACGCTTTGAGGCCAGTAACTTGCGCCATCATCATAAGCAATAAACTATAACTTGCTATATTAAATGGCACACCAACAGGTATATCAGCACTTCGTTGAAAGAGGTGCAAGGTAAGTTTTCCATTTGCATGACAAAAATGAAAAATTCCATGACAGCACGCAACAAAAACCTTGTTCATGTCTGCTGGATTCCAGGAAGACACGAGGGCTCTTCTTGAATCTGGATTTGATTTTAGAAGATCAACCATATTCTGAATTTGATCAACCTCAACACCATCTCCACAACTAAAAGACCTCCACTGCTTTCCATATATAGGGCCAAGATCTCCGGGCTCAAGACCTAAGCTTGCACAAATTTCAGGAGTTGCCCACTGGTCCCACAAATGAACTCCATGTTTATTCAAATCCTTGATATTTGTGCTACCAGACAAAAACCAAAGAAGCTCATACACCATGGCTTTGACCGACATACTCATATCACGAGTAGTGATGAATGGAAATCCATCAGCAAGATTGAACCTCATTTGATAGCCACATATTGATATATTACCTACACCCTGAGGATCAGTTTTTACTTCCCCGTAGTCAAGTACATGTTTGAGTAAACTAAGATACTGTCTCATTTTTCAATTCTCCTGTCTATTAAGTAATATTTATAGATAGAATGATCTCTAACCTGTCCACATAATACACAATATATACAAAAAGAAAAGGTTTGGGAATTTATACAAAAACAGCGCCGGCGGAGCCGGCGCTGTTTTTTAATTTTTCAATTTCTCAAAATAGTCGTAAATTAGATGCAGAGCGAGGCGGCGACGAGAAATAATGCGAGCTGTACTAGACGTACTGTGCGTATTATTTCGAGGAAGCCAACAAAGCTCTGCGCTAATTTTCGGCTATTTTACCTCAATTCCTGCGCTTCGTGCCGTCCCTTCGATTATCTTCATAGCCTGTTCCACTGTATTGGCATTCAAGTCGGGCATTTTCTTTTCTGCGATTTCACGTATCTGGTCTTTTGTTACTGATCCTGCTTTTTTTGTTACGTTCTTTCCAGAAGCTTTTTTAATACCAGCCGCTTTCATAAGCAAACTTGATGCTGGTGGAGTCTTACACACAAAGTCAAAACTTCTATCATCGTATACATTAATCACTACTGGTACGATGTCTCCAACCATATCTTTTGTTCGGTCGTTGAACTGGTTAACAAACTCACCAATAGCAACACCAGCTTGTCCAAGGGCAGGTCCCAAAGGTGGTGCAGGTGTAGCCTTTCCTGCTGGAATTTGTACTTTTATCTTTTTTTCTATTTTTTTTGCCATTTTTGTTTGTGAGCTTTAGCGAATAATTACAAAAATGAGCACCGAGCACTCAGTATTGTATATTCACACTCTTTTTAAATTTATATATTTATTTGAAATATGTCACCATCCTTAAATTGACATATCTGAGTGCTTGGTAGCATATTTCTGTATAGACCGAGTAAGAAGCGTTTCGGTCTAATACCAAGCACTCAGTATTATTAAGTTAACATTTTGTAATTATTTGACAACTTTTTTGCAAATTAACACAAAACAACTTAACAACACTGAGTGCTCGGTTAAGGAAAATATGGTCGTTCACAATGTCGCTTTACGACTTGTTCACTCCCTATTTTCCTAAATCTTCTTCAATTGCAAGAAGTCCAATTCTACAGGCGTCTCTCGTCCAAACATATTCACAAGCACTTTTATCTTTCCACGCGCCTCATCTATCTCACTAACTTTTCCTTCTGACTCTTTAAATGGTCCATCAGTAATAATTACCTGATCATCAACCTGGAAATCAATAGTGTGTTTTGTTTCAGCACTTTCCATACGCTTGAAGAGCATATCTATTTCTTCTTGCGCAAGTGGTACTGGCTGAGTACCCGCACCAATAAATCCTGTTACGCGCGGTGTGTTTCGTACCACATACCATGATTCATCATCTACGATCATATCTACAAGTACGTAACCAGGGTAAATCTTTTCCTCCACCTCTACCCTCTTACCTCCTTTTATTTTAATTTTCTTTTCCATTGGCACTACTGCGCTGAAAATTTTATCTTCCATCCCCAAAGACTCAATGCGTTGCTTTAGGTTTCGAAGTACAGCATTTTCATACCCAACATATGTGTGGATTGCGTACCAATTTCTTCCTCTTTCAATATCTTGTTTTGCCATGTTCAAATAATAATGAGCGGAGCGAATATATTTTTGAACACCCGCCTAAGTTTTCAACTCTAAAAGAGGTGAAAAGTTTGGCGGGTCTATTCGCCACACACTTACGTTTAATTTTTTAAATCACAAACACATTAAGTGCTTTCGTAAACAAAAAATCAAATGCGCCCAAAAAGTATGCGGTCGCAACTGAAATAATGATAACGACTGTTGTAAACAAAATAATCTGTCTACGTGTTGGCCACGCCACATGCTTTAGCTCCCCTTTTACGTCTTTTATATAATTGATTGCTTTCATAATTTCCCAAATTTAAAAACCCTCTCGGGTCCTTTAATGCTTAGATATTACTCCTTTTTGAAAGAAAAGTCAAACTTGACATCTGAGTATAAATATGCTAGTATAATAGCCAGAAACACCTTGTATACAACGTACACAACCAAGAAAGGGAGAGTGATCATGAAAGCAAGTCAACCTGGTATTGATGAAAAAAATCATGAAAAGCACGCTGGCAAAAAATCTCCTGATAGTAGGAGGCCGACGCTAAGGATCGTAAGGGAACATGTGCCGACTATCAACGAAAAGATCGCGGGACTGATTGCCAAGATCCAAAGCGACGATCCTGAGTGGATCGATATCGTCGATAAAATCTGCTCTGACCGCACATTTCTGCTCTCGCAGGATGTGATCAATGCATTTTTATTCAGCGACAAGAAAAAAAGAGATCGGCCCAGCTCACTCCTACGTGATACGATCGCCGAGAAAGCATTCTCTGCATTCAAGGAGTACATTGCCGAGACGGTAAATAAAAGCTACTGGGAGAAACATGTCCTGCCAACATTCGGATACTTTCTGATTACGCTGGCAGCACAATACCCAAACAGCCTGTCATCTACAATGGAATTTCTCACCGAGCAGTGTTGCAAGGCTAATGTCTTGCTTCCTCAGAGGATGAGTGATCGGATCGACAAACTTCTGGAAAGGCAGGATGAACGCAGCAAGAGCTACTCAAATGCTCAGGGTACACCAATCAGTACATCTGAGCCAGTGGCCCAAAAACCACACAAAAAGAAGCACAGGAAAGCGCGGATGAGTAAAAAGGAATTCGCCGAGAAGTATCCCAATGGTAAAAAACACAAGCACCAGAGCAAAAAAGGGCTCGGTAAAAACAGGTAGATCTTTCGAACCGCAACGGTTCACAAACAAGGGTCGCAACTCAATTGAGTTGCGACCTGTTTTCTTTTTTAATGTTTGTGTTCGTGATGGTGTTTGTGTTTTTTCTCACACTTGCAATGATGCTCGTGCTCATGATGGTGGTTGTTGTGACCGCCATGTCGTTTAGGAATAACAATTGTCGCGAGTAAGTATACAACCACACCAGGTATTACTCCTGTAAAAACAGTGATTAGTATCCAAAGCGCACGCAAGGCTACTGGGTCAACACCAAAATACTCCCCTAGCCCACCAATTACACCAGTAAATATTTTATTTTCTTCACTTCTATATAACTTTTTCATAATAAATACATTATATGGATAATAATTAATTTTGCAATTTGAACTCTTCCAAAACCTCCCACCTACCACCGTTTTCTTTTTTGCACAAAGAGATTGAGTCCAAAGATATGTTAAGTTTTGGTTTATACTGCTCATTTAAATATTTTTGAATATCATTAAATTTATCTCCAATATCTCTCTTGGCAACACTTATATGCAAAGTATTCTCAAATTCGTATTCTGAAAATTCTAGATTTTGTATTTCTTTTAGTTTCAAAAGTAAGTCTGTTAAAAGCTGCGGCTTATTTGGCTCAACTTTCATAAATAATGCATATGTGCCAAACGAGCCGAAGTCATTTACTTGCAGCTCGACAACCTTGCTTTGTTTACAGAATAATTTTATACTCTCCTTCACTTTTTCTATCAAATTTTCATCTGCAGAAAATGGTGCCTTAAGTGTGATGTGGGAATCCATACTCTTATTTACAGATCTCACACCAAAGCGAGTAGAGACATCATCCGCTAATTTCTCATGATATATTTTATTGTCTCCGCGTAACATGTACGCTAATAAATATTGCATATTTATTTAATCTTACTTTGCAAATCAACTTGCTCCTGTGTATCTACAATCTCAAACGAAACACGCCCTAAAAGCTGTTCGCGTTTGGTAATCACATCCACTCGCCAGTCACCTGGAAACACCGCATGTTTCATTGAGTATCCTCTGTACCCTTCATCGCGCCCTCCAGCAATTGGAAATTGTATTAGCCCAGTAGTTTCCCATTCTCCCGAAGCTGAATCAAAATACTGCCAACGGTGAAAAATCTCTGTATTTATATCCGTAGGTGCAAATACAGAGCTGTACACATATGCTGGTTCGCCAACCGCGCGGTGAAATTTTTCTTTCTGCAAAAATTCATACCACTTTTTTTGTTCACTCAATACTTCGTAATTTCCACCTCCAATACGTTCTACAAGATGATACACACCAGCATCCTTAAGCGAAAGAGGTATCGGTGGAATAATATTTGTAAAATACATAATATTCATTGCGACATATATTGCGCCGATACTACCAATGAGCATCTTTTTTGAATTCCTGATTTTGTTTGGAATAAATTTAGAAAGAACGAAAACAAAAAACCATATAAGTAAAAGGCTTATGGTGCCACTGAGTATGAATGTCCACGCGCCAAACGTATTGAGTACGATTGGTACATAAAAAATTGTGAAGGAAAAAATTGCGAGAAAAAATATACTCGTGCGAAAAGTGAATCGCGCATAGTGCTTTTTCAAAAACTCATTACCAATAAAAAGCGTTGTGAGTAGCAAAACAAAAAACCAACTCGCTGCAAGTGATGCGCTTCGTGTATAAAAAATTAAGTAGCCGCTGAAAAGTCCGCCGAAAGCAAATTGCATCACAATAGGTATCCAAGGAAAAACTTTACCAGTAAATTTCCCTAATTCTTTTTCTTCAAAAATACTAAATAGAGCAATTGAAATTCCTGCGACAAGTAAGTAGGAAAAAAGAATAAGATTATCAAACCACAAATCTATACGCGTAAGAGTAAAATTGTCCACAATAAAACCTGTCAGAAATGCTGCTGGATATGCGTAGTGTCCGTTCGTATCAATAAAATGTTTTATTTTTTCTATAGTCCACTTCATACTGTAAATTATACACAAACAAATAGAAAAAGGCGCACGGAGTGCGCCTTTACAAAATTAGAGAACTCCACAATCACGATCTACTTCTTCTTGATCAATGGCACCATTGCGCCAAAGAATAAGATATAGGGTGGCTTCTTTTCTATTTGGATCATGTCTGAAGAATTTCCCAGCAGCAAACAGATTTAACGGACTTTTAACAATACTTTCTTCCTCCCTGTATACGTAACCTCCATTATAATCATTGATGAACAACATCAAAGCCTCATTCTCATCTGGCTCACGCCCTAACTTTTGTTCCAAAAAGCTAATAAAACATGGGTGATGAGCAATCTCTTCTTGATTATGAACATCATAATCAAGTTCACAAGGTGTTAATGTATTCCGCATGACACACCTCCTTTTTTGCATGTCATCATTTATACGAAACTGCTCTGACTTCACAATACTACTTTATTAACTGTTGTCAAGTGTATTTTGCACAACTAAAAACAGAGGCTGAGGCCTCTGTTTTTAGTCTAATTCTTTCCACATGTGAGTTTCTCTTTTACGATTATTGCAATCGCAACACATGAAATCATCTGGTAAATCTTCCCACTTTGTTCCTGGCATAATACCCTTTGTTGGTACTCCTTTAGCCTCATCATAGGTCCATCCACATTTGTAACATTGATATTTTTTCATCCCGTTAGAGATAGGAAATACTATTTCCGTATCTGATTATATTTTGTTAAAAGATTTATCAGAATCTCGTTTTGTTCCATTTGTCACAAAGGACAGTTTGGATCTCTAACGGGATTCATATTTATTTAAGTTTATGTTTGTATAATTCAAAAAAATTCGAAAACTGAGAATGAGTTGGTTTCGGTAATGAATCCAAGGTAAACCATTCAACAGCATCAAATTTATGCAATTCCCCATTTTGAACTTTTGAAGGATCCACCAATACCTTGAAATCGAGTGCTATCCAGTGAGTTTTATTTCCGTTGTGTTCTCTGTGTACATCTCGATATCCTAAAAATTCATAATCTATAATATCAGTACAATACTCCTCAGCAATTTCTTTTTTTAAAGTACTTAGAATAGTATGCCCGTGTTCAACTCCACCACCACCCTGATCCCAACAACCATGTTCATCTCGACAATTTTTACTTCGCTTACTCATCAAAAAATTACCGTTACCGTCATGACAAAAATATACAATAGTTACTCCAGTATAATCTTCACCCTTTTTCATAAGTTTTTGAATTAATGGGTGCTTATCGGGAATCGAACCCGAATCGGAGGTACCACAAACCTCTGTGTTAACCGTTACACCATAAGCACCATGATTTTGCTATATGATTTATCGTATAGCACGCTAGTTAATATACCTTCTATAAGGCTTTTTGTCTAGTAATGTGGCTTTTCTTCCGCAACCCCAGCCTTGTGATTGGAGAAGCGTGCGAGCGCATAAAGCAGTGATGAGAGTCTGTTTAGGTAAGACTGTGTGCCTGTGGAAACTTTTACTGAACCCTCTTCTTGTACGGCCGTAACTCGGCGCTCGGCTCGACGAGCAAGTGTGCGTGCAAAATCAAAACGTGCAGCAAGTTCAGTTCCTCCAGAAACAAAAAAAGTTTTTATTGGCGGTAATTCATTTTCAATTGCATCTATCACCTTCTCAATTTCACCCACCTCTTCTTCATTGATCTTTTTTTCAGCCCCAGCTACTTCAGCCTGTACTGTAAATAAATTCTGTTGTACATCATCCACTATTACTACCAATTTTTTATCAGTCCCAGGGATAGCCCAGTCAACATCACTAACCTCTACCTTACACACACCCAAAAAAGAATTCACTTCATCAAGTGTGCCAAGCGCCTCAGCAACAGCTGAGCTTTTAGATATTCTCTGATCGCAGCAGCCAAATGTTTTTGTGCTACCATCATCTCCTTTTCGTGTGTATAACATAATTAATATTTTGTATGAATACTGTATTTATACAGTATTCAGCATGTTGGTTTTGTGCCCAGAGCGGGACTCGAACCCGCATGCTCAGAGAGCCACGGCCCTCAACCGTGCGTGTAGACCAATTCCACCATCTGGGCTTCTATATTTTATTATAATGCCATTTTTTTGCGTTCTGTTCGTCAATTGTAAAGATTTTTTGTGCTTTTGTAAACTTACGTTTAAGATATGGTGTGTTCTTACACTTAAACATATATTTAAAAAGAATGAATGCTTCTTTTTTTGCGTATCTTAGTTGCAACACACTACTACCTTGAGAAATTTTTCCACCTATGCCAACTTTGGATAATTTATTAATGCGCTTGCGCATCCATTCAAGAAACACGGGACTTGCTGATGCAAAAGCAATATAATACATGTAGCTACTGCGCCACCTTGGATCCCAAAAAGAATATATTGTCCCATCACCATCCCATACCCCTCGTACAAAATCAAAAAAATATTTATTTGGTATATCTACTGGTCCAAGTGTTTTTGATTTATTTGGGGTTAGTCCTATAGACATTAGCCATTTATGAAACAGTACTCTTTTAAACTGAACACGGTATGCACGATTACCATCTCCACTATATTTTTCCCCAATTTTAATATGATTCATATCTAAAACACGGAGAACTGTTTTCAGTATTTCTCTGTCTTTTGAGGTAACGTCCAAATACATACCGTCTTTACCAAGGTTGCCATCACTGGCAAAAATACCAACAACATATGCAAGCCCTGGAGTCCATGTTGTATCAATCACCTTTGGTTGTGGTCCTCTTTTCCCCATAGCTCTATTATATCATGTCTACTAATTAATTTATAAAAAGAGGCGGCGGGCGAAAGCCC
>JBHPGB010000008.1:0-30595 GCA_042571085.1 Patescibacteria group bacterium | reverse complement strand
ATGTTGCAGATGTGAGTGGGCAGGGGAATACTGGATATTTAAATGGACAAACCGCAACGACGAGTGTGAGGGGGAAGCTCGGCCAGGCGTTGGACTTTGATGGGGATGATGATTATGTGAGTATCGGAGATATTAGTGTTTCCGAAGATGGTACTTATACATATACAGGATGGTTTAAGTATACCTCCTCGACAACTAATTTATGGGCGGTAAATGAGTCAAGTACTGCAACGAATCCGCTGTCAGGACTTATTTTAGATGGTCCAAACATGCGTGCGTTTTGGCGAAATGATAGCGGTGTCAGTAATAATGTTGTTGGCAGTACTACCACAAATGATAATGAGTGGCATTTTGGCGCAGTAGTTGGTGATGGTGTAAATATTTATCTTTATGTTGATGGTGCGCTGGATGCATCACCGAGTTCTTTTGTTGGTGGGGGACAAGTAATTACAAAGTCTTCAATAGGAGCTCTTGATAGAGGAGGTATTTCTAATTATATAGATGCTCAGGCTGACGATGTGCGCATCTACGACCGTGCACTTTCTGCCGATGAGGTTAGACAGCTATATAATGCAGGCGAGTCTAAATTCAATACTAGTAAAAAAACTGGTTTGCAAGATGGTCTCGTTGGACACTGGACATTCGATGGACCTGATATGGTCAGTAATGTTGCAGATGTGAGTGGGCAGGGGAATACTGGATATTTAAATGGACAAACCGCAACGACGAGCGTGAGAGGAAAGCTCGGCCAGGCATTGGAATTTGATGGGGATGATGATTATGTTTTGATTGGTGACAAAAGTAGTCTTGAAGGACTGAGTGAAGCAAGTATTGAAGTGTGGGTAAAAACAACTAATAACACAAGTGATGGAATCATTGTTTCTAAGGGAATTGGCGCTGGTGCGACGTACATATTGTGGCAAGATAATATTGCTAGTATAAGTTTGAGAACAAATACTTTTTCATTTGCAGTAGGAAGTGGAGCAGCTCTTTCGAGGGTTGAAGGGTCTGCTAATGCAAATAGTGTAAATGAGTGGACTCATTTAGTGGGTGTGTGGACTGAAAATCCAGAGTCTATTAAACTTTATGTTAATGGGACACTTGACCAACAAAATACTACACTCAGTAGTGTTTCAATGGTGTCTGATACATCATTGGCTATAATCGGAGCCTATTCTGATAACTCCTCTAACTTTAACGGTGCTCTCGATAATGCTCGCATCTACAACCGGGCGCTTTCGGCGGATGAGGTTAGACAGCTATATAATGCAGGCGAGTCTAAATTCAATACTAGTAAAAAAACTGGTTTGCAAGATGGTCTCGTTGGCCACTGGACATTCGATGGACCTGATATGGTCAGTAATGTTGCAGATGTGAGTGGGCAGGGGAATACTGGATATTTAAATGGACAAACCGCGACGACGAGCGTGAGGGGGAAGCTCGGCCAGGCGTTGGAGTTTGATGGGGTGGATGATACAGTTAATATTTATGACAGTGTCAGTCTTGACATAACTGGTGCAGTCGCTGCTTCGTTTTGGATGAAGTTAGACTCGCTACCTGGTTTTACAGATAGTATATACTTAGTAGGAAAGGGTTACGTGGATGGATATGCTTCAGAATATATTTACAACGTTACTTTTAAAGGGAATGGGGTTGGTGGTGCTGATTCTGATTTATTTTTCTATATAGGTGATGGTAGTAGTTTTTCTAATATTGAAACGCAACCAAATAATTGGCAAGTAGGGACATGGTATCATGTCGTTAGTGTTTGGGATGGGGCAACAGATTCTGGCGGAATGAGATTTTATATAGATGGCACATTAAATAATACAGGTGCTTCTAGCGTCTCTTCAATCCAATCAAGCAACTTGGATGGAGCCATTGGGGATGACCCAGATGGAACTCACCATTATTTTTTTGATGGTACCCTCGACGACGTCCGCATCTACAACCGTGCACTTTCTGAGGATGAGATTAGGCAATTATATAATTCGGGGAGATAGATAAAAACCCCACAGCGCGCACAAAAAACTTCCGCATTTTTGCGGAAGTTTTTTGTGCGCGCTGTGGGGTTTAATTTACTCGCTCTGCGTATTCTCCTGTTTCTGTATTTACTCTAATCATTTCACCCGCTTCTATAAATAGTGGGGTAGTGACTTCCGCACCTGTTTCTAAGATTACTTTTTTATCACCACCTGAAGATGTGTTTCCTTTAATGTTTGGTGGGGCTTCTACCACTTTCAGATCAACTTTTATTGGTAATTTGATACCAATTATTTCTTCTTCATCACCAGTATCAAAAATGAGTGCATCTACCAGAGTATTTTCTTTCATGAATTTACTATTGTCGCCAATTATAGATTCTTCCAGAATGAATCGTGCACTTGGGTCATTTTCTTCACAAAACCAAAATTCTCCTTTGTTGGTGTACAAGTATTTAATTGGCTTTTTGATTATATCAGCTTCTTTTACAGAATCTGCTTGATGAAATGCTTTTTCAACAACTTTGCCTGTTTTCATACTTTTCAGCTTTGCTTGGTTGGATGCTTTCTGACGGCTTTTTTTAGTAATTTGAGAGGTTAAAACTTCCCATGGCTCGTCATCAAGTATTATAATTTTTTTAGGTTTTATTTCATTGTAACTTAACATGATAGATTTTTAGGGAGCGGAGCGACCATAAAAATCATCACCCAATGAAATAATTCGGCGAAGCCGGATTCCCGCAGTTCAAAGCGGGATTTCATCGGGGTTTGTTTAAATAATCACTCCATTATAAATTTATTCTATATATACTAACATATCTATTTGGATTTAGTATATAATAACGTACATGGAAGAAATCATATTACAGATGGAGAATTATGTACTAAGTGTGGGTCCGTGGGGACCTTTTGTGTATATATTGATGATGACTATCGCTATTGTTATTTCACCTATTCCTTCAAGCCCGCTTGCCATATTTGCCGGTACTGTATTTGGTACTTGGTGGGGAGGTCTATGGACTTTAATTGGTGCGATAATTGGCGCAATGATTGCTTTTTACATTGCTCGAATATTTGGTAGGCCAATGGTACTAAAATTTATTTCTGAAAAGAAGATTGCTAAAATCGAAAAGCGTTTTTCTGAAGGTAATTTAATTATTACCGTATTTCTTTTACGTCTTTTGCCCCTGCCTTTTTTTGATGCAGTGAGCTATGCCGCAGGACTTACACACATATCTGTGCGAGGTTTCGTTGGTGCAACTGTAATAGGTTTAATGCCGCTTTCGTTTTTGTTTTCATATGCTGGAGAATTGCTTTCAGAAAATATTTTTGCCTTCACCATACTAATGACTGTCTTTTTTCTTGTCTTGGCAATATTTTTTAAAATTTATAATAATCAAACAAAGAACCACGACTCAACTAAAAAAGATAAGTAAAATAAAAAAGCGGGCCGAGCCCGCTTTTTTAAGTTTGTTATTTGAAATTTAATATACTATTTATCTTTTTCTGCTAGCGCTTTCCTGATCTCTTTTAGTAGGGCAGAGGTCTCTTTTTTGTTTTCTTTTAAGAATTTACGTGCTGTATCATATCCGCGACCGAGTTTTATATCTCCATAGCTGTATGAGGCACCTGCTTTACTTACAATACCGAGCTTTTCTCCAAGTGCGAGCATTTCTCCTTCACGCGAAATTCCTTCGCCATAAAGTATATCAAATTCTGTTTGTCGGAATGGTGCAGCAACTTTATTCTTTACGACTTTGGTGCGTGTGCGGGATCCGATGACTTCGTCTCCTTTTTTAATTTGTGCGATACGACGAATGTCAATTCGTACTGATGTATAAAATTTTAGAGCTTTACCTCCTGGTGTTGTTTCTGGATTACCAAACATAACACCAATTTGCATACGTATTTGGTTGATGAAAATTACAACAGTTTTTGATTTTGCAACAATTGCTGTAAGTTTGCGCAGTGCCTGGCTCATAAGACGAGCTTGTTTACCAACATGGTGTGCTCCCATATCTCCCTCAATCTCATCTCTTGGTGTAAGAGCGGCAACTGAGTCTACTACTATCACATCCATTTTACCGCTTCGTACCAGACTCTCAACAATTTCTAGTGCTTGTTCTCCGTTGTCTGGTTGGGATATAAGAAGCTCGTTTGTTTTTACACCGAGCTTTTTTGCGTAAACTGGGTCCATTGCGTGCTCTGCATCAATGAATGCACACACACCACCTGCTTTTTGTGCTTCTGCCACAACATGAAGTGACAGCGTGGTTTTACCGGATGATTCCGGACCAAAAATTTCAATAACACGCCCACGCGGAAGGCCGCCTATACCGAGCGCATCGTCGAGTCCGATTGATCCGGTAGAAATTGAACCCACTTCAACTTTTGGTTTCTCGCCAAGCTTCATAATTGCGCCCTCGCCAAATTTAGTTTGAATTTCTTTTATTGTATCTTCAATACCTACGTTTGTTTCTTTTGGTTCTTTTTTTACTGCCATGTTGATTTTAAATGTTAAAATTAATTATTAATTATTTGTGACCTCTTCCAAAGTCTCTTCTTTTTCTGTATCTTCGTTATCTTCAGCACCTTCAGGATTTTCACTTGTTTCAACGCTCTCAGGAGCTTCTATTTCTTTTGGAGCCTTAAACACAAGCTCTAGTGTTTCAAATATTTCTTTGCCGAATCTTCCTACAGCTTTTACGGTTATTATATTATATCCTGGTGCCAATACAATCGCGTCTACAAAGTTTCCAGTTGTGTCTATAAAAATTGGTCGGTCATTAATACTTACACTTGATACATTCTTTGTGGTTCCAGAAATTATTACAAAATCCTCGTTTGTTGATGAGTAATTATCTGGGGAAGTGATACTCACCTGCGGCCCTATAAGAAGGTTGCGTGATTGGTAAAGTATATATCCCGATACAATGACAATTATAAGAATCAGTAATATTATTTTGAGTATATTTCTTGCATTCATGATAATTACCCTTATTTTTTCTCTTTATCATCCTCCTCGTCTTCTTCATCTTCATCATCATACTCTTCTTCATCACCATCTTCATACTCCTCATCGTCATCTTCCTCAACACCTTCTTCATACTCCTCATCGTCATCCGCGAGTATTTCTCTTGGCTTAGATCCATCTGCTGGACCAATTACTCCGCGTTCTTCTAGTATGTCCATGAGTCGTGCTGCTCTAGCGTATCCAATACGTAACTTCCTTTGCAAGTATGATGTTGAAGCTTTTCCTGCTTCTATTACTGTTTCGCGTGCTTCTTCATATAGCTCGTCATCTTCTTCATCACCAAATTTGTCGCCATTCATGGCATCAAACATAGAATCTTTCTCTGCGGCTGCAAAATTTATTTCATCTGGCACTTCGTCTTTATACTGTTTTGTGAGGAATTTTACTATTTTCTTCACCTCTTCCTCGGAAATGAATGCAGACTGCACGCGCTGTGGTTGACTCATTTCTCCAGATAGGTAGAGCATATCACCAGCACCAAGCAATTTTTCTGCGCCACTACCGTCAAGTATGGTGCGTGAGTCTATTTGTGAAGCCACTTGGAGCGCTACACGTCCTGGGATGTTTGCTTTGATGAGTCCTGTGATCACGTTTACAGACGGGCGCTGTGTTGAGAGTACAAGGTGGATACCAACCGCTCGGGACATTTGCGCAAGTCGTACAATTGCTGACTCTAGCTCACGAGGGTAGGCTTGCATTATGTCTGCGAGCTCATCTATTACGACTACGATGTAAGGCATTTGTTCTGGGAGTCCAGCGCTGTTTTCTTCATCTCCGTCCGACTCATCATAACCTTCATATGCCGGCGCTACAATATTTTTATGGTATGAAGCGATATCACGTACGGATTCTGATTCCAATACATCATATCTGCGATCCATCTCTTTTGCTGCCCACTTAAGTGCAAGGATTGCCTTCTTCGCATCTGTAATAACAGGGGTGAGTAGGTGAGGGATTCCTTTATATAGAGTGAGCTCTACGCGCTTTGGATCAACCATGATGAAGCGTAAATGTTCAGGAGAGCTTCTGTATAGTAGGGAATTGATGAGTGTGTGGATTGTTACAGACTTTCCTGATCCAGTCGCTCCGGCGATAAGTACGTGCGGTAATTTTGCCAAACTTGCGAAGAATGCTTTTCCAGATACTCCCTTACCAACAGCGAATGTGATTGGTTTTGTGAATGAACTAAATTCTTTTGAACCAAGCAAATTGCCGAGCCCTACTGTTGTACGTGCATGATTTGGCACTTCAATACCAACAAGTGATTTTCCAGGGATTGGTGCTTCGATTCTGATAGGGTGGGCAGCCAATGCAAGTCCGAGGTCGTTTTGTAATCCTACAATACGAGAAAGCTTCACACCTTCAGCGGGCTTTAGCGCATAGCGAGTAACAGCTGGTCCAACAGAAATTTCATCCATCTCAACGGTGATACCAAAGTTTTGTAGAGTTCTTTTAATTATGTTTGCGTTTGCTTTTATATCTCCAACATCTGGCTTGCCTTTATCGTTTGATAGAAGTGATAGGGGTGGGGGAGTGTACACACGGTGTTTTACTGGATTTACCAGATCCATAACTTCTTCTGACTCAACACTGCCTTTGCCAGATTTTTTCTTTCCGATTCCCATTATGTTGAAACCTTTTTTCTCGTCCTCTTCCTCTTCCTCATCATCCTCTTCGTCATACTCCTCCTCTTCTTCATATTCCTCCTCTTCATCTTCGTACTCCTCATCATCCTCTTCGTACTCCTCTTCCTCCTCATCAGATTCTTTCTTTTTGAAAAGTACAAATGATGGCATCTTCATACTCAATTTTGTATCCATAATAAGTAGTACAGAAATGATAAGTAGGGCTGCCAAAAATACCATACTTATATATGTATCAAAGAGTGTTATTAGTGATGAAGAAATTGCTTTGCCTATTATCCCACCAGAACCATTTTTAAATAGTAGAGAGATTATTCCTAGACCGGAAACGAAAAACAATACTGAACCGATTGTTTTTGTTAGTGCTAATTCTGGACGTGTTGATCGGAAAAAAGATATACCGAGCATAAACATAAGTAGGGGAAGTATAAAGAATCCGATACCAACAAGGTAATCAAGGATGTTGAATATGAAGTCTCCCACAAGGCCTGATTTTTGCCATGCAGCAAAAACAAAAAAGGCCGAAAGCATAAAAAAAATGACCGCCAGTACACTATGTTTTGTTTCTTCTTTTAATTCGCCAAAGATTTTAATACGCTCTTTTTTTTTGGATTTTCTTGCCATGATGCTAGCTATTATATCATATTGGTCATGAAAACATGAAAACACTAAAGCGTGAAAACAAACAACGCCGCCCGCTACGCTGGCGGCGTTGTTTTAATGTTCTTGCGTTTTAATGTTTTCATGAGTAGAGTTATTTACAAAACATTTCTAAACTTCTAACAATAGAGTTTTACTTGCAAAGGACAGTAAATGAGGTGTATAATGGACACACTTTTTAGCTAATAAATTATCGGAATAGGACAAAAAAGACAAGAAAAACATAGAGGACAAACAATAGGACACATAAGACTTAATAAGACATATATGAATACTTCCAAACAACAAAGCAAAGAGGTATCGGTAAATACAGGACAGGTTTTTTTCTTATTGAAAAAGACAGAAAAGTTGTCTGCCGCCACATACATGGTGACCAATCTTATATCGGACACTGAGCCTCTTAAGTGGAGATTGCGAGAAAAGAATTTAGTTTTACTGTCTGATATAATATCTTTAAGGACATCAGCTCTGTCTGAAAGAACGGAATACACAGCAGCGGTATCAGGAAAAATAATGGAAATAATTTCTCTAATAGAAGTTGCTTCTATGGGAGGATTGGTTTCTGAGATGAACGCAAGTATATTAAAAGGAGAATATAAAGACCTTGAAAAACAATTAGAAGCGGCAGTGATGAATGAAGGGTATCCGAGAAATACACTCACAGATTTATTTGAATCAGTCCCAGCATCCTATGAAGATCCTGCACAAGCAAATTTAAACTTGTCTGACAACAAAGAAGAGGGGATAAAGGACAGAAACTATAAAGGACAAGATACATATACATCTGTCCTTTATAACCAACACAAAAGACAGCAGAGTAGACTAACAAGCGGGAATGGGAATGTGGGTGCTGTGCAGAATAAGAAAGTTGGATCTCAGTACAAAGTGAAAAGTTTAGCTGAGAGTAAGGCTATAAAGAGTGGTAGAAAGGACAAAATTATTTCTATCGTACGCAAAAAAGGACAAGTAACAATAAAAGACATATCAGCTGTTATTTCCGGATGTAGTGAAAAAACGTTGCAACGAGAGCTTCTGTCTATGGTAAAGGACAACGTACTTAAAAAAGAAGGGGAGAGAAGATGGAGTAAGTACTCACTTAAATAATTTGGTGATAATAAAGCGAGGCGCCGCTTGCGGCGCCTCGCTTTTTGTTTACGAAAATTGGTGGATTTTAGGTGTTGTAAACTCGGCGCTGGCTCTGCCCGCGCCGAGTTTATTTCTTGAATTTTGGACACAGATTTTAACCTGCAATAGGCTTGTTTTTTGCATAAAATATGCCCACAAATAAACGTTTTTAGCAAGTTCGTTTACATTGACTTAAGCACATAAAATATGATAATATTGGCTCAGAAATTACACCCTATCCATACCCGAATATTTCCGAATGGAGCTATATTTTACAAAGTTATCCACAATATTCTTTGCAGGTTTCTCAGTAAAAAAATATAATAGTTACAGGTATCAAACCGATTTGTTTTTTTGTTATACACGTATTTTTTAAACCGTCTTTCATGTGTACGTATTACGCTGAAAATTTTACGGAAAAATTTTAAACACAATGCGTGTGTGCATACAGGTTGAAATTAGAAAGCACTTTGTCAATAAAGAAATTTTTTAAATTAAAAAAAATTAATTAAAAAAGTTTCGGAATAAGCATAAAGGAATTTGCCAAAATTAAGCTTAGTTTTGGAGCAGTTAGATTTTGTTTAACAAGCATGATCTTGGTGTTTCAAATGGTCTTGTCTCGAATTCAATTTCACAGTGAATTTATTTGCTGTGAAATTGAATTCGGGGCAAGCCCGTTAAAAATTTGTTATCACTAAACCGGCTTGTGTATGCGTATCGTGTAAACGATATCGTGTAGACGAGAAGGATTAGGAATTTAGTAATTGCACGAGATGTTGGTCGAAGTCGCGGCCATCAAAAAAACATGTCGTGCTAACCTTTATCGGTGTCGTACAAATTATTATTACCGTACGATGTCGTTTAAAAATTATTGTTAATTTTATGAATTTCATTAAAAAATCAAAATTATCCGGAATCGTTGCCGGTATAATGATGTCTTCAATGGTATTTGCATTTGGTGGAGTTTCAGTTGCTGAGGCAGCTTTGACTTCAAGCCAAGTTGATGCAATCGTATCATTGCTACAGTCATTCGGAGCAGATGCACAAACAGTTGCTGACGTTCGCGTAACACTTGAAGGAGGAACTCCAACAGGTGGCGGAACAACAACAACAGGTGGAGCATGTGCTTACACATTCGCAACAAACTTATCAGCAGGTGACTCAGGAACAGACGTTATGAACTTGCAAAAAGTTCTTAACATGAATGCAGCAACACAAGTTGCAGCTTCAGGAGTTGGTTCAGCAGGAAACGAAACAACATACTTCGGTGGTCTTACAAAGACAGCTGTTATCGCGTTCCAGAATCTTTACGCTTCAGAAGTTCTTGCACCAGTTGGTCTTTCAGCAGGTACAGGATACGTTGGTCCATCAACACGTGCTAAGTTGAACTCAGTATGTGCTTCAACAGGCGGAACAACAACAGGCGGAGGTACTACAACAGGAGCGGGAACAGGAGTTTCAGTTTCTGCACCAGTACAACCAGCAAACTCACTTGCAGTTCAAGGAGCAGCTCGTGTACCATTCACAAAAATCACTGTTACAAACAGCGGTTCATCAGATGCTACACTTGACTCAGTTACAGTTGAGAGATCAGGTCTTGTAAACAAGTCTGCATTCTCAGGAGTTGTTCTTCTTGATGAAAACGGTTCACAACTTGGTAACTCAAAGACATTGAACTCAAACTACCAAGCAACAGTAGGTGAAGCTGTAGTTATCCCAGCAGGGCAGTCACGAACATTCACAGTTGCAGGTAACATGGCATCAAGTCTTACAAGCTACGCAGGTGAAGTTGGAGGATTGAATGTTGTTGCAGTTAATACTTCAGCAGCAGTTTCAGGATCACTTCCAATCTCAGGTGCACAGCACACAATGAACGCTACACTTTCAATCGGTACTGTGACAATGGATGTTTCATCATTTGACCCTAACTCAGCACAAACTAAAGAAATCGGTACAACAGGTGTACGATTTGCAGGTGTGCGTATCACAGCAGGATCAGGTGAAGATGTTCGAATTAAGTCACTACGATGGAATCAAATTGGTTCAGCAGGAACTACAGACATTTCAAACCTTATGATGGTTGTTGGTGGTACAGAGTACCCAGTGACTATCTCATCAGATGGTAATTATTACTCATCAGTATTTGGTTCAGGTATAGTTGTTGCTAAAGGATCAAACGTTGATGTGTACATCAAGGGAGATATCATTAGTGGTACAAGTCGTACAATAGTATTCGACATCCACAAAACAACAGATGTAAACGTTACAGGTGAATTATATGGATATGGTTTGACACCATCAGCAGGAAGTACAGGAGCTGAGTCAACAAGTACTTCAGCATTCTCTACTGACGGAACACCATTCTTCGATGGTTCACAAATGACAGTTAGCGCAGGAAGCGCAACAACAATTGGTAAATCAGCAACAGTAGCTGCACAAAACGTTGCAGTAAATGTACCTGAGCAACCATTGGGTGCTTTCGAAACTGACATAAAGGGAGAAGCTATCTCTGTTCAGCAAATGGTATTCAATTTCCAAATTACTGGATCAGCCGGACAAGCTAACGACATTACAAACATTTCACTTTACGATGAAAATGGATCTGTGGTAGCAGGACCAGTTGACGCTGCAACAGCGGCTGCATACGGTACTGTAACATTCACAGATAGTGTATCTCTTCCAACAGGAAAGATGGTATATACTTTGAAAGGTAAGCTTGGATCTGACTTCACAAACGGTCAGACAATCGTAGCTTCTTCAACACCATCAAGTGACTGGACAACAATCACTGGTGATGTTACAGGAGACACAATCACTCTTTCACAAGGTGAGTTCTCAATGAACACAATGACTGTGAAAGCAGCAGCTCTTGCTATCTCTGTTTCACCATCACCGGTGGCACAAAACATTACAGCAGGTGCACAAGATTTCACATTTGCAAACTACCAGCTTGACGCAACTCAATCAGGTGAAGATGTGAGATTCTCTTCAATTCCTTTTGCGATGACAGACAACGTAACGACACCTAATGAAATTTCTGGTTGTCAATTGTTTGATGGATCAACAGCATTGAACACAGGTTCAAATGTTGTTAATATTGCATCAACTTACGTTTCTGCCGCTGATCAAACATTTACCCTTGACAATTCATTGACAATTCCTAAGGGAACAGTTAAGACATTGGCACTTAAGTGTGATCTTGCAAGCACAGTTTCAAACGCAGACACATTTGCATGGGGTATTAATGCAGCACCATCAATTACTGTAACAGGTGTAACATCATCAAACGCAGTAACTGAAACAGTAACTGCTTCAGCAGGTCAAACAATGACAGTTGCAGCAGCTACATTGGTAGCTTCAGAAGACTCAGCAAGTCCTTCATATGCAATAGTTAAGGGAGGAACAACCGGTGTAACAAACGGTACTATCAACTTCCACGCAGCAAATGAAGCAATTGATCTTCAGCGCGTAGGTTTGACACTTACAAACTCAGCATCATCATCATCTAGCGACTTGGTACAAGTATCTCTATGGGATGGTTCAACACAAGTTGGTACAGCTGTGTTTACAGGTACAAACACAAATGCTACTTCAACTTTGAGTAGTGTGGTTTCTATTCCAAAGGATGGAGACAAAGACATTACTGTGAAGATTGATCTTGCAGAAATTGGTGCTTCTAAGGTTGGTACACAAGGTGCATTGATCGCAGTTGACATTGATACAAACAGCACAAATACACAAGGTGTTGGTGCAGAATCAGGTACAACAGTTAATGCATCAGGATCAACAACATTTAGCGGTACACGAGTATTCAGCTCCGTACCAACAGTTGCTAAAATCTCAGTTCCTTCAACAGTATTGATTACAGGAACAGGTGTTGATCTTTACCGATTCAGCGTAGCTGCAAGTGATGGCGGAAATGGTATTGGTTTGACTGAAGTAAATGTAAACGTTGCAACTTCAACAGGTTCAGCTGTTTCAGGAACAACAACTGTAACTAACTTGAAGGTATATGCGTATACTGATGCAGGATTTAGTAATCCAGTATCTGGATTTACTAATGGTCAGGTTAATACAACTGACGTTGACTTAATATCATCAGGTGATAACGCGCAAGCATTCTCATCAATCTTGCAAATCCCAGCAGGTACAACCTACTACTTCAAGATAACAGGTGATACTACATTGACAGCAGGAAGTGGAACATTCTCAGGTTCTGTAACAACACGAATCTCAGGAGACGCCGCATACCCAACATTGGCAGCATTGATGGCAGTAGCAGCAGACGTTCAAAGTGACACAAACGATGACTTCGTATGGTCACCAAACGCAACTACTACCTCAACAGCAACACACGTTGACTGGACAAACGGTTACGGTGTTGACGGTCTGGCATCAGATGGTACAGACGCTGTTACAATCAGTAAATAAGCTAGTTAGTTAAAGTTTTTAACAAACTAGACTGAAACTAAGCCTCTTGTGAATTTCACTAAGTGAAATTGGCTCAAACAAAACCCGCCGAAAGGCGGGTTTTGTTGTGGGTGAAGAGTTCTAAAAGTTCTAGAAAAACCCAATTAAAAATAATTTTTAATTGGGTTTTTCTACATGTTTATTTATATAATTAATTTTGATACAATTACCCACATGAATACAAAACAAAAAACAATACTTTTAATTATAGCTATAATAATTCTTGCAGGCACTGGTTACTATTTCTACCCAGAATTAAAAGAGACTAAAGATGAGGGGTCGAATATATCAACAAGCATCAACAGCATAAAAGCAGATAGTGATGACTTCGTGATTAAAGAAATATCCCAAGAGACCATCACAACAGGTGTTGAGGCACCTAATTTAGATAGAAAGGTGGTGTTCCCAGCAGGTTTGTCACAAGAGGCAAAAGATATTATACAAAAAAAGATAAGCACACTTGTTGAGGAGCTAAACGTGGATAGTGTGCAATATGAGCAATGGCTTGATCTTGGGTTATTATACAAAGCTGTAGAGGATTATGCTGGAGCCCGTGAAGTATGGGAGTATGTAAGCATTGTGTGGCCGCAAAACAGTATATCTTTCCACAACCTCGGTGATTTATATGGATATTATTTGGATGATAAGCAAAAAGCGGAAGAAAATTTCCTAATGGCGATAGAAAATTCACCAAGTGATTCATTTTATTACTTCAAACTAGCTGAATTTTACCGCGATGTAGTAAAAGACGTTGAAAAAGCAAGGCGAATAGTGGAGCAAGGGCTTGAGGAAAACCCAGATTCAGCAGAATTACAGCAATTATTAGAATCACTTAAGTAACCAGAGCGCGTGGTGATACTAAAACTCAAAAAAACACCCACAACAGGGTGTTTTTTTTTGAATAAAAAGTTACCCCCAGTCCCAAGACCGTCTTGGGGAAAGTTGATTTGTTGATAAATAAGGCCCATTTGGCATGTGACGGAATCCTTAGGTGGAATAGTGAAGTTATCCACAGTTCCAAGACGGTCTTGGGAAAGATTGTGGTATTGTTTGTTCATGTTGAGAGAAAAACCATTCATTGTTGGTGACATGTATCATTTGTATTCACGCGGGGTTAATAAAATGCCTATATTTTTGAGTGCAGATGATATTTCAAGGTTTGTGAAAATGATGTATGCGCTCAATGGTACAAATGGGTTGAGATATAATGATGTAAAAGATTTGTCATATGAAAAAATTAGTGAAATGAAAGGCGAATCTATTATAGATATTGGCGCTTGGTGTTTGATGGACAATCATATTCACATACTTGCACGTGAAAAGGTTCATTGTGGGATTAGTAAGTTTATGAGTAAACTAATGACTTCATATGCAAAATATTTTAATATAAAAAATGAACGTACTGGAGTTTTGTTTGAGAGTAGGTTTAAATCAAAACGTATAAACGATGATCTTTATATGGACTATCTTTTTGCGTATATAAATTTGAATCCAGTGAAAAAAAATGAACCAGAGTGGAAAGAATATGGTATTTTGAATGTTGAAAAATCAAAAAATATTATGGAGAATTATGGACGATGTAGCTATCATGATTATGTTATTGGTGGAAGAGTAGAGTCGCTTATTCTCAATAAAGATGCTTTTCCAGAACACTGGAATGGTATAAAAAGTTTTGAAGCAATGGCTGCTACTTTTAGTACGAACATAAATAACCAAGATCTAGAAGATTTGGAGCTTAAGAAAAGTTAAGAAAGTTATCCACAGTCCCAAGACCGTCTTGGGAAATTGGTTTGTGGCTTAGTGTCGTGGTATTATTTATATATGTTAAATAAAGGATTTTTTAAGACTTTTTTGGGTTTTACAGCGATTGTGCTTGCGGGCATAGTTGTTTTTTTGGTTGTAGCAGGATGGAACACAGGGATTATCGGAAGCTCAAACACACAAGAGACCGCTGGTGTTGACACCACCATCCACAGCGAATAGTTTTTTATTATATTAAAACAGTCGCTCGTGGTGTTGGTTGTGGAATCACTAGGTGGGTGGTTTCTTTTTGTTTTATTAGGTTTGTGCTAGACTGCCGAAGAAAACCTTAAATACAAAAGAGAGGTGAGCTGTGGATAAAGCAGACATAAGTATCGAAATCATTTTTGATATAAACCATCCTGAAAAAACGCTAATCAAAACTAATGCCAAGAAAGAGGCTTTAGAAGAAATACTTGAAGCGTGGCTGTATTGTCAAACGGGACAAGGTGCGGATGAGAGTGAGCCTGATGAAAGAGATGTTTACAATATACAAATCCAATTGGATTTAAGTGATGACAGCTTCGCTACTAGTAGCGATACAGGGAACAAAGGGCTTACTGTTGGATTGGTCATCGACGTATTTAGAAGATTGAGTGAGGTGGAGGTACGCGCACTTAGTGTTGATGGTTCTGTTGAGCCGTAAAGCGTTTTCGGTAACGATGGATTTAAGGGGTGGCCTAGGCCACCCCTTTTTTGGTAGAATTATTTAATATTAAAAATGTAAAAACTTATAAAAATGAAAAATATTTTAATTGCGTTTATTTGGTTTGTGGTTATTGCTGGGGCTGCTTATTTTTTAATTCAGAATAAAGTAGGTTCAGATTTGGCGGCTGTTGAGCAAGCGAGTTTGGAGGTGGATGAGTCTGATGTGGATGTGAGCGAGGAGGTATATTCACATGAAGTGATTGGAGCTTCAGTTGATGGTCGCGATATAGAGGCTTATCGTTTTGGTGCTGGTGAAAATAAGCTTGTATATATTGGCGCACTTCATGGGGGATATGAATGGAATTCTGCACTGCTTTCTTATGAGCTAATAGATTATCTTACAGAGAATTCTAGTGCTGTGCCGGCTGATATTGAGGTGGTGGTGATTCCAGTGGCAAATCCAGACGGACTTTACAAGGTGGTGGGGACTTCTACGCGCTTTTCTGCTATAGACGCGCCACAGTTTGATTTTGCAAGTGAGATTTCACTTAAGGACGTGGTGGCTTCTGGACGTTTTAATGCCAACGATGTAGATCTTAATAGAAACTTTGATTGTAAGTGGAAAGCTGATGCTGTTTGGCGCGACTATTCTGTGAGTGCTGGTACAGAGGCCTTTTCTGAGCCTGAGGCTGCCGCATTGCGAGATTTTCTTCTTGAATTGTCACCAGAGGCTGTTGTTCTTTTCCACAGCGCAAGCAATGGAGTTTACACTTCTTTCTGTGAAGATGATGCGTTGACTGGTACTGAAGAATTACTCGCGGCTTATAGTGAAGCATCTGGCTATGAACGTTTTGACGACTACACATACTATGAGGTGACAGGGGATGCGGCAGATTGGCTTGCAACACAAGGTATTCCTGCTGTTACTGTTGAGCTAAGTTCGCATGACGTGATTGAGTGGGAGAAAAATTTGGATGGTATTGAGGCGATGTTTCAGCTTTATTCAGATGTGCTGAATATTTCAGATACCCCAGATACTTTAGAAGAGTAAAAAATATTTGATAGATGAGTAAAAAACTCTAGAGCTAGCTCTAGAGTTTTTCGCGTTAATTCATAGAGTGACCGTTTGACACTTGTGTTGTTTGATGATACTATTATTACAGATTAATGAATCCCAATTTGGCCTCGGCTCATGCCGACAAGGAGCTAATTATGGTTAGTGTAATCATTAGGGTAATTGAGTATTTACACCCAAAGAAAGGATTCTCGTTGTTGGTGAACGAGTTTCCGTGGCTATTTGCAGCAATGATACTAGGTGCATGCGCTAAGCAGAGCGTGGATTTGTGGCTGTTTGCAATGTATGCAGGTCTTGCTGTGCTGTGCTTTTTCATATCATCGATTATTGTCTGGTGCGGCTTACGCAGAATGCTTTACTGGTGATGATGTGTCAGCTAATTGTATAAACTACCCAACCGGTGTACTCGGGTCGGGTAGTTTTTATTTTAGTGACACATTGGATAAATAGTGTATAATCGTGAGTATCAACAAGGTTTAAATTAATAATAAAATTGGAGCTGGTTTTAAGGCGGGTTCTATAAAAACATCATGGCAAAAAGAAGCACAGGAATAGAAAAAATGAAAACAACACGCTCAAAGAAGACAAAGAAGCGTCTTGATATAAAGCGTGAAATGCTTGCTAAAAAAGCGGCTAAAAAGCGTAAATAAATATGTTTTCTAAACCGCCACAGTGAAAGCTGTGGCGGTTTATTTTTGTTTGATGTTGACTCAATTTTAATTATTGTTAAAATTGTGCATGTGGTCCTGTCTGCCTAGGGAGACATTCTCATACACAGGTCGCTTCTGGGGTATAGCCCTACCCTAACGACCTCTTGGGAAACGCCCTGAAGTGTCTCCTTGTTCCGCGCTGGACGAAGGCAGGCAGGACTGCACCACATCCGCCACCATTATTTATTGGGGCGGATTTTTATATACGTGGAGCTGTGGATAAGTTGTGGACAAGTAGTTGACTTTATTTTTGCCTGTTGTAAAATGTTTGCGGGAGTTTTGACCTGCTTTTTTCGCTAAAAATAGGTTGAAATTAAGTTGTAAACTAAAAGAAGTAGAGGTGGAAGATGAAGGTACAAAAACTAAAAGGGTACAGCGTGTTACCAGAGGAACAAGAGGGAACTCTGATCATCGGGCAGCTTTCCATGCAAGACTTTATGAATAAACATAGAGGACTACCTATTGTTGGTTTTCTGCGTAAGTTTGGTCTGCGCAGAGCATCCCTTAAGGTGCGCATTGTCGCGGAGAAGACTGTGACCTCTCGACCGACCTGCCAATTTGGGAATGACTCTGGAAGAGGTGTCAGAGAAAGGTGGTTGCAGATCTGCTTCGAACACCGTGGTGAGACTCGTGTGTATGGCATACGCAGTACATACGTTGGATTGATCGAGAAGCTTAGTCCAGGGGAATGGTTGTATTTGCAACCGTTGCAGTCGAACATGGCGATGTCAGACGTCACCATGATTAGAGAAGGCTGCATTGGGCACGCAACATAACAATTCGGAGGGGTATACACAACCGCAGATCTTATGGTCTGCGGTTTAAATTTGGGTGAGTCGGGCACTGCCTTCGGCAGCGCCCTTGATTTTTTTGATGGGATTTTGTATAGTACTTTCACAAAGCCGTAGAAGGTAGGGGTCAATAAAAGGACTTAATTTCCCTGCTCAGGTCGAACTATAAAATTCAACTTTTGTTGAGTTTACGGTGTTCAACGGCTCATTTATGTGAGCCGATTTAATTTGTAAAATTATGGCAATTAATAAAGAAAAAAAAGAGCAGATAATTGGTGGTCTTAAGGATTCTCTTAAGGATGCTGAGTCTACTGTATTTGTGAATTTCCACGGACTTTCTGTGGGGGACACAACAGATCTGCGAAGAAAATTGACTGGTGAAGGTGTTGGATATACTGTAGCTAAGAAAACCCTTATTAAAAGAGTGCTTGATGATATTGCTCCAGAAGGAGATCAACCAGCACTTGAAGGAGAGTTGGCTATTGCGTATGGAGAAGACCTTTTGATACCAGCACGTGAAGTGTATGAGTTTCAAAAAACTCATAAAGATAAAATTTCAATTCTTGGTGGAATTTTTGAAGGGGCTTATAAAAATCAAGCAGAAATGGTTGAGATTGCATCAATCCCAGCGCCACAAGTATTGCGCGCACAATTCGTGAATTTGATAAATTCACCAATCCAAGGATTTGTTATGGCTCTTAGTGCTATAGCGGACAAGAAAGCTTAAGTAAAATTATAAAATTATAAAATTTTAAAAATCATGACTGATGAAGTAAAAAAAGATGATGCAGCTGTAGAAGCTGTTGAAGAGAAAAAAGAAGAGGCTGCTGCTGAAGCACCAGCTGAAGAAAAGAAAGAAGAGGCTGCACCAGCCGAAGAGGCAGCTGACGAAGGTGCTGATGTAGAAGTACCTGCAAAATTCAAAGCAATCGTTGATGGTGTTGAATCATTGAGCGTACTTGATTTGCATGAATTGGTAAAACTTCTTGAAAAGAAATTTGGTGTGTCTGCAGCAGCTGTTGCTGTAGCAGGACCAGCTGCTGGCGGTGATGCTGGTGGGGAAGAGAAAGACAGCTTTACTGTAAAACTTACAGCAATCGGAGATGGTAAGGTTGCAGTAATCAAGGTCGTAAAAGAAGTTTGCGGACTTGGTTTGAAGGAAGCAAAAGAATTGGTAGAGGGAGCACCTGTAGAGGTGAAGAAGGATGTGAAGAAAGAAGAGGCAGAAGAGATCAAGAAGAGCTTAGAAGAAGCTGGAGGAAGTGTAGAATTGGAATAAGTTTCTATTCAGAATACGAGACAAAAAAATCGCCGCGTGGCGATTTTTTGTTTTGTTTGACAGTATAATTATTTAGGTGTAGTGTTTGTTTGGGAATATGAATCAATAAATTAACCAGGGGTGATGAAATGGCGCTTTTTACGAGGTGTATTTTGGGTGATGTGTCAGAAGAAGATGGGTTGAGGATATCGGTAATGAGCAGGCATACACTGGAGGATGGAAAAACTCCAGATAGGCGTATTACATCAGATATATTTGATTTACATATGCCGGAGTTGGCGCCTAGTCCTGAGTTAGTTGGCGCCTGGTATCGAGGTGAAATAAACTGGGGTGAATTCAAGACTGGATATGGGTGGAAAATGCGTCACGCACCAATGGATAGATACATTGAGATTCTTTGTGCCATTGCAAAGAAAACGGACGTGACTATTTTGTGTATTGAACAGGAGGTGGACCACTGTCACAGGCGACTGTTGGCCGAGCGGTGCTTGGAGGTTCAACCTGATTTGGTTATTGAGTATCGATAGGTATTTACGGGTTTTGATGGAGCGGCGCTTTGCGCCGCTCGTTTTTTTTGAGAAAGTTGCGTAAAAGCCGCCTTTTTGGGTTGTATATGCATGGCAGGCGGAGCCTGCCATGCATACTGGAAACCGTGTAAAAAATATTATATACTGTAGGCACTATGGATATCTTAAGTAAATTATTCTCATCAAAACCACTAGTTAAGATCATGCGTCTTTTCCTATTGAACCCAGAAACCTGCTTTGAAAATAGTGATGTTGTGGTGCGAAGCAAGGTTACCGCTGCTTCACTGCGTACAGAAATAAAGATTTTGACTGACGTTGGTTTTATAAAAAAGAAAACTTTTTATAAAGAAAAACCAGCTCGTTCAAAGAAAGGTAAGCCTACAAAGAAAAAAGTACAAGGGTGGTGTTTGGATGATACTTTTCCACATTTGCATCCACTCAGACTTCTTCTTACTGGTTCTGATGTATTAAATAAAAAAGAGACTATAAAGAAATTTCAGAAATCTGGAAAAATTAAACTAATCGTGCTTTCCGGTATCTTTTTGAAAGAGGAGGATGGGCGTATTGATATGCTTATAGTTGGAGATGATATAAAGAAGAAATCAATTGAAAACACATTGCGGGGTGTTGAGTCTGAGGTAGGGAAGGAGCTTTCATACTCAGTAATGGACACGAAAGAATTTCATTATAGATTAGGGATGTGTGATAAGTTTGTGAGAGACATATTGGATTATCCACATGAGATACTAATAGACAGAATCGGAGTGTAATGAAGGGTACTTAATAGTACAAGCAAAAAACAGCCAACAGGCTGTTTTTTCTTATCCACAACTTATCTAAAAAAAACGGTGCACAATTGATATAATAAGGTTAACTTCTTTACCAGGTCGAAGCAGGTAAGGTTGTTATGTATACATAGCAAAGATTATTCATTTTTTAATTGTTTTACTTAATATGTTATTACAAACATGGAGTGAAGTACTAACCCAATCTTTTCAAGAATTGTGGTTTGGTGCAATTGGATTTATTCCAAATCTTATTGTAGCAATTGTTATCCTAATTCTAGGATGGGTGATTGGTGCAGTACTTGGTCGCGTTGTTGCTCAGGTGATAAACGCACTTAAGGTTGATAAAGCACTTGAGTCAGCTGGTGCTACTGACTTGCTTGGAAAAGCAGGGTTTAAATTAAACTCAGGTGCATTTGTTGGTGCTTTGGTACGATGGTTCTTTATCATCGCATTCTTGGTAGCAGCATTTGATGTACTTGGTCTTGCGCAAGTTAACATTTTCTTGCAACAAGTAGTATTAGTTTACTTGCCACAGGTAATTGTTGCAGCACTTATTCTTCTTGTTGCAGCAGTTATTGCTGACGCAATGCAGAAAGTTGTTGTTGGCTCAGCGAAAGCTGCCGACATGGAACACGCACATTTCCTAGGTGGAGTTACACGATGGTCAATTTGGGTTTTTGCAATCATTATTGCTCTATCACAATTGGGAATCGCGCCAGCATTCATGCAGGTACTATTCACAGGAATTGTAGCAATGCTTGCTCTTGCAGGCGGTCTTGCATTCGGTCTTGGTGGCAAAGAAGCTGCAGGACGATTTGTAGAAAGACTACGATCAGACATCTCAAACGGACGATAAATTTTCTGGAAAGAGATTTAAAACAAAGCCTCGCGGACGCGGGGTTTTTGTTTTTTTTTGCAGTTGCAGGTTTTTTTATTTGGAGTAAAGTATAGGCAGGTAATTCTTCGTTGTTGAACTCATCGATATAAAAAAGGAGAAGGTTGTGTCATCAAACAGGGTGCAAAAAAGAAACCAAATTGTCGCGGCTTTAAATGGTGTTTCAATAGAAAATCTTGACATCATTTTTGATATTGTGAATGCGTTGAAAGGTGATGATGTGGGCGAAATAAAAACAAAGCTTCTTAATGCTTTTCCAAAGTGTGCGGATGGAGGCAAGTGTCCTCGTTGTGAAATAGGAATAAATAATCATGAAGATTATGCTTTGATTCCTGTTGGTATAACTGGAACCGAAGATGATGTGCTTTGCAATCGTTGTAATGGCTCGAAATAGTTAGTGGTCATGAGTCTGGTTTTTTAAGATAAAGGTGGTGGCGCGGGTATGAGCCCGCGCTTTTTTTATTGGGTGTTAAATACAGTATTTATACTGTATTTTTGTAAAAGTAAAATTCAGCGAAATCTACAATATTTGCCTAAAATCTCACTTGACTTTATTTTGGCTTCGTATATACTATATCCCGTGCTTATGAATAGAAAAGAAACGCAAAAACAAAGGTGGAAATAGTAATCCAGTTGGGTTTCGTATTGTCCGCCGATTGGCGGTATTTTTGTTTCAATTATCTCAGCTTGCTGGAATAGTTGGAGCAAAAATGTTGCTAAAGAAAGTTACTCGGAATGACCGAACTTTGTCAATTGAATATTGTACTCATGACGCTAACCAGGGTTGTGAGTACAAAAGAATCAACCGAGCACCTTTTTGGGTGTAGCGAAACTAAATTTAGGATTTAACACATTTGTGTTTGATTAGAGTTTGGTGAGCATATTACCTGAAAAGGTGCTCGGTCAAAACGATCTAATTTTGCGGAGCCGCAAAATTAGATCAGGTCTTTACTTTTTTATTTAATTTAAATAAAAAGGTTAAAGTCTAGCAAAAAACAAAAGTCTTCAAGCTTGCATTGCTTGAAGCAAAATAAACAATCACAAAAAATAAGGATTTAGAATGATGATACTTATTCATTCTTCGTATCAAATTATAATTTCGAGCGAGAAGCAAATGAAAGCTTGCTTTCATATTGTTCGAGCGACGAAATTATATAAGGCGTAGAGCTTTTATAATTTCTAAATTTCCTAATAAAAGAAAATTTATTTCGGGGCCTGTTTACAATTTTGCTTTCATTGCGAAATTTTCAGATTTTGAGCGAAACGAAATAAAAAGTTATGAAGCAATGCCTTAGCATTGTTGAATAATTTTTTATGAGTTGCAGCTGAAATCTGTGAATTTTTAGCAGAAATGAAAATTGTAAACAGGTCCTATGGAATAAGTTTCAAATGCGGATAAGGACATATGGTGGATGCCTTGACTCTAAGAGGCGATGAAAGACGTGGCATGGCTGCGATAAGTTTCGGTGAGGTGCCTAGCAACCTTTGACCCGAAAATTTCTGAATGGGGAAACCTCATCTGGTAAACCCAGATGACCAATACATTAGTATTGGAGTATACCCGGGGAAGTGAAACATCTCAGTACCCGGAGGAAAATAAAAAAAGCGAGTTTACTCGCACATTCCCTAAGTAGCGGCGAGCGAAACGGGAAGAGCCCAAACCGATTGTATTTATATAGTCGGGGTTGTAAGGTAACAACGTAATTCAGTTTAGAAGAGTTACAAAGTATTCTGTTAATGGAATTTGCTGGGAAGCGAAACCCTAGAGGGTAATAGTCCCGTACATGAAAACAGTAATACCTCTTTTGTTGTTATTCTTGAGTACTTCAGGACATGAATAGCCTGTGGGAATCTACCAGAACTAACTGGTAAGGCTAAATACTCTTAGAGATCGATAGTGAACAAGTACCGTGAGGGAAAGGTGAAAAGTACCCCGGAGAGGGGAGTGAAATAGATCTGAAACCGTATGTCTACAAGGAGTCAGAGCGGGCGCTTGCGTCCGTCATGGCGTGCCTATTGAAGAATGAGCCAACGAGTTTATGTGTGCTGCTTGGCTAAACCCTTGTCGGGTGAAGTCGTAGGGAAACCAAGTGTTAATAGCGCGAAACAATTAATGTAGTACACATAAGACCCGAAGCCAAGTGAGCTTGCCATGGGCAGGGTGAACATCGCCGAGAGGCGATGGGAGGCCCGAACCGGTTGGTCGTGCGATTCCATCGGATGACCTGTGGTAAGGAGTGAAAAGCTAATCGAACTTGGTAATAGCTGGTTCTCTCCGAAACAGCTTTAGGGTTGGCGTCACGTGTTCCTTTTGGGGGTAGAGCACTGGATGGTTTAAACAGGGGGAAACCTCGTTAAACCTATCAAACTCCGAATACCAAAAGTTAATAGCGTGGCAGTTAGAGTCAGGGGGCGAAGCTCCTGTGCTCAAAAGGGAAACAGCCCAGATCTCAATCTAAGGTCCCTAAATTCATACTAAGTGCACTTAAGGAGGTAAAATTTCTCAGACAATGAGGAGGTTGGCTTAGAAGCAGCCATCCTTTAAAGATAGCGTAACAGCTCACTCATTCAGAGATCTTGCGCCGCAGATAATCGGGGCTAAGTATGATACCGAAGGTGAGGGCTTGAATACATCACATTGCATGTGATGCTTAAATATAAGTATCGCGCGTAGCGTGATGTGTTTGAGCGGTAGGAGAGCATTTCCATTACGATGAAGCAGAAGGGGTGACCCACTGTGGAGTGTTGGGAAGTGAGAATGTTGGCACAAGTAACCGCAAGGAGGGTGAGATCCCCTCCCGCCGAAATACCAAGGTTTCCTTCGCGATGATAATCAGCGAAGGGTTAGTCGGGCCTAAGCCGATGACGAAAGTCGGAGGCGATGGACACATGGTTAATATTCCATGACTCCCGTACAATGCGATGTAGAGACGGAGTGTAGTATACAGGGCGCATTATTGGATTTGCGTTCATGTTGTAAGGGTAGTGTTTAGGTAAATCCGGACACTGACTTTAATGTAATACCCAAGCAAAGTGAAAATCTGAAGGTTCGCCTGACGAAATTTTGTAAAGCACGCTTCCAAGAAAATCTTCTAAGCATAATTGTATGGGAACCGTACCCCAAACCGACACAGGTGGTTAGGTCGAGAAGACCAAGGCGAACGAGTGATTGTCCTCCAAGGAACTCGGCAAAAAAGCAGCCGTAACTTCGGAATAAGGCTCGCCTGTTTTACTTCGGTAAAATAGGCCGCAGCGAAAGAATCCCTGGCAACTGTTTATTTAAGACACAGCTCCCTGCGAACTCGTAAGAGGATGTATAGGGGGTGACGCCTGACCAATGCCGGAAGGTTAAATATCGGTGGTATCATGCTTGCATGATGCTGGCTGATATAAGCCCCGGTGAATGTCGGCCGTAACTATAACGGTCCTAAGGTTCTCAATATTTTCAATGAAAGTATTGAGAAGGACTGGGACTGTTATATTATAAAAAATAAACAAATATATTACGTAAAATATAAAAAGCTGCCTCGTTATACAGTAATGTATAATAGGTCCTAAAAAACACATGGCTATATGCTGGAAACCAATTACCATTTTGGCAATCAGCAGGGAAGTCCACTGTCAATTTTTGTTGACATGACCCCTCAGAGACCACACGCCGTGCCCCAATAAAAATTGGGTGAAGATATGGTCCAAAACATTAAAGGATGTTAGAGCGAAATTCCTTGTCTGGTAAGTTCAGACCTGCACGAATGGCGTAATGACTGGGGAACTGTCTCGGAGGACAGCTCGGTGAAAATGCATTGGGGGTAAAGATGCCCCCTACCTACAGCTAGACGAAAAGACCCCGGGAGCTTTACTATAGCTTCATATTGGGCATATTTTTTAACTGCGTAGCATAGGTGGGAGACTTTGAAGCATTCCTTTTGGGGAATGTGGAGTCGTCAGTGAAATACCACTCTTTTGAAGAGTATGTCCTAACCCGTATGGCAAAACCATGCGGAGACAGTATGTGGCGGGTAGTTTGAGTGGGGCGCTCTCCTCCTAAAGAGTAACGGAGGAGTCTATTAAGGTTGGCTAGGCGCGAATGGAAACCGTGCCGATAGTGTAATGGCACAAGCCAGCTTGATTGTGAGACGTATATGTCGAGCAAGTGCGAAAGCAGAGCATAGTGAACCGACAGTTCGCCTTAGACGCGGCTGGAGATTAACAGATAAAAGCTACCCCGGGGATAACAGGCTGGTTCCGCCTAAGAGTTCAAATCGACGGCGGAGTTCGGCACCTCGATGTCGGCTCGACTTATCCTGGGGCTGGAGAAGGTCCCAAGGGTTTGGCTGTTCGCCAATTAAAAAGTCACGCGAGCTGGGTTAAAACCGTAAAGTATCTTTTGTATACTTTATGGATGTGCGGTGTTTTTCCTGTGAAAGGATATTTTACAGTTTTAATCCACATCGAAACTTTTCGTCTATGAAAAAGAAAAAAGATCAACCATATTACGGCGGTATATAAAAAGAAATTTTTATATAAGAAGCTGATGTATATCGGTGAATTCCTACCTTGTGACACATTGTTGCAAAGAGGGTAATACCGAGGGAAATCTTATAAATTTATATTTATAATGACCCCGTAGAGACTACCAATCAGCCATCCAAACCTATGTTTATAGGAGGATGATCGTATAGTCCGATCCCGTTAGTAATAGCGGCGTTACGAAAATATTTCGTAGCTACAATTGCGTAAGACAGGTTGGTCTCCTATCTGCTGTAGGCGTCGATTCTTGAGAAGATTTGTTCGTAGTACGAGAGGACCCGAATGAACTGACCTCTGGTGTACCAGTTGTCCTGCCAAGGGCATCGCTGGGTAGCTATGTTGGGAATGGATAACCGCTGAAAGCATCTAAGCGGGAAGCCAACTTCAAGATTAGGAATCATTTGAGATCCCTGAGAGATGATCAGGTTGATAGGCTCTAGGTGTACGCACAGCAATGTGTTTAGCCGAGGAGTACTAATGTCATTGACCGCATTTGGGATTGTTATTGGATATTGGTTCCATCAATATTCGGTAACAGTTCCTTTTATTAGGAAATTTAGAGATTGTAATTGTTTTTGCAATGTTTCCACGCTAAGTTGTAAATATGAGCTTGCTCATATTTACAACTTAGCGTGGAAACGCTAGTTGGATTTTTGAAAATGGATTTTTCCATTTTTGTTTTGTTCTTTTTACCGAGCACCTTTTTAGGTCGTATTATTTATGGGCTATATATTTTATACATAGTATTTAATTGATCTTAAGTGTGTAATATTACCCGAAAAGGTGCTCGGTTTAGAGTGAGATTTGAGAGAATGCACTGGAGGCATCAAACTTTTGTTTGGGAGTCTGGGCTGTATGTCCCTGGCGAGTATAGATCCTACTGCATTCTCATCAAATCCCATTTAGATTTTTTTGTAAAAGAGTGCCCGGCACCGTGTGCAGTGCGATGTTCCGATCCCAAGTAAGAGTTCGTAGCTCCGAAATAGAGAATAGCCACCATGGATGGATGGTCAAACGGCAATCGCTGGAAACTCCACACGTTTTTACAAAAGTATAGAATAAAGTTTGAAGTGCGTCCGTAGCTCAGCTTGGTAGAGTGCTTCATGTGGCTTCAAAATGATTTTAAAAAGTATTTCGAAGCTATGAGAAGAGGTCGTCAGTTCAAATCTGGCCGGACGCACCAAACTTGTTCATTTGGTTTTTAAAAGTTTAGGGGCAGTAGCTCACGTCCGAGCGCTTTGTACAACAGAGAGGAGGCGGGCTTAGGAATCCGTGTGCTCCACCAAAACTTTTTTTCAAACGGGGTGTAGCTCATAGATGTATATGACAAACGTTTTCCTTCTTTTAGGATTTGCGTTTGGAGCGCCTCACTTTGGGTGAGGAGGTTTGATAAACTTTTTACATGTGAATGTGAACCGTTTATTACGCTGGTGAAAATCCAGCCACGCCGACCAAATTGGAACGTAGCTCAGTGGGATGACTGTAAGCTCAAATTTTCGTGAGTTAGTTTGATGCAAACACAGAACAGAAATAGATACTCTGTGCAGTAATGTGTTGCAGATTCATCATAAGAGCATCCCTCTATGAAGGGAGGTCGGTGGTTCAATTCCACCCGTTCCTACTAACCCTTTTTGCGAATCAGGGTTTAATATGAGCTCATTTAAAAATATCATTTCTGCTAAAAATCCAAAATTTTGGCTACGACTTCGATAAAAAATTTAGCCTATACTAAGGCATAAGCGAAATTTTTTATCTTTGTCTCGCTCAAAATTTGTAATTTTTAGCAACGAAAGCATATTTTCAAACAAGCTCAAGATTCGCTCCATTTTCAAAAATCCAAATTTGTAGTAAAGTATAAGAATCGAATGTTTTATCTTGGTGTTTCATCGAGAGGGGTACACCTGTTCTCTTTCCGAACACAGAAGTTAAGTCTCTTAGTGCCGATGATACTCTTTGATGGGGAAAGTAGGCAAACGCCAAGATAAAGTATTTGATCTAAAAAACCAAGAAGCGGAAGCTTCTTGGTTTTTTGTTTTTGTTTGCCAAGTCAGATATAATATAACCATGATTTCATGGGCATCAAAAAGGAAATTTATGTACTTCGCTGGTCTGGCGATTTTGATACTAGTTTTTGTTGGTATCCCGCTTTTCCTGTACCTAAATCAACCGCCAACATGTACTGATGGTAAGCAAAATGGAGATGAAATTGGTGTGGATTGCGGTGGTATTTGCCCGGAATTGTGTGCAGAGCAAATGGGGGACCTGCTTATACATTGGAGCAGATCCTTTGAAGTTTCCGATGGTATTTACGACACAATAGCACTTATAGAAAATCCAAATACAGACGCTGGCCTCTCAGAACTTATATATAAATTTAAACTTTACGATGATAATAATATTTTAGTTGAAGAAAAATTTGGTAAAACTTTTGTTAATCCAAAAGAGCAATTTATAATATTTGAAAGTGGTATACGTACAGGCGAGCGTTTACCAAAGCGCACATTCATAGAATTGCTACAAGACCACACTTGGATAAGACCAGGTGTGGAAGAATTAAATATTCCTACTGTATCGGTGAGTAATCAGCGCATGGAAAATCTAGACACCAGGCCGCGACTACGTGCTGCTATAGTAAACGAGTCACCATTCCCTGCGTATGATATAGATGTTACTGCTGTACTGTTTGATATAAATGATAATGCCATTGCTGTATCCTCAACAATCGTGGATGTCGTGCCCCAATATGATTCAGTCGACGTAACATTCACATGGAAAGAACCGTTTGAAACATTGCCTATAAAAATAGATGTATTGCCGCGCATAAATCTTCTCACATTAGAAGAATAGTTTATTAAATCGGTACTACATCCCGCTTGTGAATCATGTCTTTTTTTTCTAGAACACATATAGATTGGATACTTTTTTTTTCTGTCCTGCCTCTCATTGGCGCAGGGCTTGTTACTATGTATTCTTTTGGTGGAGAGAGCAGCTTTTTCAGTAGACAAATAATATGGGCTACTGTTTCAATAGCTGCTTTCTTTACTTGTTCTTTCATAGATTTTGGTTTTCTTAAGCGGACCGATGTTCTCGTTACATTATTTTTAGGTTCAGTCTTTCTTCTGATTGCGGTGCTTGTTGGCGGGAGTACTATAAAAGGTGCGCAGAGCTGGTTTTCTTTGGGCCCTTTTTCTTTTCAGCCAGCCGACCCAATAAAAATAGTGATGATTCTTGTGTTGGCTAAATATTTTTCGCGCAGACATATTGAAATCGCAAACATTCGTCACATTTTAGTTTCAGGTTTTTATGTATTGGTACCATTTGCTCTTATTATTTTGCAGCCCGATTTTGGTTCAGCGCTTATTGTTTTTTCTATTTGGTTTGGAATGGTTATGGTTTCTGGTATTTCCAAAAAGCACCTCTTGCTCGTACTTACTGCAGGGGTATTGGCTTTTTCTATCTTGTGGAACTTTGGTTTTACCGGCAATCAAAAACAGCGTATTCTCACATTTTTGAATCCGCTCGCTGATATTCAAGGAGCTGGATATAATGCATTTCAGTCTACCATTGCTGTCGGTTCTGGTGGTGTATTGGGGAAGGGTATCGGATATGGTACTCAATCACGATTAGAATTTTTACCTGAGTATGAGACAGACTTTATTTTTGCGGCATTCGCAGAAGAGTGGGGGTTTATAGGTACTGTGATTTTGTTGATACTTTTTGGTGTTCTACTGTGGCGCATTCTTTCTAATGCCATGAGAGGTTCTGGTAATTTTGAAATGTTTTATGGGGTTGGTCTTGCTGTATTTATTATGAGTCATGTCGTCATTCATATTGGTATGAATATTGGTATGATGCCGGTGACTGGATTGCCGCTACCTTTTGTGAGTTATGGAGGATCACATTTACTTACTGAGTTTATCGGACTTGGAATTTTGATGAGTATGCGCAGGTATGCAAGAGCAACACATAGAGATAATATAAATAGAGAATTTTTAGGGATGTAAATTTAAAAAAGCGGCGGCTTTCGGCCGCCGTTTTTTTAAATTAGCCAACAACCTTATTTATAAAGTTGTGCTGTATTTTCAACCATGTTTTGAATTGAGAATTTTTGACTAGTGTGTATTTTGAGCATGTCTCCATAATGATGTGCCAGCTCTTTATTGCCTAAGAAAGTTTGTATTGCGAATGCCACGTCTTTGCTTTTTCCTGGCTCAACAAGAAGCCCAGAAACACCATGAGTAATAATTTCTGGAATACCACCAACGTCACTGGCTATTGTAGGCATACCTGCAAGTCCTGCTTCAAGTAGTGTGTATGGCAAGCCTTCTTTCAAAGATGGTAAAAGAAATACGTCAAAAGCTCTAATAAGAGTTGCTGCATCTGCACTACGTGATTTAATGAAAACAACATCATCTAGGTGTAATTTTTTTATTAACCCTAGAAGATCATCTTTGTCTTCGCCATCGCCGATTATTACATATGTGAATTGCGGCACAGCGTCATCATGAACAAGCTCATTTATTGCTCTGATGCTGTATTCTAATCCTTTGTTGTTTGTTAGTTCTGCGATTGTACCAATCCAAGTAGTGTTTTTAATATTTTCCAACACGGGGAACCATAGGTTCCCCGACCTCCTCC
>JBHPGB010000007.1:0-32635 GCA_042571085.1 Patescibacteria group bacterium | reverse complement strand
CAACACAAACTCTTGTAGATGGTATAAAGTCAGTTGTATATAGCTCATCACTATCAGATGTTAAACCAGAACTCTCTTCTGTGTATATATATCCAAATGAGCAAGATGTTGTTTTTGTTGCTACAGACTCATTTAGACTAGCTGAAAAGAAACAAAATATTAAAAATACCAAAGATTGGGGAGGTATTATAATTCCATTTAAAAACGCACTAGATATAACAAGAGTATTTGATACCTTATCCGGTGATATTGATGTTAGGTTTAATAAAAACCAAATTGTTTTTTCTTTAAATAATATATACTTCACATCACGTATTATAGATGGAACATTTCCAGATTATAAACAAATAATACCAAAGGAGTATAAAACAAACGCGATAGTACTTAAACAAGACATAATGAATGTTTTGAAGATAGGTAATATTTTTTCAGGAAAATTCAATCAAGCTGTAATGGAAATAGATCCATCAAAAAAAGTTTTTGATATTGAAATAAAAAACAATGATATTGGTGAGAATGATGCAAAATTAGATGCTACTGTTGAAGGTGATGATGTTAAAATAAGTTTCAATTATAAATATATGTTAGATTGTTTCCAATCAATACATACAGACTCTGTTTCTATAGAGTGTGGTGGATCAAATATGCCTATTGTTATAAAAGGAGTAGGGGATAATACATTTTTATATTTAGTGATGCCTATGAATCGTTAGTGTGTTTTTAAAATAATCATTTATGTACATATCAGACCTTCTACAAAAATTCAAACACATCACACCACCAGATATCACAGTAAGAAAAAGTGCTGTTGATATTATAAAAACAACAACAAATATTGAATTAGATAAAAAAGACATATCTATTAAAAATGGAGTTGTATATATAAAAACACAACCAATTTATAAAAATGAAATTTTTATAAATAAACAAAAAATTATAAAAAAACTACAAGAAAGAGTTGGTGATAATGTATTTGTTAAAGATATAAGATAGTACTCTAACCACTAAAAAACGGCGCTATGCGCCGTTTTTTAGTGGTTATTACTAATATTCTACTGAATGTAAAAATTCGTTATACTTTCTACTTTGTTATAAACAGAGTCTGTTGCTATAACACGAAGCTTGTTTTCGTTTTTTATACTAAGTATCTCGTTTGGAATAAATGAGAATGAGAAAGGTGCTCTGTTTGATGATCCAACAAACACACCATTAATGTAAAAGTCTAATTTTATAATTGGATATGTTCCAGAACTTGTTACATTAACAGATATTCTACTATTTGATTGATATAAAGATTGTTGGTTTGGTTGTGTGATTTGTATACTAGGAATTGTTTGTTGTGTGTGAACATCATCAAATTCTTTTGGAATACTATCTTCTGTTTGCCCAACAATACCAGTTTCCCCAGCCCATTTACGTACAGAATATTCCCATGATTCAAACTGAGAATCTTTTTCTGGGTTTTCTGGTTGTGAGCCTAATGGGTTTTCTTTATCAATCCAATAAAGAATATTGTGCACATCAGTAATAACTCTTTCTTCTTGTGTTTCAATAGGGGTTCGTTCGGTGGCTAATTTACCAGACATAGTATCAATTACATAACTTCTACCACCTTGCCACAAACCACGTAAAATTGGCATAACATCAACTTCTTTTTTCGCAGCTTTTTCAAAATAAAACTTTGATGGTTCTGCTGCTATAGCCTCATCCATAAAAGATCTCCACAGCGGCGTTATGATTAAACCAGATATTTTTTTATCCATAGAGGAGTTGTCATTGTTTCCTGCCCAAGCACCAACTGAGATATAAGGAGTGTAACCAATTGTCCACGCATCACGATAATCGTTTGTTGTACCTGTTTTAACAGCAACATCCATCCCACCAAAATACAATAATGAGTTTGCTCCGTATAAAGGAGTTCTTGCCTCGTTGTCTGAAAGTATGTCAGATATTTGCCTTGCTGTGCGCTCCGTAATAACAGAGTGACTTTTTGTTGCAAATTCTTCCAGTGTATTTCCTGATTTATCTTCAACTTTTAATATTGGTGTGTGTTGATTGTAGACACCATCATTAGCAAATACCCCATATGAGTTTGTGATATCAAGTAATGACACCTCACCACCTCCAAGAACAAGTGTTAATCCATACTGATCTGTGTTTGTAAGACTTCGTATACCAAAGTTTTTTGCTGTGTGTAGTGAATCACGAAGACCGGCCAAATACAAAGTTTTTACAGCAGGAACGTTCAATGATTGTGCTAATGAGTCACGCAGGTTTACTGGGCCTCGATAAATACCATCGTAGTTTACTGGCATATAACACTCATCAGGATCAGTTTCCGAAGATTTGGGTTCACCTTCTGGATCACAAGTTGTTTGGAATTCTGTGGGAAGGTCAAAAATAACAGTTTCAGGCATATATCCTTTTTCAAAAGCCGTTGCGTATACAAATGGTTTGAACGCAGACCCTGGCTGGCGGTGAGCAATAGAAACATTAAAGTTTCCATCAATGTTTTCATCGAAATAGTCGCGTGAACCAACCATTACAAGAATTTGGCCTGTGCGAGGGTCTGTTGCAACCAAACTGGCGTTTTCCGCATTAAACTTTTCCTCATTTACTAATGCGTATTCATTTACAATACCTTCAGCTTTTTCTTGTAAGTCATAATTAAGGGTTGTTGTAACTTTTAAACCACCTTGTTCAACAACATCCTTCCCATACTTTTTTTCTAAGTATGCACGTACGTATAATACAAAATGTGGCGCTCTAATACCTTTTTCAGCTCGTGCTATAAATTCAACAACCTCTTCTTTTGCAGAATCATATTCTCCTTGTGTTATAAAACCAAGCTCATACATGCGTGCAAGAACTAAATTTTTTCTATCCTCCAACATGTCTTTATTGTTTCCGTATGGTGAATAAAGTGTCGGTGCTTGTGGAAGTGCTGCTAAATATGCTGATTCGGCGAGCGTAAGCTCTTTTGCGTCTTTGTTGAAAAATGAACGACTTGCCTCTGCAACACCATAAATACTCCCTCCATAAGGGGCTTCGTTTAAATATATTTCAAGAATTTCTTCCTTGCTCATTACTTGTTCAAGTTTTAAAGATAAACCCCATTCTTTTATTTTTCTTGAAATTTTCTTTTCTTGTGTAAGAATTGCATTTTTTATTACCTGCTGAGTAATTGTTGATCCACCTTGCCCAAGACTTCCTGTTGTTATATTTGCGATAACAGCGCGTATAAAAGACACAGGTCTTATTCCACTATGTTCGTAAAAAGTATCATCTTCTATTGCAACAGTCGCATTTTTTATGTATCGAGAAATATCTTCATATGGAACAACTGTCCTTTTTATATTTTGATGTATGTCATATAGAAGGACCTCTCCTGTACGATCATATATTTTTGTTGATTGAGCCACCTTGCGTTCCTCAAACGAGTCGAAATCTGGAATATCCCAGCTTGCAGCCCATAAAAGTATAAATCCAGCCCCTAAAAAACCTGCACTAAGGCAAAAAATTACAAAATCCCTCCACCAGTGTATTTTTTTCATTTTTTTAATTATTTTTCTCATATTTAGATAGTAGCATAATTATGGTATATTGGTCATATGAAAGTAGACACAAACGAGCAAAAAATAGATGAAATATTATCTCGAGGAGTTGTCGAGGTTATAGAAAAAGATAACTTAAAAAAGAAACTGTTGTCTGGAAAACAACTACGTATAAAGCTTGGTATTGACCCAACAAGTCCTAATATTCATCTTGGAAGAGCGACACAGCTACTTAAACTAAAAGACCTACAAGACCTTGGACACAAAATAGTGTTTATTGTAGGTGACTTTACTGGTGTAATAGGCGACACCTCAGACAAAGAAGTGGAGCGCCCTATGCTTTCTCAAGCAGAAATAAAGAAAAACCTGAAATCATATTTTAAACAAATGGGTATTGTTCTTGATACACGAAAAGTTGAAAAAAAATATAATTCAAAATGGTTAAAAAAATTAGGATACACTGAAATTGGTGAACAGGCAGATAAATTTTCTGTTGCAGATTTTATTGCACGTGAAAATATTAAAAAAAGATTAGATGCAGGTAAGAGAGTTTCTTTGCGTGAGGTATTATACCCGCTCATGCAAGGCTACGATTCTGTGGCAGTGAAAGCAGATGTTGAGTTTGGCGGTACTGATCAACGTTTCAATCTTCTTGCTGGAAGAAAATTGCAGGAAAGTTTTGGGCAAAAAGCACAAGATATAATAATGACAGATATTATTAACGGAACAGATGGAAGAAAAATGAGTTCAAGCTGGGGGAATGTAATTAATATAATAGATACGCCTGCTGATATGTATGGAAAAATAATGAGTATGAAAGACGAAAACATTATTCCATACTTTGTTTCTGTGACACGTGTGCCGATGAGTGAGGTGAATGAAGTTGAGAAAAAAATAAACAGTAACGAGATGAATCCTCGTGATGCAAAAATGAAACTAGCTCACGAGATTGTTTCAATGTTTCATAATGAAAAAGATGCAAAAAAAGCAGAAGAGGTGTTTGTGAAAACATTTCAAGAGCGGGGTGTGCCAGAGGATATTGAAGAGGTGGGTGCAAAAAAAGGAGATTCTCTGGGCGACATTCTTTTACAGGCAGGCACAGTAGAATCAAAAAATGATTTTAAAAGACTAATCACAAGTGGTGCTGTTAAAAATATAGATACCAACAGGAAGATTGAAGACGATAAGTTTGAAATTAAAGAAACAGTAACACTAAAGATTGGTAAGAAAAGGTTTGTTAAAATAACAATTTAAACATGAGTGGACATAATAAATGGTCAAAAATTAAACACAAAAAAGCGGCTACAGACGCGGCTAAAAGTAAGGTGTTCGGGAAATTTTCTCGACTTATTGCTGTTGAATCAAAAAAGGCTGGAGGTAATGTTGATTCACCAGGGCTTCGTAGTGCGATAGATCAAGCTAAGGCTGTTAGTATGCCGTCTGATAATATTGATCGTGCTGTTAAGAAAGGCGCTGGTGGAGATACTGCAAATATGGAAGAGGTGGTTTATGAAGCATATGGGCCAGGCGGGTCAGCTATTATTATCACAGGACTCACAGACAACAAAAATAGAACTTCAGCAGAAGTAAAACACACCCTTTCTAAATCAGGAGCAGAGCTGGCCGCACAAGGTGCAGCAAGCTGGGCTTTCACAAGAGATGGTGCAGAATGGAAACCTAATGCTACGGTACCACTTTCAGATGAAGACGGTGAAAAACTTGGAAACATTATTGAAGCACTAGAGGAAAATGATGACGTGCAGAATGTTTACACAAATGCAGACTAATAAATATGAAAATTCTATCAATTGATCCGGGATATGAGCGGGTAGGGATTGCTATTTTGGAAAAACAAGATGGTAAGGAAGTTTTACTGCATTCTGATTGTTTTAAAACAGATGCAAAAGATGAGTTTCCGAATCGGTTGGCACAAATCGGACATGAAATTGAGAGTGTGATACAAAAATTTTCTCCACACGCACTAGCGATAGAAACACTCCTTTTTAATTCCAATCAAAAAACAGCAATGAAGGTTGCTGAAGCTCGTGGTGCAATAATATGTATTGCAAAAATGAGGGATTTGGAAATACACGAGTACACACCACTACAAATAAAAAATGCGATAACAGGATATGGAAGGGCAGATAAATCACAAGTTGAAATGATGACACGCCAATTAGTGGAAATAAAAAAGGAAAAAATAATTGATGACGAAATAGATGCGATTGCGACTGGGCTCACTGCTTTAGCATCAATAAGGTTTAATTAAAATACGGCTCAACTGGGTTGAGCCGTATTTTAAGTTGAAAAACAAGGGTTTTTTAGAGGAGTTTTTCTTGGCGGTCTTTCGGCAGTTCTATGTGTAAGTGTTCGTAAGCTCTGTTAGTGGCTATACGTCCACGTGGTGTGCGGTCTATGAGGCCAAGCTGCATTAAATAGGGCTCATTCACTTCCTCAATACCACCCTCTTCTTCTGATATTGCAGCAGCTATTGTTTTAAGTCCAACTGGTCCACCACTATATTTATTTATAACACAATCAAGTATTTTTCTGTCTGTGCTTGTGAGTCCGAGTGCATCAATATCAAGTAATTCAAGAGCTTTTTGGACTGTTTCTTTGTCGAGCTTGTTTTTGTGCACTTGTGCATAATCACGACAACGCTTTAAAAGATAGTTTGCTGTACGTGGAGTAGAGCGACTTCGCTTCGCGATCTCCTCTGCGGCCTCATCTTCTATTTCTATACCTAAAATTTTTGCAGAACGTTTTATAATCTGTCCAATTTCTTCTTCGTTATAAAACTCAAGGCGAAATGTACCACCAGAAAAACGAGAGCGTAGTGGTGCTGAGAGAAGGGAAGTACGTGTTGTTGCTGCGATCAGTGTAAATGGAGGTAAGTCCAGCTGAATCGTACGGGCAGATGGCCCTTTACCTATAATAATATCAAGCGATCCGGATTCCATTGCTGGATACAAAACTTCCTCAATAAGTTTATTAAGTCTGTGTATTTCATCTATAAAAAGAATGTCACCAGGTGATAGGTTGGTGAGAACAGAAGCAAGGTCACCAACTTTTTCTATCGCTGGTCCAGACGTGCTTTTTAATTGGCTATTTGTTTCGTGTGCAATTAAATGTGCGAGTGTTGTCTTTCCCAATCCTGGGGGTCCGTAAAATAAAAGGTGTTCCGGACTGTGTCCACGCTCTGAAGCAGCAACCAAAAGTATTTTAAGGTTGTTTTTTATTTGTGTTTGGCCAATATATTCTTCCCATTTAGATGGTCGTAAGGTTTGGTCCAAAAAAAGGTCCTCTTTTGCGGGTTTTTGCTGTTGGTTATCAGGACTTGACATAAAAATAGTTTTATGCTAAGATACTATTCGAACTTGAAACATATTTAAAGATATGTCAATATCAAGTCTTTCTGGAGCTTTCAAGCCCTCAGGAATAGATCTTTCAGCACACAATCCTCTAAGTAATCGTTGGTTCTGATCGAGGACGTATCCGGTTCCTCTTCATCACTGTTATTGAACTGGAGGCTCTTGCAAAATAATTTTTCCGCTACAATTTCCAGATTTTGGCTACAACTTGCTGAAAATTATTCAACAATGCTACGGCATTGCTTCATAATTTTCCGCTTCGTTTCACTCAAAATTTGAAAATCTCGCGACGAATCTTATTTTGCAAGAACCTCCTAATTCGATACAAGTGATGAGGAGGAGTGCTGGTACTATCCATAGAACAATTCCGCTCTTTTAGTCTTGTTATTAAAAGTTTACTTAGAGGATTGTGCGTTGAAATACTATTTAAACAATATCATATTTTAAACACACCGAGTATTTACAAATACTCGGTGTGTTTTATGTTTATACAATACTTTCTTCTCTTCGTATATCAACCACCCTTTGTAGTTCTTCAAGAGACGTGACTCCGTTTAACACTTTCAAAACTCCATCTTCTGCCATATCAAGCATCTTTTGTTGTTTGGACGCTTCAACAACTGCCAACTCACTCACGTTTTCATCCTGGATTACTTTTTCAACATGTTTATCTGTAAGTATTCCTTCAAACACACCAATCCTTCCTTTGTAACCAACACCACCACATTTTGTACAAGAATTCCCTTCTCCTGGGATTCCCCACAGCTCTGATATTTCAGGAGAAACGTTACGCTTTTCTTTTATTGACGCAAGGATGTTTGTAAGCAGTGCACGCTCTTCTTCATTAGGAGAATATGATTCTTTGCAGTCGGGACACAGTTTACGCACGAGTCGCTGTGCAAGAGAAATATTTAAAGCAGAGCTGATTATTTTTGGATTAACACCAAGGTCAACAAGGCGGGGAATTACACCAGCAGCATTATTTGTGTGTAGTGTACTAAAAACTAAGTGGCCAGTAAGCGCAGAGTTTATTGCAACGCGCGCTGTCTCTTCATCGCGAATCTCACCAACCATTATAATATCTGGGTCTTGTCGTAGTGCACTACGTAATCCTGTGAGGAATGTGTAATCTGCACTTTTTTCGACTTGTGTTTGAGTAATACCATCTAGATGATATTCAATAGGGTTTTCAATAGTAATTACTTTTATCTCAGGGTTATATATAAAACGTAAAAATGCGTAGAGTGTTGTTGTTTTACCAGAACCTGTTGGCCCTGTAGTGAGAATCATTCCGTTTGGTTTTTTCAGTTGGCGTGATAGCTCCTCAAAAAGACCCTCTTCAATACCGAGGTCTTTAAGTGTAATCTGAATTGTTTCTGGATTTAGTATACGTAAAACAATAGACTCGCCGTACTCACCAGGGATTACAGATGTTCGTACTTCAATATCTACTGCGCCTAATTTTATACTGAAGCGACCATCTTGAGCGCTTTTTCTAATATTTAATTTTAATCCAGATAAAAGTTTTATACGGGAAAGAAGGAAATTATATATTGAGTGATCAATATCAATTAGGTCGTGTAGTACACCATCAAGTCTGAAGCGCAGGCGCGTCACAATTTTTTCTGGTTCGATGTGTATGTCGGACGCATCTGTCGCTATGGCGCCCGCAAGTATAACTTCTAAAATTCTAGAAATTTTACGCTTCGCTTGGGTTGTTGTAATTTCCCCGAGAAGTTTTTCAAGATCAGTCAGGCCTCCAACTTGATTCATGAAAGTTTCAACTTCTGCTTGCGATATATCAAACACACCAGCCTCTGTTTCTTCTGCATAAGAAACTTCTTTATACAAATCTAGTGCACGATTAACACTTTGTTTGGATGCCATATAAAATACTGGCTTGTATCCTTGCCGTGTTAAATCATCTTGTATTACTCGTATAGAATCTTTTTGTGGTGAGATGATTGCAATCAGAACATTCTTTCCTGTGAGTGAAAAAGCAGCTGCAGCAGCTTCTCTGGCCTGGCCTTCTGGTATTAGACGCAAAGCATCTGTGTTTATTGAGGTGGTTGATAGGTCTATATAGGGGAGATTGTGGCGCTCGGATAAGGCTCTAACTAGATCCTCCTCCTCTTTTTTGCGCATTTCCGCAATCTTTTCTTGTTGTTGAATTTTGTTTAATTGAGCCATATTTTTAAGTAATTTGTACCTTCATAGTATCGTTTTTTGTGGGTTGGGGCAAGGAATAAGGTGGGGACTGTGTTTTTTAGTAAAATTATTCATTAAAACACAAATAATTCTTGACTTTTAAGGGTCTAAGAAGTAGAGTCAATTGCAGAATACTGTGCATATTCTTGACAAACAAGCCCTGTTTGTGGGCTTGACAAAATAGCAAGAATGTGTATAATTTAAGCAGGAAAACCCTTTCAATACACGAAATACGAATAGCCGTATTGTACGGCGGGAGGAGGAGAAGTGATGAAAAATAAGCTCTTTGTAATTATGATTCTGGTGCTTGCATTGTTTGTAGGCGGGTGTTCTTCAACAAATCACCATGGCGAAGGGATTGTTGCTGGCGTTACTGCTGGTGGCGTTGCTGGGTATAAGCTCGGCGGAGGTGATCCTTGGGCCATTGCTGTCGGTGCGGCTATTGGTGGTCTCATTGGTGGAGAAGTCGGTGAAGAGATTCCAAAGGAAGATGGTGTAGAGGAGCGAAATCTTGCCATCGAAAATCGTCAAACATACAACAAGCGGATGGCTGTAGATGGGTACACCGAATGTGTGCAATCTGGTTTTTCTTCAGACTATTGCGCTGGTCTCTACAGCCTACAGCCCAAAAGATAATTAAGGAGGAGTCATGAAATCAGTATTATTTTTGGTTTTGCTCGCAATTCTCACTTCACCAGTCTATGCGGATACTCGTACAGAAGCAGTGCAGGCATACCTGAACGCATATCTGCCAAGTGGCTCTGCCAATGTGCAGTATGTGTCGGATCAGACGCGTGCACAGCGAGGATGGGTTGTTGTGTCTGCGTGTGGAGTATCTGCAGAAGCACAATTTTCTGATAAGGCGGTTTCTGCGATTCAGAAAGAGTTGAGTAATCCTGAAGCATGGTCTTACTTTACTAAAGTGTGTCCAGCACAAGCGGCTGCGCTAAAGAAAGTATATCGTGTTTGTGTACAGTCCAAACCGGTTGTGGTTGCAGGCAGTATCCCGACTCGGGTGGTTCACCGAATGGACAAACCATGCTTTGAGTGTGGTACGACAGCGCCAGTGGGGAGCTGGGAGCATGATGTGAACAAGGTGCTTGAAGCAGGGGCTTCCGGACTTGGTTATGCCGCCGCCGGCTATTTCATTGGTGAAGGGATTAAACACCGTGCAGCGGATGTTGTGAACAACAACATCTCAAACACGGTGAACAATCCAGGAGGGAGCACTCCCGGAAGCAAGGGACCTGTAGGTGCACCAGCACCAGCACCTGTTAGTACACCAACGCCCGTGCCGTCTGGTGGTTTGCCAACAGGATCAAATGCACCGCCACCTGGTCCACTTGGACCACAAACGTGGTAGGTGATTCGTTAAACTCGAGTGTGAGGCTTTTTTAAAAGTCTCACACTCCTATTACCAAGTTTTTATTTGAAAAAATGAAGGTTTGGAGATGGTTATTAAAAAAAATTTATTAAAAAATTATTATGAAAAATATTATAAACAAAATTACATATATCGCGATTGGGTTTATTGCTACCGCAGCACTTGTTGTTCCAGCGGGTGTTTCTGCTGCAACATTCAATAATGATGTATTGGATTACGACACACTTCGTGTTAATAACTACACAGAAAATCCTAATACTACCAATGCACAATGGGGAACACATACTTCAGCAGATGCTGGAGAGGCGGTAAGTTTTGCGGTTTACTACCATAATACATCTGACGAAATTGCACGTAATGTGCGAGTTAGACTAACACCACAAAATACAGGTGTTGGAACTAATCATACGTTTACTGCGCGTGTGTGGGCAGACAATGCTCCGCAAGTTGTTGGTACTGCGACAGTTTCTTTATCTAGCAATGAGTCTATACAGTATTCAAACGCTATCTCTTGGTATCCAAACCAAGGAACTCTTGGAGATTACACTTTGCTAAATGGCCAAACAGGAAATGAGATTTTCTCACAAGCTGGATTGTACATTGGTGACCTCGCACCTGGTTGGGGCACACAAGGAAACGTTACACTAACTTTTCTTGTTAGCGAAGCGCAGCAAGGACAAAAACCATCTGTGACCACAAACTCTGCTACAGGTATTGGCCAAGCAAACGCAACACTTAATTGTTATGTTGATCCAAATGGTACAACAAACACAACTAACTGGTTTGAGTATGGCACAAGTAATTCATTTGGGAATTCAACAAATCATTACGGACACGGAGGCTCTGCTTCAAGTTTTAACGATAATGTAAGCGGACTTTCATACAATAGTACATACTATTTCCGATGTGTTGCACAGAATCAACACGGTACTACATATGGAAATACTTTGACTTTCAACACAGGTAGTGGGTCTGGTAATTTACTTCCATCAGTATCAACATATTCTGCAAACGGTGTTGGCGAAACTTTCGCATCACTACGTGGACACGTTAACCCGCACAACACATCAGACACTTCTCGATGGTTTGAGTGGGGTACTAATAGCTGGTCACTTAATAACAACACAACAAAGATTGGACAAGGTTCAAGTGCTGGAACGTTCAATGATAATGTAAGTGGACTATCTCGAAACCAAACATACTACTACCGTGCGGTAGCACAAAACAGCCAAGGCACTGTGTATGGAAGCGTGCAAAGTTTTACAACAAACGGCTCAAACAATCAGCGCGCGTTCGTATCTACACAGAATGCGACAAATATTCAAAACAGCGCTGCAACACTAAACGGATATGTGAATCCATATAACACAAGCAACACAACACGTTGGTTTGAATATGGTACTACACGATCACTTGGAAATAGAACTAATACAATCAATCACGGTTCTACAGCAACAAACTTCAATGATTATGTAAGCGGGCTTTCTAACAACACAACTTACTACTTCCGTGCAGTAGCACGAAATAGCCAAGGTACTTCATATGGAAGCATCTTGAGCTTCACTACTGGTGGAACTGTCGTAAACAACCGTGCGCCAGAGGCGATTACAAACCTGGCTATTAATATTGGTCAAACAAGCGCGCGTCTTAATGGACTTGCAATTGTAACTGGTAATCAATTTACAAATGGTTGGTTTGAGTATGGTAGAACACAATCACTTGGAAACAGAACTTCAAGCGAGGGTCTTGGAACAGCTCCATCAATGAGCTTCAAGTACTCAATGTTTGGACTATCGTCAAACACAACTTACTACTATAGAGCTGTTGTACAAAACAACAATGGAACAGACTATGGTGACATTCTTACGTTTAGAACAAATTCAGTTATTGTAACACCGCCACCTTCAACAAAAGTTCGTGCTGTTTCAATTGAAAAAGAACTTGAAAACCTTTCAAACCCAAATGGTAATGATGTGAGTGTGGAAGCACTGCGTGGAGATCTTGTACGATTTACAATCACAGTTGAAAACACTGGCGACTACAAATTAGAAGATGTAGACATTAAAGATCGTGTTCCTTATTATCTTGAATTTGCAAATGCAGAGGACGAGAACACAAACGACCCACAAAGAGAAGTGGTTTGGTTTGTTGGGGATATGCTTCCGGGAGATCGTGAAGAGGTAACACTTGATATGATCGTTACTGCTGAAGCAAAGATTGACTCAACGATTGAAAACGTAGCTCAGATTGAAAGTAAAAGACTTACAAAAACATCAAATGAGGTTGAAATAGAGGTTGTTGATAAAACATCAACTCTTGCAGCCGCAACATTCTTCGGTGGAAATGGATTCCTTCCAGACTCACTTATTGAATGGCTATTGCTTATCATTCTAATTTTCATCCTTATTATACTCAGCCGAGTATCATACGGATATCTTGAAGAAAGAAAGCGAAACAAGTCTGAAATTACAATAAGCTAATAACAGACTGATAACAAAAAGCGCCGGCTCTGCCGGCGCTTTTTGTTGGTGTTGACTAGTTGATATTATGAGTGATAAGATTGTACAGGACCTGGTTATCTATAGTTTTTAATTTTTATACAGGGAGTTTTTATGGAAGATTTTATTAAAAAAGTGAAAGGGGAGATTTACGACTGGTTTTGTGAATCTTGGATAGTTTTAGTAATCGCACTCGTTCTGGCTGCTGTTTGGCCGACTCTCATGCTGGATGTCCCAGACTAATTGGAATGTCTTTGTGTAAAATAAAACCAGGGTTAGTAATTAACCCTGGTTTTAATTTTTTTATTGGTTAGAGATGCTGTGGTAAAATAGTCTATATGGAACACTTGATACACAATCTAGATGAAATGCGTGATTTTGCGAAGGGGGTTTTGCAGGATATTAATAAGGGGGTTGGTGCGAAGATTGTTGCTTTGCATGGTGATTTAGGTGCTGGTAAGACAGCTTTTGTAAAAGAATTAGCTAAGGAGTTGGGGATTGAGCGCCATATTACAAGCCCCACATTTGTGATTCTTAAAAAATATGAAACTCAGGATTCAAATTTTAAAATACTTGTTCATATTGATGCTTACAGATTAGAATCTGGTGAAGATTTGAAGTTGCTTGGCTGGGATGAGCTGAGTAAAGATCCACAAAATTTGATTGTTGTAGAGTGGCCGGAGCAAGTGGCTGACGTACTTTCGGATGATATAATAAAGGTACAATTTGAATACGTTGATGAGGAGACAAGAAGGATAACTTTGTAAAAGATATGCCAGCAAAAAAACAAAACAAGAAAAGATTGGTTCTGCTAGACGCACATGCGATTATTCATCGTGCTTATCATGCATTGCCAGATTTTTCTACAGCAGCGGGTGAGCCGACAGGTGGGCTGTATGGTGTGGCGGCGATGCTTATAAAAATAATCAATGAGCTAAAGCCAGATTATATCGTAGCTTGTTATGATTTGCCGAAACCAACATTTCGACACGAGGCATATGATGGATACAAAGCAGGGCGCAAAAAATCTGATGATGAACTAGTGTCACAGATTATTCGCAGTCGTGATATTTTTGCTGCGTTTAATATTCCTATTTATGAAAAGGAGGGTTTTGAGGCCGACGATATTTTAGGAACGATTGTTGAACAATTGAGAAAAGATAAAAATACAGAAATCGTTATTGCTTCTGGAGATATGGATACATTACAGCTTGTTGATAATAAAAAAGTGCAGGTATATACATTACGCAAAGGTCTTTCAGATACAATTATGTACGATGAAGATAGGGTGGTAGAGCGCTTTGGATTTGCTCCAGGGTTGCTAGTGGATTTTAAAGGTCTGAGAGGTGATCCGTCAGACAATATTATTGGTATTGCTGGAATTGGAGAAAAAACAGCAACAACACTAATCACAAAATTTGGCACAATTGAAGATATATATAAAAAACTCAAGAAAAACAAAACTCAATTCGAAGAAGCTGGAATTAAGCCACGTATTATAGGGTTGCTTGAAGAAGGTGAAGAAGAAGCTCTTTTTTCTAAAACACTTGCGACCATTCGCTTAGATGCTCCTATTGATTTTGTGTTGCCAGACAAAAGCTGGGAAGAGGGTTTTGAAATTGGGCCTGTTGAAAAGATTTTTGCCGAGCTTGAATTCCGCACACTTTTAGCACGTGCAAAGCAGATGTTTGGGAATGGTGAGTCGGCAGATGTTGAGCCAGAAGAGGAAGAAGAAACAAAAGAAGAGGTTGATGAGCGTGAGATTAAGGAAATTGGTATCGCATTATGGCTTTTAAAATCTGATATTACAAACCCGACACTTGAGGATATCTATCAGTTTAGCGGAACAAAAACTTTTGCAGAAGCTAAAAAGAAAATTCTTGCAGATCTGAAAAAAGAAAAATTACAAAAGGTGTACGAAGAGATAGAGCTACCACTCATCGATATTATTGAAGCCGCACAAGATAGAGGGATTCTTGTTGACGTGAAGTATCTAAAAAAACTTTCTAAAAAATATCACGCAAAACTTGAGAAAATCCAAGCAAACATTTGGCGCGAAGCTGGTGAGGAGTTTAATATAAATTCCCCAAAACAAGTCGGAGAAATTCTTTTTGATAAGATGGAGGTTTCTACAAAAGGTTTGAAGAAGACTGCCGGTGGTGCTCGTAGTACTAAAGAATCAGAGCTTTTGAAGTTGAAGGAAGATTATCCCATCGTTGCTGATATTTTAGCTTACCGAGAATTACAAAAATTAGTATCTACTTATGTAGATACTATTCCAAATCTTGTTGATAAAGAAAATCGACTACATACAACTTTAAATCAAACTGGTACGACCACTGGAAGATTTTCGTCAACAAATCCAAATATTCAAAATATCCCAGTGCGTGATGGCGATGAGATTCGCGACGGATTTATTGCTCAAAAAGGACACACTCTTTTAGCTCTTGATTACTCACAAATTGAAATGAGAATTTTGGCGCACCTTTGTGGAAGTGAAACTTTGATTGATGTGTTCAAAAAAGGGGAGGACGTGCACTCGGCTGTTGCTATGCACGTGTTTGGTGTGGAAGATGGTGATGTGACCAAGGACATGCGACGAAAAGCAAAAGTGATTAATTTTGGGATTGTGTATGGTATGGGTGTGACAGCTCTTCGGGCGAATTTAGGTGGCACGCGTGCGGAGGCACAAGAATTTTATAATAATTATTTCGAGAAATTTCCCAGAGTAGCTGAATATTTTGATACGGTAAAAAGTGACGCTGCTAAAACTGGCTTAACCACAACCTTATTTGGCCGCAAACGACACTTTGAAGGCATAAATTCCAAAGCACCTTTTATCCGCGCAATGGCACAGAGACAAGCTATGAATGCTCCAATACAAGGAACAGCCGCTGATGTTATTAAGCTTGCAATGAAGAAAGTCGACGAAGAAATCAAAAAAGCAAAGCTGGATAAAAAAGCACACCTGCTTTTACAGGTGCACGATGAACTTATTTTTGAAGTCGAGGATAGTGAAGTGAAAAAAGCAGAAAAGGTGATTCAGGATGCCATGGAAAATGCTGCCGAGCTAAAAGTACCCCTTGTGGTTAACGCATCTAGCGGACAAAAGTGGGGCTCACTTAAGTAATGGTTTAAAAAATAAAAAAGCCAGCCCTGGTGGGCTGGCTAACAAGCTTGTGGGTTTTTATTAACAACATCCACATGGAGGTGGGCCAAGATCAACACCATCCAAAATCCCTGGCTTTTTGGGTTTCTTAGGTTCGTTGAGAATTTGATCCAAAATAAGCTGAGGAAAATCGTCGTGTGGACAATTTGACCGTATGAACCCTGATTCAGTATCTGAACCATAAACAATTTTTTGCCGCTTCTCTGGTACGAGTTGGTCTGTCTTGAGAAGATACGCAAGTGCAGCATTGTGCTCGGTATGATCCGGATATATTGTCCTCGCGGAGTTTAGGCTGTCTAGATGCTGATTGAGCGAGTTAATGCCAAGATCAATCAAAAACTTACCAATCAGTATTTTTACATAATCCAAAGACAAATCTTCCAGCTCGACCGCTTCCAAAGTGAAAACTCGCAGGAGTCTGTGTTTTTTATAGCTTAATACCAACCCGTCTTCTCTGACGCGTATTGCTGATAGCAGTATAGTGAGTGCACAACTAATTTCTTTTGGTACTTGAGACACTTAGATTCTCCTTGTGTTGTATTAAAATAATTACTTCTGGTCTGATATTACTTGAGTTGATTCTTTTGTCAATTTTTTCAAAAAGTGATGAGGCGTATCTGATAAGTGTAGGGAGTTTGAAATAAATGCCCCAAAAAGGTCCATAAATAGACTAGCGATGAAAGACTTGACAAATATTTTCAGTATGCTAAAGTAATTGAGGTGTTATTTGGTCTTGTCAAAACAGACCATTTAAGGTATTTTATATCGTTCTTTAAAAACTTAGATCATAAATAAATCGAGCATATTGGTGACTACCAAATATGCGTTGTTTAGCCATTAATATGCTCGATTTATTTCTATTTCGGGCAACTTTACATGTAAACATCAAATAACCATATGGAGAAACGAACATGAAAAAGATGATGAAATTTCCTATGATTACAGCCACAGCCCTGGTTCTCACCATGTCTACCTCATCGGCAGTCTTTGCCGGCAATCCCCACAACGAAGGTGGGGGTGGGGGTGATCAAGACAAACGGCACCACTATGTCGAAGTCAATGGCGGTGGCGTCGGTGATGTCAGCAACAGGCTCGTCAACAAAATGGGTGATGTGACTGTCCGGAATCGGAACGACGTCGACATCGACAATCGTAACAACAACACTGTGGTCGGTGTGAACAAAAGCAAAAACATCAACGACAATCGGTCGAGTGCTACAGCTGGAGTGGAGAACGCCGTCAGTAATACGGGTCTCAACCTGCAGGGCCAAGATCAGAAGCAGAAGCAGGGCCAGAAGCAAGCACAAGGCCAGGGTCAAGGTCAGAACCAGGAACAGGGCGATGTAACAAATGACATCAGCTATATCAGCAATGAAGAGCATCGTCGTAACCCGGTCAATTCTGCGTATGCTGCGCCGTTGACATCTTCCGATGATACCTGCATGGGTTCCACTACGATGGGTGGCCAAGGCATGAGCCTCGGTTTGTCGTTTGGTACAACCTGGCGTGATGCAGACTGTGTTCGTCGTAAAGACGCCCGCATCCTGCAGAACATGGGTCTGACCGATGTTGCAAAGGCACGTCTTTGTCAAAGTGAAGACAATGCAGAAGCCTTCGCGGCCGCCGGGAAGCCTTGTACTGATGCTCGTGAGACTGCCTCAAGCAATGGTGGAACCGTCGACTCTGGTGCCGTTGTTGGGAGCGTTGATATTACCAGTGGCGTATCACTCGCCCAAAACGACAGCGTCGTTCCTGATTGGTGCAGTGATCCGCTCATGGCCGAAGGTTCGTGGCAGTGTGATCAGTAATCCAATGATCTGAGTAGTTAGTACCCAAGTCCCCGTGCGTTTACGCACGGGGCATTTTTTATATAAAAACAAACCGACCCATTTGGGTCGGTTTTAGGTTTTTTGATTAGGTGGTCAGCAACAGCAATGGCCAATCTCAACATCTTTACCTGGCTTAGGTTTTTTGGGTTTTGTAAGAAGTTGGTCTAGAAGTACTTGTGGAAAATTATCAATATAATATTGTCCTATGAAATCGGCGTGGCTTTCTTCTTGATCATATATTATTTTTTTCATCTCTTCCTCATTAAAATGATCCATCTTTAGAGCAAACGCCAGTGATGCTGGGGACTCAATATAATCCGGAGCCCCAAGTCCTCGGACGTGTATATTATAGCCATGCCTACCAACACCAAGAATCCTTGTATGAATTACACCTTTTATTTCATTTTCCGAGACCAGATCTAATCCCAGTATTTTTTTTAAAAACATATTGATGACAACGTGTTCTTTATAGGAGACCAAAAACCTCTCATTCATTCCAATATTTAAAGAAGAGATTAGTGAGTTGAGAGCCATTTTGATAGCGTCCATAGTTAAGATTCCTCAGTTGTGTATTAGAGACACTGCGTCTGTTCACATACTATATAAGATGTAATTTTTGTCAAACAAAACCAAAAAATGTTTTTATGGTAGAATTTCAATATCATGCTTTATCTATTACATGGGACAGATCAAAAAAAGGCGCGGGAGAAGCTGCATAAGTTGGTGGATTCTTTGCACGCAAAAAAGCCAGATGCTGCGCTTTTTATTTTGGATACAGATAATTTTTCCGAAGCAAAGATTGACGAGCTCGTGGGAGGGCAGGGGCTTTTTTCAAATAAATATATTGTTGTACTAGACAAGCTTTTGGAGGATAAAAGCGCGAATGGTTCGGTATTAGAAAAAATTAAAGAAATCGCCACGTCTGAAAATATATTTATTGCCATTGAAGAAAAGCTAGATAAAAAAACATTAACTAAGCTTGAAAAAAATTCTGAAAAAGTTTTAAATTTTGATTCCAAAGAAAAGAAGAGTACTCGAACATTTGGTACAGATAATGGACCAATATCGCTTGGTGAATTTAATATATTTAATATTGCAGATGCTTTTGCAAGTAGAGACAAGAAAAAACTATGGTCACAGCTACAAGAGTCACAAATGCATAATATCCCACCAGAAGAGGTGCATGGGATTATTATGTGGTCTGTGCGGAGTATGCTTCTTGCCAGCGCTGCAAAGTCTGCAAATGAGGCAGGATTAAAACCTTTTGTATTTAATAAATCAAAGAGAAATGCAGGAAATTTCAAAGAAGGGGAGTTACAGAAAATTTCTTCAGATTTGGTATCTGTTTATCATGATGCTCGCCGAGGAATTGTTGGGATGGATATCGGACTTGAGCAATTCGTACTCTCTATTTAGATAAATTAATTGGCTCAATAATAAGGGTTTTTAGACAACAAAAAAGAGCCTAACTGCTCATAAAACAAAAATGATGCGGCTAAGGCCCTTTGAAGATTTGTCCAACTTGGACGGTGTTTGTAAAAAAGAACGGGTATGTAAAATGAGTTTTTTGAAAAACCCTTGAATCTGCCATTGCGTGGCGACGTTGTTTTTAAAAATCCATTACTGAACTACCTTTATTGTAGCAATTAATAAAACACGCGCAAGGATCGCATGTGGATAAATGTTAGTTTTATATAGTATATGTTGCAAACAGGTCATATTGTGGTATTATTTCAAATGTTGTTTAAATATCCGCTCGTAGCTCAGTTGGTAGAGCAGCAGCCCAGTTTTCAATAGCAGCTGACGGTGGGCCGTCATTAAATAAACCTGGTCTTTTAAAATACACATCCGCTCGTAGCTCAGTTGGTAGAGCAGCAGCCCAGTTTTCAATAGCAGCTGACGGTGGGCCGTCATTAAATAAACCTGGTCTTTTAAAATACACATCCGCTCGTAGCTCAGTTGGTAGAGCAGCAGCCTTTTAAGCTGACGGTCGTAGGTTCAAATCCTACCGGGCGGACAATATGAAGAAAAATAATTTTTATGTAATATTGCATAATATACGAAGTGCCTATAATGTAGGCGCTATTTTTCGCACTGCAGATGCGGTAGGGGTTTCAAAAATTTATTTAAGTGGGTACACGCCAATACCGACTGACAAATTTGGTCGCATCAGAAAAGACATTGCAAAAACAGCGCTAGGCGCTGAAAAAAATGTCCCTTGGGAATACTATAAGCAAATTGGTCCTCTGGTTGCTAAGTTGAAAAAGGAAAAGGTATACATGATTGCTTTGGAACAATCTGAAAAATCTATTGATTATAGAAAAGTAAAAACAAAAGAAAACACTGCGCTCGTTTTAGGTAATGAGGTACGTGGTGTTTCAAAACAAATTTTAGAAAAATGCGACACTGTTGTAGAGATTCCAATGAAAGGGAAGAAAGAATCTTTGAATGTTTCTGTGGCGGCTGGTGTTGCAATGTTTGAACTTTTTGGTAAGTAATTTTTACATATAAAAACCCTCTGACGTAAGTCAGGGGGTTTTTTATTATTGATTTATTAATACGCCGCTGAATCTACCAATCTCCCGCTCGCATCGTAAAGCCGGATCAGGTCACTGGTGTTGTCCCACAATTCATTATTGGTTCCCAAAAAGATACGCCACTCGCTTGAATAAAAATCAGAGTCTTGTTTGTGTATATCAATACATGAGTTATGATTTATTTCGTTACGAATATAGTCGCTACACTCGGCGGAAAATCCTGAAGGTATTTGGCCGGTATAAGTTTTACATCTTGGGAGTGTTGATATGTAAGAGACGCAAGATTGATCTGCTAATTTATTTTCCGCATCGTCTGCTGGATATGGGCAATTTTGTGTTAGTGCTGGATTAAAATTTTGGAATTGTTCTAGATAACCACCACATTTATTTACTTGAAACGAAACACCTATTGGAGAAGATCCTGTTGTGATTAGTGCGCGATCTCCTGGGGACAAAAGAATATTTTCTTCATCATTTAATATGCCTACATAAGCAAGCTTATCTGCGCTGCCTATTTCAATTTCTTTTCCAACTGAGTTGCGTAATTTCCACCCACTTATATTCACATCATTTTTGTTTGTTCGTGATGCAACAATTTCAATATACTCATTATTTATGTTTTGTTCTTTTGCTCCAGTCGTGTTCGTTATAAAGACATTGCTGTCACTTTTCCCGTATAAATTACTCTCCTGTTCGGATGTTGTTGGTGGCGTTAAAAACGGTCCTTTCTTCGCACCTTCAGATTCTGGTCCGCCCGATGCGATCCACATTACCCATAGAAGGACTATGACCGCTAAAAAAATAAATATTTCTTTCATGTTTAAATAGATTTACTTATAACTTTTTTTAATTCTTCTCTTACAACTTCTGCATCGTCCCATTTTTCTTTGCTGCCATTCGGCCCCATGATATATGGGTCGGTACCCTTACCGGTGATGACAACAGAGTCGCCCGTATCAGCCATAGATAATGCTTTTGCGATTGCTTCACGTCTATTCATTACTGTTTCATGTATTGGTCTGTTTATACCTTCTGCGATATCCAGAACGATTTTTTCAGGGTCTTCATCATAAGGATCTTCGTTTGTAAGAATTATATGGCTGCAGTGTTTTGAAGCTATACCACCCATTACTTGGCGTTTTTCTGTATCACGCCCTCCGCCGGTACCACCGAGTACACAAATGAGTTTTGATTGCCCAAATGTTTCATATACTTTTTCCAATGATTCTGGTGTGTGCGCGTAATCTACGACAGCTGTAAAATCTTGCCCCTCATTAACGTGTTCCATTCGTCCGCGTATGCCGGAGAATTTTTCAATTGCACGAATGATTGTCTCATCTCGCACATCTTGTGTTTTTGCAAGCGTGCTTGCTGCAAGAATGTTATAGACATTAAAAATTCCAGAAAGATGAGATGTTACCTCTTTTCCACATAAGTGCATTGTAAGAGTGTCTTTTTTTAGTGCGTATGGTTTGGCATCTGAAAGGGAATAGGTATGTTTTTCTTCCACTTTAATATTTAAGAATTTGTCTGCTTCTTTATCATCTTTATTTGCGATGATTGTTCTGTGCTTCTTTTTTGATGATTGCAGGCTTCTGGCGATGCTTAATTTTGCATCTAAATATTTTTCATAAGACCCGTGTGACTCTATGTGTTCTGGTGTAATGTTGGTGAATATTAGAGTATCAATAGCTATAAATTTATTGCGGAAAAGTTTTGCTCCTTCGGATGTCATTTCTACAATTGCGTAATCACACTTTTCCCTTACTGCTCTTCGCAAAAACCACTGCATAAAGAATCTTCCCGGCATTGTCATTTTATATAAATTCCGCTCTGTTTGCTCTCCAACTTTGAAACGTAAAGTTGATGATAGGGCGGTTGTGTACCCAGCTTCTTCAAGTATTGCGTTGATAAGCTCTATTGTGCTTGTTTTACCTTTTGTTCCAGTGACTGCGATCACTTTTATTTTGCGAGAAGGGAAGCGATATATAATTGCAGCTAAGAGTGTCAGACAATAATGGTAAATTGGCTGTACTGCTCTAAATAATTTCATTGGAATATATTTCCGTATTTTTGCGAGAATTTGGTCTAACATGGTTTAAGATTGTCCTAAGTTTTTTAATGCTTGTTTAATTTTGTCGCTTGCTGTTTCAGCGCTGTCGTCGATATTTTTGAGTGCATCACGAGCTTCTCTTTGAGAGTAGCCAAGCGCTTGAAGAGCCTCAACTACCTCAGTTTCTTCTTTTAGTGTGCTTGCGCCAAATTCTGAATCAAGTCCGCCGAGCTTATCTCGCAATTCAACCACAATCTTTTCTGCATTTTTTCTACCAATACCAGATACTTTAGTGAGGTATGATGTATCGCCAGAAGAAATCGCCTGCCTGAGTGTATCAAGTGGTGCGACAGATAAAATACCGAGTGCGGATTTTGGCCCTATGCCAGAGATTGTAATAAGTAGCTCAAAAAATTCTAACTCGGCATACTCTAAGAAGCCATATAAATCTAGTGAGTTTTCCCGTACGGCTTGGTGTACCCAAAGTGACACCTCGCCAGATGTGCCTTTTTTCAATTTCTGCATGATATCTGACGATATAAAAACCTTATATCCTACACCAGCAACCTCAAGAATAACAAAGCCATTTCCTGAAAATAGAACAGAACCTTTTAAGTGAGATATCATAATACTCTATATAATAGCAGATTTTTTTGAGTTGCGTTATTTGGAAATGTTTGGTAGTATGATGCGCATGCCAGTAATCAAATCAGCAAAAAAGGCACTACGTGCCTCACAGACAAAAAAAGTGTTTAATGACCGCAGAAAGAAGGCTATGAAGGAGACGGTAAAGAATACAAAGGCGCTTTTGAAGGATGAAAAAGCAGACGATGCTCGCGCATCTTTAGCTGTGGCTTATAAAGCAATCGATAAAGCCGTTAAGCGCGGAGTGATCAAGAAAAACACAGCAGCCCGTAAGAAGTCGCGGCTTTCTGCGATGGTTAAAAAAGCTGCCTAAAAAATCCACGAAAGTGGATTTTTTTACACACACGCTCTCGTAGTTCAACGGATAGAATGTATGTTTGCGGAACATATGATCCAAGTTCGATTCTTGGCGAGAGCACAAAAATACTACCCGACTCGTAGTTCAACGGATTACAGCTTATTGCACGATAATTTTTGGCTGTAATTTCCATATTTTTGCTACAACCTCGAAAACTAATTTCAAAGTATCGCGATACTTTTCAATTATTTTTCTACGTCTCGCTAAAAATCTGAAAATTTCGCTACAAAAATTCTAGCACAACAAGCCTTAATGTGTGTTTGCGGAACATATGATCCAAGTTCACAACAAGCGCACTTCTTATTTTGTAAACAAAATAATGTCGCGATTCTTGGCGAGAGCACACGAAAAAACACCGGCAGAAGCCGGTGTTTTTAGTTAGTTAAAATCCCAATCTATCCATTACTATTTCAGATACGCTTTCAGGGTGTTCTTCTTCTTTTAGATACTCGCTTAAGAATTCATGTACCTCATCAATGTTTACTTTATTTGATAAAGGTATCGTTATATGTGGTGCAAGCATTCCGTCTGATTCCAAGACGAGCTGCGCTTCACCCAGCTTTTTTCTTATGCAAAATGATTTTAAGTTTTTATATGTATATATTATATCTTCCACCAGCACACCTTTCTCATTTATTTCAAATTTCATAAGGCGCGGTTTTCGTGCAGCGTACATTAATAATGTAAATGCACTGATCATTATAAATACCGCAAACAAGATATTTTGATTAATCACAGCTGTTATTATAAGTGCAGCCGCAATAATACCAACAGCCAAAAACCAATCAGCTCGACGCTTTTTTTGTTTATACTCAAAATCTTTCCAAATCATTGGTTTCATATGTGTTGTGCTTTTTTCAAAACACCTAAGGAGTCAGTGTGTTTCCACAGCCTTGACTGTAGCTTTGTATCGTATTGGTTTCAAGGCAAAATGTGACGGTGTATGTTGTCCCATCTACAGATTGGTATGTATATACAACATTTGGATGTAGTGGGTCAGGTTGCACTTCTCGTGTTGCACCATCATTTTCAAGAGCTATAGATAATGCGTCGGATCCGGTTATGTCTATTTGCGCTGCAGCGATTGGGAAAACATTATTATTACTATAATATAAATTTAACGCATTCTCGATTTGCTTTAAGTGAGACATTCTCACAGCATCGCGATTTTTTTCTTTCACTGTTGTCATAGAAATAAGAACTATTGACGTAAGTATTGCAAAAATTGCCATTGTTATAAGAAGCTCTAGTATTGTGAAACCTTTTTGTTTTTTCATGATACCTATATTAATTTAAGGATGTTATGTTGTAATTATAGTTTGTATTTACTACAGAAGCAACAAAAACAAATCCACAAGCAAAAAAACGCCACAAGGGCGTTTTTTTGCTTGTAAACACTGCGGAGGGAGAGAGATTCGAACTCTCGGTACGGTTTCCCGCACGACGGTTTTCAAGACCGTTGCCTTCAACCACTCAGCCATCCCTCCGCAGTATCTACACCTGTTCACAGCTTCTATACGTGGAATGATAGCAAAATATGCCGTAAATGCAATGATTATGCTATTCTTATATTTATGAACAAACTAATGGGTATTGATTACGGAACAAAAAGAATAGGAATCGCCATTTCTGATGATGAAGGAATAATGGCTTTTCCTAAAGCTGTTTTTGAAAACAATGGCTCGTTTTTTGATAAGTTGAGTAAGTTGATTGATGAAAACGACATTTCAGGCATTGTGGTTGGAGAGTCTGTAGACTATAAGATGAAACCAAATGTTGTGATGAAAGAAATCAATTCTTTTTGTGATAAACTTAAAGAAAAGTTTGATGTACCAGTATATCTTGAACCAGAATTTCTTACATCACACCAAGCCCACCACATTCAAGGTAAGACAGAAATGCTGGACGCTTCAGCAGCCGCAATTATTTTACAAAGTTATATAGATAAACAAACATGAACATAAATTTTGAAGATTTTACAAAACTAGATATTCGCATTGGTACGATAACAAGCGCGAAAAAGGTTGAAGGAGCAGACAAGCTTTTACAGTTTACTGTTGATACCGGAGAAGAAAAAGAACGACAGATTGTTTCTGGTGTTGCAGAACATTTTCCAAATATAAAAATTCTTGTTGGTAAGCAGGTTCCAGTACTTATTAACCTAGAGCCACGTACTATCAGGGGAGTAGAAAGCCAGGGCATGATTTTGTATATATCAGGCGAAAATGATTTAACAACACTTGAACCAGGTAACAAGAAGAAAAATCTTTTTGGAAATTCTAAATATAATGTTGCGCCGGGCACACCGGTGAAATAAATTCACACACCTTGCTCTTCGTTGATAATAATAATATGTTCGATCGCTACAATAATATAGTTCGTGAATGGGTAAATAAACATGCTGATAGCCGTCATTCACGTGCATGGCTAGGGCTTATTGCGTTTACAGATGCTTGTTGTTCCCCAATACCACCAGATATTCTTTTGGTGCCGATGTTGCTTATAAAAAATACTCGCTGGATTTCAGTGGCTGCTATTGCCGCTGGTTGGTCTGTGATTGGAGGTGTTGTGGGATATGGAATAGGATTCTTTTTATTTGATGTTGTTGGTGAGTGGATTATTACCACGTATTCTTTGCAAGAAGCCTTTGCTACAGTTGGGGGGATGTTTAAAGGTCATGCATTTATTACAACATTCATAGCGGCCTTTACACCGATTCCATATAAGGTATTTACAATATCGGGCGGATTTTTTGGAATATCTTTTTTTATGTTTATGCTCGCGTCTATACTGGGGCGCTTTTTGAGGTATTTTATAATGGCTTATCTTTTGAAAAGGTTTGGCGAAGGGGTTGCATCTTTTATTTTTAAGAAATTTAATGCAATAACACTTGTTGTTGTATTTGTAATTGTTTTAATTTTTATATTTATACAGGTTTTTATTTAAAGGATTTATAAAAATGATATAATACTAAGTGTAATGATTCACACAAAAGCGCACAAACGATTTACTCATTTATTTCCATCGCCGGCATTTTTAACAATGCCTTCTGTTGGGCTTGATATCTCTGACCGTAGAGTGAGGTTTTTGGAGTTTGCTGAAGGAAAAAATGGTTTAACTATAAAACGTTTTGGAGAAATGAAAATTCCACCAGGGGTTATTATTTCAGGGAGTATACAGAAGCCAGACGAATTGCGTAAGGTACTATCTGGTCTGAGAAAAAAATACAATTTGGACTTTGTAAAAGTTTCTCTACCTGAAGAGCGCGCGTATTTGGTAAAAATGGAAGTACCCAATGTTTCGGAAAGCGAGCTGCGCGACGGTATCGCTTTTCAGCTTGAAGAGCATGTTCCTATTCGTGCTGATGAAGCAATATTTGATTATCAGATAATACGGAAAGATAAAAAAAATACAGAAGTCCTTGTATCTGTCTTTGCGGAGAAAGAGGTGCGTGGGTATGTAGACATGTTTGATGGTACAGGAATGACACCAGTTTCTTTTGAGATTGAGGCGCAGGCGATAACACGTGCGGTTGTTCCTTTTGATAATAAAGATGCCTGTATGATTGTTGATATTGGAAGAACAAGGACAGGTGTTTCTATATTGAATGATGGTGTTGTGCGCTTTACATCAACTATTGATGTTGGTAGTGAAACAATAACAAATGCTATAGAAAAAAACTTTTCTGTTACACCTGAAGAGGCAGAAAAAATAAAAAACGAAAGAAAGATTTCAAAAAGTGCAGCCGATAAAGAGTTTTTTCTTGCTGTAATTTCAACACTTTCAATTTTACAAGATGAAATAAATAAATTGTATATTTATTGGCATACATATCGTCAGGAGGGTAAAAACAAAAAGAAGATAAAGAAATTGATTTTATGTGGTGGTGGTGCAAATCTCAAAGGATTGGAAGACTATTTGTCTGCAAGTTTGAGGATGCCTGTTGATGTTGCAAATCCGTGGATTAACGTGAATTCATTTGATAATTATATACCCCAGATACCATCAAATGAGGCGCTCGGGTATGCTGCTGTTATAGGACTCGCTCTTCATTCAAAAATTTAAATACATGATAAATTTATTACCCCTGCAAGAAAAAAATAATGTAAACATAGAATACAGAGCACGATTGATTACTGTAGCTTTGTTTTTTGTGTTTGCGCTCATTATTCTTTCAATGGTATTAAGAATATCTTTGTATATAGCGTTGTCTGCTAAAGAGCGCGTGGCACAGGAGCACCTCGCTACAATTATTTCAAATGATGAAAGTGAATTCCCGATTGATTTTCTAGAAGATGCAAATAAAAAATTATCAATATTGCAGGCAGATGATATACAGAGTGTTTTACACGAAGATGTTTTCAGAGCTATTGTTGAGGAGAGGGCCGAGATATTGATAACAAGTATTTCGTATCAAAAAAGTAATGAAGATCAGACTGTTCGTGTAAGTGGTGTGTCTTCAAGTAGAGAAGAGTTGCTTGATTTTGTGAAGGCGCTTGAACGAAAGGGTTTTTCTGATGTGGATGTTCCTGTATCTAGTTTTGTAAAAGTTAGGGATTTAGAATTTTCTTTGAATATAAAAATATAATTATGGATTTTATAAATAAAATTGGAAAAAAGACACAGCGCGCATTACTTGTTGCTATTGTGTTAAATGTAATAGCAATTGTTTTTTTTGCAGGAGCATTTTTTATGGTTGCCAAAAAAGAACTTGCGATTGCAAATGTGATTGAAGAAATACAGAATGAGTATGTAAGAATTGAAAAAAAACAATCAACAAAAAATATTGTTAGAGATACTCATGAAGAAAGAAAGCAGCTCAATACATATTTTATAGAACAGGACACCGTTGTTCATTTTATTGAAACAATAGAAGAGTTGGGCACATTTGCCGGAGTTGATCTTGTGCTTGAAGCTGTTGATGTTACATCTGGGAAAAATGCAAAACTCTCTATAAGGGTTTCAGCAAAAGGGTCTTGGGAAGATCTGATTTATTTTTTGGCTCTTTCTGAGTCTTCTCTTTTGCATATAGACATAGATTCTGCAAATGTGGTTAAAATTAAAGAAGGGCTGGAAGATGAGGAGGGATATTGGAGTGGAGATTTTATTATAACCGTACATAGTTTTGTTGATACGCTAGAGTAATTACACATATCATTATGAAAATAGACATTAGCTCAATAATAAAAAATGGTTTTTCCGTTGAAAAAAGAGACCCCTTTAAGGTTGCTCCTAACCCCTCGCGTGACTGGTTGATTGTTGTTGTTGTTTTTGCGATAGTCGCTGTTCTAATAGTTGCATACAACATAATGCTTTTTTTGAGAGCCGATGATGACAGTGGTATTTTCACGGTAAGAAATCAGGAATCTAAAACTGAGACCATAAATAGAAAAACCTTATTGGATGTGCTTGAGAAGTACAAACAAAAGGAGGAGTATCTTAATGAGCTGAAGAGTAATAAGCCACTATTCATTGACCCGTCGTCATAAGACTGGTATAGTTCTATCCATTGAACTCCCTGTAGTTCAATGGATAGAACAGAAGGTTTCTACCCTTCCGATGTGGGTTCGATTCCTACCAGGGAGACATTTCACCAAAAAAAGAGCGCTAGCTCTTTTTTTGTTTGTGAAATGCAATCTGGTAGGAATTGAAAGGCGGAGCCGGGACCCATTCTGAAAGAATGGGAAGCGAGCCCGGGGAGGAAGCACACAATATTTTGGAGCCCGTAGGGCGAACAAAATATTGATGTGACTTGACCCCGATTCCTACCAGGGAGACATTTCACCAAAAAAAGAGCGCTAGCTCTTTTTTTGTTTGTGAAATGCGATCTGGTAGGAATTGAAAGGCGGAGCCGGGACCCATTCTGAAAGAATGGGAAGCGAGCCCGGGGAGGAAGCACACAATATTTTGGAGCCCGTAGGGCGAACAAAATATTGATGTGACTTGACCCCGATTCCTACCAGGGAGACATTTCACCAAAAATAGCGCGTCAGCGCTATTTTTGTTTTGTGGGCGATAAGGGGCTCGGTCAGGAGTCCGTGAAAATTATAGTCACTTTGTTCCTTAATTTTCTACGGCTCACGACCCTGGCTCGGTCACACTCTTCCGCTTCGCTACAGAGTGGCTTCGCGACCTCCGCCTTTCTCGTCCCTTATCGCCTCACAGCTACAAAACAAAAAAGACCTTCCGGTCTTGTTTGTGTATCTGTGGGCGATAAGGGACTCGAACCCCTGACCTACCCGGTGTAAACGGGTTGCTCTAGCCAACTGAGCTAATCGCCCAAATGTTATTGGGAATGGACATAATATACCGTATTTTGTATATTTAGGCAACATTATGAGGAAACTATTCCAGCGTAAAAAAGAAGATTTTGTCTGTGAAAATTGCGGAGAAAATATTGAAGGAGATGGGTATACAAACCATTGTTCTTCTTGCCTGTGGAGCAAGCACGTGGATGTGAATCCTGGTGATAGGGCAGAGCCGTGCTGTGGTATGATGGAGCCTATCGGCGGAGAAATTGGTGGTGGTAAGCAAGTCGTAAATCATCATTGTGTGAAATGTGGATTTGAAAGAAAGAATAAAATGAATGAGAAAGATAGCATAGAAACTTTTATCAAACTAATCGGGTTTAAATAGTATGGAGCAAAAAAGATTAGAATGTAAAATTACAGGACGAGTGCAACTGGTAATGTTTCGAGATTTTACCAATAGGTCCGCACAGAAACTCGGTCTTACGGGTATTGTGAAAAATATGCCAGACGGATCTGTGTATGTGCTTGCTGAAGGTGAAGAGGAAAAGCTGCGTGAACTGATTGAAAAATTACAAAGTGGTCCGACATTTGCACGAGTTGATGAGGTGAAAGAAAGGTGGTCACAGGCGACAGGAGGATTTAAAAATTTTAGTATTGATTTTTATGGAAACAAAACATAATAGTGAAACAAAAAATATACCCAAATGTATCGGGATAATTTTGGATGGTAATAGAAGATGGGCAAAGGAAAAAGGTCTAGCTACTTTTGAGGGTCACAATGAAGGATATGAAAATTTGAAAAGGTGTGTTTCTTGGATGAAGGAAGCGGGAGTTGAAAATTTAATTGCCTATGCTTTTTCAACAGAGAACTGGAAAAGAAAAGAAGATGAAGTTTCAATACTTATGAAGCTTTTGGAACGGATGGTAATTGCAGAAGCGGAAGAATTGAAAAAAGAAGAAGTAAGAGTAAAATTTATCGGGCAAAGAAATAAGTTTTCTCAAAAAATTCAAGACGGTATGGAAAAACTAGAAGAGGACACCGCCCACTTTACAAAATACACACTTGCGATTTGTGTTTCATATGGCGGGCGGGCGGAAATTCTTGAGGCGGTTAAAAAAATTGTCACTGAGAAAAACAAAGATGAGATCGAGAATCTTAATGAAGAGGATTTTTCTAAATATTTGTGGACGAAAGATGTTCCAGATCCAGACCTGATTATTCGTACAGGTGGTGAGCAGCGACTCTCAAACTTTCTACCATGGCAATCTACATACAGCGAATCTTTCTTTACTGAAACAAAGTGGCCAGATTTTTCACAAAAGGAGCTCATTGAGATTCTTAATAAGTATAGCGAGAGGGAGAGAAGGCGTGGTAAATAAAAAACAGAAGCTTGGCTTCTGTTTTTTGCTATAATCATTTTATGACAACAGACATAATATATGAAGATTTGGATGTTTTGGTTATAAACAAACCTTCTGGTTTGATGGTGCATGGTGATGGCAAGGGTGACGAACACACGTTGGTAGACACTTTGTTGATGCTATATCCGAAAATCAAAGAGATTGGTGAGCCGGCTGAGTATGACGGAAAAATTATTGAGCGACCAGGTATTGTCCATCGGCTTGATAAGGATACAAGCGGTGTGATTGTTGTTGCAAGAAATCAGGATGCGTTTCTACATCTCAAAAAACAATTCCAAGACAGAACGGTACAAAAAACATACCGTGCATTTGTGTATGGAAATATAAAAGAGGATGAGGGTGTGATAGATAAGCCGATTGGTAGGCATCCGAAAGTTTTCAATCAGTGGCTTGCAAACACTTCTGCTCGTGGTACTTTACGCGACGCAGTGACTGAGTACAAGGTACTCGCAAGAGGGAAGGTTGGTGGTGAAAGTGTGACATATGTTGAGCTATACCCTAAAACTGGCCGTACGCATCAAATTCGTGCGCATTTAAAATCACTCAATACTCCGGTGATTTGTGATCCGATTTATGCAGAAAAGCGCCCTTGCTTACTGGGTCTTAATCGACTTGCCCTACACGCCCTTAGTTTGGAGATTGAGCTGCCAAATGGTGAGACAAAGACTTTTGAAGCGCCATTGCCAGAAGAGTTTCTAGAAGCCGAGAGGAATTTGCAAGTATCTTAGTTTCATGCTATTCTCTAGACCATTATGGCACGAGGAATCATAAACGAAACAAATATAAAAATCTCACCAGTAAACGTTGAGCACCGTAAAAACCTTGATATCAGAGCAGGGGACACTGTTCGCGTATCAGTAAAGGTGGTTGAAAAAGGCAAGACTCGTCTACAGGCTTTTGAAGGTATTATACTTTCTCGTAAGCATGGTTCTGAACCTGGTGCTACATTTACAGTACGTAAGACAGCTAGTGGTGTTGGAGTTGAAAGAATCTTCCCATTATACTCACCAAATATTGATAAAGTTGAATTGATAAAGCGTGCAAAAACACGCAGAAGCAAACTTTATTACATTCGTGAAAAAGCGGCTAAGGAAATTAGAAAGAAAATGAAGGCTCTACGTATTGATTTGCCTGATTTAGCCGAAAAGGAAGAGGTGGTAGAAGAAGCTCCTGCAGAAGCAGAGACAGCAGAAGGAGTAGCTGAAGCAACTGAAGAAGTAAAAGAAGAAGTTGTTGTTAAGGAGAAGGTTGAAGAAGTAAAAGAGGAAGAGAAGCCAACTGAAGAAGTAAAGGAAGAAGAATCAGAAAAGAAGGAATAATCACATATTTTTAAAAAAGAGGCGGCGGGCGAAAGCC
>JBHPGB010000006.1:0-35335 GCA_042571085.1 Patescibacteria group bacterium | reverse complement strand
TATTCCTTCCAAACTCAAGCGTGTATCCTGTTTCACTTGGAAATGTTAGATTACCTCCAACAGTCATCGTTGGGTGACTACCATAACCAATTACATGGTAAGTATCGCTTCCGGCTGAATCAGTATTGTAAACCGTGACATCATTCAAGGCAGAAAAATCATCGTTTAGCGCTGAGCGGTACATGCCTGTAGCATCTGAATCACGATCAAAAACAACATTGTAAAAATCTATACCGTTGCTTGTAATTGTTGTATCTTGTGTTGAACCACCGCGCTTAAACTGAAAAGTACCATTATTGTGATTGAAAGTACCGCCTGAATTGGTGAATGCCTTACTTACAGTTGTGGTTGCGGATGATGCCGTGAAAACACCAGCAGACTGTGTAAAACCGTCATTAATTGTAATATCTGAATCACCACCAGTAAAAGTACCTGCTGCAATATCAAAATCATCAGCACCAACTGTAACAGTATTGCCTGAACCTTGGGTGATTGTGCCAGTATAGCCAGAATTAATATCTATACCAGATACATTAATTGATACATTAACAGTTGCATCGTTAACACTTGTGCTGTTGAACCTAGCAATATCACCACTACCTGGCTCAGTATCATCACTCCAGTTTGCTGCAGTATTCCAATTAGTATCTACTCCTCCGCCACCATCCCATGTTCTGACTACTGCGTGGGCAACGTTAAAAGAAGATAAGAAAAGAAACAAAAAAGCAGCACAGATAATAATTGTGCTTACGATTTTTGATCTAAATATGAATGGTGCGCTATAGATATTTTTGTTCATAAAATGATACAGAATATAATTCAATTGTATCATGAACAGACTCGTATTTTAAAGTTTAATCTTTAGTGTGATATAGGGAATTCCACAAAGAACGTTGAGCCTTTGTTATCACCTTTTGATTCTGCCCATATGCGACCCTTGTGTTCTTTTATAATCTCTTTGGCTATGTACAAACCAATTCCTGACCCGTTGGCATGGTAATCTTTACTTCTTTCGTCTCGGCTAAATTTTTTGAACAAATGATCTTTAAAATCTTCACTAATACCCATACCGGTATCTGCAATAGTAATAAGGATTTTATTATCTTTAATTTTTTTAGATATATTTATTTTTATACCACCACTTGTTGTATATTTGATAGAATTGTCAACAAGGTTAAATATTACCTGTCGTATTTTAACAACATCAACACCCGCTAAATACTCAGTTTGTCCATCGGTAGTAAACTCAATGGAGAGTTTTTTCTGCTTAACTGTAAAAGATAGCTCATCAACAACACTTTGAATAAGATCTTTCATATCTGTAGCAACGAAAGAATATTTCATTCTTCCCTGCTCAATACGAGTAACGTTTAGGAAATCTTCCACGATACCAACTAGTCGTTGACTGGATTCAAATATTTTACCTATAGGATTTTTTACTTCTGCACTTATTTCACCAAAAGAACCGTCTAACAATAGAGAAGCATAGCCTTTTATAGATGTTAGAGGTGTTCTTAATTGGTGTGATGCGATTGAAACGAACTCGGATTTCTGTTCATCCAAATCACGCAAACGCTCATTTGCCTCTTTTAGATCTAAGACTAGTGATTCAATTTTTTCTCTAGTCTTTACTTCCTTCATAACACTCCTAATAAGAAAAATTCCTACAAGCACGGTTATGGCCAACAAAGTCCCTTCTATCAAAAACTCACGAATATTATCTGCCAGAATTAATCTTATCGCTATAAAAATCCATAAAGAAAAAATAAGTAATTCAGTAGCAATGACACGCACTTTAAACAAATTATGTTTAAGTATGGCAAAAACAGCAAACATAACCATTAGAATTGTGGATGTCTGACCTAGCCAATTTAAATCAAAATAACCAAACCATGGCAATATCAAATTCGTTGCAAATGCAATATTCGCAGACAAAACATACCCTATCAACAAATACACTATCTGTGTCTTCTTTAATTGTTCTACTGATGCAGTGAATTTTCTAAACAGCTTATAAAAACCAAATAAAAAATTAGAAAGTATATACAAAACATATACAATGTACACACTTCCAAAAGTTATCGTATTTTCACCATGAGGGTTGACGATAACGTCCTTAATTACAAGCCCATCAGTAACAATTAAAAATATAATTGCAAAATTAAAAAGAAGGATGAAAGATAAAACTTTCCTAGGCACTTTTTCATTATCAGGAAAAATATAACAAAAGTATAAAAAACTACTAGCTATAAGAGATGCTGATATATATAAAGCTTGTGTTGTTAAGAAAATATATTCTTGCGCGGCAAACCTAAAAACAACCATGGAAACAGCCCATCCGATAATAGTTGCGACATTTACGGCATAAACCAGATTTGTACGATTAATAGATCCGCTTATTAAAAGCAGCAATCCTAAAACAAAATTTATTGTTATAACTATAACTAAGGATGCTGTGATTAGGTCCATATTATTTTCTAATTATAGCATTTCGTACATTTTTTATCTTATCTTTATCAATATAAGAGCCGCTATTTTGAAATTGCGACAATCCAATATCAATACTTGTCGCCATTTTTGTAATTTTATTTACCAAGTTTAAATCAAGATTCCCAAGTGCAAAATTTTCAAACTTACCACAATGAGCAAGTATCAGAACTTCACCTAAACAACAAAAAGTGTCTTCTCGGCCAGCAAGTCCTAAATTGAAGTTGCATTTAATGCCTGGTGTATTGATCACACCACCCTCAATAACAAGCACATCTTCCATATCTAATACCTCTTCGGAGACATCGGATGGTTGTGCATCGTTTATGATGATAGTCCCAGGGGATACGTCATTGGATTTTATAATAACCTCTGGTGAATTTGTGGCAGCTATTACAATATCACTATTTTTTATGTCTGAAATTTTTTGTGATACATGTATAGATATACCAGGATACTTTGCAATCAAATGATTATGAAGCTGTTTAAGATTTTCTTTTTTTCTCTCAATATCAATAAATAGAAAATTCCTTACGCCAAATTTTGCCAAAATTTTTGCAGAAGTTGAACCAACCGATCCTGCTGCACCAACAACAGCGATACGCACGTCATCAATTTTGAAATCAAATTCATGAATACATTTTTTTGCGTAATCAGTAACGGTCTTTGCCGTGTATGCCCTACCAGTAGTAATACCCATATCATCCACTTCATCCAAGATACTAAGACCTCCTTTTGAAAAAGAAGACGTAAGCGCACCAAAACCAACAATACCAACACCTCTCTTTTCAAGCCATTTTGCAGCTCTTTTGATTTTCTTAAGTGCCAAATCCCTGTCTTCAATCATTTGTTGTGCAGTCATAGTAATAGCAACAACGTGTCCTTCTATTGGTTCTCCTGTTTTTGATTTGAGTCCAGTTACACGAGAAACTACAACTGGTGGCATATTTTTGGTTACGAATTCAACAATTGATTTGGGTAAAATTTTCAAAAGCGGAAATTTAATAAAAAAATCATTTAAATCTCTTGGATGAACCAAAAAAGCAAAGGAGTTCTTTTTTACATTATCTTTCTTGTGTATTTTTTGTATTTTTTTGCGCATAAAAAATAGATTCACAGCATACACTGTATCCTTACATGATATCAAAAAAAACATCTACCTGCACAAAAAAGCAAGCTTGTAACTTTTCTAAATAATTCTATTTGTGTAATTTTAAAATTGATTCCCTCAATTCAGCAGCCTTATTTTTATATATTTCTATTGGTTCTTTTTTACTTTGTTCTAAATCTATATTTATTTTATGTGGATTACCAAATTTAATAGTGACATTTCTTTTTTTTGAAAGAATTGCTTTTATACTCAAACAGTATGTGCCACTTATGTGTACGGGAACAATATTTACTTTTGTATAATGCGCAAGTGCTATCACACCAGCTTTAAATTCTCCAATTTTGCCGTCTCTTGAACAACGCCCTTCTGGAAAAATTGTAATAGACCCACAATCCTCAAGAATTCGAATATGATTTCTTAATGATTTTTTATAATCTTTCAACCCGAAATAAATTGGGTACGCACCAACCAATTTAAATAAACCACTTCCATAAAAATACCCTCTTAATCCAAATTTTTTTGTGCGATAAAACTCTTTATCCATTCCAACATAAAACATTGGTGCAAATTTTGAAATCATTGGCATAACTGTACGAACAAGCGGCCCATCCCATTCGCTGGCATGATTCGCAGCGAAAATAACAGGCGCTTCAACATCTTTCAAATTCTCCAATCCTTCAACTTTCAGATTACAAAAAACGGAAAAAATCGCCTTTGTAATAAGGCGAATTATCCACTGTGTAATTATTACTGGTAGAAAATATATTTTTTTCATAAGAAGTATCTTATGTAGCCTACTATACACCTTCTTGTTTCAATTCTTCAACTGCTTTTTTAGCTTTTCTAGAAAGTTTGTTTGGTAATTTAATATTAAGTTTTATTAGCAAATCTCCGCGTGTTTTTTCTACAGGAACCCCTTTGCCGCGTACACGTAAAATTTCACCAATTGATACTCCGGCTGGTACTTTAAGTTTAATAGCGCCATCAAGTGTTTCAACGGAATATTCAGCCCCTAAAAGCGCATCTGAAAGCTTTACATCCAAATCCATTACGAGATTATTCCCCTCACGTATAAAAGTTTTGTGTGGCATCACACGCACCTTTATATACAAATCTCCAGGAACACCGGCTTGAACGGCCTCTCCTTGTCCTCCAAGACGAATCATTTCTCCGTCGTGTATTCCAGCAGGAATTGTAACCGAAGCTTCATACTGCCCTTTTGTAATTCCTTCTCCGCGACATGTTTTACATTTCTGTTCTGGAACCTTTCCTGCACCAAAACAAGTATCACACACGCGTTGTGTTGTGAACGTTCCTAGTATAGAGCGCTTTGTTTCGTGTATTTTTCCCTGTCCATTACAAGCAGAGCAAGTACTCATTTTCGTACCCCTTTCAGCACCAGACCCTTCGCAACCTACACATACAGACGGCTTCGTGATCACAATTTCTCGTTTTGTGCCAAATATAGCATCTTCAAATGTGATTTGTACGTCTAGTGATATATCTCGGCCTCTACGCGCCTGTGAGCCTCCTCTACCACCTCCAAAAAACTGATTGAAGATATCCCCCATATCAAATTCAACACCTGCACCTGCAAAATCCTGCGCATTAAAACCTTGCGCGCCGCCAAAGCCGCCTTGCCCACCCCCAAAGGCTTGTCCGTATGTATCATATTCTGTCCTCTTTTTGTCATCAGAAAGTACTTGGTACGCTTCGTTCACCTCCTTAAATTTCACCTCATCTCCTCCTTTTTTGTCTGGATGGTACTTATGAGCAAGCTTCCTGAAAGCCTTTTTAATTTCGTCTTTTGGTGCTTTTTTATCAACACCCAATATATCGTAGTAATTCTTTGTCATGACGGTATTATACATTATTTTTTGCAGTTGAAAAGAAAACATCGCCGGCGTAAGCCGGCGATGTTTTCTACTTTCTAAGTGATTATTTATTCTCTCCACTTGAATCGTCATCTTTCTTTTCTTCAAATTCTGCATCTTTTACATTGTCACCTGTTTTCTGTTCACCTTCTGGTTGAGCAGCTCCTTCTTGCTGTCCTGCTGCATCTTGGCCAGCTTTTGCCATATGCTCACCTATTTTCTGCATTTCTGTTGAAAGTTCTTCTGTAGCTTTCTTTATAACTTCTAAATCATCTTTTTCTTTCACTTCTTTAAGTGCAGAAATTTTTCCTTCAACTGCTGTTTTTACATCTTCAGGAATTTTATCTGCATTATCTTTGAGTGCTTTCTCAGCTGTATAGCTCATTTGCTCAGCAAGATTACGCGCCTCAATAAGTTCTTGTTTCTTTTTATCAGATTCAGCATTTGCTTCCGCATCAGCTTTCATTTTTTCAATATCTTCATCTGAAAGACCTGAACTTGCTTCGATTCTAATTGACTGCTCTTTTCCAGATGACTTATCTTTTGCTTTCACACTCAAGATACCATTTGCGTCCACATCGAAAGAAACTTCAACTTGTGGCACACCGCGCGGTGCAGGTGGGATTCCTTCAAGAATAAATCGTCCTAGAGATTTATTGTCTGCAGCCATTGGTCGTTCTCCTTGTGTAATATGAATCTCAACTGACGTTTGATTGTCTGCTGCTGTTGAGAAAACCTGTGACTTACTTGCAGGAATTGTAGTATTCTTTTCAATCAATTTTGTTGCAACATTTCCCATTGTTTCAATTCCAAGAGAAAGTGGAATAACATCAAGCAAGAGTACGTCTTTTACGTCTCCTTGGAAAATTCCAGCCTGAATTGCAGCCCCCATCGCAACAACCTCATCCGGGTTAATTGATTTGTTTGGTTCTTTTCCGCCAAACAATTCTTTTACAGCATCGCTCACTGCAGGCATTCTTGTCTGTCCACCAACCAAAATCACCTCATCAATATCTGAAACTTCAAATGGTGAATCTGCAACCACTTGCTTAGTGATCTCAATTGAACGATCAATATATTCACGCACCAATTCTTCCAATTGCGCACGAGTTAATTTCAAAAGCAAGTGCTTCGGACCATCTGCACCTGAAGTAATAAATGGAATATTTATTTCTGATTCTGTGGCTGTTGAAAGCTCGTGTTTTGCTTTTTCTGCAGCTTCTTTCAAGCGCTGTAGCGCAAGTATGTCTGTAGATATATCAATTCCTTGATCCTTTTTAAATTCTTCAGTAATCCATCCAACAATCTTCGCATCAAAATCTTCACCTCCCATGTGTGAGTCCCCTCCAGTCGCCTTAACTTCTATACTTTGTTCATCACCATCTCCTGCAACCTCAAGTACAGAAATATCAAAAGTACCACCACCAAAGTCGTATACTACGATTTGCTCGTCTTTCTTTTTATTAAAACCGTATGCAAGCGCAGCAGCTGTCGGCTCATTAATAATTCGCTTAACATCAAATCCAGCAATTTTTCCTGCGTCTTTTGTCGCTTTACGCTGATCATCATTAAAGTATGCAGGCACAGTAATCACTGCTTCGGTAATTTTTTCACCAATTTTTGCTTCAGCATCTGCTTTTAATTTTTGTAGAAGCATTGCTGAAATTTCTTCTGGTCTATATGATTTATCACCCATCTTAACTGCCACGCCACCATTTTCAGCTTTCTCTATTGTAAACGGAGTATTCTTCACATCTCTCTGAACACCTTCGTCTTCAAACTTGTGTCCGATCATGCGCTTTATACCAAATAAAGTATTCTCTGGATTTGTTACGGCTTGACGCTTCGCTAGTGTTCCAACCAAACGCTCACCAGATTTTGATGTAGCAATAATAGACGGTGTCGTACGCGCACCTTCTGCATTTTCAATAATTTTTGGTTCTCCACCTTCTATGATAGACATTGCGGAGTTTGTTGTTCCTAAATCAATTCCTAATATTTTTGACATAATTTTTTAAAAAATTATTCTAGTAATTATTTATATACTTTGACCTTCGCTGGCCGAATCACCCTTCCGTTTAACTCATATCCTTTCTGTACAACCTCTGCAATCATATCTGACTTTTCTTTATCGTCTTGCTCAATCAACTCTACTGAATCATGTTTATTGTGATCAAACTTCTCTCCAAGAGGATCAATTACTTTCAACCCATTGGCTTCCAAAGTATTCATAAACTGTGTGTGGATGTACTCAACACCACGACGCCAATTTTCATCAACAGCATTCCACGCTTCTTCGTTTGCAAATGCCATATTAAAACTTTCAATCACAGGCAGTAGTTCGTGCATCATATCCTCATTAGCAAACTTTTTCAATACTTCAATTTGCTCCGCATGCTCTTTTCTCAAGTTTACAAAATCAGCTTTACTTCTTTGCCATCCATCCAAATATTCCTGCTTTTCTTCCGTACATTTTTTAAGTCGTGTACGCAATTTCTTTACTCCACCATCACCCATTTCTTCCTCCTCAAAAACAATTTCATCCATCTCAACTTCTCCTGTCCCATTAGAAGTAGGCTCTACAGAGCCGTCAGTTCTAATGGGATTTTTAAGCTTTTTCTTTGGCATAAATTAAAATATCGCAAACAAATAATAATATTTATAAGCGAATGTGTGCGAGCATTATATACCACAATTCCCAATTTGACAAGCGAAAAAAATAAGGTCCAAATAAAAAAGACGATGGTATTGATCGTCTTTTTTATAAGTTTATCGTTTACTCCATTGTGCTGCCTTTCTAGCACCCCTCAATCCAAATTTCTTTCTTTCTTTAGCTCGTGGGTCTCTTTTTAGAAAACCAGCTGTTTTAAGTTTTTTACGTAGCTCTTCATCGTATTTTACTAATGCTCTAGAGATACCATGACGAAGTGCCTCTGCTTGTGAGTGTATTCCTCCGCCGACAATCTTTGCTGATACTTTAAATTTAGTAGGTAATTTTGATTTTGAAACCGCTTCTGTACTAACCACCTGTAATTCCTCTGTTGGGAAATATTCTGATGATGGGCGATCATTCACAACTGTTTCATTTTTTGACGCTTCAAATAATCGTACACGCGCAACGGAAGTCTTGCGACGACCAACTGCCTCAATGTATTCACCCTTCTTTAGATTTTTTACTTTATTTATTGTTTCCATAATGATACTTATTCAACGATACTTAAATTCTTTAGCATGATCTGTCTTAGTCTATTTGCTGGCAACATTCCCCTAACAGCCATTTCAAAAAGTTCAGAATACCCTTTCTTTTCAATTACTTTTTTCATAGGTGTTTCTTTCAAACCTCCTGGATATCCAGAATATCTCTTGTATAATTTATTATCTAAATTCTTGGGGTTAATCTTTATCTTTGATGCATTTTTTATTTCTACTTTCACATCAGCAACAACATTCGGCTTGTAGTCTGCCTTGTCTTTACCCATCAAAACCTTAGCTGCTTCACTTGCAACTCTACCAAGGCTCTTATTTTGTGCGTCGATTGTATACATGATAATATTAATTTTTTACTATTATACTAGCTCGATTACTGCCATCTTAGCAGCATCGTCTCTATGGCTGGAAATCTTTGTGATCCGTGTATATCCACCAGCTCTATCTTTATATTTCGGAGCAATGTCTGTTACCAATTTCTCTGCTGAGTCAGCGTCAAGACGTGACACCAAAATCCTACGAGAGTGTAATGTACCATTTTTTGCTCGTGTTATCAATTTTTCAATCATTGGGCGTAACTCTTTCGCCTTAGCCTCAGTTGTCTTTATTTTTCCATCCACAACCAACGCACGCGCCAAAGACTGCATCAAAGCATTTCTCTGATCTTTTTCTCTTCCAAATTTTCTGTTGGTATTGTGATGTCTCATGATTATTTAAGTGTTAGTCCAAATTCTCCTATTGATTTCTTTACTTCTTGTAATCCTTTTTCTCCCAATCCTTCAAGATCAAGCAAGTCATCGCTCTTCTTTCGGATTAAGCCTCCTATTGTTCTGATGTTTGCATTCAAAAGTGCGTTGCTTGTTCGTGATGACAGGTTAAGAGTCTCAACGCGTGTTTTTAATACATCAGAATCAACTTCTTTTTTCTTGTCTTCCACAACCTCTTTTTCTTCTGCTGCTTCTTCAATTGCTGGTAGCTCTTCCTCTTCTTGGAAACCAACAACTGCTTTAAGTTGTTTAATCATTGTTGTGATAGATTCCTCAAGAGCTTCTCGCGGTGTAAGCGTACCATCTGTTTCAATAGTCATACGTAGACGATTGAAGTCAGTTTTGTCTCCAACACGCATGAGTTCTACCTCGTAGTTTACTCTTCGTATTGGTGTAAAGTTTGCATCAACTGCAATAGTGCCAATGTCAACCTTTCCTTTCTGGTGTACTTCTCTCGAAACATAACCGAGTCCTTTTTCAATAGTTAGTTCAATATTCAAATTTGTACCCTTACCAGTAACCTCAGCAATGTGCTGGTCTCCATTAAGTACCTCAACTTGAGCGGGTGTTTTTATATCTCCAGCAGTGATAACTTTTGGTCCTTTCACTGACAAAGAAATTGTTTGTGGCTCATCTGTTGTCATATTGAAGCGAACTTTTTTCAAATTCAAGAGAATAGTAACAACATCCTCCTTAATACCTTCAATCGTTGAAAATTCGTGCGGCACTCCTTCTATTTTCACAGAAGTAATAGCGAATCCAGGAATGGACGCCAAAATTATTCTGCGTAGAGAATTTCCAAGTGTATGACCATAGCCAGTATATAGGCCGTCTATTTCGTACACCCCTTTAAGACCATCTTCTTTAACCACTCTTGGCTTTGATGGCAAAATGATATTTACATCATGCATAAAAAAATATGAGATTAAGAAAAATAATTTATAAATTGTACCTTAAATTTTGAATTTTGACAAGGTTATATGTCAGTTCTTACTGCTTATCGACTATAAAACTCAATAATAGACGCAAGATCAAATGATAATTCTGATTTTTCAACCTTAGGAGCAGTCACTATAGTGCCCTCAAGCTTTTTATCATCAAATTGAATCCATTTTGGTCTACTGTGTTTTGTTAGTCTTCCAGATATCTCAGTAAACAATTTCTTACCTTTACTTCCCTCTCTAACACCTATGACATCGCCAACCCTTACGCTCATTGAAGGGACTTTGATTTTTTTCCCATTTACTACTATGTGTCCGTGTGCAACCATTTGTCGTGCTAGTGCGCGTGATGTTGCGAAACCAGTACGAAATACAACATTGTCCAAACGTGACTCAAGTCCTTCATATAATGTTTCGGCAGGGTTCTTTTTGCCAATGTTGGCTGTCGCAACTTTTACATAGTTTGAGAATTGTTTTTCGCGAACTCCGTATGTATTACGAATCTTTTGCTTTTCTCTTAATTTCTTTCCGTATTCTGTGAGCATTGAACGGTGCTTCCTTTCGGACTGCAATTTTCCAGGTGCATATGGTTTCTTCACAAATACACACTTAGGAGAAAAACACTTCTCTCCTTTTAGGAAAAGTTTTTCACCTGCTCTACGACATTTTTTACAAGGGTTTTCAATCATATATAAAAATTAAACTTAAACACGACGTGGTTTCTTTTGTCTTGGTCCATTATGTGGCACCGGCGTTTTGTCTTGAATTCCAGTAAGGTCAATTCCTTTAGATGCAAATGCTCGTATAAGTGACTCTCGTCCTGAACCAACACCTTTCACGATTACATCTACTTCTTTAATTCCTATCCCAACAGCCTTTTCACCTATAACTTCACCAATTTTTGCTGCTGCAAAAGGTGTACCTTTCTTGGCACCCTTAAATCCTAGTGCACCACTTGATGACCAGATTATTGCATTTCCATCCTTATCTGAAAGCAATCCTTTTGTGTTGTTGTATGTTGCTTGCACGTGGAGTGTACCTGTTACAAGTTTCTTTTTTGGTACACGAGAAAGTGCTCGAGATTTTAATCCCGAATCCATTGAACTTCCTCTTTTTTGTGCAATTCTTTTTTTACCCATAATAATTTATTTATTCGTATTCTTATTTCTTCTCAACCTTCTTTCTACCTGAACCCATAGTCTTCTTTGCCCCCTTAAGTGTTCTTGAGTTTGTCTTTGTTCTCTGGCCGCGACACGGAAGTTTTCTACTGTGACGCATCCCTTTATAACAACCAACGTCTTTCAATCTCTTTATGTTTGCCGCCTTCTCTCTTTTTAACTCTCCTTCAATATTCAATTCTTCAATAGCCTTTCGCACCTTATTCTCATCTTCTGATGACAGATCTGCTGGCTTTGCACCATGATCAACCTTCATATCATCAAGTATTTTCTTAGCAAGCGGACGCCCAACACCATACACGGCAGTAAGCCCTATTTCTAATCGTTTTTTTTCTGGAATTGTTATACCTGATATTCTCATAATAATATTTACTATCCTTGACGTTGTTTATGTCTTGGATTTTTACAAATCACACAAACTCTCCCTTTTCTACGAAGAGACTTGCAATCCTTACATATTTTTTTAACTGATGCTTTTACTTTCATACTAACTAAATTACATTCTTTTTGTGATCCTTCCCTTTCCGCCATATGGATCTGTTTTTACTTGTACTGAATCTCCAACCAAAACTTTAATCCTGTGAATTCTCATCTTACCAGACAGATACGCCAATATTTGAGTGCCATCTTCCATTGAGACACGAAACAAAGCATTGGGTAATGCCTCATCAACAGTCCCCATTGCCATATCTTTTTTATCTTTTTGATCTTCCATTGTAATGTGCCCCATATTAGCAAATAACCCATATATGTCAAGGATTTTTTGCTGCAATTCGTTGAAATCAACAAATAGCTAAGAAAAAATCACAAAATTGTGATTTTTTCTTAGCTATTTGTTGATTTTAACCTTCTTTCTTCTCCTCTGTAGCTTCTTCAGCCTCTTCTTTCTTTTCTTCCTTTTCTTCTGTGGGAGCCTCTTCTGCAGGCTTTTCTTCTTCCTTCTTTTCCTCAGCAGGTGCCTCTTCAGCTACTTCTTCTGTTTTCTCAGCTTCCTCAGGTGCTTCCTCTGCTGACTTTTCTTCTTCCTTTGTTTCTGTTTCTGCTACTTCTTCTACAGATTCAGCAGGTGCTTCAGCCTCAGCCTCTTTTGCTTCAGCTGCAGCCTTTTCTTCTTCTGTTGGCTCTTTTATAATAGGAGTTTTCTTAGGCAATACGTTAACTTTCTTGCCTTCAATGATTTTTTTACTTATTAGCATGTTGCGTACTGTATCTGATACCTGTGCACCCTTTGCAATCCATTCTTTTATTAAATCTCCTTTCAATTGGATATTACCAGCTTTCGCATCATATGAACCAAGTACATCCAAAAAACGCCCGCTTTTAGGACCATTTTTCTTGTCGGTAAGCACTACGCGGAAATGCGGATCGTGCTTACGGCCAACTCGTTGTAATCTGATTCGTAACATGCGCTGTATCATAGCAAAACTACCCCTATGCGTCAAATGTAAAAAGTATAAATCTTCATACTGTCTACTTAGTCAAAAATTCACCTACCCCATACCCCCTATTTATGCTATGCTCTTATAATAATGAACAAGAAAGACTCAACCAAAAGAAGAGATTTCCATAAAAACAAAAAAACTCCTAAAAAGACTATTTTGGAAGGACCATTACGACTCACAGCAAAAGGTGTGGGCTATGTTGACGTGGAAGAATTTGAATCTGGTATTGAAATTGATCCAGGCTCACTCAATACTGGTATGCATATGGACAGAGTGTCTGTGGTGCTACACCCGAAGATAAAGGAATTTAGAGGAATAAAAAAACGAACTGGTGAAGTTGTTGAGGTGCTATTCCGACACAAAATGAAATTTGTCGGGGTGCTGAAGAAAAAAAATGGTGCATGGTTTTTACAGCCTGATGACCAAAAAATGTACACTGACATCGTAATCCCAGATTGTTTTGCAAAGGACGCAGTGGAAAATAACAAAGCACTTGTGAAGATTGAATCATGGGATGATCCCAAAATGCCTCCTGTGGGAGAAATTCTATCAATACTTGGTTCCGAGGGAAACAATGATGTTGAAATGAAATCTATCGTGCTTGAAAAGGGACTCTCTATAGAATTCCCAAAAGAAGTTGAAAAAGAAGCAAAAAATATTTCAAGAGAAATAAGTAAGGAAGAAATAGAAAAAAGACGTGACATGCGTGACACTATCACCTTCACAATTGATCCGGCTGATGCTAAAGACTTTGACGATGCTCTTTCTTTTGAAACAAAAGAAAATGGAGATATTGAAATAGGTATTCACATTGCTGATGTGGCTCACTTCGTGCGCCCGGGTACCGCTCTTGATAAAGAAGCGCGTGAGCGCGCAACTTCAATCTATCTCGTTGACCGCACAATTCCAATGCTTCCAGAAACAATCTCAAACGATTTGTGTAGTTTGAATCCTCACGAAGATAAATTAGCATTTTCTGCTGTATTCACTTTTTCTAAAAAAGATCTGGATGCAAACAAGATCAATATTGTAGATGAGTGGTTCGGTAGAACAATCATTCACTCTAATCATCGCTTTACATACGAGTCAGCACAAGAAAATATTGATACTCATAACGGCGCATATAATGAGGAATTGCACACATGCAATAATATTGCGAAAATGCTTCAAATGGAGCGTTTTGAACGTGGAGCAATCGCATTCGAACGTGACGAGGTACGATTTAAATTAGATGTAAACGGAAAACCACTTGGTGTAGAAGTGAAGAAGCGACAAGATACAAACAAAATGATTGAGGACTTCATGCTTCTTGCAAACAAAAAGGTTGCTGAATTTATAGATAAAAAGGATAAAAACATAACAAACACTTTTGTATACCGCGTACATGATGTGCCGAATGCAGATAAGGTGCGTGAGCTTGCTGCCTTCTTAAAATCAATTGGACACAAATTGGAAATTGGTGAAACTGGGCCAAAATCAAAAGATATTAACACTATGTTAAATGCGATTCGTGGAAGCGCAGAGGAGGAGCTTATCCAAACAGCAACACTACGCGCAATGGCAAAAGCTATCTACACTACAAAAAATATCGGTCACTTCGGACTTTCTTTTACTCATTACACACACTTCACTTCTCCGATTCGTAGATACCCAGATGTGATGGTACACCGATTGATTGCAACATACTTGGCTGGAGACAAATTGAAAAAAGGTGCTGCTGAAGAATTTGAAGCCGCTTCCAGATATTCATCAGAACGAGAAAAATCTGCAACACAAGCAGAACGAGATTCAATCAAATATAAACAGGTTGAATATATGCAAGGCAATGTTGGTAAGACATACGATGGAAAAATTACTGGAGTTACAAAATGGGGTGTGTATGTAGAAGAAGTTTCTTCACGAGCGGAAGGTTTGGTACACATCAAAAACATGGCGGACGACTTCTATATTTTAGATGAAAAAAATTATCGACTTGTTGGAGAAAAAACTAAAAAACAATACCGCATTGGTGATAAACTGAAAATAAAACTAATCGGCGCAGACTTAGAAAAAAGAGCTTTGGACTGGGAGTTTCCAGAAGCTTAATTAAAAAAATCGACTCATCGCAAGATGAGCCGATTTTTTATAATTTTCAAGATAATTTCATTTTTAGATGCAGGGCGAGGCGGCGACGAGAAATCATGCGAGCTGTACAATAGGTACTGTGAGTATTATTTTGAGGAAGCCAACAAAGCTCTGCGCTAAAAATGGAATTATCTCTTTTTGCTGAGTTTTTTGACTGCACTTTTGATCGATGCTACATCCATGCCGTAGTGAGCAATTAATTCTTCTGGTGTGCCTGACTGACCAAATTTATCTTTTATACCAATAAACTCAATTTTTGTTGGATGTTTTTGTGCAAGAAATTCAGCTACTGCGGATCCCATACCGCCGGCAATTTGATGTTCTTCTACGGTCACTATCGCGTCGTGCTTTTTTGCAAATTCAAGTATCCCTTTTTCATCAAGTGGTTTTATGGTTCCAAGATTTAATACTGATGCGCCAATCTTTTCTTCCTCTAATTCTTTAGCGGCCACAAGTGCATTATGCATAAGTGAACCACAAGCGATAATACCAACCTTACTCTTCAAACTTTTCTTTGCTTCAAAAAATACTTCTGACTTCCCTATTTTAAATGGTGAGCTTTCTGTAGTAATAATTGGAGTCTTTTCTCTTGCGAGACGAATGTATACTGGCGTGTTTGTTTTTGCTGCTGCAATGGTCGCCTTTTTTGCTTCAATTGAATCACACGGAGTAAGTACTACCATGCGTGGAATTACACGAGTAATCGCAATATCTTCAATCGCCTGATGCGTACCTCCGTCCGGACCTACAGAAACTCCAGCATGAGATCCTGCGATTTTCACAGGCACATCATTGTAGCAAATTGTTGTACGAATCTGCTCCCAGTTTCTTCCAGGACTAAACATCGCGTAAGATGTAATAAATGGAATTTTACCCATCGCTGCCATTCCAGAAGCGGTTGATGCAAGGTTTTGCTCAGCTACTCCGATCTCTACAAAACGATTTGGAAATTCATTTCTAAAAAGATGCATCTTTGTAGATTCTGTAAGGTCGGCACAAAGTCCAACAATATTTTCGTCCTTTTTAGCCGCCTCAAGCAAACCTTCACCAAAACCTTGGCGAATTGGCGCCTGCTCTACATCTTTCTTAAAAAGATTTTTATTTAGTTTTGCATTTTGTTTTAACATTGTTTAATTTATTAGATTCTAGTTTTTCTTTTCAAACCTGTCTTTGTCTCGTCCATAGCACTTATCCATTGTTTTTTGAAATGCTTCATCCAGATCGATATCTTTTGAATTTGCCAAACATATAATCGTGAAGAGTATATCTGCTATCTCATCTGACATTTCATTTGCATCTTCACCATCTTTCTTCTTCTTCGGTCCATACAAATGATTTATCTCTCGTGCAAGTTCACCAACTTCTTCAGAAAGTCGCGCCAAAATTTCATGCGGTGTCCAGTAACCAATCTTATGCTGACCCATCCATTCATCAACTTCTTTTTGTTTTTCTTTTAATGGCATGTTTTATTTATATAATAACAAATGATTGACTTTTTTTTTAGCTTTGGTATCATTTTAGTATAAATGGTTTCCTTTTGGAAACAGTCGACCTGTCCACCCGCAAGGGTGGGCAGGGCTTTTTTATACTATCTTTAAATCCCCTCTACTGTTCTTAATTGTTTTTTAATCTTATTAAATAATTCTGGTGTAATTATTTCTATTTCTCTAAGCAGTCTTTTTGAACTAAAAATTCTAATTTGTGAAAGTATCGCTATTGACTCCTTTTTTGCACCAACAAGTTTAAAATAAAATGGTAGACTCAAATCTTTTTCTTTTGTTGTTAGTGGTATACCAAGGAACATATGTTTATTAAATTTTTTTAAAACTAAAACAGGTCTTTCAAAATTTTCACCATTACCATTCTGCTCAAGTCCTATATTATTCCCTACTGCACACCACCAAACTTGTCTTTTGTTGAAAAATATTTTTAAATCATCAATATCTTTACTGTCAATATTCTTTTTTTGTTCATTCCATTTGTCAAAATTTTTCATATCATTCATTCTCAGAAACTATTTTACCACCAAGTGTACGCAGTTCTTTAAGTGCTACCTTTGCCTCTTCTTCATTCGGTGGTTTTCCATGCCATCTAAAATCTTTCTCAAATTCTTCCACACCCTTACCTGGAATTGTATGAGCAATAATTATACTTGGTTGATTGTACGCTGCTTTCGCCTCTCCTATTGCATCATTCATGGCTTCAAAATTGTGCCCATCTACTTCCTGCACATGCCAACCAAAAGATTCAAACTTTTCAAACAGTGGCTCTAGCGGCATAACGTCCCACGTATATCCGTCTATCTGGATATTGTTTCGATCCACTATTACAGTCAGGTTATTTATACGCTCTCTTCCAGCAAGCATTGCAGCCTCCCAAACAATACCGCAATTAAGCTCTCCGTCTCCCACAAAGCAATAAAATTGTTTACGTGATGCACGACCATTATCAATTCTTTCTGCAATAGCCATTCCAACTGCCTGCGGGAGTCCAGAACCAAGTGGTCCTGAGCTTACCTCAACACCTGGTAAATATTCTCGGTGGGGATGCCCCTGTAATCTTGATCCAAATTTACGCAATGTGCTCAATTCTTCAAGCGGAAAATATCCGGCATACGCCATAGCTGCGTACTGCACTGGGCAGATGTGTCCATTTGAAAGGATAAGACGATCTCTTCCGCTCCAGTCTGGCTGCTCTGGTCGCTGACGTAATACATGAAAATACATGAGGGTGAAAATGTCTGCCATACCAAGAGGGCCGGCAGTGTGCCCACTACCAGCCTCTACGAGCATTTCAATAATAGACTGGCGAATTTTATTTGCAGTCTTTTCAAGCTCTTGTATTTTTTTGTCAGATAAATGTGTCACTATTCTAAATTTTGAAATTGTGAGATCGTTTTTTCAACATCATCACTATTAAAAATTGTGGAACCAGCCGCAAGACGATTTGCACCCGCAGAAATTAACAAGACTGCATTTTTTAAATTTACCCCACCATCTACACTAATTGTAATATCTGGATACTGCTCGCGCAATGTTGATATCTTTTCCAAAACATCTGTATTAAATTCTTCACCTTGAAATCCAATATTATCAATTGCCATAAACTGCACAAAATCAATTTTCTCAATACACTCTTCTAATTCTTCAATGTCAGTTTCCATTCCAATCGCAACTCCAATCTCAACATCAAACATTTTTGCCTTTTCAACGATTGTTGAAATATTATTTGCAGATTCAAGGTGTACAATAATTCTTCCAAACCCTGCGCATATAAAATCTTCTATCTTTTCATCTGGATTCTCTATCATTAGATCTGCTTCAAAGAAAAAATCTTCGCTAAAAGGAAGTGATTTATCGCCACTGCAAATAGACTTTAATTCTTCATCCTGATCTTCATTGTATGGCCAAGATGGAGCTGGTGTGTATTTACCATCCAAAATATCTATCTGCACAGCAGACACAAGCCCCCGTACTTGTGAGAGTTTTTCTTCGAGGTCTTGTATGTCTTGTGGGATGATTGCTGGAAGTATTTCCATATATTTTTATAATTTTTTAATTCTGCGGAGGTGTCTTTCTTCTCCAGAAAAAGGAGTGTGTAGCCATAGCTCGATAGCTTCTTTTGCCTCTTCTTCATTTAAAAATCGCGCACCCAAAGAAAGAATGTTTGCGTCATTGTGTTCGCGAGAAAGTGTAAGTATTTGTTCACTACCTCCATAGTAAACTACTGCACGTACGCCGAAGATACGATTCGCAGCAATTGCTTCGCCCTGTCCTGATCCACCTAAAATAATTCCGCGGGAATCTGAATCTTTTGCAACTGCATGAGCAGCTGGAGTTATTAAATCTGGGTAATCATCTTCGGGATTTAATTCATGCGCACCTAAATCCTCCACCTCATGCCCGAGGCTTTCAAGAAATGGTTTCAACTTCTCTTTGAGTTCAAACCCTGCATGATCTGTTGCTATAAAAATTTTCATATTCTAGGATGTTAGGTTATTAGACTCTTGGCTTTAGCACAAACTTTAGCTTTTTATTGCTAAAACCTAGTGCCTCTTTCCTAGCGCCTAATTATAAATGTTTAGCACTTGCAATTACGTGTTCAATAAGAGTGCTCGTGTATCCGATTTCATTATCATACCACGCGAGAACCTTTACCAAATCACCATCTACTACTCTTGTTGATGATAAATCCGCAATTGATGCATACGTGCTTCCAACAATATCTGAAGAAACGATTGGTTCGTCTGTTGTGGTAAATATTCCTTCCCAACGTTTATCATCTGCCGCATTTCTTAAAATATCATTTACTTCTTCAACACTTGTCGGTTGTTTTGCAATGAATGTAATATCAACGATAGAACCAACAACAACAGGCACTCGCATTGCAATACCATCAAATTTCCCTTCTAGCTGTGTAATTGCTTTTGTTGTTGCTATCGCTGCACCAGTACTCGATGGAACAATGTTTTGTGCGGCCGCTCTCCCCTTCCTAAAATCTTTTTTATGCGGTGCATCAACTATTGATTGTGTTGCCGTGTACCCATGGACTGTATTTAAAATTGCTTTTTCAATACCAATTTCTAAATCCAAAATTGAAATGAGTGGACTGCCGGCATTTGTGGTGCATGATGCATTTGAGGAAATATCACATGTTTTTAATTTGTCTTCATTCACACCCATAAGCACAGTTGACCCTCTGACTCCAGCGTCTTTGGGTGAATCTTTTACCGGTGCTGTTACAACCACGCGCTTTGCTCCTGCTGTGAGATGTGCTTTGGATTTTTCGTAGCTGGTAAATACTCCAGTAGACTCAACAACAATATCAACACCAAGCTCTGCCCATGGCAATTTACTCGGGTCTGACTCACTTAAAAACTGAACTGTCATGCCATCTATAGTGATAGTGCTATCGGTCACATCTACACCAAAACCAGACACGCCATATGCTGTATCGTATCTAAGTAGGTATGCCAAATTTTCAATATCACCCAAATCGTTTACCGCAACGATTTCTATCTCTTCACGATTGCGTGCCAGCTTTAGAAATGCTCGCCCGATTCGGCCAAGGCCGTTTATTGCAACTTTTATTTTCATAGGTTAATTATAGCAATGATTTAAGTATTCTACATGTTGATAAGCATTTTTATATGTGTTAATTTTATAAACGGAACACACTTAAACAGGAGTTGTGACTAATGAAAACGATACGAATTTTCGCGGCAATAGTAGCTCTATGTATGGGAATCTTAGCAATACTTGAAACTATTGCCATTTTTCAATACATTTGGACCCTGTCTTTTCTTTTCTTTCTTCATACAACAGCCACTTTCGGCAGACCAAAAATTCCTTGGAAATGTTCCTCGGGGGCAACTAAATGAATTAATCCAATTTGATATTGGAATGACGGACTAATTAGATATCTTCTACAAGAACACAACAGGCGCAATCACGAAGTGATTGCGCCTGCTTTTCTTAAAACCTAAATCTTTTTTTACTTAGACAACACCTCAACAAAAATCTTCTCGAGTACTTGTGGATTTGCTGAGCCTTTCGTCGCTCGCATTCCTTGCCCAATCAAAAACTTTAGAGATGCTTCCTTTCCAGCTCTGTATTCATCTGCAGCACTCTGATTTTCGCTAATTATTTGTTCTACAATTTTTTTAATTTCTCCTTCATCTGATTTTTGGAAGAGTCCTTTCTCTTCAGCAATATCTCTAGCATTCCCACCATCTTCAACTAAAATTTTTAAAATTTCTTTTGCACCTCTTGAAGATATTTCATTTTTACTAACCATTAAAACCAGTTCTGCTAATTGAGAATGATCAGGATGAGGAAACCCAGCTTTAGTTAACCCAACTAAATCTGATGTTATGTAATTAGACGCAAGTTTAATTAAATTTTTATCCCCATTAAAAACAGAAATAACATCTTCAAAATATTTTGCTAAGTGCTCATCAATGATAAAACTTTCTATATCTTCGTCCTTGATTCCAAATTCTTTACGATACCGTTCGCGTTTTTCCCACGGCAATTCTGGCAATTCTAAATTCTGGAATTCTTCTATTTCACTTATTTTTAATTTCGGCAAATCAGGATCTGGGAAATATCGATAATCATCTGAACTCTCCTTTATTCTTTGACTAAATGTTTTTTGTTTTGCCTCATCCCATCCACGCGTTTCCTGCACAATCTCTCCACCGGATTCAATTTCTTTTATTTGTCTCTCTATTTCGTATTCAATTGCTTTAGCAACAATCTTAAATGAGTTGAGGTTTTTCACTTCCACTTTCGTACCAAATGTATCTGTTTTACTTACTGAAATATTTGCTTCTACGCGCATCTCGCCCTTTTCCATGTTTGCATCCCCTGCTCCCAAATATCGCAAGAGTAACTGTAATTCTTTTGCAAACATCATCGCTTGCTCGGCGTCGCGTACTACAGGCTCTGTTACAAGCTCCATAAGTGGCACACCAGCGCGATTAAAATCAACTAGACTATGATCGCCCTTATCGTGTTTTGATGTTGCCGTATCCTCTTCTAGGTGCACGCGTGTAATTTCCACACCAGCAAGCTCCCCACCAGAAACGAGCGGGTATTTATACTGACTAATCTGATAGCCTTTTGGAATATCAGGATAAAAATAGTTTTTTCGATCAAATTCAGTAAAGTCTGCAATATTACCCTTCAAAGCTTTTCCAACACGAAGTACGTGCTTCACGGCCGCTTTATTAATAACAGGCAAAGTACCAGGATGCGCCATACACACTGGGCAAGTATTCATATTCGGTTTTTCTTCTTCTGGATCGTTCTTAGAATCACAAAACATCTTTGTCTTTGTTTTGAGTTCTGCATGAATTTCCAACCCTATTGTTGCTTTATATTCACTCATGGCTTACATATTAGCATATTTTTGCTATTTATGGCTCTTCTATTTTTTCAAAAATTTGGTTACTGAGTCAGAGAGATTTTTTAATGATTCGTCATCGTAAACTGATACTGTTTGAATGTTTTTGTTGAATTTTGATAAATCTTTTTCTGCTTTTTTTATAGTTGCCTCGTCGGTTACATCTGTTTTAGTGAGAATTATCATTTCTGGTTTTTCTATTAATTCTGGATTAAATTTTTCTAGCTCAGCGCGAATTGTCTTGTATGATACTACAACATCTTCATCTTCCAAGCTCACACAATGCAAAATCATTTTTGTTCTGCTTATGTGACGCAAAAATTTATGCCCCAAACCTTTCCCTTCCGCTGCTCCTTTTATGAGTCCTGGGACATCGGCTAGCACATATCCATAAAGTACTCCCAAGCTCGGTTCAAGTGTTGTAAACGGATATGCCCCAACTTTCGCCTTTGCGCTTGTTAGCTCGTTTAAGAGAGAAGATTTTCCTGCGCTTGGCAGACCAACAAAACCTGCGTCCACCATAAGTCGCACTTCTATAAAAAAGTTTGCTTCTTCAGCTGACCAGCCCGATGTTGTTTTCTTTGGTGTTGTGTGTCGTGAACTTTTGAAAGATTCATTTCCATATCCACCATCTCCACCCTTTAGCAAAAGTTCTGTTTGTCCTTCTTCAAGTAATTCTATTTTTCTTCCGTACATTGGTTCTGCATGTACTCTACTCCCATTTTTCCAATCATCACCGTATTCTTCTAATTCGTACGGTGTTGGTACACGTGGTAATTTTTTCCAATCACTTCTGGTAACCACAGATCCAATTGGCACATCAATAATCAAATCTTCACCATTTTTTCCATGCAAAGAATCTTTCATTCCATCTCCACCACTTTCCGCGACAAAATTTGTATCATGAGTATAATCAGCAAGCACGCTTAAATTACGTACTGCTCGTACGTATATGTCTCCACCCTTTCCGCCGTTACCGCCAGAAGGACCGCCTTTTTCTTTACCCTTTATATGCAGCCATCTTTCAACACCATCACCACCCTTTCCAGATCGGGCATAAATTTTTAATTCGTCTACAAATGCCATAAAATAATGAGCAAAGCGAATATATTTTATGAGTACCGAGCACTCAGTTTAGATATACACACTTATTTTTTATATTTATTATTTTCAAGAATAACTTACCAAAACCCAGATATTAATTTCTGAGTGCTTGGCTCATAATTGACAGAATACCATATGCCCGCTATTCTACAAGCAGATTCACCAACTAAGGAGCAGAATATGCCTAAAAATTCAGATGTAGGAATATCATTTTGGGAAAATCTCGGTGTAGTATCTTTTTGTCTACTATCCACCATATTCGGGTGGGTAACACTCCTTGTGTTTGTACTTAATAATGCGCTGTCTCAAACATTAATAAACTCTGGTTTTTTTACGAGCCAATCAGTTTTTGTAACAGCAGCACTTCTTGCTGTAATTTGGGTGGTTATCGTATCTAAAATAGGAACAATGTTTTTTGAACTTATTGTGTACAAACGTACACATCCAGATTAATAGAATTTGTCACAAACAAAAAAGAGATGCTTTTGCATCTCTTTTTTTAATCTTCCATCAACATTCTATTTCCAATATAACTCACGACTGAGACTACGAGTGCACCTAGGAATGCGGCGATGAAACCTTCCACATAAAACCCTTTCACAATCGTTGATAAAAACCAAAAAAGAAACGCGTTGATCACAAATGTAAATAAACCTAGTGTGAGAATATTTATCGGCAATGTGAGTAAAATAAGAATGGGTTTGAAGATCAAATTAACCAATCCAAGCAATACTGCGATAATAAGCGCCGTGTAAAATGACGCGACTGAAATACCTGGGATCACATACGCTGCCAAAATTAGTGCAAGTGCTGTGAATAAAAGTTTCATTAAAATTTTCATAAGAATATATTATTATTTATTTTCAAGCATCTTTTTTATCTCATCTAAAACCGCCTTTTCCCAAATTTTCATTACAAAACATTTCAGAAAAGGTTTCGCTATAATACGCAACCATTTTTTATGAATATCTAATTCATAAAGGTATTTTATCTTTGTACCACCCTCAAACTCTTCCAGCAAAAATTCTTCGTGTCCAGATGTGCCAAATTTAGGACTATCATTATCAGACACAAATCCTTTTTGTGGAATTATTTGCGTCTTCATCTTAACTGGAAAAATTGTACCAAAAGATTTAACCACAACATCAGCCTCTAAATAATCACCATCTCTTTTTGTGATAGTAATCGATTTTGCAACCTTTGGAAAATTCTTTGGTATATTCTCAAAATCAGTGATAATTTTAAAAACCTCTGTAACAGGTGCTTTTATAACAAATGTCTTTCTCAAACTTATATGCTTCATAAAAAACTAGTTAACTAGATTTATCGCTTTTCCTTCACTTGCTGCATTAATATTCTCCACAGTTGTGTCCAAAATTCTCTTAAGTGCCTCGGTAGTGTTAAATGCATTATGAGGAGTAATGATCACATTCGGATGATCAATAAGATATTGATTTTGCAACACAGTCTGTAATGCTTCAGAATTTGGTTTGTCTTCCATAAGCAAGTCCATACCATCAAGCATGTGATCTTCTTCCTCAAGTACATCAAGTCCTGCTCCGGCAAGTGTGCCGCTTTGCAATCCCTTAATAACCGCATCTGTTTCAAGCACTGGACCTCTTGCAGTATTAATAATTACAGAATCTTTTTTCATTTTACTAACGTTCTCCTGATTTATCATATGATGAGTGTGTTCATTGTATGGCACATGAAGAGTCACAACATCTGATTGTTCCAAAAGTTCGTCAAAAGATACATATTCAAAACCAAGATCTTTTGAAAGCTCTTTATCTTGGTGCACATCAAAAGCAATTACCTTCATGCCGAATCCATTACCCATACGAATTGCGTATTGTCCGATATGTCCAGAACCAACAACTCCAAGCGTGCGTCCTTTCAAATCAAAACCTGTTAAACCTTTTGGAGAAAAATTGCCATCCTCTACAACCTGCTTGTATCCATCGTAAACTCTGCGAGAAAGTGCGAGCAAAAGCGCAAATGCCATTTCAGCAACAGTGTTTTCTCCATAAGTCGGTACATTTGAAACGGTAATATTTCGCTTCTTACATTCCTCTAAATCAATATGATCAAATCCTGTTGAGCGTGTAACAACTGCTTTCAAATTTGGAAAACGATCTAATTCTTCGGCACCAATCTTTGATTTTACAAAAATAGTCAAAATTTCTGCTTTATCATCTTTAACATCAGGGTTTTCTTGTAAGTGACCGTCAAAAAACTCAATATCCTGACCAGCTAACTTTTCTGTTAGATATTCACGTTCCCAAGGTTCATTGTAAAAAGATAAAATTCTCATAGTTTGTAAGATTTAAATAATTGTTAAGTATTTAAATTGTATCATAAAAAAGAAAAACATATGATTTTAAAAAACAACTTGTTGTTTTAGCTTTATTCTTGAACATAAAATACGGCTCAACGCAGTTGAGCCGTATTTTTTAACAAAATCAGCTGTCAGTGATTAATGATTAGCGATCAATGATTCTACATCTCCTTCTCTATCTCAAGAAGCCTCTCGTATTTTACCTTTCTTTCCTCCTGAAGCGGGCTTCCTGCCTTAATACCATACGCACCTAGTCCAGCAGCAAGGTCAGCAATGAAAGTGTCCATTGTTTCTCCCGAACGATGTGAACAAATCAATTTCCAACCATTCTCACGTGCGATACGCGCTGCTTCATACACCTCTTTCAGCGTACCAATTTGATTTGGTTTTATTATTACAGCGTTGGCCGCTTTTTCTTTGGCCATTCTTTCTATTATTTTAGGATTTGTAACAGTAAGATCATCTCCAACGACAAGAGTCTTTGTGGGCGTGCCGTTTCCGTCTGATATAGACACTGGTCTAACTTTTTCTCTGAAAGATTCTGTAAGTACAGCAAAGCGTTTATTATCCCCTTCCTCAAACGGATCTTCAATACCCAACATTGGAAACTGCCAAGCCAATTTTTGATATAAATCTAAAAGCCTGTCCGGTGTTACAAGCTCTTCAAAGATACGATATTTCCCATCTTCATAAAATTCGCTCGCGGCAGCGTCTATCGCTATTTTTATATCAAATTTTGCATCCTTGATAACACTCATCAATAATTCAAAAGGTGTTTCTATTTGGGTCATTGCAGGAGCATATCCCCCCTCATCACCAAGCATGACTTTGCCATAACGCTCTTGCAACTCTTCACCAAGTAACGAAATAATTTTTTGTGCTTGTGCGTATGATTTTTTTACAGAATCGGTTTGCGGCACAATCATGTATTCCTGAAAAGGAAGATTGAAATTAGCATGCGAACCGCCGTTTATTATATTCATGAAAAGCTTTGGCAGTCCTGGACTTGTACCACTCTGCTCGGCGATGAATTTCCACAATGGTTTCTTTTCAAGAGCAGCAGCGAGCTTTGTTACCGCAATACTTATTGCGAGTGTCGCATTAGCACCAAGATTGCTTTTGTCTTCCGTACCATCAATCTTCAAAAGTAGCTCGTCTATTTCTAGTGGCGAATTAAATTCTTTCCCAACTATTTCTGGAATTATTTTATCGTTTATATTTATGATTGCTGGCTGTATACTGCCCGACTCATTGCGGAGTTCCAAAGCTTCGTGTGTACCAGTACTCTTCCCACTCGGCACTGAAGCGGTTACATTGTATACACTAGAACGTAACTCAACTTTAAGTGTAGCTCTGCCGCGAGAATCAAGAATCTCTTCGGCTGCACAGTAATCAATTGTAAATGGATTTGTTGGTGCAATATTATTCATCCCGTTAGAGATAGTCTGCCCTGGGCAGACGTATCTGATTAGATTTATAAAACTTCATTAATATTTTTTACCTTGTCCCGCTTTGCCATAAAGTACAGTTTGGATCTCTAACGGGATTCATGTTATTTTTTCTTTTCTCTTTTCATTTTAATTTCTGCTTTCGAAGCCTCAAATGTCATCGGAATGATTGAGTCTGGACTAAGTGATATAGCGTTGATATTTTGCTCAACAAGAAAGCGTAAAAATTCTGGATAGTCAGACGGCGCCTGTCCACAGAAACCAATATACTTCTTCCGCTTGCGACACGCTTTGATTGCCTGTGAGACTAGAGCATGCACAGCTGGATCGTTTTCATTTGAAATTGGCGCAACGAGTGCTGAGTCACGATCCATACCTAATGTCATTTGTGTTAGGTCATTTGACCCAATTGAAAATCCGTCAAACACATCAAGGAAATCATCCGCGCGAATTACATTTGTTGGAATTTCACACATTACATACACCTTGAGTCCTTTTTTACCACTCCCTTTCTCTAATCCAAATTCTTTCATAACCTCAAGCACAGCAGATCCTTCTTCTGGTGTGCGACAAAATGGAATCATTGTTTGTACATTTTCCAAACCAAATTTTTCACGCACTATTTTCATTGCCTCAATTTCTAATTTAAAGGCTTTCTTAAAGCTTGGGTGTGTATACCGACTTGCACCACGCCAACCAAGCATTGGGTTTTCTTCTTCTGGTTCATATTCTTTACCTCCAATAAGTGTTGCGTATTCGTTTGATTTGAAATCTGAAAAGCGTACGATTACTTCATTTGGATAAAATGCAGCACCAATCTGTGCAATACCTTCTGCAAGCTTGTCTATATAAAATTGTGCTTTATTTTCATAACCAATAGTCCGCGCTTCAATTTTTTCTATGAGTTCTTTGTCTTCAATTTTTTTGAAATTAATAAGTGCCATTGGATGGATACCAATATGTGAAGCAATGATAAATTCCTCACGAGCAAGACCTACCCCATGGTGTGGCAAGAATGATGCATTAAACGCAATCTCTGGATTACCAACATTCAAACAAAGCTTTGTATTAACTTCTGGTATTTTCTCAAGATCGTAAGTTTTCTCTTCCCACTTTAGTTTCCCAGAATACACTCTACCGACAGCTCCGGTAGAACAGTCAACCGTTAGCACATCTCCTGTCTTTATATTACTAAGTGCATCTGGTGCGCCAATCACAGCAGGAATACCCAGCTCACGCGACACAATCGCAGCGTGAGAAGTTCTACCTCCTTTTTCTGTAATAATTGCAGAAGCCTTTTTCATAATAGGCTCCCAATCAGGATCAGTAATTTCAGTAATTAAAATCTCACCCTCTTGAAATTCATGTAATTTTTCTGTATCAAGGATTATGCGTGCCTTACCGCTCACAATCTTTGTTCCAACAGAAATCCCCTCAATAATAGTTTTTGGATTTTTTGATGTCAGCTTATATTCAGTACGAGAATATCCTTTCTTTTCTGACTGCACAGTTTCCGGACGAGCCTGCACGATAAAGAGCTGGTTTGTTTGTCCGTCTTTTGCCCATTCCATATCCATAGGCATATCTTTCTTTGCGCGTTTTGTATAATGATTCTCAATTATAATACCCCACTTAGAGAGAGTCAGTATTTCATCATCTGTGAGTGTAAATTTATTCCGGTCTTCAATATCAACCTCAACTTCTTTAACTGGCTTATCAGATCCACCACCGACAATTTTGGCAACGGAACTTGTGGGTGTTTCTTTGTACACCATTTTAATTGCTTTTTCACCGCGTATTCGTTTTATGATTGGTGCAAATCCATTTTCAAGAGTCGGCTTAAATATCAAAAATTCATCCGGAGTAACTTTACCTTGCACCACCATTTCTCCCAATCCGTATGAGCTAGAAATTTGCACAACATCACGAAAGCCTGTTTCTGTATCAAGCGTAAACATCACACCAGAGCTGGCCAAGTCACTACGTACCATTTTTTGCACACCAACAGAAAGTGACACATCGAAGTGTCCGAACCCTTTATCTACTCTATAAGAAATAGCGCGGTCTGTGAAAAGTGATGCGAAAGCTCTGTGCACCGCATTGATAACATCTTTTTTTCCACTGATATTCAAAAAAGTTTCGTGCTCACCTGCAAATGACGCGCCAGGTAAATCCTCAGCAGTGGCACTTGATCGTACTGCAACGTCAACATTTTCTACGCCATACTCTTTTGAAATTTGTTCATATGCCGCAGCAATTTCACTGGCAAGAGTTTTAGGGAAACTTTCTTTTGTGAAAGCCTTGCGAATCGTCTTACCTGCCTTTTGCAGCGCACGCACATTATGTGTGTCTAAATCTGTAAGCTCACGCTTAATAACATCTGCAAGCTTAGTTCCTTTTACAAAAAATTGATATGCGCGCGCTGTCACTACGAAAGCATTTGGAATATTAATCCCCTCTTTTGTGAGCTCATTATACATTTCACCAAGAGAAGCATTCTTGCCACCAACAAGAGCAACATCATCATTTGACACATCTTCTAACCAAAGTATGTTTTGTTGTTTTTTATCCATAAAAAATTATTTTGTTAATTTGAAGTAAAAATCTGAAACGTTTACACCGGTTTTCCCAGTATCTATGTACCCGCCAATTCTTTTATAAAAATCGTATGTGCTGTGTGTTTCAAGTGCCGCATCTATATCAACTCCAAGCCTTTTACTTTTTTCATATAATTCTTTATCCGCAATCGCTCCCGCCATATCTGAATTGTCCCAACCGTCTGATGCCGCTGCGACAACCACCTCATCTTCCTTCATGTGGTTTAGTGCAGCAAGTGCAACTTCTTGATTTCTTCCTCCAGCACCATATGGTTTACCTTTTGCAAACGTGATGGTCGTTTCTCCTGCATACAGTACGCAAGAATTTTTTCCATACCCATCCGTGGCTAATTGTTTACCGAGGTCTGCCGCTTCTCCTTCAAATTGTGAGTCTATAATTTCTGCATTGTATCCAATTTCATTTGCCTTTTCTTTCATTGCATCAAGTGCAACTTTGTTTGTAACCAAAAGAATGTTTTCTACCTTTTCAAAATACTTTCCTTCCTTTGGTGTTTCAAGTAATTCATGATCTCCTACCCCGGTATCTTCCCAAAGATTATATTTACTTACTATTTTTTGTGCATCTTCCTTTGTAGTACTATCCAAAACAGTCGGACCTGAAGCAATAACACTCAAATAGTCGCCTGGGACATCTGAAAAAATCAGTGAAGCAACTGTTGCCGGGTAAGCAATTTCTGCCAACTGCCCACCTTGAATTTTTGACGTATGCTTTCGCACTGTGTTTATTTCATTAATCGCAGCACCTTTTTTCATGAGCGCATCTGTTATCTTAGCAAGCTCTTCACAACGTAATTCATTTGGCAAACAAAGAAGTGCCGAACCACCTCCAGAAATTACCACAAGTACCAAATCTTTCTCTGTTGTATCTGAAAGCATTTCAACAATGTTTTTCGCTGCTTCTACATTCTTTTCTGAAGGAAGTGGGTGTGAGCCTTGGTATACCTTTAAATGCTTCAGTGGTGCACCACTGCGCACATCAATAACAACCCCTTCTGTGATTCTATCGCCGAGTATATCCTCAACAGATTGTGCTGCATCAAGTGCACACTTACCTATTCCAACAAAGAAAATACGCTCATATAAATCTAGATCATACTCATGTCCGTTAATAGAAAGGTTGCTGTCCTTAAGAACAACTTTTGATTTAACCACCTTATCTGTAAGAATTGATTGATACCCAGCTTCTAATATTTCCATTGCGTCCTCACGCAATTTATTGGTTGCTATATCATCTATGTTTTTTATTGTTTCAAATTTCATTACTATATTTTAGCATATAAACTAAGGTGATTACCTGTGAATAAAAGCACGTATCTAAAGATACGTGCTTTTTATTTTTACTAGCCGATGTACTCAAATCTTGGCACTTGTTTTCCTTCTATCTCAACCGTCTCCAAAAACATTTCAATCGGTCGCACCCACGTACTTCCATCACCATATAAGGCACGATATATAACCACCTCCTCAAGGGTCTCGCTATGTTTGGCGACACCAATTACATCATATTCATTACCTTTGTAATGTTTATATTTTCCAAGTTTAATTTTATTTTCCATATTTGTTCTTTCTTAAAATAATTTGTAACCAATTTACACCTTTTATTTTTTCTTCTTCTATCTCGAGCATTTCATATTTATCATCGGTCATATCTCTTATATCTTTTTCTGTGTAGTAATAAAACACACGAGACCCAAATTCATCCACCTTAACCTTTTCATGATATTTATCATGCTTAACTGAAATATAAAAAATACCATTATCATCCAAAGAATTATGAGCTCTGTCCAAAATTTCTATTATAGACTTTTTGTCAAAATGTAACAAAGATGCAAATGAAAAAATAATGTCTATTTTATCTGGAAATTCAAACTCCTCAATGTCTGCGACCATAAAGTCGGCTTGTGGTAAATTCGCTTTTGCCAACCTAATCATTCCTTCAGAAACATCAATACCTAAATAATCATTGGTATATTTTAAAATTACTTCTGCATCTTTTCCATTACCACACCCAAGTTCAACAACTTTGGGATTTTTATTTTTTACATAAGATAGCCCCTTTTTGATATATACTTCTCGTGAGCCAATAGTATTAAATTTTCTCGCTAAACCTTCTGCGTTTTTATTATAAGTGTCTATGGTTTCCTGTTTTTTATTTCCCATAGTTTTTAAATTTTATTTAAATCACCTTCAAGCATTATTGGATTCATTGCTTCAATTTCATCACGATATCCAATTTCAGGAATTTGATTTAGTAAATAAATTTTCTTTTCAAGCACAAATGCAAAACCCATTTCTAAAAACGAGTTACCGCCAATATAATTATCAATATTATGTCGCTTTTCATTCACAATTAAAATAGCATCACTTTCTTTTATTTCATTGTAGTAACCGCGTATCAAATCGTGTTCAATTTTATTTTTCGCTGACTCTGTGTGCATGTCATCATGCGTTTTCATTTGAGCGTATTCTTCTGCAAAATCTGGCAATACTACAACATGTCCAGATTCTGTTAATGTTTCTTTAACCTCGATCATATTCTTTGCGGCTGTCATACTCCCGCAAATTACTATTTTTAGCTTTTTATTTCCCATGACACTTTTTGTATTTTTTGCCTGAACCACATGGACAAGGATCATTCCTACCAACTTTTGAATCATTGATGATTGGCTTACTTACTTCTTTCACTTCATTTTCTACATTAGCTTGTGCAGCGCTTGTTTGCGGTACTGCAATGTCACTGCGCATCTCTTGCAGCTTTTGTTCTTCACGAGCAAATGCTCCAGCACCAATATTTGGCAGCAAGTGTGCAATTTCTGCATTAATACTTTCTCCGAGATCACGGAATAGACGCAATCCTTCTTTTTTGTATTCTACTAATGGGTCGCGTTGTCCATATGCACGCAAATTAACAGAGCTGCGCATGTAGTCCATTTGTTCCAAATGCTGCATCCATAGCATGTCCTGCACCTGTAGAGCCAGTTTACGTGCAGTTTCCCAAAACACTTCTTCCCCGAAAGCTTTTTTCCTTTCTTCAATAACCTTTGCAAATTCGGTATCATCTTTGGAAATTTCTGCATAAAACTCTTTTACATAATCCATATCGCCAAGTAAAAGTTTGTGTCTTTTTTCATAAACAGAATGGCGTTGTGTATTCATCACATCATCGTATGAAAGTACTTGTTTTCGAGCATCGAAGTTGAAACCTTCAATTTTTTCCTGTGCATTTTCTAGGGCACGTGTAATCATTTTGTTTTCAATTGGCTCATCTTCAGGAATACCAAAGCGGCCCATCATGTTTTTGATAGCATCAGAAGCAAATACGCGCATAAGTGAATCTTCAAGTGATACGAAAAACTGCGTGCCTCCTGGATCTCCCTGCCTACCAGACCTTCCTCGAAGCTGGTTATCAATTCTTCGCGCTTCATGGCGCTCTGTACCAATTACAAAAAGTCCGCCAATAGCTTTGATCTCTTCATGCTCATCTTCGTTTGCTGTCGCACCACCAAGCTTAATGTCCACACCACGCCCGGCCATGTTTGTTGCAACAACCACAGAACCCTTCTTACCACCTTGCGCAATAATCTCTCCTTCACTTTCGTGTTGTTTGGCATTCAACATTTTATGCTGGACCCCTTCTTTTTTAAGATATGCTGAAAGTAGCTCGTTTTTTTCAATTGAAACAGTACCGATCAAAACAGGCTGTCCTGTCTCATTAATTTCTTTTACTTTTCGTGCAAGTGCTTTAAATTTCCCTTGTTCTGTTTGGAAAATGAAATCATTGTAATCAATTCTTTGTATGTCTGCATTCGTAGGTACTGGCACCACATCCAGTCCGTATACTTTATAAAATTCTTCTTGTGAAGTAAGTCCTGTTCCTGTCATACCTGAAAGCTTCTCGTACATACGGAAATAATTCTGGAATGTAATTGAAGCCGCTGTGCGAGATTCTTTCTGCACTTCTACACCCTCTTTTGCTTCAACCGCCTGATGCAAACCTTCACTCCATCGTCTGCCTGGCTGCATGCGGCCGGTGAATTCGTCCACAATCACAACCTCCCCATCACGCACAACATAATCCTTATCACGTTCAAATAGTGCTTTAGCACGCACGGCAGTTTCTAAGTGGTGTACATATTTAATACCCTTGTCTGTATATATATTTTCTACACCAAGTGCACGCTCTGCTTTTTCTATCCCTTGATCAGTGAGCTGGATTTGTTTAAATTTTTCATCAACCGTGTAATCTACTTCTCGCTTCATACCTGAAACAATGCGTGTAAAATCGTGATAAAGCTTATCGCCATCACCAGAAATAGAAGAAATGATTAGGGGAGTTCGTGCCTCATCTATTAATATAGAGTCTATTTCATCAACAACCGCATAGCTATGTGGTCTTTGTACCAAGTCTTCTTTATTGTATGCAATATTGTCGCGCAAATAATCAAAACCGAATTCATTGTTTGTTCCATATGTAATATCGGCAGCATAGGCTTCCTTTCTTATACATGGACGCAAAAATTCGTGTACGATTTTAAATGAACCTTCTGTGTCTCGCTCTTCATCTAATTCTTTACCTTCATCTGTATTTATAAGCGTAGGATCGTACAAGAAAGATGTGTTGTCGCTATTTATCACACCAATACTCATTCCAAGAAAATTATATATCTGTCCCATCCAAGCAGCATCCCTACCTGAAAGATAATCGTTTACGGTCACAACATGCACGCCCTTTTCACTAAGTGCGTTTAGATAAACAGGAAGCGTCGCAACGAGCGTCTTACCTTCACCTGTACGCATTTCTGCAATTTTACCTTGATGAAGAATGATTCCACCCATAAGCTGCACATCGTAATGACGCTGATCAAGAGTACGGCGCGCTGCCTCACGTACCACAGCAAATGCTTCCGGAAGAATATCATCCAGTGTTTCACCATCTTTTAGTCGAGCACGAAATTCAGCTGTTTTGTCTTTCAGCTGCTGATCAGAAAGTGCTTTTATTCCGTCTTCAAATCCGTTTATTTTATCAACGATTGGTTGCAAAGCCTTAATATGCTTCTTTGCATCATCGCCAAATATCTTATTTAAAATTCCCATGATTGGCATTGTAGCATAAGAGCCTTTATCTTGCGATTTTTTATATTAAACAAAAATCCACCCTAGGGTGGATTTTTGTTTAGCTAAATTTTTCAGATCTGAAACCTTTAACTATTTGCGACGACGTGTTGCCGTACGACGCTTAGCAGGCTTACGCTTTGCAGCTGGCTTTCGCTTTGCAGCAGCCTTTCTTTTAGCTGGTTTACGCTTAGCAGCTGTCTTTCTTTTAGCTGGCTTACGCTTTGCAGCAGTTTTGCGCTTTGCTGGCTTACGCTTTGCAGCTGTTTTTCGCTTAGCTGGCTTACGAGCTGTAGTCTTTTTCTTAACTACTCGCTTTTTAGCTGGCTTACGCTTTGCAGCAGTTTTTCGCTTAGCTGGTGCTTTTCTTTTAGCTGGCTTACGTGCTACAGTTTTGCGCTTTGCTGGCTTGCGAGCTGTTTTTCTTTTTGTTGCCATAATATTCAAAAATTGAATTAAAAAATAATAAATATATCGACCTCTTGGATTATGTACCAAATTTCATTACGAATTTGTTTTTGATTTTTTGTAAATTCGAAATAAAGTTTAATACACACTCCAAAAAGAGATGTATAAAACTTTTAAAAAACTTTTATAGATTCGTTTTTTAAAAAAACAAAGGAACAAAAAATTATTTTAAAAAGTTTTTTAAAAAATAATTCCTGACTTAATTATCTC
>JBHPGB010000005.1:0-46093 GCA_042571085.1 Patescibacteria group bacterium | reverse complement strand
TTGAGCAAAAAATATTAGGAATTGCAAAAAAACACGACCTCCACAAGAGCGCCTTTTATTTCCTCAAACACTTCTTTGTTTATATCTACCGCGATACTTCTGGCTGTTTCAGAGTCTATTTTAAGATGAGTTGAAAGGTTTTTTTGATAGTTTGGTGCTGGTGTCAGACCAAACATTACCAAACCTGTTTCATACAAAAGCTCTCCTGTTTGATCTATGTGGAGGTCGTGTTTTTTTGCAATTCCTAATATTTTTTGCTCAACTTCAACAGAGGCAATTGCTTTTTGAATTGTTTCAGGCAGTTTACCCAATCTTTCTTTAAGTTGTTCTGGTGTGTAATGCATGGTTTTAATATTTATTTTTTTTATATATTTTATTTCGCTGCTTCCGCATCCTTTTTCTCCTGCTCTTTATACTTTTGGACCTTTCTTTTAACTTCTCTTATTTCTATCTCTTTATTTGCGACAGCTGTTTTATCTACAACAGGCTCTGCTTTTATTTGAGAAAGCTCGTCTTCAAGTTTTATCAACTTGTCTTTATTTGTTTTGTAAAATTCTTTTGCTTGAATTTTCTTTTGTGTATCTTTTCCTGCTTTTTGTCGTGCGTCTGCTTCTAGACGACTAACCCCAGTGTACCCAGGTATCCAACCAAGAGCTCCACCGCCAGCAACATATTCTGCAGCCATTTTCTTCTCAGCATCTGTTTTGAATTTATTGATATAGCTTTGTTGCCCTTTAACCATATCCTTGAATGTTTGCTCTACGCCACCCTTTTGTGGAGTACCAAGTGCACCAACATCAATTCCTACTTCTTTTGCTAATGGTATTTTTTCAGCAGTTGCACCGATAGGAGCTCTCACATCCCAGCTGCCACGTTCTGCTGCAGCAAGACTTCGTCCAATAGCTTTACTAGCAAAACCTCCACCAGCCAATTCTTCTCGCTTCAATGCACCAGAAGCACCTGTTTTGTTTAGGTATTGTCTTGCAAATCTACCACCAACCCTTCTGCCAACCACACCAACTCCACCACCAACCGCCATACCTGCAAAGCCAGCAAGCTTCTTTCCTATATTAATTGATTCATTACCAATCTGATTACACATACCCATTGTAATTTTTTTTGCAGCAAAGAGCATTCCAATTAATACTCCAAAGTGAAGAATTATTACTGTTACAGTTGCCACAATATTGAAATCTGGTGATGCTGGATCTTTCAAAATATCTTTTATAACATTGTTTTGTCCAAACATAGCAATAAGCCACAAGAAGAACATAAACACAGTAATACAAAATGATTTACTGAAAAGTTCAGACCACCATTTTTGCGCATAGCCACCAATTTTTCCTGTTTTAGGAATCATGGCGACAAAAGCCAATGGCGCAAGCGCCATTAAGAACCATAAGACCACCAACCTTCCAAGGAATAAAAATGCAATTGAGAAAAATATCCATGCGGCGGCAAGAAAGAGGATTGTACCAGCTATGTATATAAAAATAAGTGATCCTGCGTTTTCTTCCATCACCTTTCCTTTACTATAATCTCTAAATAAGTTTTGAGGATCAATACTTGAACCAAGCCCTGCTGCGATACTTTTAATTTCTACATCAAGAGGACTTTTAAGAAAAGCATCTGGGCTGTATGGTGTGCTTGCTCCTGGCGCAGAAGAGACAGCTATACCATCATAAAAGAACAGGGCTGTAATATTTCCAGCATCTATGACCACACGAGAAACAAACAAACTAAAGTTTACTAAAAGTGCGAAAATAATAAGTCTTGTAAGTAGCTCTTTTGCGTTATACTTACTCAGCTGTAAGATTGTGGCGATGGCAATGAAGAGTAAAATAAATATAAAGAGCATGTTTGCGAGATCTCGCATGACTGACCACGAATCTTTTACAAATTGTGCGTTCAACATATCTCTGCTCATAGAGAATGCCACAAGCAAATCAAATACGAATGCTCCAGATGCCATAATTTTTGCTGATGTTACGAAGAACACATTGTAGATAATAGAACCAACACATTCGACCGGTTTCGTTATCATGTTACATTCAAAAGGGCTGTCGCCGTAGGTTGGTGGTACTGGTATGTTGCTACCTAACGAACCACCCTGAGCAGTAGCCATAAAAGGAGAAAACAAAAACACACTCACCAAAAGAAAAGGAATGAGTTTTTTTATGCTGATATTATAAATATTTTTTACTTGTTTTTTCACACGAAAGACTTGACCTAATTGTATCAAAATTTTTACTCTACAGACATAAAAAAAGTGGATATGTATCAAGAAAAAACCGGAGCATGCGCCCCGGTCTCAAAGTGTTAAAACAAAACCTCACTGCCCTGCTGTTCTAGGTCTTGTTTTGTTTTTTATTTTGGCCAACTTCCCACGATCTTCTGGTGGAAAGAATTCGCCTTCATCTAAGCAGTTGTAGTAGATCCTGTTTACGTCAATTGACTCGGAAAAACCGGCTTTGGAAAGCTTTCTAAGGAAGGCCTCCATATCTTGGTTTACTAAAGGAAGACCATTTTTCTTACGGTAGCTATTTGCAGAGTCGAGCAGGGCTGTAAATGAAGCCTCTACACTCCCCCAGAATTTCTTATGTGCTACCACAGACTCAACAGCCTCTTTCACCTCAGAACATCTTGAATCCTTAAACCAAGCCACCTCATAGGACCCTTCAGTAAGAGCGATTGATTCAGGCCCTGCAAAGACCTGGTTTGTAGTGGCGCTGAAGGCCACCAGAATTACTACAACGATAAGATTCGTTAAAGTTTTCATGATAACCTCCTGCCAACCAAGTGGCATTTGAGTGGTTTAAACAGCTAAATTCTGCCCATATTATAGCACCCATAATACCGATTTGTCAAGTCCTCAAGCATAACCTGTGGATAAACCGTTTTTTGTATTTTGTGCCGATCCCCTCTTTTTATGAGGATATTGCTCAAATTGATTTTTGGATTTTGGTGATTTTTGCGGTATCTTACAGGTTTGAGCGTGTGAAAAATGTCCTTTAGGCTATGAAAAAACGGCTCAAATGAAACTTTGTTTATAAAGGACATTTTTGATGTTGATTTGAGCTCCAAAGTGAGCCTAGACATGGTATTTTTTGTGTTACATAAGGTGTTTTTTTCGCTTGCCATATAAAAAAGTTAGAGTAGAGTGTGGATATATGAAAAAAGAAAATACATTTTTAAGAGCCACATCACTTTTTATAAAAATTACTGCAATTACAGCAATGTTGTTTATTTTAGCCGTGAATCCTGCATTTGCTGATTATGACGAACCTAATTTTCAGGCAACCGGTGGTGGAAATGGTCCAGTTTTTGACTCTCTTAGTATTTTCAACGAAAATCTTACATATATCACAGCAAATACAGCACGGCTTACATGGGAAACAGACAAGCCAGCTACTAGCAGAGTTATGTACGGCTTTGAATCTCAGAAAGTAATGAACGTTCTTGATGTTAGCGATGTAAATCGCGGGTATGATTTCAGCACGCCACAGGATGACAGGCTTGTTACAAATCATGTTGTGATTATTACAAATCTTAATCCTGACACTCAGTATTTCTTCCGACCAGAATCAAGGGTTAATAATTATGCAAGAGTAGGAAGTGAAAAGACAACATTCCAGTATCCAGCAGGTGTTACAGGAGGCGAACCTTTGTCATGTAATTATTACCTTTCAAGCTATTTAAGAATGGGTGATGATAATGATGTTGGTGAAGTTAAAAAACTCCAAACTTTTCTTAAAGACTTTGAAGGATTTACAAATCTTGAAGTAATAGGAGTATTTAATCAGGCTACATTTGATGCTGTGTCTTCTTTCCAACTAAAATATGCGGAAGATGTGCTTGTTCCATGGGGAATAGACTCTCCTACTGGCTATGTGTACTACACAACACAAAAGAAAATAAATGAGATTTATTGTGGTAGCAAACTTTCTCTTACAGAAAGTCAGCTAAACGAGATTAATAAAACAAAAGTACTTATAGAAAAATCAAAATCTAACGGACAGTATCCAAATATAGATTTTGAAACAATCGGGCACGATGGGTCTGATGATGAAGATGGAGATGAAGAGTCTATGCAGGCATCTGTTGGTGAAGTAAAGACTGGCGTGATACGCTCAATCTTTTCTACGATTCGAGGCTGGTTTAGCAGGGATTAGGTAATTACAATACAGAGAATTTAATACAAACAAAAAACTCTAGAGTTAACTCTAGAGTTTTTTGTTTAGGCTGTTGTAAATTTACCCAGCTTCTTGATTGAGATCTTCTTGTGTCAGGTTATATGTTCTACAATCTCGTTCGTTTTGCTCTGCTTCTAATTTTAATGTATTCATGTTGCCAACTATTCCATCATCCACACCCGGACGTCCGTCACGCTCATATTTCGCATCAAGGATATCTTTGAATGAATGTATGTACCCGCTCGTTCTAAAGCTTTGATATTCTTCCAAAATTTTATTAAGCCTACTTATGTTTGATGTGTTGTTTAAATCGTACTCAAGATCTTCCATAATATCTATATTCTCTTCAGCGTCTTGTATATCTAATGTAAGCCTCCCGTTTCTATTGTTATTAAGTGGGTATACTTGTTCGTTTAATATTGTTTGAATGGAAGCTACCTCTCTTTGTGCATCGGCCGGTGTTAAGCTTAGTGTTACAGGTTCTCCCCATGTTGTTGGAAATGTTCCATATAGAGTGATTCCAGCATCAGCCTTTGCTTGATAACACGCTTGTGCATCTTCTAGTTTTCTTTCTGCAACATTTACTGCAGCTAACGAGTCTTCCTTGATGTAGAGGAAGTCCTCCTCGTTTCTCACGTCTCTATATATCTGTTCAGATATATTTTCTTTGAGTTCATCCGCATCTGCATTACCTGTCGTAAGAGTGTCTGTAAGTGGTACAGATCCTCTAGAAGAGTGCGATGCTCCGTATAGTCCGCCACCTGAACCGAGCGCTTCTTTCATGAGTTGAGTAAGAAGTGCTCCAATGATTTCATTTATTTCATCTGCTAATTCAAGGTTTCTTAATCCAGTTGGCATTACTTCATTTAATTGTCCGTACACAATAGATCCAGGCGTTACAATACTTGATTCCCAACATTCACCATCATCGCCATATGTAATACACTCTTCCCATGAAAGAAATCCTTGTCCCCAATCAAGCTTCGTTTGGTTTATTTGTATAGCTAGAGACAAGCGCTCAGCATTCTCTTCTGTTGCCATGTACATAGACCCGTAATAATTATTTTGAGGTTCAAGGATAGAAACAAAAGCATTCCATCCACCATATTCGAAATCGTCTTGGAAAGCTTCATAATTATCTATCACATCAAGTACTGTACACTCAGCCCTGTCCATATAAGTGCTTCTAGATGACATCTGCAACATAATTTGAGGCCTGAAAGGAGAACATAAATCAGTTGCTCCTAGGTCTGATATGAATTTTGATGATGTCTCGTTTGCAACATCAAGAAGGAATCCTTCTAGGTCTGTAACAAACATCGGGTCGCCTTCAAAACCACTATTAATCCAATTTATAATACTTGAGGTGAGTGATTTGATTAATGCCTCACGCATGAATGGAACGATACCATCCAAAATATATTCTTTTATTTCGATAGATAGTATTGCCTCAGATGTTATTGCGTCTGCCGCCGCACTTATCGCGTTACTGACCTGACTCAAAATGTTTACAGCAACATTTGCTCCAACTTCCACTACGGCAGACGCACCTGCATTGGCTTTTTGTGGAAATGCAGGAAATACAAAAGACACGCTTAAAAATATAATGAGAAATGTTGATGTTGCTTTTTTCAAAAAAATATTCATGAATTATTATTTATATTGTATACCGTTTTCCCAAAAATAAGTTCCAAGCTCTACCGCATGTGTTATAAGTAGTTGCTCTGTATCAGCATATGTCCTTACTCCTATTAGCCCTAAAAGAGGGTCAAAAAATGACGCTTTCATTTGTGTGTTTGCTGTGATTAGTTTTGAAAAATCATTTATGATAGCAAGGTGTATGCTTGAAACCGCCTGTGGTGTTTTTATTGAAAGTAAATCACTAACCTTTTCTTCGTACATAGTCCGCAGGACATCTAATTTTTGTAATTCATCTTCATTTTGTGTACGCAGAGCATTCATTACAATTATTGCATCATTCTCTAAATCTGCGCTTTGTTCAAAAATAGCCGCCATGCTATTTGCATAATTTTGCAGTGTTTCCTGGTCACCTTCGTATGTAATTATAATATCATGTTTTGTATACTCTTTTGCGGTTTCGTTGGGGATTGCGCCACTACTTATTGTTGATAGAAAGTTTTCTTGTGATGCGCTACCGAGCGCGTTGTTTTGCTTGAGCGTAATGTAGCCCTTTATAAGGTCTTGGGATAACTTCTCTGTGTGTGTGACTGGAGCACTTTCTTCCTCTGTTATTTGAGAATATATTTTTTTAAATTCATCTGTGAATTCGTCGTCTGGAGCAGCAACGATAGGGTTTCTACCAGCAAGTACCTCCTCACCATCTATTGTGCCATCATCATCTGAATCTGCTTTTTGCGGATCAGTCCCCCACAATGCTTCCTCCCAGTCTTTTAGACCATCAGAATCCGTGTCTATATCACTGACACTCGTTCCACTGTTTGCGTATGTGGTATTTGGTGTTTCATTATTATTTCTGTCGTTTTTTCCAATGTACGAAATTATAAAAAAAACAATCACTACAGCAAGTAATACAGCGACTGACACAATAACTTTTTTAGATAAAATTTTAGACATAATTATTCAGTATCTTCTTTTCTAAAGTATATCACACAAGATACTTCAAAATACACAACCAGTTTTCTACAGTTAGATTTTCCGCACGGGCCTTTGTATCTATTTCGCACTTTCGCATTATCTCATCATCGCAAGAAAGATTATTTTTGAGTAATTTACGCTTACTAGAAAACCCTTTTTGAACTATGCTAAAGAATTTTTCTGAGCCTGCTGCGGGATCAATTCCTGATAAAAACGGATTATGTATTTGTTTTATAAGAAGTATCGCAGAATCTACTTTCGGCGCTGGTGAAAAATATCGTGCTGGGACTGTTTGTATATATTTTGGTGTGCCAAACACCTTTACACTAATAGAAAGAATACTTTCTTTATTATCGGCAGCGATAATTCTCTTTGCGACTTCTTTTTGTACCATGAGTACGATTTTTGATGGCTGGTCTTCTGATTGTAGAAATTTTCTGAAGATTTGACCCGTTATATAGTATGGAATATTGGCAACCAGTGTGTATTGTGTGGAACGCTGTATTAAGTCCCGTGTTTCTAGGCTTAAAATATCATCATGAATAAGTGTGAGTTTTCCTGTTTTTATATCCTCAGCGAATTTTTCCTGCAAAAACCCAACCATTCTATGGTCTTTTTCAACAGCTACGACTTTTCCGTCTTTTCCGACTGAATCCAGCAATCCTTCGGTCAAAACACCCTTGCCAGGCCCAATCTCTAGCACCGTGTCCCCTGCATTGAGGTCGGCCGCACGCAAAATTGCCCCAAGTGCAGCCTTGGATTTCAGAAAATTTTGCCCTAATGATTTTTTCGCACGCATAAATAATAAAAAAGAATGATATCTTGATTATATCATTCTTTTTGTTTGAGATTATAAACAGGTTTTAAAGCAGCTCTATTGTTTGCTCACCCAATTCCTCGTCTTCCAAGAATTCATCGCCAATGTCTGTGATGAATTCTGATGGAATGTTTACCTGCTTTGAGCCAAAAATTGTTCGCACTGATGCATATGTGAGAATTGCTTTGCGCTCGGCGCGTGTAAGGGCAACGTAAAAGAGTCGGCGCTCTTCCTCCTCCCTCTCCTCATTATGACCAGGGCCATCAAAACCGCCGTGTGGAAATAGATCTTGCTCAAGACCGACAACAAATACATTTGGAAATTCCAAACCTTTTGATGCGTGTACTGTCATTAAGCGAACTGCGTTTTCGGGTTCTTTCTTTGTGTGGGTTGCGAGAGAGTCTTGATCGGAGGCAAGGGCTGCGTCTTCCAAAAGTTTTTGTACCGCTTCTTCTGGCGGAAGGAAGTCGTATTTTGTTGCGAGTGTTACAAGCTCATAAATGTTTTCCAATCGCTCCTTATCTTCCTCACTACCCTTTTTTAAATGCGCCTCAAATCCACTTTCCGCCACAATAAATTTTAGTGTATCAGAAACTTTGTTTTGCACAGCGCGCTCGTCAATTTTTTCCAAAAGTGATTTGAAGTTTTTAACCTTCTCTTTCATTTTGAGAGGTAAGGCATCTTCTTGTCCGGCAAATATTTTAGTAAGCGTAACTTTCCCTACCCCGCGTGGCGGAACATTAATAATTCTTTTTATATCAGCAAGTGAATTAGGATTAAGTGCGGCACGTAAAAAAGAGAGCACATCCTTCACTTCTTTTCGTTCAAAAAACTTTACACCAAGCACTTGGTACGGCACTCCTTCATGTAAGAACGCTTCTTCCAGAGCACGTGATTGAAAATTAGCACGATAAAGTACAGCGATATCTTTTGCTTGTATGCCGTCACGCATCAGTTCGGCAGATTTTCGCGCAACAAAACTAGCCTCATCGTTCTCGTCGTATCCAGAAAAAAGCCCAATCTTTTCCCCACCCTCTTTGCGTGTAAACAAATTCTTCTCCACCCTAACTTTGTTTTTCTTTATAATATCGTTTGCTGCAGCCAAAATATTTGCTGTAGAACGGTAGTTTTCCTCAAGTAACACAACCTTTGCATCAGTATAATCTTTTTCAAAATTCATAATGTTGCGAAAATCAGCACCTCTCCATGAGTACACACATTGGTCCATATCCCCAACAACACAAATGTTTTTTCGGTCACCAGTAAGCAATTTAGAAAGTTCGTATTGCGCAGTATTGGTGTCTTGGTACTCGTCAATATGAATATACTGCCAAAGATTTTGATAGTGAGTACGGACTTCCTCATCGCGCTTTAAAAGAAGAACTGTTTCCAAAATCAAATCATCAAAATCAAACCCACCATGTTCTTTCAAAAGTTTTTCATATTCTTTCCACACGTCAGCAACGATTCTTGGAAAGTATTGATTACCGGCATTCTCAGAATATTGCGCCTGTGTTATGAGGTTGTTTTTTTCTTTTGAGATTGCTGACTTTATTGTTCGCGGTGCAAATTGTTTTGGATCAAGAGATTTTCGTTTCAGCGCTTCTTTGATAAGTGAGTTTGTGTCCCCGTCATCTAAAATGGTGAAATTTTTATTTACTTTTAGCTTCTCACTGTTTTCACGCAAAATCCGAACGCCGAGCGCGTGGAAAGTACTGATAAAAGGACGCTCCTTATACGAAAGAGATATATCCAACTCTTTGTCCTCCTCAATCAGGCGTAATACCCTATCAAGCATCTCTTTAGCTGCTTTGTTGGTGAATGTAATGGCTAAAATATTTTTTGGAGCAACACCTTCTTTAATAAGGTGTAAGATTCGATGTGTGAGTGTTTTTGTTTTTCCGGCTCCAGCGCCGGCTACGATCAAAAGCGGCCCGTCTTTGTGTAATACTGCAGATTTTTGTTCAGGATTTAGTTCATCGAGGTAATTCATTCACATATCATAGCACATTGCATGACTAAGCTATAAAAATTATTTATCCAGCAAATAAATGAAAGTTTTTCGATGATATTTTTGTGAAAATTATGCGAAATTTGACCTTCTCCCAGGTTTATTTCTTATCCACACAGGTCGTTGACAGGGGTATGAGCGGTGCTATACTTGCCCCTATAAGGAAGAAAGCACAGTATTTCAGACGTGCTTGTTTATATTCAACAAACCGACCAAAAACGGCCTTGTTGAGCCATAAACTGGCCAATCCGCGAGTCTGCTAACCTCTAAATATAGGCTTATTTTACTCAAAAAACAAGATTCCGACTCAGCTCATAAATCTATTAACTGTCGGATGAACATAATGAACTTTTTCAAGCTTTCCGGTCAAAAGCTCTCTTTTGCGTTTTTGGCTGGATTTTTTGTTTTAGGTCTCCCGTCTTCTGTGAATGCGGGATTTTTATCGTTTATTGGAGACATGTTTGATAAGGGAGTGAAGGTTGTTGCACAAGAAAAAGAAACCAATTCACAAAACGCTACACTTCTACACGCAGCATTAAATGTTGATCCAAACCCAGCTAAAGGAGGTGGAGACATTATTATCGTGGCTGGTACTGCCCTATTGCCAGAGTCTGGACCATCAGGAACACTTGCGGACATTGAAGAAAACGAACAAAGCTCGGATCAAATCAGTTTGTATGTTGTGCGTGAAGGAGACTCTCTTTCACAGATTGCAAAAATGTTTGGAGTAACGACAAATACGATTATTTGGGCAAACGATATCAAGCGTGGAGACTTTGTGAATGTTGGACAGACTTTGATTATTCTACCAATTACGGGCGTGCGTTATGCTGTTGAAAAAGGAGATACATTGGCAAGTATTACAAAGAAGTACAAAGGAGATCTGGGAGAAATTCTTGAATACAATGGCTTGTCAGCCGATGCACAGCTTGCTGTTGGTGACATTGTTGTAATTCCTGATGGAGAAATGAGCATGCCTGTATACAGCGGCTCTGGTACTCGAGTACGTGGTACAAATGCACCAACGTATCATGGATATTATATTCGTCCAATAAGTGGTGGTGTAAAATCACAGCATTTGCATGGATATAACGCAATTGATATAGCTGCTCCATACGGCACACCGATATTTGCTGCAGCATCTGGAGACGTGATCATAAGTAAGAATAGTGGGTGGAATGGTGGTTATGGAAAATATGTTGTTATACGACACCCAAATGGTACGCAAACATTATACTCACACAACAGTAGAAACATTGTGAGCTCCGGACAATACGTAGTGAAAGGACAAATTATTGGCTATGTTGGATCAACAGGAAGGTCTACTGGAAATCATGTTCACTTTGAAGTAAGGGGCGCAAAGAACCCATTCTAATTTAAATCCATGAATTCGGCGCACTTCTTTGTCGGCAGCGTCATAAAAAAGTTCACAGCACTCTTGTACAGCTCACTTTTTTATTCCTTGCCTCCTCGAATTGCATCCAAATTCAAGAATTTAAAAACGGAAGCTAATATTTAGCTGTTAAACAAAATTCGTATTGCGAGTTCTACATCAAATTTATTTGATGTAGAACTCGCGAAAGCGAAAACCTAGATAATGACCCTAAAAAACAATCGCCTTACGGCGATTGTTTTTTCATATAGCTGTGATAGTGTTTAGACAGAAGTGCTCATATTAGCGAGGTGACTCATGGCAAGAAAAAACTTTTGGTATTGGCTTTAGAAAAAATGCACAATACAAAAGATAAGGAGTGTAAAAAGGGTAACCATTGGTTCCCTACTCTTGTGGGTGGTGGTAGTGGAGTAGAGCATTGGAAATGCAGTCATTGTGGTTGTGTTTTTGAAAAAAAGGAATTCAGAGTAACCACTTAGTACTCAATGTAAATTCAAAAGCGGCGCACGTAAGTGCGCCGCCGTTTTTTTGTTAGTGATTAAGGATTAATGATTCTCTCTTGGTCTATACTGAAGCGCTTCTAAAATATGATCTTTTGTAACAGATTGTGAGCCGCCCAAATCTGCAATTGTGCGAGCTACTTTAATTATTTTGTGATATGCACGTGGAGATAAGTTTATATTTTTTGCTGCGCTTTGTAATATTTGTGTCGCATCTTCTTCTATTAATGCATACTGCTCTATTTCACGCGCGCTCATTTCTCCGTTTGTGAACGAATCACAAGTTTTGAGTCGCTCATTTTGTATCGCGCGAGCTGTGCAAACATTGTTTCTAATTTTCTCGCTCTCATTTTCATTACTCGTCGTGCCAGAAAGTTTATCATGGTCAACAGCCCCAACATTAATCCACAAATCTATACGATCTACGATTGGACCAGAAAGCTTTCTTTTGTAGTTGTTTAGTTGAGATTGTGTGCATGTACATGAGCGTTTGTCAGAACCAAAATGTCCGCAAGGGCAAGGGTTCATAGCTGCAACCAGTATGAAGTTTGCTGGAAATCTTTCCGTACCTTTCACGCGTGAGATGTTTATCACCCTATCTTCAAGTGGTTGTCGTAAGCTTTCTAAAACTCTTTTTTCAAACTCTGGAAACTCGTCCATAAAAAGTACCCCCTTATGTGCGAGGGTGATTTCACCCGGCTTTGGTATCGTGCCTCCGCCAACAACAGATACATATGAAGAGGTGTGATGTGGTGACCTAAATGGTGCTGATGTCATCAGGTCTTCCTCAAGTGTTCCGGCTATGGAGTGGATACCAGTAACCTCTAAAACGTCCTCATACGAAAGTGATGGTAATATGCCAGCAAATGCACGAGCAAGCATTGTTTTACCAGTACCCGGTGGGCCATACATGGCAATATTGTGTCCCCCGGCCGCAGCAATTTCCAACCCCCTTTTTGCATTTTCTTGTCCACGCACATCACCAAAATCAATACTTGTTTTGATCCGTACTTGTTCAATGGGTGTTTCTTCTTGAGCCGTAAGTTTTATACGATCTTGTTTTTCCGCGCCTTTGTTTTGTTTTGGTGAAATATTTAAATGTTCAACTAATTCAGAAAGTGAGCTCACAGCATATACATCAATATTTTTTATCAGCGCAGCCTCACGAGCATTTTCTTTCGGCACGTATATTTCTTCGAAACCATTTTTCTGTGCTTCGCGAGCAAGTACCAACATTCCTTTTATTGGACGCACTACCCCGTCAAGAGCAAGCTCTCCCAAGAATATTTTCTTATCAGAATTAAAAGCGATTTGCTTATCTGCTAGTAAATACCCAAGTGCCATTCCTAAATCAAAAAAAGGACCTTCCTTTTTAACATCAGCTGGCGCAAGAGAAATAACGGTTTTACCACCACCTTTTTTAGGAGAATTAAATCCCGAGTTTTTTATTGCGGCACTTACGCGATCACGCGCTTCTTCTACTGCCTTGTCGGGCAAGCCGACAATATTAAATGAATTTTTATGTTGACTTTCTGTAATATCTGTTTCAATACTAATGGGATGCGCATTAAGACCAGTCGTTTGAATAGAATAAACTTTTGAAAAGTGTTTCATGTGCTTAAGTATACCAACTTGTTTGCAAAAGTGATATAAAAAATACGGCTCAACTGGGTTGAGCCGTATTTTTTATTTGATTTTTATTCTAGGTTTTCGTCTTTGTGTTCTATACATGTCCGTGCAGCCGGATTTGCTTCTAAACGATCTTCCTCAATCTCTTTCCCGTCTATCTCACACTTACCGAATACTCCCTCTTCAATTCTTTTAAGTGCATCTTTCACATTTATAAGACGACTTTCAAGTGTTACTTCTACCGCATTGCGTGCTTCAAATTCTTCGCGCGCGTCTGCTTGAACGTTTTTATCAGCATCTGCGTTAGTGTCGCCTGCTTCTGGTGTTGATTCCCAGTCATTTGGGTTGTCTGGGTTTACACGCCCAACGCTGCCAAGCTCTGCCTCTAACTTCGCTTTTTCTTCTTCAAGAAGTTGTTTGTAGTGATCTATGTTTTTCATCCCGTTAGAGATAGGAAATAAAATTTCCGTATCTAGTTACATTTTGTTAAAATATTTATTAAAATCTCGCTTTTGTTCGCATTACCATAAAAGACAGTCCAGATCTCTAACGGGATTCATAATTTGAATATTAGCAGAATCTACCTCAAAAAGCAAAAGAAAAGGTCTTCACCTATTCTTTCGCTTTTCGCTTATTGATTCGCAGAATTACCTCATCTAATGTGCTTAGGTTTGTAGTGATTATAGCTGTTTCTTTATCAAGAAACATGTAAAGCAGCTCATTTTTACCTGCACCATTTTTCAGTACACGCAAATCCCTGTTTTTTATCACCTCGTCTTGGAAGGGTGTTTTGTATATGGTCGTAGTACCTGTATATGCAAATATTGGCAAAATATCCTCTGCCATAGTTGGTTCCCATTCAAGCATGCCAGAAAATGCATTTTCGAAATAAGATGTTTTTAGTATTACGAATGGCTGGTTTCCGTTGAACATGTGTATGCCAAACATAAACTCATCATCAAGCGAACGGTCAAGCCGTCCTGGTAAAGAGATGTCTGCCGCTTCGAAGAAAGGACTTGTTTCTACGACTGATTTATATTCTTGCATTCCCTCTTGTGTCTGTATGATTGCATCTTCTGTGAAGAAGACATTTTTTATTGAGTCTAGTCGTATGTTTGTTGAAATTATTTCATTTTGTATAGCCTCTCTGACAGCCTCGTCGGCCATTTCTGTTATGTTTATCTCCCCTTTTACTTCTGTGAATATCAGAGAAGGTATGTTTATTGAAGTGCCTCCTGAAGGAGTTGTTTGTAATCTAAATTTATAACCACCAACCCACGCAAGAGCAGACGCTCCAGCAATGATAAGTACAATACTCAAAATAATTACAGAAATATTTTTTTTAGATTTCGCTTTTCCCTCTGTTTGCACACCTCTTTTCTTTTGTTCAGCCATAACAAGATCGGTCATGGAGGTCTTTCCTTTTTTGAGTGCCGCAGCAACATCACTTTTGTATGTTCGTACCACTGGTGCTTTTTGTGCCCCCGGTGTTAGTGGTTTTCTTTCAACTGTTGGTGTTGTTGGTTGATCAGATCGTATTACTGGAGTTTTCTGTTGTTCTAATACTTTTGCAGCAAAAAGAGGATCGCCCGGAATTGTTTTTTTTGCTACTGGGACCTTTATCGTATCTCTGTGTGACAATATTCTTTCGCCCGGTGTTTGTTTTACCTCTTGTCCTGCCAATGGAATCTTTTCTGCTTTCATTGCAGGAACCTCTTTCATTACGTGTGCAGGTTTTTCTGGGACAGGTTTTGTTTCTGGGATTTCTTTTGTTGTTTCGGCTGGAGTCGTCGCGTCAAGCTGTTCTTCCAAGCTTGGTTCCTCGGGTTTGATTTCAGGCACTCCTTTTTGCTCTTGCGCTTGTGTTGGAGCTGCTGCTTCAAACTGTTCCTCCAGGCTTTGTTCTTCAGGTTTTTTTTGCTCAGGTGCTACCCGTGTTTTTTCCTCAGGTTTTATTATAGGCGCAGGTTTTTCAGGCGCTAGTTCTTGTTCAACCTTTTTTGTTGCAACGCCTGTGTCAGGTATTTCTATGGTTTTACCAGACTCTTCTTCCGCACTTTTTTCATTTTCTTGTGTTGGTAAATTTTGTGGTGGAGCAGCTTGCTTATGATCATCTTCTTGGTATGGTACATCAAAAACAACACCAGACGCATCCGAGTTTTGTTGAGGAACGTTTTGTTTTACTTCTGCTTGTTTGTCTTCGGGTACACCTGCACTTTGTCCAACAGAAGAATTATCACTAGAAGAAAGATCTTTATTCATTAAAAACATTATAGCAAAATACTATTCGCATGTAATTCAAATTGTGAATTACATGCGAATATAAAAAATAGCGCGTGCCTGTGGCAGCGCGCTATTTTTCTTGAACTTACCTTCTGGGTGAATGACTTCTTCCACCAGGTCCTCTACCATGACCTCCGCTGCGTGGCGGTGGCGGTGGTGCTGTGCTTGGTTCCACGCCTTTACGTTTCGCATATTCAGGATCAGCATCCTTCAGTGAGAAACGCATCTTACCGCGATCATCTGTTTCTTTAACGACAATAGGAATCACATCTCCTTCTTTCACAACATCAGAAACATTTGCAATGCGGAATGGCGCAAGCTCAGAAACATGTACCAACCCGTCTGTGAATTCATTTATTTTTACAAGTGCTCCAAAATCAAATACTTTTATAACGGTTCCATCAAATTTTTCGCCAGCTTTGTATTCCCGAGTCATGTCATAAATATCTTGCTGAGCTTTTTCAGCACTTCCTTCCTTTCCTGTTATGAATACGGTTCCATCATCTTCAATTTGAATTTCTGTCACACCAGTATCATCTTTAATTTTGTTTATAACCTTTCCTCCTGGTCCGATAACTTTTCCAATCTGGTCTTCAAGAATTTTCATTGTTAAGATTTTAGGAGCATTTGATGAAATATCTTTTCGTGTTTCTGGGATTGCCTCTTGGATTTTTTCAAGAATTTGTAGTCGTGCTTCGCGAGCTTGTACCAATGCTTCTTTCAAAACGGTGACTGGAATAGATCCAACTTTAATATCCATTTGAATTGCCGTTACTCCATCTTTTGTACCAGCTACCTTGAAGTCCATGTCTCCGTGGTGATCTTCCGGTCCTTGGATATCAGTAAGAATTTTATATGTATTATCACCTTCCATCATGAGCCCCATTGCGATTCCTGCAACAGGTGCTTTTATTGGCACACCAGCATCCAGAAGCGCAAGGGTTGAACCGCAAATACTAGCCATTGAAGTAGATCCATTTGATGCCATTGATTCAGATACGATTCTTATTGTGTAAGGGAAGTCTTCTTTTTCAGGAATAACGTATGACAATGCTTTTTCTGCAAGTGCCCCATGTCCGATCATGCGGCGATTAAATCCACCCATGCGTCCCGTTTCACCAACAGAGTATGGTGGGAAATTGTAGTGGTGCATAAAGCGCTTCTCTGTCTGAGCTTCCATACCGTCAATAAATAAAGCGTCGCGTGGTCCACCGAGTGTCAATACAGACAATACATGAGTTCCTCCTCGATAAAAGATTCCAGAACCATGTAGTACAGGTGAAACGCCACCAGCTTGTGTATACAGATCACGGACTTCATTCATCTTGCGTCCGTCAGCTCTTTTCTCGTTAGCGATTGCTTCTTTGTGTAGAAGCTCGTCAACTTGGCTCTCGTAATATTCTGATGCAACTGACGTGTTCTCTTCCGGTAAGCTTTCTTTTAGAAGTGCGAGCCACTCATTTCGTAATTCTCCAATTCCTTTTTTACCTGCCCCAGAGAAAACAAACTCATCCATTTTTGATTCAATGTTTTCAGTGAAAAGTTTTTTAGCTTCTTCTGTTACCTCATCTATTTCAACCACAGCTTTTTCTTTTCCGATTTCGCTAACCACCTTTTTTTGGAACTCTTGAATTTTTTCAATGTCTGTTATTGCAAAGTCAAAAGCTTCGCTAATCTTGTCTTCAACGACTTGATTTGCTCCAGTTTCAATCATGTTTATTTTTCCATCTTTACCAGAAACAATCATAGAAAGAGGCGCATCTTTGCGGTCTTCATATGTTGAGTTTACTTTGAGGCTTCCATCAACATCATTTACACGTACACATGAAACTGGTCCATTCCAAGGAATGTCTGAAGTGGCGAGAGCCAGTGATGCTGCATTTACTGCGAGTACATCCGGGTCATATTTCCCAAGAGAAAGTACAGTAATTGTTACTTGTACTTCATTACGCATTGCTTGGTTGAACAATGGACGAATAGTACGATCCACTACTCTACCAGACAAAATTGCTTCTTCGGACGGACGTCCTTCTCGGCGCATGTATCGGCTACCGAGAATTTCTCCGGCTGCGTAAAACTTTTCTTCATAGTCTACAGTGAGTGGGAACCAGTCCTGCCCTTCTCTTTTGTGTGGACTCATAACCGCGGTTGCGAGTACGGTTGTATCACCGTGTTTCATAATGACCGAGCTATTTGCTTGGTCAACAAGGTCTGTAAATTGAGCAGTAAGAGTCTCCCCTCCCAATTCCATAGAAAATTCTTTTATTTTCATATTAGTTGTTTTTACACCAACCTCCAAACTTCAGTATTGAAACTTGCTTCAATGCTGTGTGTCTGAAGACTGGTCGATTGATAATAGTTTTATAATTCTGGACTAACTATATCAAAATCTTTGTACTTGACAAACCGGTGTGTTTTGTGACAGAATATTTTCGGAACAAATGAAAAACCATTTAGTTGCTCGCTTTATACAATACGGAGGAGAAAATGAATTTAAAACCACTGGTGTTTCATGGTGCCCTTTCTCAGAACCCTGAACAATTAATGTTTCATATTGTTGATCATAAATTATATATACCAATGAGTGTTGAAGTCTATGGTTGTGTTTATAATCATACCAATGCGTATCTTTTTGGTGATAATGAGGAGTCTGGTGGATGGTGGGGTTTGGACCCTGGTGATGAACAGAGGGCAAACATCTGGGGGTGCGACGAAACCCTTATTAAGCTTGTGCACTTGCTTATGTTTGCAGAAGGTTTAGATCGTCTGTGGGTAACAAGTAATGCAATAACAGTACAAGGAAATCCAGTTTACTACGCAAAACTAACTGAAACTATAAAAATAACACTTTCTGATTTGTTTGGTGATTTAGAATTTATTGATGCTGGAAACGAATTATCGGCATATGTTGCTGACATTACCGCTCAACCAAGTATTTATAAATAATTCCTATTATTTGGAATCCTGGCCCCGCCACCCGCGGGGCTGTTTTTATATTCTCTACTATCTTGAAAATACCCAGTCCAGCTTATTGCAGGACTGGGATTTTTTTATTCAAATTCAAACAAAAAATAAAACAAAAACAAACAACAAGAGTCATAAACCAAAATTACTCTAATGCATTGGAGTACTGCAATGCATTAGAGTAATTAAGTTTAGTGTATTTTTTAACCTCCCTACGCTAATCTTTTCCGTATAATTCATCCAAGAATTTCCATCTATCTTTCCCCATTTTTTTAACCATCAATAATTTTTCTATGAAATCAAAAAAATCTTCGTCTGGCTCTACTTTACTATATTGTTTTTTCTTTTCTTTTTTAAAATAATCAAACCTGCCCTCCTCAACAGATCTTGATAGTCGTGCAATTGTTGTTTCAGACATGTTTAGTAGCTTAGCTATTTTGTATGAAGAAAAATCGTGTGAAAGCAGTAAGAGTACAGCATACCTTTTTGTAAGCATAGACATCTCAGTCGGTGTTAATAACTCTCTCAAAAAAACCTCAGTTTCTCCGTTTGTTTTTAGTTTCATAACATCCTTAACAAAACGTTTATATATACGCTCCTGGTATTCTTTCTTCAGTTTTTTCCTAGATAACATTGTCATATATTAAATATAACACCTATTATAAAATACTCCAATGCATTAGAGTACTCCAATGCATTGGAGTATTGTGTAATATATAAAACATATAAAACAAAAGCAGCACGAACATAATTCGTGCTGCTTTTGTGTAAGTGACCAATGGTTAGCGAGTAGCAAATTTTACTTCTTTGATGCTGGTTTTTTTTGTGCCCGAGACGTTCGCGGCGCTTGTGTTTTGCTACGTACGCGGGGCTGTCTTTTTTGTGCACCACCGATCAGATATTTTCTAGGATCTTCATCCATGTCTAGGAAGTCATCCACTGCTTCTTTAAGTGAAGATGAAGATGATTTACCAAATGATGCAGCTTCTACTTGCGTATCATTTTTAATATATTCCACAAGCGGGACAAAGTCGCCATCTCCTGAAATAATTACCACAGCATCAAGTTTTGGTGCTAGGCGAATTGCATCCACCGCGATACCAACATCCCAGTCTCCTTTTTTTGCTCCACCATAAAATACTTGTAAATCTTTTGATTTAGTTTCAATGCCGTGTTTTTCAAGTGCTTCAAGAAAGCCCTTTTCTTCCCCGCTTTCAGTAGTGATTACATAAGCAATCGCTCGAATAAGTTGGCGACCACCCACCACCTCTTTAAGTACGGCTTCAAAGTTTACCTTTTTACCGTATAGATTTTTGGCGCTGTGATATAAATTTTGCGCGTCTATGAATACGCCTACGCGCTGTTGTTTGTGTTTAATTACACTCATAATATTAAAATTGTTATATGCTTTGCTATTAAATTATTTGGAGAAAATTTGAAAATGATATCTTTAGTATAACCAAAAAAACTTCCCTAAGGAAGTTTTTTGAAAATAGATTTTTATTTATTCTTAAGTCCGAGCTCCTTAGTAATCTTACCGTATCGTTTATCATCTTTGTTTTTTAGATATTTAAGATGTGATCTACGATTCGCAACCATTTGCAAGAGTCCTCTACGAGAGTGGTTGTCTTTATTGTTTTTCTTTAAATGAGAAGCTAATTCATCGATACGCTTGCTCAAAAGACCGATTTGCACTTCTGCAGAACCAGTATCACCCTCACGAATTTGGGTCTTTTTTATAATATTCTCCTTTTTTCGTTTTGTAAGCATGTCTCATAGGATAGCACACCTTGACAAAAATTGCAAGCCCTACCCCTTTATGCACGTATAAGTCTTAAATTGTGCGACACTTAAGTGTATAATAAATAGATGCAGAAAATTAAACAAGAATTTCTAGAATATTTGGAGATTGAACGTGGGCGGAGCCTGAAAACGGTTGAAAATTACGATAGATATCTACGTAAGTTTTTTGAATTTGCAAAAACTAAGAAGCCTGAGCAAATTACAGATGAGAAGGTGCGACAATTTCGCTTGTGGCTCAATAGGCAACCAGGAGCAGATGGTGAAAACCTTAAAAAGAAAACACAGAACTACCACCTGATTGCACTACGTGTATTTCTTAAGTATTTAGCAAAGCGAGATATAAAATCAATGTCTCCTGATAAAATTGAGCTTGCTACAGTTGCCGAGCGCAGCCTGGACCTAATATCAGAGGGTGAATTGAAAAGATTACTTGATGCTCCAACAGGAGAAGACATAAAATCCTTACGTGATAAGGCTATGTTGGAATTATTCTTTTCTACAGGACTGCGTGTATCCGAGCTGTGTAATCTGAACCAAGATTTGGATATCTCAAAAGATGAGTTTTCTGTGCGTGGAAAGCGCGAGAAGGTTCGTGTTGTATTCATTTCCCCATCCGCACGCGAGGCCATAAAAGAATATTTGAAAAAGCGAACTGATTTTGACGAAGCGATGTTTATACAGCTTGGCAAAGGTGCATCAAAAAAAGAAGAGAATAACGAATCATTGCGCATTACACCACGCTCAATAGAAAGAATTGTGAAACACTACGCTATCAAGGCTGGAATTTCAAAAAAGGTGACACCACACATCATACGTCACTCATTTGCGACTGATTTGCTTCAAAATGGTGCAGACATAAGATCTGTACAAATGATGCTAGGACACTCAAATATCGCCACAACACAGGTTTATACGCACATTACAGATAAACAGCTTCGTGAGGTACACAAGCAATTCCACGGTAAAAAGCGATAAAATACTTGACATTTACAGTAAAAAATGCTACTATTTTAGGTAGATTAGAGCACTTTTTATCGTAGTGTTTCCAATAAATTCAAATTTCAGAGGAATCGACAATGTCGCAAATGGTACAAATATTTGGAATGTGGCTTCCGCTACTATTTATAACAGGTGTGTCTTTATGGATGGCTTGGTATTTTACCAAGTTTGCTCAGAAAACAAACATGTTGTTTTCGAGCATTACCAACTTCGTAATAGGTTTCGGTGGAGTTTTTGCAATACTGCACCTGATATGTCTATAGTAGGAACACATAATGCAAAAGGCGCTCGCTTCACAGCAGCGCCTTTTTTCTTGCATGAAATAAAAAAACGCGGTCTTGCGACCGCGCGTTTTGCATCATTTCCATATTTACTTCATTATTTTTCAGGAAATGAAAAATCACTATCTAATATACCTTTTGATATAAGAAAATCTCTTAACCATAAAATATTTCGCTTACTTTTGGCCAGTGCTACTTGTTCTTTTGTTACCGGTATTGTAGATAAGGAATTTTCAAACCCTTGTTTAAGGTTTTCTTCTGTATAATTTTCGCCAATCTCAATATTTATTAATTTAAGAAGTTCGAATGCTAATTTTTCATCAAATAAATGAGCTAGTACAGCATCAGGTGTGTGATACCCACAAGCTGGCCCATACCAATACACAAGAGCATCTTTTTGTTCTTGCGTGAGTTCGTTAACGCTAGTTCTACCCATATGCTAGTACCCCGTTTGTTAATACTAGTTAATCCTGACTCATTTCTACCAAAACTGGACACATAAAGCAAACCCCCACACCTACTTTGCAATCGCAAGCAAAGCTTGCATGTTAAATCTTAGATTCGACTATTGCAAAGTGGGTGTGGGGGGTAAATTAAGTTTTTTGGATCCCGTTAGAAATTGCGGAAATTTTATTTCCTATTTCTAACGGGATAAATTTTCATCTCCCTTGTCATTTTTTCTGCCAACTCATCTCTATCAATTTTTTCAAAAATGTCTCGCATGTCTGATTCTTTTGTTTTTGTTGCGGGGTGATCTGAAACAAGAGAACAACAATCGCGATATTGTGCTATTGAATCTTCGTATGTATTAATTTGTTCTGCAATTTTTATAATCCCCTCCTTATCATCTCCGATGAGCGGGCGGAATATTGGTGTTTTGATATCAAGTGATGCCGACTTCATGTTTTCCATTGTTTGGCTGGCAACTTGTCCTAGTGAATCACCAGTTATAAGTGCGTCGTAGCCATGCTCTTGTGCTAGTTTGTCGGCAAGATATAAAATCATGTGTTTGAAAAATGGCATTTCAAACCGTGATGCCACATTTCCAATTGTCGCTTGTTCAAAAATTATATAAGGCGCTAAAAATAATTTAGATTGATACTGATATTTATTAAGAGTATTTATTAGTGATTCAATTTTTGTACCGGTTACTTTCTCGTTATCTGCAAACGGATGAATGTGCAAAAAATCTACCTGTACCCCTCTGCGCATCAGCGCATATGCTGCGACTGGCGAATCAATCCCACCGGAAAATAAGCACAGTGCCCTACCACCAGTACCAGTTGGCAACCCTCCTGCTCCAGCAATTTTTTCTGTATAACAATACACACCATCCATTGCAACATCTACAAAAAGAGTTTTTTCACCGCGAGCAAAATCAATTTTTAATCCTTCTTGGTTTGCAACCTCACCAATTTTTGCACCAATCTCTGGCGACTTGAATGGAAAGGCTTTGTTCGCGCGGTTTATTTTTAAAGAAATCCTCTCAATACCATCTTTTTTCCATTTAACGAATACACCACGAGCATAATTTTCAATACTCTCTATATTTGGTTCAATAATATCCGCACGTACAAAATACTTAATTCCGAAAACCTTCCTCAAACATTCAACAGCTTCTTTTTCTGATGCATCAAAATCAACAATGATTCTATCACGCTTATTTTCTAATTTTTCCAACTTGAGTTTATGGATATCAGCAGACTTTTTAATATTCTCCACCAATTTATTCAAAAAGAAATTCTTATTCTTCCCCTTCAACCCAAGCTCTCCATATTTGATTAAGTATATATGGTCCATATTGATTAGTATTAAAATATTCACTCGCTTGTGTAGCGTACCCCCATCTATGACCAATTGGAATTTCTGGGTTACCACCAACTCTCACACCGATATACATAACGTCTCCAAGATAAGGCACTATACTATTTACAGATTCTCGCAAATTTTGATCTACAAGCTCACGATCTTCTTCAGTGCCCCCAATCCAATAATATATATCATGCTCGACGCACTCATTTTCAATGTTTGATCCAAGCCAAGTTTCTGGCCAGAGTGTGCAGCTGTCCGTTTTTAATCTAGTTTTTGGTACAATACCTTTTTCTTCAGCAATTTCTTCTGCAAGATGATTAATATCATCAACATTTTTGGGTACATGATTTAGATCTTCAGCTGCGGCCATAACACCAAGGAGTATTAATAATGATATAAATATAAGCAGGTTTTTTTTGCTCAACATCTTTTTGAGTGTCATGTTTGAACAATATCATGTTTGTAAATATTTTCAAAAGAAAGTGCGCCATACATGTATGTATGGCGCGTTGGCTAGTTTGCCTCAACATCTTTTAACTCGTGGTCGAGGATGTGGTCGATGATATCTTTCAAGAATTTCTTTGCGACATGTTCCTCAGCCCCAAATCTTTTCACAAGATCATCCACGCTTCTTTGTATCGTGCAGAGGATGAATCTTTTTCTTGAGATTTGGTACATGCTGATTATCAGACCAATTTGTCTTTGCTCAGTTTTGGAAAGCTCTTGAGTGACCTCCCTTTTTTGTACTGATGATGTGATAAAGGTTATAAAATGATCAACCGTAACACATTTTTTATTTAAGTACGGTTTACCATGTTTTTTCTCCCATGATACTAATTCTTCTGCTAGGTGTGGAATAGCACCAGTGCTGCGTTCAGGACATATTTCTCTGGCCGCTTCGTCTGCAAACAGGATAGCAAGCGAGAGAACCTCCCTCCTATTTTTTTTCATGACAGTCACCTTTGGTTTTTAAATTCTTTCTGCATTATACTCCAAATAGTAGTAAATGTCAAGCATGTCAATAAAAATATTTTCAGCTTAGTGCTATAATGTGTTCATGAATCCCGTTAGAGACCCGCCTGCCATCGCCTAACTGACATTTGGGACGATTAGGCAGTGGCGGGCATGTCCAAACTGTCTTTTGTGGCAATGTGGAATAAAACGAGGTTTTTATAATATTTTAACAATGTGTAATTAGATACGGAAGTATTACTTCCTATCTCTAACGGGATGAAAATAGTTTCTTGGAATGTAAATGGAATACGTGCGTGGGTGCAGAAGCCCGGAGCTGTAACTTTTATTGAAAAGGATGAGAAGCCGGATATTTTTTGTATACAAGAAACAAAAGCACACAAGAGCCAGGTAGACGAATTTTTTGAAAAAGAAGATACTCCCTTGTTTGAATCAGCGAATGATAATGGAAATATCAAAGAAGGAAAGCTTTTTCCAGATTATCCGTATCATATTTGGAATTCTGCGAAGAAAAAAGGCTACTCTGGTACAGCAATTTTTTCAAAAATAGAACCAATTTCTGAAACTTTTGGTTTGGGTACTCTTAAAAAAGAAGAGCAAGATGAAGAAGGGCGTGTTATTACATTAGAATTCAAAGATTTTTTTCTCGTAACGGTTTACACACCGAATTCAAAGCACGGGCTTTTACGCTTGGGTTATAGGTACGATACTTGGGATAAGGCTATGTTGAAGCATTTGAAGAATTTGGAAAAGAAAAAACCAGTTGTTCTTTGTGGAGATATGAATGTTGCTCATGAAGAGATTGATTTAGCTAACCCCAAAGAGAATAGGACGACCAAATCTAACCCTGGTAATCCAGGCTTTACTGATCAGGAACGAGAGCGCTTCAGTGATTTTATTGAAGCAGGTTTTATTGATACGTTTAGATACATGCATCCAGAGGAAGTAAAATATTCATGGTGGAGCTATCGTGCCATGGCACGTGCTCGAAATGTTGGTTGGCGTATAGATTATTTCTTAGTCTCAAAAGTATTAGGAGGTAAAATTAAAAAGGCAGAAATTTTTGATTTAATTGAAGGGTCTGATCACTGCCCGATTGGTCTTGAGTTGAATCTTTAGTAATTATTTAAATTTTTTATTTAATAAAAAACACCGCATGCAACAAACATATGTGCATGCGGTGGTTTTGCAGGTGATACTAGTGATAATCACCATGCTTATGGTCGAATTCACCATATACATTAGATATATACAATATTAAAATGCAAAGGATTAGACTTGACAAATAATTTAATTCGTGTATACTACGTGTAGGGTTAGATAGCGATGTCAGGTGGTAATAATGCTGCCTCGAATGGCATATGAGCTATTTCAAATAAAAATTGAGTGTGCGCCGACAAAGATGTGGGCAATAAGACTAACTTCAGCAGGATGTCAATCGAACCCCGAAGGATACGTGATGTATACTTTGGATGTTTGGAGACTTAAGAGCTTCAAAATTGACTGATTGTTGAAAATTTAATTTCATCTTTGAAAATTTTTTATGTGTGTGTCGCAGCCAAGGCTGCACCTCAGTTCCCTATTGATCTTTACATAACAACCCCCAAGCATATAGCAACAAGGATTGCTGCTATGTGATTGTTGGTATACAGAACTCGCAATGAGTGTAGGATAGTTCCTGCCCGGCCTAATAAGCTCGGTTATATGACTCAGTAATGATGTTTGTATAAGAGACTAAACATCCCTCATTGTGTTCAATTTCGCCTCGCCTGATCATACCTAAAACAATCCCTGTTTATTCCAATTTACACTAAAGGAAGTTTTAATTGAAGGATTAATTCAATAAGGATAGTAGAAGTGTGATGGATCGCCCGCCGTTTCGAATTTATTCGAAACGGCGGTTTTCAATTGTAAACAAAACGTGTACAAGTGAAACTTGCGCACTTTTAAACTTATTTCACCAAGCACTATTTTGTTTTAATAAGCAAGGTGGTTATACAAGCGAATCGGTCAAGAAATACCATTATTGAAATATTAGACTTGAGTAAAAATAGTGCTCGGTTCCGTAACCAAAAAGAAAAATCGGCAGAGCCGATTTTTCTTTTTGGTTACTTCACCTTATATTTTTTTCTTATTTCCCCCAATTCTTTCTCCTCTTCCTCTTCCTTTTTCTCCCGCCCTTTTTCTCCCAACTCTTTTAATTCTTTACCTGACATCTTCGCAAATTCTTGCGCGCGATTGTTTAAATATTCTTCAGTATTTAATTCTGGGTCATCAAGCACGTCTTCTAGAAGGGCGTGTAGTATCCAGCCAACTCTTGGCCCAGCACCTCCAGCAATTTCAGACACTTGTATACCGTCAATTTTTAGCATTCCCACAGATACTGGCGCACGCATAGCCTCTTCAATCATTGATTCATATTTACGTAATCGATAAGGCTCTTCCTTCGGACGACCCATTCCAATACGGTCACAGGTGCGTAGCTCTATTAAATTCCACACATTTTCTGCACCAACATTTCTAATAATTCTTCGCACTGCAGAAAGTGTGATTGCGTCAATGTCTGTAAAGAAAAGATGGTTGCGGACTAATTTTACTACCGTGTCTGTTTGTTCTCGTGAGAAACGTAGTCGTTCCATTAGTTTTTTTGTCATACGTGCACCAACCACGTCGTGCCCATAAAAAGTATATAGATCTTTTTCTTTTGAGTAGCGTCGTGTTGCTGGTTTTGCTACATCATGTAGAAGCGCAGCAAGTCTTACTTCAAGTTTGTAATTTCTGTCTGCTGAATGTTGCAATGCTCGCAAGTTGTGTTCCCACACATTGTATATGTGGCTTCTGCTTTGGTCTATGTCAACACCTTCCTCAATCTCTGGTGCAATGTGTTTTAAAAGTCCCAGCTCGTGTAGTGCTAAAATTCCTTTCATTGGGTTTGAAGAAGAAATGATTTTTACAAACTCATCACGAATGCGCTCGGTGGATATTGATGGAAGACTGTCTGCGTGTTTAATGATTGCTTCCTTTGTATCTTGGTCTATTTCAAAATCAAGCTCTGTTGCAAGTCGCACAGCGCGCATCATTCGCAGGTAATCTTCAGCAAAGCGCTCACCTGGCTCCCCTACTGTTTTGATTATCTTATTTTTTATATCTTCTTGTCCGTTGTATAGGTCAACAATTTTTTCTTCAGCAGGATTATATGCGATCGCGTTCATCGCAAAATCACGGCGCTTTAGATCGTCTTCTAGCTTGTCGCTGAAATGTACTTCTTCTGGACGTCGTCCGTCTACATATTTTCCTTCAATCCTATATGGAGTAACTTCTATTATACGAAGCGTTTCATCTTCAACCTCTTTATTTACAACACCAACAGTTCCGTAATCATTTTCATAAAAAGTATCTTCAAACAATCCTTCAATTTCTTCAGGTTTTGCACTGGTGGTAATGTCCCAATCTTTTGGTTTTTGCTCGCGCAACAAATCACGCACACAGCCACCAATCAAATATGCTTCAAATTTGGCATTTTGTATTGTTTCGATGATATCTAATATTTCCTTAGGTATATTCTTATTCATGTAGTATTATTATATTACATTGGGAAACTGAAGTTTCTCAACATGTTCTAACAATACAGCAATTTTAGAAAATTAACAAAATACAGCTCACAAAAGATAACTTTTTATGGAATGCGCAGGTTTGCTTTGGTTGAGCTTAATATAAATATGACTGAAAATCTTATTGAAACATTAAATAAGCAGCATAATAAAATAAAGGAGGAAATGCTGCATCTTGAAAGAGAGGCTTCAAAGGTAGGGCCAGATTATGATGTGTTATTGGCACACATGAAGGAATTTGGTGATGTGCTACTGGAGCACCTTGCATTGGAAGATGCTGAATTTTATCCTGCGCTTGAGAAAAAACTTTTGGCTGAGCACGAAGACCCGACTGAAATTATAGAGTTTGGAAAAAAGATGGTCGCCTTGAGTATTCCAGTCGAAGAGTTTCTTGAAAAATACAGCACCAGAGAAAGTATCGCAGAAGATTTATACCGGTTTAGAAGAGATTTAGTGGATATCATGACACAAATTTTCATGCGTATAAGTAGTGAGAATGTATTCGTACATAGTCAGTGGATAAATCATACAAAGTAGGTTTATATCAACAAAACTAAAAAACAGTGAGGCGCGAAGTGCCTCACTGTTTTTTAGTTTTGTGCGCCTGGCAGGACTCCTCTTCCTCCACTCCACTCAAATCGTTCCAAGTATTCAAGATATATTTGCAGAGCTCCTCAGAGCCACTGACTTTTGCTCAGACCAATGGCGCAAAAGTTCCGTTCGAGTCCTTCCATACATAAAAATAATAAAATCCTGCAGTCCAAAAAACTACAGGATTTTATTATTTTGTGCGCCTGGCAGGACTCGAACCCACAAAAACGGTTCCGAAGACCGTTGTGATATCCATTTCACCACAGGCGCAACTTAGATAATGTTTCTGAATCAATTCAGCCATTTTTCTATGTGCGGATAGGGGTAATCGAAACCCCGACTGATCCTTGGCAAGGACCTGTTTTACCACTAAACCATATCCGCATAATAAATTGTAATTGTACTTCCCCTATCAGATGGGTAATCGGCTGATTCAAAACTTGCCGACTGATCCTTGGCAAGGACCTGTTTTACCACTAAACCATATCCGCAAGCGATACTCCCCTATTTCGTACGCATATTATACGCAATTCTCCAGTATTTGCAAAAAAAACAGGCCAAGGCCTGTTTCAATGATAATGCGAATTCTTTTATTAAGGCATTCCTGGAGGATCTGCCTGAACGAGGGTTCTCAGCATATCACTGCGATCATTTGGATCCACGCTTTTGTTGTAGAGCTCCAACAGCTTTTTATTGGCATCGCTTAGGCGTGTGAATGCTTCAGCGTAGGATTCACTGTTTTTAGCTATCGCGGCTTCTTTTTCAAACACCTCATTTGCATCCGTGGCAGCGTCAATAGCTGCTTGTTCATCTGCACTTAAAGCGTTGGTGACTGTAGACATCGCGACCATCACAGTAAACAAAGTAATCATAATAAACATCTTCATGAGCATTCTCCTGAGTGGATAAGTCTAAACAGCTCTTGGCTACTACATTAATACTAACATGATGAAATTTACAATACAACAAGACTTTTAAGGGACATATTAATTTTGATTATAAAGTACATAAAAAGTACAAAATAGAGCCTAAGAAATACAAAAACCATTGATTTTATTCACAAAAAAGTGGGAAACTGTGGATAACTAAGTGGATATGTGTATAAAAGACGACCTTTTTAAGTGAAAAAGACGTCCGTAAAAACATGTCTTTATCCTATAAAAATGGCTTAAAATAAGGGTATTCTATGGAGCTGTTGACATAAATCAAGTGTCTTTATCTAAAAAATATTAAAAACGTTACTTAAGTAACGTTTGAAAATACTTTCACGTGAAACAATTTAGAAATTTAAGCAAATTTAGTACATAAAATACGGCTCAACCCGGTTGAGCCGATTAATATGCTCAAAAACAAGGGTTTTTGGATGTGTGTTTTTGTGTTTTCACGTGAAACACATTACTTTAGTATGTTATAATTGACCCAAATGGTAACAGAAAGACGAAAATTTGGTGATCTTGGTGAAGATGTTGCGTGCAGACACTTGATAGAAAAGAAGGGTTGGGATATTTTGGATAGAAACTATCTTAAGAAATGGGGTGAGATAGATATTGTTTCACGTGAAATAGGGAAGACTGAGGATATTCTTCACTTTATTGAAGTTAAAACTGTTTCACGTGAAAACATCGCACTTGTTTCACGTGAAAGGTTTGTGTACGATCTACCGGAAGAAAAAGTAGATGATTATAAAATAAAACGCTTACACAGAGCAATAGACTCGTATTTAATGGAGAATAAATATATTTCACGTGAAACAGGTGAGTGTAATATTGCGTGGCAATTAGATATAATCGCTGTGTTTATAGACATGGATAACAAACAAGCAAGGATTAGAATGACAGAAAACATTGTTCTAGAAGAATAGCAAATACAGGCTGTACGCAGACCTAATGCGGATTAGACGCGGAACTCATCCAAGGCGACACCTTGGATGAGTAATAGCCACGTCACTCATGAGTCACGTTGTTCGCGAACTACAGTGACGAGTGACGAAGTAAGCACAGATAGAGAAACCTAAACACTTTCACGTGAAACATTAATACGGTCTGATTTGGTGAGAAATACAAGTCTAGATATAAAGGACATATAAAAGACAGTACCAAGTAAATATTGTCCTTGAGATGACAGACGGTAGATATGCATGAAGGGTATTTTGTTAAAGTTATCCATTTTAAAATAATCACAAATACATTGATTTTAAAGCAAAAAATGGTAGTATAGTGAGTATTGTTTTTAAACAAAACAACGGGGTGTAGCATAGTGGTAGTGTACTCGGTTTGGGACCGAGCGGTCCGAGTTCGATTCTCGGCATCCCGACAAAAAAATGAGTAACATGTGAATACATATTACGATACTTAAAATATGATGGAACAAATATATAACATGCCAGTATGGCTTAAGACTTTTTGGGGAAATTCAGTGATTGATTATGTGATCGCGTTTGTTGCGCTGCTTGTTTTTTCGCTTGCTTTTATGTTGTTACAGAAAATAGTGTTGCGTAGCTTACGACAACTTTCAAAGAAAACAAAAACAGACATAGATGATACTTTGATTGAAGTTGTAGATTCTATTCGTCCTAAATTTTACACATTTGTGGCACTTTATGCGGCATTGCAATTCTTAGTATTGCACCCCACATTACAGACAGTATTAAACACACTACTTCTAATATGGGTTGCATATCAGGTGGTTGTTGCTATTCAAATCCTAATCGACTACGTTGTTAAAAAGAAGTTTTTTAAAGGGGAAGAAGATGAGGGTAGTAAAGGGATTATTTCTTTCATCACAGGGCTTCTGAAGGCGTCTCTGTGGGTTTTTGCAGCACTTGCTATACTTTCTAACCTTGGTGTGAATATCAACTCAATGATCGCAGGTCTTGGTATTGGTGGCCTAGCAATTGCTTTTGCATTACAAAACATTCTTGCAGACCTTTTTAGCTCATTTGCAATTCATGTAGACAAGCCATTCAAGGTGGGGGATTATATCGTCGCCGGGGAACACTCAGGTGTTGTGCAAAAAATTGGTATTAAGACTACTCGTTTGCGAGCCTTGCAAGGAGAAGAGATTGTTATTTCAAATGGCGAGCTTACAGGTGCACGGGTGCAGAATTTCAAGAAGCTTGAAGAACGAAGAGTGAGTTTTGATATTGGGATAACATATGAAACTCCACAAGAAAAAGTACGGAAGATTACAGAAATAATTGGGAATGCAATCAGTGGTACGGAACACACTCGCTTTGACCGCTCACATTTTATGAATTTTGGAGACTCAGCGCTAATATTTACAACTGTGTATTATGTAGAATCAAATGATTACGTGGATTATGCAAATGCACGACAAGAAATAAATTTTAAAATTATGGAAGGATTTGCTAAAGAGGGGATTGAAATGGCTTATCCTACTCAAACTGTATTCATTAAAAATTAATTCATGAAAATATTATTTAAATATTTTATAAGCGGATTGGTATTTTTGATACCGATTATTCTTTTCTATCAAATCGCCAAATCAGCAACCTCGCTTATTGGCGGGCTTATTCCAAGTTCAAATTCATTTGTGCTAGTACTGACTTTTCTTTCAATTGCATTACTTGGTTTTTTAACATCAAGTTTTCTTGGTTCTTGGATACGAAAACTCATCGTACGTTTTTCAGGTACAGAAGGTGTAATTGCCAATTTGTTTAAAGTAGCAGTCCACTATGAAGATGTTTCTAAGAAAGCTAAGAAAGCATTCACAAAACCGGTATACGTGAATATTTCTGACGGGATAAGACAAATTGGTTTTATAACAGATGAGGATGTTTCTTTGGTAAAAAATAGCGATGAATCAAAAAATAAAAAAATAGCTGTATATGTGCCACAGCCAGTTACTTTTATGGGAGACCTCATTTTTGTTGATAATGATAAGCTCGAAATCATTCCAGAAAGCGAAGCAAAGAAAACTTCATTATATTTATTTACCGCAGGGATATTGAAAAAATAGTAAAATTTTTAATAAGAAACACCGTAATGGGCTTTGAATCCATTACGGTGTTTTGATTTGTGTGTATTATTTTAAAATTTAAAACAGTGGCCTTCCGCGACGGTCTGTTTTTTTAATGATTCTTGAAGGAACTCCGTTCTTTTTACGAATGCGGTTTTGCTTCTTGTTTTTTTATATCTTGTTTACTTTTTCGTTTTTGCATACAAATCACTCCTGTTTATTGTGTGAGAAATATAAAAAACTACTTAATACCCAATACAAAACTATCATTTCTTATTTTTTTTGCAAGTGATGATTATTTTCTCAACACTTCCTCCAAAAGTTCTGCGAGGGAAGGGGAGATTGTTTTGTTAAAGTTGTCTGCTCTTTCAGATAAGTCACCAGAAATATATGAGCCGAGATTTATACCTATTTCTGAAAAGATAGAACGATTGATGTGCGGAATAGTTATGGCATTTAGAACCCTGTCTGCTGTTTGCTCAGCATCTGTTCTTGTGACACTGATTCCTACGAGTTTACTTGTGTTTGCGTTCAACACAGGTCCGCCAGATGATCCTTTTTGTGCAGCAATGTTTCCGTTTAGGGAAACAAGATCAATAGTGCCTGATATGAAAGTGAACACTTCAGTAATATATGAAAAGGCTGTGACTGGCCAGAGACTCTTTTGTATGATTGTGCCACCTAAAAATCCAGCAGGGTATCCAGCAATTAACACGGGCACATTTTTCTTTATGTTGTTTTCGTCCGTTTCTATTTCAATAAAAGGAAATTGGTCTGGTAAATTCACATCATCTTGTATGTGTTTTGTAATATGCAGGAGCGCAAAATCATTCTCACCTGTTCCAACTGGATCGTTTTCAATAATTTTTTCGGCATTTCCTTTTATCCATGTTGGTGAAATGTAAAGTATTTCAGCGAGGTATGTTGGGTACGCTGGGGCACCTGTTCGCAAAATACAGCTTATATAATCTCCTGTTCCGTGTTGTTCTAGTAAAATATACTGAGCTATATGTGCGTTTGTGAGAACGATACCACGCGGGTCTATAATAACCCCGCTTCCGCTTGAAGGATTGAGCGACCCTGATGATTTTGTCGAACACAGTACGTTTACTAACGCGTTACGGGCCGATGTGTTGAGTTCATCTGTGTTGATTGTTTGTGTTTGGTTGATAATTGGTTGTACTATCGTTTGTATTGTTTCAACAATTTCTGTTTTTACCACCTCTTGAATTTCTACTTGCTCTTCACTACTGTTTATAACAGCTTCTTTAATGACAGCTTTTTCTCTACTTTTTTCTTCGACAATTTTTTCTTTTTGTTGATTTGAGGGTTGGGTTTGGTCAACTATTTGTTCATGATATGAGTTGCCAAGACCAAAAAGCGCTAATATATTTAGCGTGATTCCGATTAAGACAGTTCCTGTGGATATTAGTAATTCCTTTACGAGTTCAATCATTGCTACATTATATCAGAATTTACTACTAGCGGAATTTTCTATGAGTATAAAATAGAACCTTTGTCTATATTATGATATGATATACTTATGACAAAACACACAGAAAAAGAAAAAGCAGTAAGATTGCGTAAGGCTGGGCATTCGTATAACTATATTGTTGACAAGGTTAATATTTCAAAAAGTACACTACATTATTGGCTTGCTGATATTCCATATACACCAAACGAAGAAACAATTAAACGTATTGGTAATGCAAGAGCAAAATCTGGTGAAGTAAAAAGTAGAATAAAAAGAGAATCAATAGAAAAAGCCAGAAAAGAAGCAAAGAAAGATATTGGTAGAATAAATAATAGGGATTTGTTTATGTTAGGACTTGGTTTATATATCGGCGAGGGAGCAAAGACACAAAGTTTGATTAGAATGATAAACGCAAATCCTGATGTAATCAGACTTTCTATTGGGTGGTTTAAGAATGTGTGTGGTTTGTCTGATGAAAATTTTTCTGTGGCTGTGCATTTATATCCCGATAATAATATAAAAGAATCTCTACAGTATTGGTCTGCTGTGACAAATTTACCACTTCGGCAATTTGGTAAAACACAAATTGACAGGAGAGAAAACAAAAAAATGGCTAAAAGAGGTAGGCTACCACATGGTACTGTACATTTAACCATAAAGAGTTGTGGAAATGAGAAATTTGGTGTATTCTTATCCCGTAAGATACAGGCGTGGTCGGACGAGGTATATTCTCAATCAAATAATATGCGGGTGTAGTTTAGTGGTAGAACACGACCCTTCCAAGGTTGTGGCGGGGTTTCGATTACCCCCACCCGCACACATAAAATAAGAGCCCGGCGTACGCCGGGCTCTTATTTTATGTGTGCGGGTGGGTCTCATTGCAAATTAAAGCCAATTATGCTTTAATAGGCAACATATTCAATAAAACACACTAAATACCGAATACGGCATATTAGACACAAAACACATGGGAACATCATTAAAAAACAAAAGAAAATCTGTAAAGCGAAGAAGGCGCAAGAAAATGCGTCGAAGAAATCGATTCAAGAATAAATAGTACTTACTCTATAGAAATCTATTTTTGTGAATTGAGCACAAGCATCAAAAAATTCCACGTGAAGTGGAATTTTTTGATAAGTGGGTCAATTTTTTCGTACGAAAAAATTGAAAAGTTTTCACAAATTAGATGCAGAGCAAGGAAGCAAGGAATAAAAAAGTGAGCTGTATAAAAATACTGTGAACTTTTTTATGACGCAGCCGACAAAGCTCTGCGCTAATTTTGGAAATCTTTTATTTTACTGCGTCTTTGAGTGCTTTAGCCGCGCGGAATTTTGGTACGCGCATTGCTGGAACATCTACAGGCTCACCTGTTCGTGGGTTACGAGCTGTGCGAGCTGCACGCATTTTTGCTGAGAAGATTCCCAATCCTGCGATTGAAACTTCCTCATCTTTTTTTAGTGAATTAGTGATTTCTTCAATCAATGTTTCAACTGCGCGCTCTGCGTCTGCTTTTGAGCTACCAATTTTGTTGCTGATAGCTTCTGCTAGTGCTGCTTTATTCATATGTTATAAATTGTAAACAAATTACAAGTATACAAATACGGGATACTTATATTAATTTACATATTAATTTTATTTATAAATACGACCTGTTTTTAAGATCTCTTACGAAATCTTTGTCTCAAAACCTATAAACCATTATATAACAAGGGTTTTTTAGTGCAATAGGATGTCCACAGGGTAGAAAAAAATCAATAATCAATAATGCATATCATAAAAATGGCGAAAATTTGCTTTTTCGTATAGTTTGATGTAGTTTGGGAGGTGGAATAATGAAATTTAACAATCTGGAGAACCAGAATGACTCAAATTAAACCCTGTGAAATTGCTATCGAGTATCTTGAGAGTGTGAGCGAAATGCTACATGGTCGTCTTATGACAAATGGAGGTCTTGAAGGAAGGGTTTTTATTCAACAAGGTAGTATGAAAGATGAGATAGGTACCAGGTGTGAATGTGTTGGTGTGTGGCTTAGTGATGGTACAGAAAAGGTAAGTACCGAAATGGAAAACGCGCTTTTGATTGTCTACTATGATCCAAGTGATAGTATGATACATACCAGGTTAAGTTTTACATATCATTCAGATCTGCCACAGAACGTTTGTAGGGACGTGTTTTCTATGCACAGCCTCTCAAGCGAAGATCTGGGATTTAGTAGAGATATGCTAAATAGTATGTTTATACCACAATTCAAAAAGGCGGCACAGTTTATGCCCAGTTTGGCGCTTCATGTGCGTGGTACATGAGTTATTTATGATCTGACTATCTTAAACAGGAGCTCCGGCCCCTGTTTTTTTTATTGTTGTCTTACCGTGCGTACTCTATTACTCGTGTCTCCCGTATTACATGTACCTTGATCTCTCCAGGGTATTTGAGCTCCTGTTCAACCCTTTTGGCTATATCTTTAGCCATATTTTTTGCTTCTATGTCCGATATATTTTCAGGATGTACAAATACTCGAATTTCACGCCCTGCTTGAAGTGCAAAAGATTTTTCTACTCCATCAAATGATGTTGCGATACTTTCCAATTCCTGCAGACGTTTTATGTAATTCTCTACAGAGTCACGACGAGCACCTGGACGTCCGCCAGAGATGGCATCAGCAACCTGCACAATAATAGATTCAGGTGTTTCGTAAGGGTATTCTTCATGGTGAGACTGCATTGCAAGAATGATCTTTTCATCTGCACCAAACTTTTGCAAAATTCTACGGCCGATTTCCACGTGAGTACCCTGTACTTCATGGTCGACAGCCTTTCCGATGTCGTGCAAGAGCGCTCCTGCTTTTGCAATTTGCACGTCTACACCAAGCTCTTCAGCAAGCATTCCTGAGATATGTGACATTTCTATAGAGTGTTGCAACACATTCTGTCCATAACTGGTTCGGAAATAAAGACGTCCAAGAATTGAAACGATGCGTGGGTCTAAATCATACACACCACATTCGTATACAGCCTCTTCACCCTTTGTTTTTATGATTTTATTAATCTCTTCACGTGCTTTTGCTATGTAGTCTTCAATTTTTGCAGGCTGGATCCTTCCGTCCAAGATAAGATTTTCAAGAGCAACACGCGCGATTTGACGACGCACAGGATCAAATGATGAGATTGTTATTGCTCCTGGAGTATCGTCTACGATCACATCTACACCAGCGGCACGTTCAAACGCACGAATATTACGTCCTTCCTTTCCAATGATTTTACCTTTCACGTCATCAGACGGAAGTGTCACATTTGAGGTCATTGTTTCAGAGGCTGTTGAGTTTGCTAACCTTTGGATTGAAGATGTTAAAATATCACGTGCTTTTCTTTCCAGTTGCTCCGCGTTGGTGTTTTCCATTTTTTGCATAAGGACCATTAAGTCTTCCTCGTATTCTTTTTCTAGTTCTTTATTTAGCTTTACCAAAGCCTCTTCTTTTGATAGTCCTGAGATTTTTTGTAATTCCACCTTTTTTTCTTCTTCAATTTTTTCTGCATTTTCACGCAGTGTTTTTATCTCTACTATTTTCTTTTTCATGTCTTCAGCTTGTGAGTCTACATCAAGCTGACGTTTATCTAAATAGTCCTCTTTTTTAAGAAAACGGTCTTCCATTTTCTTTATTTCACCCTTCTTCTCCTTCTCTTTTTGTTCAGCTTCAGAAAGTATTTTTGAAGCTTTTTTGTCTGCCTCCTCTGTGATTTTTTGTGCTTCTTCTTTTGCAGCAAGAGTCATTTGCTTGATCTCAAGCTCCATACTCCCACGTTTACCAACAGAAAGAGCCCAACGTATAAAGTACCCTAAAGCAATGCCGGCCAAACCGACGCCCGCAGATACCAATATGATAAATAGTTTTAAATCCATAAAGTTTTTAATTTCACTTTACAGATAAGAAATAATAGGCGCGCGACTAGCTAGTGCGCAAATATGCGTAGTTTAAAGGGTTAAATAGGTATTTTTTAAACATTAAAAACATAATTTATTATATTCAAATCGTAAAGTAAGATATTTCTAATCCGTCACTTGTTTTTTCATATCTTGACGGAATTTTAATAATAATTGTCTATATTGTGATAATAACAAAGGTTTACTGATTTGTCTAATTTACAAAAAAATAGCACAGTGCACTTCGTGCGCCGCGCTATTTTTTGTAAGGGATTAATGATCAATAACCAAGGATCTTTTCCCTATTTTCCGTTTTTTGTTTTCATTACCTTATCAATAATTCCGTATTTTTTAGCTTCCTCTGCACTCATATAGAAGTCACGGTCTACATCTTTTTCAATTTTTGAAAGAGTTTGATCTGTATTTTTTGCCAAAATCTTATTTAAATTCTCACGAGTTTTTAAAATATGTTTTGCTGTAATGGCTATATCTGAAGCTTGCCCCTCAACACCTCCCCATGGTTGGTGAATCATAACTTCTGAGTTTGGTAGTACAAATCGTTTCCCTTTTTTGCCAGCAGAAAGAATTAATGAACCCATTGAAGCGGCGATACCTACACAAATGGTAGATACGTCTGGTTTGATATGATTCATTGTGTCTAAGATTGCTAAACCACTAACCACAGATCCTCCAGGTGAGTTAATATACAAATGAATGTCTTTTTTAGGATCTTCAGATTCTAAAAACAAAAGCTGCGCGATAATGGTATTTGCGACTGCATCATCAATTGGTCCTGCTAAGAAGATAATACGCTCCTTTAATAGGCGAGAGTATATATCATACGCTCGTTCGCCGAATTGAGATTTTTCTATAACTGTTGGTATAAGCATAAGTTTATATATTAAGTATTAGTATGAGGGTAGTATAGCAAGAATTTTTCTGCTGTAAACAACGATGTAACCTTTTTGTTTTTGCAGGGTTATAATAAATAAGAGCAAGCTCGTATAGAGCACAGGGGTCGAAATTAGTAGGCAAAGAGCAGTGTCCAAACCTGCTTTCGTAGCGAAATTTTCAGATTTTGTGTGAGACGAAGTGAAAAAAATTGAAGAATATCTTAGATATTTTGAAAATTTTTTCACGAGTATTCATGCAAAATCTGGAAATTTTTAGCCGAAATGAGGTTTGGAGATTGCTCGTAATGCGTATCCACCAACACTTGGCTAGGTTAAACCTAGTCAAGCAGGGGAGCGTTTATGATTCACGATTTTATAGTAGAATATAAGTATGCTCTTACGAGATTTTTACACAAAACATTTAGACATTAATGAGAAAAGCGATGAAGAACTAATCGCAATTTCTGTGTATTATCCACCAGCTTTTTCAAAACTTGTTGCTAAATATCAAGATGCTTTTTTGCGAAAAGTGCAGCCAGTTGTTAGGAGTAGAGAAGCTGCTGAAGATATTGTGCAGGAGGCATTCACTAAAATATATTTGAATGCAAAAAAATTTGAAAAGAGAGAAGGTGCACAATTTTCTTCATGGGGATATAAGATTCTTTTGAATACGGCTTTCACTCATTATCAAAAACAAAAAAAGACACAATGTGTAGAACTCACTTCAGAAATGATAAATCAGCTAACAGAATATTCACAAGATGAGATGCTTATAATGGAAACATCTGACAGAGTCGTTTCAATATTAATGAAATTGCCTAAGCATGCACGTAGTGTTCTAGTGCTACACTTTTTGGAAGGTAGGACTCATAAAGAAATTGCTGAACAAGAAGGTGTCGCTGTTGGTACTATTAAGACTAGGGTTCACCGTGCCAAGAAAGCTTTTCGTGATCTGAGTATAAAATTTATTTAAATATGGAAAAAAATACATTACACAAAAAAATAATGCGGAATATTTACGCGATTTTTATATTGCAAAAAATAATTAACCCAACAGCTTTTAAATTATATGTAGTGATGGCTTTTGCTTGGGTAGGAACTTTGTATGTATCTTTTGGAAATGTTTTTGCAAACATGCAATCTCTTTCTGGAGCATCTGCATTATATAAATATTCAATTTCATCATTTGCAAATACTGAGCTTATTGTACAAGTTTTGAGTGTTGCCATGCTTGTGGCATTGGTGTGGTTTGTGAGAGATATCTTTAAGACTAGTCACGCAAATAGTTTCTTACACGAGCAAAACATTGCTTAAATTAACAAAATAATCGGCTCACATATTGTGAGCCGATTATTTTGTTATTTATCTGTTTTTTCACCCTTTCCTCCTTCTAAGAATTGGAAGACAAGTTCGTTTGTGAGAATTGTTTCTACGTAGCTACGAGCTGCATTTTCGTCGGCATCTTTGTAGTGTTCCATTAAGTGCTTCACTTCGTGATCAATCTTTTCCTTTTCTGGTACAATTTTTTCTTCAACTGCTATTTTATTTAACACAAGTTGAGTCTTTGCTCTTTTCTCTGCATCTGTACGCCATTCCTTTTTCAAATCCTCCTCTGTTTTTTTGATGTGTTTTATATATTCCTCAAACTTTAGTCCCATGCGCGCAATGTCTCCTTGGAATTGATGCATCATTCTGTCTAGTTCACTTTCTACGACAATTTCAGGCAAATCAACTTTTGTCCCATCTATAATCTTTTCAATGATTGCCATTCGCTTTTTCTGTCGTGCTTTTGATTCTTTTTCTACCTTAAGATTTTCTTTTAGTTTTACTTTGAAATCTTCAATATCTTTGAAATCTCCGAGTGTTTTTACAAACTCATCGTTGAATTCTGGAAGCTCGTCTTCAGTTAGTTCTTCACCAATTTTCTGGTCACCTCCTTCTCCTTCTGCTCCCTCTTCACCTTCCGTTGCTTTTTTATCTGCTGCTGCGCGTTGCTTTCTGATCATCTGAATTGTATCTTCAACCTCTTTGTCTTCTACTGAAACTTCTTCACGCTCTTTCATTTCTTTTTCAGAAATTTCTTTGTAGTTTGGTAATTCTAATTTTGGCATTATTGCTGTTTTTATTTTAAATCCAAGAGGGGATTTAGCAGCAATTTTTGTGATTGAAATTTGTGGTTGGCCAATGGCTTCGATTTTTTGTTCCAAAATCATATTTGGATACTCTGCAGCAATTGCTGATTGTGCCATTTCTTCAAGCACAACCATTTCTCCAACCTCCTTAATCAGTACGGCTTCGGGAATATTTCCTTTACGGAATCCGTCAATGTTTACTGTTTCAGCAAGTTTTTTAACAGCTTTTTCACGGTATGATTCAAATTTTTCGGTTGAAATTTCACCTGTAATTTCTATTTCAGAATTTTCTAATTTTTTTACTTCTATGTCCATAGTATTTGTAGTATTAGTCATAATGTGGGCTAGTGTAACACAAAGAGTACAAATTACAAATATGTAAAGAAAAAAACACCAACCATTGGTTGATGTTTTTTACTAGGAGTTGCTGTTTACTGACCTAGCTCCGCATCGATTTGTTCAAGTTCTGCATCGATGTCAAAGTCTGAGTTGGCAAGGTCTTCCTCGATGGAACCAACACTGTCAGATGCACTCTGTTGTTCCAGTGATGTTAGTTCTTCGTCTGGTTGCGCTAAGATTTCTTCAGCAGTTACGTTGTCGTCAACAACAGGACTGCTTTTGTAGATGCTTTTACCATAAAAATAGAGACCTCCTATTATGATTACTGCAATAATTACAACGATACCAATAACTTGCCCGATAGATTTTTTCTCTGGTTCAGGCATTGATGTTTCTGGTGTAGTTGAAGCTACTGGAGAAGTGCTTTCTTCCGCACTTACTTCAGGTGTAGCTTGTTCGCCTTGGTTGTTTTGATTGTTTGTTTCAAATTCATTCATATGATTAGTGGTTGGTAAATAGTAAGAAGTATTTTGTTAATTTTTTCTTACCCTCTACCAATTTTTTTAGTTAATAATTTTTTAGTTTGTAGTACTGTTTGTTGTTGTAGCTGTGCCATTGTCATCATCGTCATCACTGTCGTCGTCATTATCATCATCACTATTATCGTCACTATCGTCATCGTTACTATCATCACCATCGTTCTCATCAGCCTCATTACCTTCGTCTTCATCTGACTGTGCTTTTCCTGAAGCCTTTGCTGATTTTATTGCTTCTACTAATGCCTTGTGTGCATCTTTGATACTTGCTACTGCTTCACGAATTATTTCTTTCACGTTCTTCATCATTTCTCGTGACTCTTCTGCCTCAAGTGCGTCATCAACAGATGCACTTGCTTCTTCAAGGTCCGCTTCCGCTTCCGCTATTTTATTACGTGCCTCATCAAGATATTCTTGCATTTGTGTTGTGTCAACACCTGCTTCAGCTAATTTATCAAGGCGGCTTTCTAGACGATCCGCAATCTTTGAAAGACGATCAAGTGCTGCTGCGAGTCTATATAAAATTCGTTCAACATATGCGCCAATTCTTTCTTTTGCACGTTCAGTTAATTCCGCTTTTTTCTCTGCTCGCTTTTCTTTCGCTACTGCTTTTATTGCATCACGATCTTCGGTACTCGTTGCATTTTTTAAGTCGTCTTTCATTTCTGCACGAGCTTCATCACGAGCTTCTTTCGTTTCATTCATTGTTTCACTACGAGCTTCCCTGGCTTCTTGTCTTTCAACTCTTAATTTTTCTAGTAAGCTTTTTCTAGCCTCTTTTTGAACTTGGTGTATTGTAGGTGTTTGTCCATTTGTTGAGGAGTCTGTATCTTCTTCAGCATTTGCAACACTTATGCCTGTAACCATAAGCGCAACAAACAACAATGTAAATATATATTTATTCATAATTAATTTTTTGTATGTTATCAGTTTATAATAGTAATTAAATAAAACACTTAGTCTATATATGATTATACAAGAAAACCATACCGCTGACAGTACTACGGTTTTCCACAGGGATAAGATTACTCATTATTGATATTTGATATTCACGAAGCGAATCTGGTGTGAATAATTAAAGATAAATACGGAAAATAAAAAAATGCCGCCATTTGGCGGCATTTTTTTTATTTTCCGTATTTATCTTGATACATTTTGATTGATTTTTCTACAGCTTTAATCGCCTCATCTCTACCTTTATATCCGCGTATATCAACCTCATTATCCTTACCCTTCAACACTTTATATGTTTCAAAGAAGTGTTTGTACTCCTTTAGTGCGTGTTTGTTCAGGTCTTCAAGATCTTGTACATCCTCCCAGCGCTTATCCTCTGAAGGAACCGCGATTACTTTGAAATCTGATTCACCATCATCAATCATTTCCATCACTGCAACTGGTCGCACACGCACAACAATTCCCGGATCAAGAGGGAACGTTGTGAGCACAATAACGTCAAGAGCATCATCATCGTCCCAAAGTGTTTGTGGAGCGAACCCGTAATCAAATGGGTATGGTGCGTGTGAATAATTTGCGCGATCAAGTGCAATCAATCCTGTTTCCTTATCTATTTCGTATTTGTTGTAAGATCCTTTTGAGATCTCAATAATGGTGTTAAATTCTTTGGGTGTATCATCTCCCAAAGTTACATCGTGCCATAGGTTCATAATTGTGTACTTTTTAATTTTATAATGTGATTATAATTCCTAGCGAGGAGCGAGTGAAAGTTTACTTTCACAACGTCCGAACGACGCTCCCGATTGACTTGCCAATCTCAGTACCCTTGTGGTGGAATTTTAAGCTTTGCTTATTTTTCTTCTTTATTACTTTTCTCTTCTTCCGCTTCCTCAACCTCCTCAACTTCTTCCTCAACTTCTTCTGGTGTAGTGTTTTCAGAATCTTCTGTTTCAACTTGGCGCACCTCACCAGTTTCTTCCTCAACAATATCTTCTGCAATTTCTTCTTCCTCTACCTCTTGTTCAATTTCATCAGCTGTTTTTACAGACCCTTTGTCTTCTGCAGGAGCTTCTTCTCCATCTGTGCCAGTGCCTTCAGCTCCTTCAATATCAATACTCCAGCCTGTAAGCTTGTGTGCAAGTCGCACATTTTGCCCCCCTTTTCCAATTGCGAGTGACATTTGGTCATCGGCTACAGTAATTTTTGCACCTTTAGCTTCCTCATCAGTTTCAATTTTTAGAATTTTTGCTGGTGAAAGTGCGTCTGCAACGAATTGCTCTGGTTTTTCTGACCATTCAATAATATCAATTTTTTCTCCTGCGAGTTCTGTTGAGACTGTGTTTACTCGTACACCACGCTGTCCAACGAGTGCTCCAATAGGATCAATCTTGTCATCGTGTGCAACTACAGCAATCTTTGATCGTGATCCGGGTTCTCTTGCAACAGCTTTGATTTCTACAACTTCATTGGCGATTTCTGGAGATTCAACTTCAAAAAGTTTTACCAAGAAGTCTGAGTGAGAACGGGAAAGGCGAATGTTTACGCCACGCAACCCTTCAGACACATCAATGATGCATGCTTTTATTCGTGCACCTTGGCGATAATGTTCACCGGGGATTTGTTCTTCATATGGAAGCATTGCAACCACGCGGCCAAGTTCAACAAACACGTTTCCGCGTTCTACTCTTTGTACAATACCGCTTACCACGTCACCCTTTCTTGAGCCATATTCTTCTAGTACTGAGTCTTTTTCTGCCTCTCTTATTTTTTGAATAATAACTTGCTTTGCTGTTTGTGCAGCTATGCGACCATAATCATCTTTTGTTTCAAGTGGGAATATAATTTCTTCATCAAGCTCAACATCTTTTTTGATTTTCTGAGCATCTTCAACAAGAATGTGTCGCTCTGGATTAAACAAAGGAAGTACGTCTTCTTCCAACTCTTCTTCCTTCTCGACACCAACTCTTTTTGGTTTTTCTTCTTCAACCTGCATCGCCTCTTCATCCTCTTCTGTTGGCATGCGAACCGTTGATTCATCAACTACTATTTTTACCTGAGAAAATTCGGTTGCACCTGTGTCCATATCAAATTCAGCGCGGACGATTTGCCCTTTTTTCCCGTAATCTTTTTTGTATGCAGCTGCTAGAGCTGTTTCTATTGCGTCTATGATACGTTCCTGCGGAATACCTTTTTCCTCATGAAGCTGATCCAACGCGGATTTCAATACTTTTAAATCAAACATAATAGATTTTTAAGGAGTAAATTTATGAACGACTATTAAAATTATCACCCCGTGGAATATTCGTCGTAAGACGAATCCTGCAATTCATAGCAGGGTTCCACTGGGGTTTGTTCAAATATTCACTTCTATTTTATTTATTAAACCACCCCAGTGAAATAGGAAATTATTTTTGAAAAAATAATTTCCTGATTTTTGTTTCACAAAAATCATTTCACGGGGTTAAGAAAAATATGGTCGCTCATGGCACTGCTTCGCAGTTTATTCACTTCCTATTTTTCTAAAAAAATTAGCCCGTTTCATAACGGACTTCAATGCTCATAGTATACACAAGAATAAAAAAAAGTCAACCAATCATGCAAGTTTGGTTATTCACACTTTGTTATCCACAATGAATCTTGCCCACCTGTTTTTATAGGAGTACAATTGAAATAATATGGATAATTACACAAAACAAAACACACCAGGAGTACCAGTAGGAGAAGAACATCCTCGCGAAAAAATTATTACAATAATCGTTCTGGTTATTGTTGTAGCAGTAGGGGCATGGTTTGCTTTCTCAACATATCAAAAAGGTGCACAAGATAGAGAAATAGAGAAGCAGGCTCAAGAATTAGACGCATTACGTGCTCAGGTAGGTAGCAGTGAGCCTCTAACACAAGAAGAGTTAGATGAGCAATCAGCAGCATTGAATGAATTACGCAAAGAAGACCACATAGTCGCTGATGTTGATGAGCAAATTAATGAACTAGATGCATTGAGGGCAGGTAGTAATCAATAGATTTTAAAGTAAAAAATACCCGCGGAGGCCGGTGTTTTTTTATTATCCACAAATATATTGAAGCTGCTTCATATAAAGAGTACAATAAGTGTAATTTAAAACTAATATTTAAAAAGTTAATCATGCAAGATTTTATCAAAACAATAAAAATAATTATCATTGCTTTCGTAGTGGCAATAGGCGCAAGTTATGTATACGCTTGGACGGGTCCAACTGATACAGCCCCGGCCGGTAATACACCCGCGCCTATAAATATAAGTGCAATATCTCAGTATAAAGACGGAGCCTTGGGTGTAAGTGGAATATTTCAAGCTTACGCCAATGCAATATTTGACGGTACGATTGTAGGGGCAAACAGATTTGATGTTAATTA
>JBHPGB010000004.1:0-54972 GCA_042571085.1 Patescibacteria group bacterium | reverse complement strand
AAAGCTTGATTACTCATCACAAAAATTTTGATTATTTCAATAATACCACCCTATTGAAAAAATATGAACAAAACTTGACTTTTCACTGCAAATATGCTTTAATATAGGCAGTTCAGATCTCTCACAGAAGTACTCAACTATACGGAATTTACTCATGTCTTATATGCCATTGATACTCATGTTGTTATTTTCAACAGGCTCAGCGATAAACTTTGCAGGTTTTACATATATCCTGTTCACAAAGAAATGCATGAACTCGCCACTGGCCCACTGTAGCACATTAGGTTTCGGTGTTTTTTTTGCACTGTTATCTATTGCATCATCACAATTGTTAACTACTGCATCATAATAGATACTGCAATAGCAACAATGTATGTACATAAACACCTAGGTACACTGATGTATCGTGCAAAAATATATGCCCCCCCCTGCTTCGGCAGGGGTTTTCTTTTTTGAAATTTCAGATAAACCACACTGTAAATCCGCTCATGTAAAACTTTCATAAATTGAGTGAATTTCGAGGCGGCAAGGCGCGAACAAGTGAGACGTACGAGTAGTACGATGAGCTTGTGAGCGCCGTAGCCAACAAAGAAATTCGCCAATTTTGGGAGTTTTATTTCTTCGCAATAATTGATTTTTTGTATGTATCGAGATGCTCCAGCGCTATCCCTGTCCCCTTCGCTACACAATAGAGTGCATCTTTTGCAAGAGCCGCTTTCACACCCGTTCGGCGATGAATAAGCTCGGGCAGATTACGTAGCTGGCTTGAGCCGCCAGTCATAATAATTCCTTTATCTATAATGTCTGATGAAAGTTCTGGTGGAGTTTCTTGCAAGACAGTCTTTACAGCTTTCACCATCTCTTTCAATTCTTTATCAATAGCTTTTACAATTTCATTTGTACTAATGTCTGCCTTGCGCGGCAAACCTGACACGAAGTCGCGCCCTTTTACAGCCATTGTTAATTCTTCTTCCAGAGGCACAGCTGAGCCAATTTTAATTTTGATGTCCTCAGCCATTTTGTCCCCTATCGCTAAGTTGAATGTTTTTTTAATGTAATCAGCAATTGCGTGATCGATTTTATCTCCGGCGACTTTCACAGATGTACAAGCAACGATTCCTCCAAGCGAAATCACAGCCACATCTGTAGTACCACCACCGATATCAATAACCATATTCCCACGCGCCTCGTATATCGGAATGCCAGCACCAATTGCCGCCAAGATTGGCTCTTTAACCACGTAAGCATTTTTTGCACCAGCTTTCACTGCCGCTTCAACAACTGCACGGCGTTCTGTAGAAGTAACTCCGGCCGGCACAGAAACCATCACGTCTGGCTTAAGTAAGCTCCATTTTCCTAGAGCTTTATTCATATAATATTTAAGCATCGCCTCTGTTACGCGATAATCAGCAATCACCCCGTCACGCATTGGTCGGTATGCAATAATGCTATCTGGAGTGCGCCCAATCATTTCTTTAGCGTCTATACCAACAGCCAAAATCTTATTATCCTGCTCAGAAATAGCCACCACAGACGGCTCGTTAAGCACAATATCCTTACCAGGAATATACACTAGCGTGTTAGCTGTACCTAAATCTATGCCTAGTTTTTTTGAGAATAATGCCATAAGTGATTAGAGTCTTTTCTCAATATTGCTTTCAAAGCGAAATTTTCAGATTTTGAGCGAAACGAAGTCGAAAATTTTAAAGAATATCGAGATATTTTGAGAAATTTTCAACGAGTTGCAGCCAAAATTTGAAGATTTTTAGCTGAAATGAATATTGAGGATAGACTCCTATTATAGCTGTTTTTATTCATTTTACAATCTATGTATATATAAGGTATTATTAAGGTATTAATCACTAATCTTTAATTGTTGATCAGTAATCAACAATTCTATCTTTTATGAATGAAAAAATAAAAAATACTTTAGGAATATCAATTATCGCAACACTTGCAATGGTCATCATTACCCTCATTGCTGGTGTTTATGCAATCAATCAATCTGTTGACCCATCTGCAGGTCGCACTTTCTCAGTAAACGCAGAGGGAGAAGTACAAACTACACCAGATGTAGCAAACTTTTCTTTTTCTGTAATCACAGAAGGTGGTCTTGAAGTAGAAACTTTACAACAAGAAAACACAAAAAAAATGAACTCAATTATTGAGGCTGTAAAAGCGCGAGGAATTGATGCTGAGGATATTAAGACAACAAACTATAGTGTCTCACCTCGATATAGCGCATATTATAGATGCATCACTGCACCATGCGATCCGCGTGAAATAATTGGCTACACAGTAACACAAAATGTTGCAGTGAAAGTTCGCGATTTTGCGGTAATAGGCGCACTTCTTACAGACATTACTGAGTCTGGTGCAAATAATGTATACGGACCAAACTTTGCAATAGATGACCTTACACAAGCACAAAACGACGCAAGAGAAGTCGCAATAGCAAAAGCAAAAGAAAAAGCACAGCAGATGGCAAAAGCTGGAGGATTCAGGCTTGGAAAACTTATTTCTATAAGTGAGGGTGGTGGGTACACTCCACAATTTGCACGAAGCTTTATGGCAATGGATGAAAGTGTTGGTATAGGTGGTGGAATTGAAGCGCCAGTGATAGAGCCAGGATCACAAGATGTTAAAATTAACATCACTCTTACATTTGAGATAAAGTAGTAAAATATAAATAAAAAGAGCGCGGGCTTTGCCCGCGCTCTTTTTATTTATATTTTACTACTCATTATTTGTGCTTATTGTTTAGTACGCTCACATCTCCACTTTGTCCCGTAGCATCCCCTTCAAAGCCAGTGATGTCGCCAGAAAGTCCTGATACATCTCCGCTAATATTTGTGATATTTCCACTCAGGTTAGTCAGATCTCCACTCACATCTGAAACATTACCGACAACATTACTGGTATCTCCTGAAATGTTTGTCACATCACCAATCAATTTTGTAACATCTCCGCTGATATGACTAGCGTCTCCTCGGATATTACTTACATTTCCAGAAATATTACTTACATTACCAACAACACTACTCTCATCACCAGAAAGATCAGATTCATCACCTTTTACATTAGAAACATCACCGACGATATTAGACACATCACCATAAACATTAGTCACGTCGCCTTCTATTCCACTAATGTCTCCCGTAATACTTGTCGCACGCCCTGAAATACGATGTAAGCTAACATCACCGTAAATATTACTAACATCACCATTTAAAAGTGAGAAATCACCCCAAATACGGTCGTGTAGACCATGTACATTTTCTGTATTCATTTGTTCCCGTGGGACAGTTCTATGTATAGGCATGATATGATCAAATCTGTTATACTATTTCTTACGTATATTATAACGTAATTATATTATTATTTAAACAATTAATATGGATAAACAAAATAACTTAACAATACCAGTTGCGATAATAATCGCTGGAGCTCTTATCGCAGCAGGTGTATTTTTTTCAAACCAAGAATCTGGCGGAAGCTCAGGTCCAACAGGTCAGAAAAATAATGAACAACAAGTAAAAGAAATTTCTCTTGCGCCAATTACAAGCGAAGATCACATTTTAGGTAACCCTGAAGCGGAGATAAAGATCGTTGAATTTTCCGATATCGAATGTCCATACTGTAAACGATTCCACGCAACGATGAACCAAGTAATAGAAGAGTATGGTAAAGATGGAAAAGTTGCATGGGTGTACAGACACTTCCCGCTTGATCAATTGCACTCAAATGCTCGTAAAGAAGCAGAGGCCACAGAATGTGCAGCAGAGCTTGGCGGAAATACAGGATTCTGGGATTACACAAACAAGCTATACGAAACAACATCATCAAACGACGGGCTTGATTTGACCAAGTTACCTGATTTGGCTGAAGAAGTAGGATTGGATCGTACAGCATTTGAGGAGTGTTTAAGAAGCGAAAGACACGCGTACACTGTTGAATCACAATATCAAGATGGTGTAACAGCAGGAGTACGTGGTACACCACATAATATAATAGTACTAAATAATGGAGACAAGGTTGCACTTTCTGGAGCTATACCATACGAATTTATGGAGATTGTAATCGGGATGGCTTTAAACAACACAGGAGCGGAGGTCATTAACGGCTTTGTTGAATTAGTAAAATCAGGAGCACCTTCTGAAGTTATTGAGGAATTCCTACTAGAGAATTATCCTGCAGGTGTCGTTGAATAGTGTGGTATGAAATTTAAGAAAAAAGCGCGGGCCTTGCCCGCGCTTTTTTCTTAAATACCAAATTGTGCTCGCAATTCTTCAGATGGTTGCCATGGTGGTTCAAAAGTGAGTTCTACTCGTGGTTCTTCAATCCCAATTTCTTCCAGCTTATTTTCCACGGCTAAAATAATATCATTTGCAAACGGACAAAGTGGTGTTGTTAGGGTCATTAAAACCTCCGCCGTAAGCAGATCATCTTCCGTAGATACCTTAATTTCCCTAATCAAACCAAGTGAAACAATATCAATCCCAAGCTCAGGATCTTTCACTTCTTTTAGTTTTTCTTTTATTTGCTCTTTTGTGATCATACTTCTATTATCTCTAAATCAGATATATTAATTTCACCCTTATAAAGAACGTGTGGTACTCTATGAAAAAGTAAAAACTTTTCATTATTTGCGATAGACTTTTTATAATACTCTTTTGCTTTGTTTGGAAGTTTTGAATTTTCTTCTAATATATTTTCATCAAATTTTACAAAATTAAAATCTTGTATCATTTTTTCTCCATCTTTATGCTTGTATAAGTATATAACAATTTTTTCTTTATCCAATAAATCAACCGGGATTTTATAGAATTTCTGTTGTTTTTTACCCCAATTTAAACTACGAAAAAAATGCCATATTTCACTAGGGTCTACTGGTGACAAATGCAACACATCATTCCATAAACAATCCAGGATTGGAATTTTTAATTTCAATAATCGTTCTCTTCCAGAATATTTTTCAACTTCTTTGTTATATATTTCTATATTTTTTTGTTTAAAATTATTTAATGGATACAGAATATTTCCTGTCATGTTTTCAGGAACTCTATGATATACGTAATTTGTTTTTTTAGAATTAGTCATTTCATTAGAAATTAAGTGAATTAGAAATTAGAAATTCTCTCTATATCCTTTTCATTACCTGCTTAATAAATTTTTCATCACCAGTAAATTGCTCGCGGATAATTTTTTCAACCTCGCTTTTGGGGAATGCTTTTTTATATGCTCTCCTGCTAGTAAGTGCATCAAACATATCAGCAATAGCAACAATCTGTATAATTTTACTCAAGCCATTATTACCATTTCTACGATCCACACTTTCTTCTCGTACTTTTTTCCTTCTATCATTTCCGCTTCTAGGATACTTACCTTTTTTATATTCATGATGTGCAATACATATACGACGTATCTTATCATATTCTTCACCGTTCATTTTTATAAAACCGTTTCGAGGATGTCCATTCACCTCTTCTCTTTCTTCATCATTTAAACGAGCGTCTTTGGAAAGTATCTCCTTTGATACAGAACTCTTCCCTAAATCATGAAGAAGTCCTGATTCTCCAGCTAGTCTTACCTCATCGTCACTGAGCTCGTTTTCATATGCTAGATCAATACACAAAAGCCCAACTCTAACAGAGTGTTCGTAAGATTCTTTGTGATGATTTTTTATTTCTCCTAAATGTTTTTTTATAGATTCTGATTGCAATAATTCTTTATGCAACCCTAAGCTTTTTTCGTATTGCGCAGTCATAGATTTTTAGTTCTAATTAAACCCTTCTTTTTTAATCTTTTCTATCAATTTTTTGTCACCAGATTCAATTATTTTTCCATCCTTCATTACATACACTGTGTCTGGTGTTATCTTGTCCAAAATATTTGCATCGTGAGTCACTAATAAAAATGCTGCGCCCTTTTTTCTCAATTGTTCTATGCCAGCAAAAACTTTATTAATTGCATCTATATCTACCCCTGAATCAATTTCATCCAAAAAAGCAAATTTTGGTTCAAGTGCTAAAAGTTGTAAAATTTCTGATTGCTTTTTCTCTCCACCAGAAAATCCAACATTCAATTCCCTTTTCAAAAACTCTTTGTTTATACCTACACTATCTGCCTTTTGTTCTAAATATTTATAAAAATCTAAAACAGATATCTCACCTCCTTTCAAGCCTTTGTACGCTGTATACAAAAAATTAGCAAGTGTTACTCCTTCAATCTCTGGTAATATTTGCATGGATAAAAACATACCTAGCTTAGCTCTTTCATCTACGTAAGATTTACTTACATCTTTTCCATCAAGTAATATTTCTCCTTGTGTAATTTTGTATTTAGGGTGCCCTGCAAGAGTATTCACCAGCGATGTCTTTCCGGAACCATTCGCCCCCATAAGCACATGAGTCTCACCACTTTCCACAACAAAAGAAACATCGTTTACAACGATCTTACCATCAGTTTCTACTATTAAATTTTTTATTTCTAGTTTCATACGTATTATTTATTTGAGCCCTCGTTCAATCGCTTCGTACGCAAGTAATGCGCAACGTGACCGCCCAGCACTTATCGGTACACCGAGCATATCATAAATATCAGCGGGTGTGAGCAATCGTATTTCTTCTTTTTTCATTCCTTTTATTTTTTCTGTGAGCAGTGATGCTGCAGCAGTTGAAATAGCACAACCATCTCCACCAAAAGCCACATCTTCCACTACTTCCCCATCACCTGTGCCGTTAGAAGTATGGTCTATAGACCCGTCAGTTCTAACGGTAAATTTCAAATATAGCGTGAGATCATCTCCACAACTCGCATTCTTTCCTCGCTCAATCACATCTGCATCAAAAATCTCCCGCTTATTCCGCGGATTTCTATAATGGTCTAAAATGTGTTGTTGATATAAATCTGACATAATTTTATTTAAATATATTCTTAACCTCATGTATACCATCAACCAACGCATCCACATCTTCACGTCCATTATAAAAATAGAAACTTGCTCGTGCAGTACTCGCAACTCCGAGCGCCTTCATAAGTGGCTGCGCACAATGATGCCCGCTTCGTATAGCTATACCTCTTTTTGAAAGTATTTCTGCCACGTCATGCGCATGCACACCTTCAATACCAAAAGAAACAACTCCAACATTCTTATTTGCATCTTTCTGGCAATACAAAGACAAGCCTTCTATACCACCAAGTTTCTCAAACGTGTATTCAACAAGCTCAGCGATATGATCATGAATATTATCTACTCCAATATTTTCAACATATCGTACGGCTTCAGCAAGGCCGACAGCACCGGCAATATTTGGTGTTCCAGGTTCAAACTTGTGCGGCGCATCAACCAATTCTGCATCAAGTAATGTAACATCCTCTACTGTACCACCACCAAATGCGCCCGGATATAATTTATCCAACCATTCTTTTTTCCCGTATAAAACACCGATACCTGTCGGACCGCACATTTTGTGGCCTGAAAAAAATAAAAAGTCACAATCCAATTCTTTTACATCAATAGAAATATGTCCAGCCGTTTTCGCCGCATCAATTATACTCACCGCCCCAGCATCACTGGCAAACTTAGCGATAGCTGCAACATCATTTATTCCACCTAGCACATTGGCTGCATGAGCCAAAGAAACTATCTTTGTTTTTGGTCCAATAAGTTCACGTGCTTTATCATAATCCAATTCAAAATTTTCTGTAATTGGAATGTGTTTCAAAACCAACTTGTTACGTTTTGCGAGCTCTTGTAGCGGGATAAGGCTTGAGTGATGCTCGGTAACAGTAGTGAGAATCTCATCTCCCTCTTTCAGATCCAATGTTTGCTCAAGAGCATGCATAAGCATATTCATAGACGCTGTTGATCCACCCGTGAATATGATTTCATTTGTATCTGCACCAACAAAATCTGCAATGGTCTTGCGTGCACCTTCATACTTATTAGTTGCTTCCATGCTCAAAGAATATAATCCTCTATGAATATTTGCTTTGTATCCTGTGTAGTATCCGAGTACCGCGTCGAGCACCACTTGCGGAGTCTGTGAAGAAGCAGCATTATCCAAATAAAAAATGCCATCATTATCAAATAGCGGGAAATCTTTTTTAATTGTTTTTGCGTCTAACATATAATGTATAGTATTTTACCACCAAAGACGTGAAAATTATATTTCCAGATCCAAAAGTTTGTTTAATTCCACAGCATATTCAAACGGAAGTGCTTTGATAATCGGACCAGCAAAACCACCCACAATAAGTCGCACAGCATCATGCTCCGAAAGTCCGCGACTTTGTAGATAGAAAATCTCCTGCTCCCCTATTTTTCCAATACGTGCTTCATGGGAAATTTGCACATCGTCTTGCTTGTTTTCAATTGAAGGATAGCTATTTGAAACAGACTCATCATCTAGAATAAGTGAATCACATACCATAGATGAAACAGTTCCTTTTGCCTTTGGCGAAACCTTAATCAAACCTCGGAAATTCGCAACTCCGCCATTCTTTGAAATAGATCTTGATTTAATAACTGATGAAGTATTTGGTGCCAAGTGAATCGCTTTTGCTCCAGTATCCTGCACTTGCCCGTCACTTGCCATTGCAATTCCCATATATTCAGATTTTGCACCATCGCCAATAAGCACAGATGATGGATATAGCATTGTTGTTCCAGCCCCCATATTTCCTCCAATCCAATTCACTTGACCACCTTCTTCAACAAGCGCGCGCTTTGTATTTAAATTGTATGTATTCTTAGACCAGTTTTCTATACTGATATATTTCACCTCAGCATTTTTCTTTACAAAGACCTCAACACAACCAACATGCAGTGAGCTTTCATTGTATTGTGGCGCGGAACATCCTTCAATATATTCTACGTATGAATCTTCGTCAGCAATAATAAGAGTATGTTCCATCTGCGCAGACGCTTTTTTATTCATCCAGAAGAATGCTTGTAGCGGCATGGAAACGCGCGCACCTTTGGGAATATAAATAAATGTACCTCCACTCCATACAGCCGCGTGCAACATTGCAAACTTATGATCATCTGGCTTTACACACTTAGTCATAAAATATTCTTTCACGAGCTTTGGATACTTCTCTACCGCCGTGTCCATATTTTCAAAAATCACTCCTTGCTTCTCTAGTGACTCTTTTATTCTGTGATATACAACGTTTGAATCATACTGCGCACCAAGCCCACCCAAATGCTTTCTCTCTGCTTCTGGAATACCGAGCTTATCAAATGTTTCAGAAATTTCCTCCGGCACATCCTCCCAAGCTTTTTTCTCATCAGTTTCAGAATCTGAATAATAAGTAATGTCTTCCAAATCAAGTGCAGACAAGTCAGGCCCCCATGTTGGCATGGGAGCTTTTTCATATAGAGCTAGTGCATCAAGTCTTAATTTTAACATCCACTCAGGCTCATTTTTTGATTCTGAAATATACCGCACAAGCTTTTCAGACAGCTTTTTAGGTACTTTTTTCTCTTTAGTCATGTTTGACATAATACACGTAAAGTGGTAATCTCGCAAGTAGCAGTTTTATTTTTCATACAAACAATATTATATACCGTTTGTATTTAAGGGTAAGTGAACACTCATTAATCAACAGTCAGCAAGGAGTTTACTGTGGAACTTTCATACATATTCACAAATGTTCAACCAGAGTTTCGAGCTCATGATCTATTATATCTAGTCTTGATTCTTTGGTCAGTATCATTATCCATCACTGGACTTTCAATGGATATGATGAGAAATCGTTTAGCTGTTCCAAAGTGGATAATGATGTGTGGTGGATTCACCCTACTCATAACATTTTTCAACCCAGTTTTTCTAATACCTTTGGTATTGTTGCATACTCTGTTATATCTTATCGCTCCAATAAGCATGAGTATCATAGCAACAATAATGACCTTATTTGGACTACTGTCTTTCAGCACCTTAGCCTTTGGATTTTCAAAAGTGAGACAGAAACTCTTTTGAAAAACCTCCTCAACCCCGCCAATAAACCGGCGGGGATTTCTTATGCATATAAGTTATCCCCAATCCCAAGACCGTCTTGGGAAACCCTTTGTTTTCAACGTAAAATACGGCTCATCTCGGATGAGCCGTATTTTATTCATTAGTTTTTGAGTCTTGATTCTTAATAATTCCTCAAGCGTCCAGATTTCTCATGCTGTCTTATCTTCTCATGTGCTTTTGCTTCAATCTGTCGAATACGTTCACGTGTCACACCAAACTCAGATCCAACCTCTTCAAGAGTATGCATGATACCATCGTGCAAACCGTGTCGCATTTCCAAAATTTTTCGCTCTTTCGGTGAAAGGTCGTCTAATATTTCAACCACCTGATCGCGTAAAATACGGCGTGCTGATTCTTGATCAGGGGAAAGAATTTTATCATCTGGAATAAAATCTCCGAGCACAGAATCCTCTTCATCTCCAATTGGTTTTTCAAGTGAAACTGTTTCTTGATTAATATTTTTTATTTGATGCACTTTTTCAATATCCAAATCCATCTCAACAGAAATTTCTTCTGGAAGTGGATCTCTACCTAAATCTTGCGAAAGTCGTTTTACAACCTGCTTATATTTTGCGATTGTTTCAACCATGTGTACTGGAATACGAATAGTTCGTGATTGATCAGCAAGAGCACGTGTAATAGCCTGTCGAATCCACCATGTTGCATACGTAGAAAACTTAAATCCTTTTGTCCAATCAAATTTATCCACCGCTCGGAATAGTCCTAGATTCCCTTCTTGGATTAGATCAAGAAGTGTTAGGTCAGGACTTCGTCCAACATACTTTTTTGCAATAGAAACAACCAAACGCAGGTTCGCACGTGCCAATAGATTTTTTGCTTCCTCATCACCTGCTTCAATACGCCTTGCAAGATCACGCTCCTTGCTGGCATTAATAAGTGGATATTGCCCTATTTCCTTTAGATACATCTGCACCGAGTCGTGCCCAGATCTCCTTCCTACACGTCTTTTAACCTCTCCTAGCAACTCCTCGTCACTTATTAGTAGATTACCACCTTCAACAACATTAACGCCGGCTACGCTCAATTTATCATACAGCGCATCAAGAAAAACAACGTCTTCTTCTACATGAGGAAAGATTTTTAAAATATCGTCATGTGTGATAAATCCACGCTCCTTCCCTTTTTCAATCATCTCATCTGCTTTCTCTTGTAATTCAGCACCCTTTTTACCAAGCTTCACACGCGGAGCAGCCGCCTTTTTCACAGGCTTCTTTACCGCTTTCTTTACTGGCTTCTTTGCGCGAGCTTTTACCGCTTTTTTGGCAGTCTTTTTTGCCACCTTCTTAGTTGTCTTCTTTGTTTTCTTAACAACCTTTTTCACGGCTTTCTTTTTAACAGTCTTTTTAGCTACTGTTTTTTTAGCGACCTTCTTTGTTGTTTTCTTTACCTTCTTGACCACCTTTTTTACTGCTCGTTTTTTTACAGTCTTTTTTGCTGATGTTTTTTTAGGCATAAATAATAATATTAAATACGAATATCGAAATTCGAAATTCGAAACAAATTCTAAAATAAAAGATCAAAATCACAAAAAATTTTAAATATTTGAATTTCTAAAAATTCTAGTTTGTTTTGGATTTTGGATTTGTTATTTGGAATTTCTGACTCTAACCCTTTATATTTGATATTTCTTCTGATATCTTTTGAAGCTCTTTTAGAAGCTCTTTTGACTTATCGCTATCTCCTGCGAGTTCTGCTTCCTGCAGTTCTAAGGAGAGAGCTTTGCGTTTATCTTGTAAAATTTCTAATGACAAATTCGCAAACAATTCGTCAATTTCTGATGTAATGTTTCCTGTACCAACGTGTCTTTCTGCCTCAAAACTAAGCTTTTGCTTATCCTTATCTGAAATTTGTTCTAATGCACCATACACACCGTCTCCGATTATTTCTCTAAGTCGTTTCTTGAGCTCGTCAATATGTATGTCTGTATCTTTGTCGGACTCTTGCCATAAAAGTATTCCGAATATATTTTTCTGTATTATTTCTTTTCTATTTTTTGTATTTATATCACCAGTATTGTTTCCGATTGGTGCTACTGCTTGTGCACTACTGTCTTGTTGTTGAATTTTCTGTAACTCATCTTTTATCACATCTTCCGACATCGCGAGCTTCCTTGAAACCTCTGATATAAAATGGGATTGATCTATTTTGTTATTTATCTGCTTAACGAGTGGTAATACCTGTTTTGCTGCTTCAAGTTTGAATGTTCGCGCATCTGGAAATTGCTTTTCAAGAATACTCAGATAAAAATTAATGACATGTTGTGCTGATACTAGTGAGTCGTTCCATGCTTCAGGATTTTCTAAAATAAGATCAGCTGGATCCTTTCCTTCTGGCAATACAGCCACTCTCACATCAAGACCTTCTCTCAAAGCCACGAGTGCTGATTTCTGTGTTGCTGCAAGTCCTGCAGGATCGGCGTCAAGTGCGAGTATGAGTGTATCTACTATACGATTTATCATGCGAGCATGAGCTTCCGTGAATGCGGTACCAGATACGGCAACAGCATTCTCTGTACCGGCCTGATGTGCCATTATCGTGTCCATCTGTCCTTCCACAAGCACGCAAGTGTTCTCCTTTCTCATATGAGCTTTTGCTTTGTCATATCCAAAAAGTATATTTGATTTGTGAAATAGCGACGTTTCAGGGCTGTTCACATACTTACCCATCTTGTCATCCTCTTTCCCAAAAATTCTTCCAGAAAAAGCAACTACCCTTCCAGCGCTGTCTGAGATTGGAAACATTATCCTGCTTCTAAATCTATCGTAGTAGTTTCTACCAGCAGCATTTCCATCCTGCTTTTTAACAGACATCCCGACATCTCCTATTTCCTTATCGGAATATCCTTTACTCTTCAGAGATTCATAACAATCTTCCCAACTATCTTTTGCGAAACCTACACGAAAAGCTTTCAATGTTTCTGCATTCAGACCCCTCCCGTAAAGATACGCAAGTGCATCTTTATTTTTCGTGAGATTCACTTGATAAAAATGTGTTACGGTTTCCAAGACAGAATATAATCTATCTGATTCTTTTTGTTTCTCAGGATTTTGATACTCTAGCTGCACACCAGCACGATCCGCGAGGATCTTTAGTGCGCCCTTGAAATCAATTCCTTCCATCTCTTCTACAAAAGAAAATATATCTCCACCTTTATTGCAACCAAAACAGTGGTATGTACCACGTACTGGCGACACAAGAAAGCTTGGTGTTTTTTCATTGTGAAAAGGACAACATGTCTTAAAATTTACTCCCGCCTTTTCCAATTTTAAGTACGCACCAACAACATCTACAATGTCTAATCTTTCTTTGATTTGTTCGACGTTGTTTTGCATATTTTAGATTGTTAGGCGAATTTTACAACATAAAATTCGTGTCGAAAAGTTTTTTACAATAAAATTGTAAAAAACTTTTCGACCTCTGGCGGTTAATTAAATTATTCTTCAGCTTCTTCTACCTCATCGTCATCATCATCTCCTCCCTTCGTATCCTTTCCAAACCCTGTTCCAGCTGGAATAAGGCGTCCAATGATAACATTCTCCTTAATACCAACTAGCGGGTCTACACTTCCCTTGATTGCTGAGTTGATGAGAATACGTGATGTGTGTTGGAATGAAGCAGCAGACAAGAAACTTCTTGTTGTAAGAGATGCTTCAGTAATACCGAGAACCAGAGAGTCTGCTTTTGCTTCTTCTCCACCTTCAGCCTTTGCTTTTTCATTTGCTTCAAACAATTCACTTCTTTCAACAATTTCGCCAACTGAGAATTGTGTGTCCCCTGACTCTTTAATTTTGCTACGAGAAAACATCTGACGTATAACAATTTCAATATGCTTACGTGAGATTGTTGCTCCCTGCAATTCGTAAATTTTACTTATTTCGTTGATGATGTACTCTTCTGTCTTTTCAACTCCTGCGTATTTGAAAAGTTCTGAAATATCTGCTGAACCGTCTGTTAGCAAATCTCCCTTTTGTATAGAGTCACCCACTTTCACAAGTGTGGTTCTGTTGAACGCTACTGTGTATTCAACTTCTGCACTCTTGGTCTTTGATTTCTTTGCTGTCTCCTCTCCTAGTACAACGATTATCTTTTCTTTACCTTCTTGTTTTATTTCCATAACCTTACCATCATCAACACTGATTACAGCCTTTGATTTCGGTGCGCGTCGTTCAAACACTTCTTCCACACGAGGCAGACCAGTTGTGATGTCTCCACCAGCTGAAGCAATACCTCCGGCATGGAACGTACGCATAGTAAGCTGTGTACCAGGCTCTCCAATCGCTTGCGCTGCAACAATACCAACAGGCTCACCCATCTTCACTAATTCGTTGCGACCAAGGTCTGATCCATAACAGCTCTGACACAAACCGATGTTTGATTTACATGAAAGTGGTGAACGTACCACAACCTCTTCAACACCAGCGTCTTCTATTTTTTGTGCATCACTCTTTGTGAGTAATGATCCTTTTTTATACATTGTGTTTCCTTTTTCATCTTCCACACTTTGCGCCAATATTCTTCCGCGAATGTTTTTTGCAAGTGACAAGTCAAAACCGAAAACATTTTTTCTTTTTATAAGCCTTCCTTCTTTAGTACCACAATCTTCTTGAGTAATTATTGCGTTGTCGGCAACATATACAAGACGACGTGTTAGATATCCAGCACGCGCGGTATTAAGAGCCGTATCGGCAAGACCTTTTCGAGAACCGTGAGTAGTCACGAAATATTCAAGTGGTGAAAGTCCTTCTTTGTTTGATGGAACAATAGGGAAATCAAATGTTTCTCCTTGTGTGTTCACAATAAGACCTTTCATTCCAGCCATTTGTGTAATCTGAGAAATGTTTCCTCGTGCACCAGACTGAATCATGTCGCTGGCAGAACCATTTTCAGGCAACGTTTCTGGAATTAATTTTTCAATTTGTCCACGTACTCCCTGCCATATTTCAATCACCTTTCTATATCTCTCAGTCTCTGAAAGAAGTCCTCCATTATACTGGTCTGTAATTGTCTTAACCTCGTTTCGTGCTTCTGTAACAATCTGCTCTTTTTGTTCAGGAACTTTAACATCTGTCATTCCCCATGTGATTCCTGAATTTGTAACATATTTAAATCCAAAAGTTTTAATTTTATCCAAAGTATCAGAAACATTATTTATTCCGTATGTGTTGATCAAGTCATCCACAAGTGCAGATAAATCTTTTTTACCAACTGCTTTATTCAAGTACGGGAAGTCTGCTGGCAAAACTGAGTTAAACAAAAGACGCCCTACTGAAGTTTCAAAAGGTTTTTCTTCAAACTGTGCGTATTTTTCACGCTCTGTTCCCATCACTTTTATCTTTGCTCGGAAGTCAACTTCTCCAAAGTCGTATGCAGTAATAGCAGAGTTTGGCGTTGGGAAAATCTTACCTTCTCCTTTTTTACCATCAACTAATTTTGTCATCCAGAAACAACCAAGTGCAATATCAAGGCTCATACTTACAATAGGATCACCAGAACCAGGTCCTAGAAGGTTTTTATTAGAAGCCATGAGTTCACGAGCTTCTTCTTGTGCTTTATCTGAAAGTGGTACGTGAACAGCCATCTGATCACCATCGAAGTCGGCGTTAAATGCGCTACATACGAGTGGGTGCACCTGAATAGCATTACCCTCAATCAATACTGGTTGGAAAGCTTGAATACCCATTCTGTGAAGAGTTGGTGCACGGTTCAAAAGTACGTATTTATCTTTAATTACATCTTCCAAAATAGCCCATACTTCAGCAATACCGTCATCGATTAGTCTGTTTGCACCACGAATATTGTATGCGAGTTCTTGATCTATAAGTTGTGAAATAATGAATGGGCGGAATAGTTCAAGTGCCATGTGTTTTGGCAAACCACACTGGCTCAATTTAAGGCTTGAACCAACAACAATCACAGATCGTCCTGAGTAGTCAACACGCTTACCAAGCAAGTTTTGCCTAAAGTATCCTTGTTTTCCCTTCAAACCATCTGCCAAAGATTTCAACTGACGTCGGCCAGCTTGTGAAAGTGGCATACCGGCTTTGTGCCTCATTGAATTATCAATAAGAGCATCAACAGCTTCTTGCAAAATTCTTTTTTCGTTACGCAAGATAACATCTGGTGCTTGTATAGCCTGAAGCTTCTTCAAACGATTATTTCTATTGATTACACGTCGGTACAAATCGTTTACATCACTAGTCGCGTGTCGTCCTCCTTCAAGCGCAACCATCGGACGAATCCCCGGTGGAGTAACTGGAATTGAAGTTAGGAACATCCACTCTGGACGAGTATTTGATTTTATTAGAGAACGAACAAGACCCAAACGCTTTTGCAGTTTTGTTTTGTCTGCCCCCTTTTTACCAAGATCTTCTTCTAATTTCTTAACAAGTTTTTCAAGATCAACAGCTGCGCAAATATCATAAATTGCTTCAGCACCGATACCAGCTTCAAATATTGTTCCATACTTAATTGAAAACCTGTGATATTGTGTTTCATCAAGCACAACGCCCTCAGCAATACTTTGAATTTCTTTCTTTGTATCTTGTAGCAACTCTTTTAGTGCATCGCGTGCCTTATCATCTTTAAGTTGCTTAACTTTTATTTTATATTCATTGTCTGCACTCTGCATTAGCTTTGCTTTCTCTGCTTCGTTCACAGATGTAACGATATATCCAGCGAAGTAAATTACCTTTTCTAGTTCAGCCGCTGACACACTTAGGAATAGTGCTAAACGAGAAGGAATGCCTCGCAAAAACCAAATGTGCGCAACCGGGCTGGAAAGCTCGATGTGTCCCATTCTTTCACGACGTACGATTGATTTTGTAACCTCAACACCACATTTTTCACATATGATGCCTTTGTAACGAATTCTCTTATATTTACCACAGTAACATTCGTAATCTTTTTCTGGTCCAAAAATTCTCTCGTCGAAGAGCCCACCGCGTTCACTGCGACCTGAGCGATAGTTGATCGTTTCTGGTTTAGTAACTTCTCCGTGTGACCATTCTTTAATAATTTCAGGTGATGCAACACTAATACCGATTGAATCAAAGTCTTGTGGTCCCATTGTTATTTGTTCTTTTTCCATAATTTTTTTAGGTAATCAATGATTATTATTTATCATTCTTCTTCATCTCTACATTTAGTGCGAGTCCACGCAGGTTGTTGAGAAGAACATTAAATGATGCTGGTATATTTGGTTGTACGACCTTTTGTCCTTTTACGATTGAGTCAAACGCTGCGGTTCGTCCCAAAATATCATCTGATTTAACTGTAAGTATTTCGCGTAATGTGTGGGCAGCTCCATAACCTTCAAGTGCCCAAACTTCCATCTCTCCAAATCGCTGCCCTCCTCCTTGTGCCTTTCCTCCGAGTGGCTGCTGTGTAATAAGTGAGTATGGGCCAATTGAACGCATGTGAATCTTGTCTCGCACCATGTGGTTAAGCTTAAGCATATACATGTATCCAACTGAAATATTCTGCTCAAACGCTTCTCCAGTACGTCCATCAAAGAGTTTCATTTTACCGTCTTCATTAAAGCCTGCTTCTTTAAGCTCTTCCTTAATCTCTTCTTCAGTAGCTGAGAAGAACGCAGGAGTGATAGCCTGATAATTAAGCTCATTTGCGGCAAGCCCTAAGTGCAATTCAAGAATCTGCCCGAGGTTCATACGTGATGGAACTCCAAGCGGTGTCAAAATAACATCCACCGGTGTACCGTCAGCCATGTATGGCATTTCCTCTTCCGGCAAAATTCGTGAAATAACTCCTTTGTTTCCGTGTCGTCCTGCAAGCTTATCTCCAACTGAAATGTTTCGTAGTGAAGCAACTTCAACATGAATACGTTTTATAATTCCAGATTCCATGTTGTCGCCTTTTTCTCGTGAGAAAATTTTCACACCAACAACACGACCACGTTTTCCGTGTTCCATTCTCAAAGATGTATCTTTTACATCACGTGCTTTCTCACCAAAAATAGATCGGAGTAATCGCTCTTCTGGTGTAAGTTCTGTTTCTCCCTTAGGTGTAATCTTTCCAACCAAGATATCGTTTGGTCCAACTTCAGCACCAATTCGCACAATACCTTCTTCATCAAGGTCCTTCAATTTTGCTTCACCGACATTTGGAATGTCGTGTGTTGTTACTTCAGGGCCTAATTTTGTATCACGCACACTTGCAACAAACTCATCAACTTTAATACTTGAGAATTTGCTTTGTTTTACCAAGCGCTCTGAAATAATGATGGCATCCTCGTAGTTGGCACCATCCCATGACATGAAAGCAATAAGTGCGTTTTGTCCTAGTGCCATTTGACCGGCATCAGATGATGAGGTGTTCGCAAGAACATCACCACGTTTTACTTTCTGACCAAGCTCAACGGTAGGACGTTGGTGGAATATAGTAAATCCATTTGTTCGTGAGAAGTTAACAAGCTTGTATGTCTTCTCGCCTTTCTTTCCTTTTACAATAATGTGTCGCGCATCAAGAGCTGTAACAGTACCGTCTTCTGTAGCCATTACCAATCGTCCAGTATCCCTAGCTGCTGTTTCTTCCATTCCTGTTGCTACCAAAGGTGCGTCAGGAATAATACAAGGAACAGACTGCTTCTGCATGTTAGAACCCATGAGTGCTCGGTTGGCATCATTGTGCTCCAAGAAAGGAATCATGCTTGTTGCAATTGAAAAGGCCTGGTTTGGCGCAATATCAATTAGATCAACATCTTTAGTATCAATTCTCACTGGGCGTCCATTAATTCTCACCTCAGCTTCTGAATCAATTATATTTCCATTTTTATCATATGGAGTAGCACCATGCGCAATTTTATATTTCTCTTCTTCAAACGCATTCATGTATGCAATCTCTTTTGTAATTTTTCCATTCTTAACTTTCGCGTATGGGGTTTCAATCATTCCGAATTCATTTATGCGTGCAAATACAGAAAGGTGCAAAATCAAACCAATGTTTGGACCTTCTGGTGTGTGGATAGGACATACACGTCCGTAGTGTGAAGGGTGTACGTCACGAACATCAAGACCTGCACGCTCACGTGTAAGTCCTCCAGGGCCGAGCGCTGAAAGTGTTCTTAGTTGCTCGATCTCACCAAGAATGTTTTCTTGGTTCATAAATTGTGAAAGCGGGTTTGTAGTAAAGAATTCTTTAATACGTGCCTGCAAAGGTCTTGGGCTGATTAGGTTTACAGGAAGTGTTGTATCTGAATCAACAGTAGACATTCTATCCTGAATGTTTCTTTTCATTTGCGCCATACCAACACGCACTTTTTGCTGAATCATTTCACCAAAATATCGCACACGACGGCTTCCAAGATGGTCTATGTTATCCTCTACAGCATTTGGGTCAGCATTGAGCTCAACAATGTGGCTTATGATAGCTACCACATCATCTCCAGATAGAACTCTTTCATTCAACGCTTTTTTGTCTGTATCTTTGCCAAAGCGCTTGTTGAATCGAAAACGCCCAACAGCATGCAGGTCATATTTCTCCTTGCTGAAAATTGATTCAATAAATCCTTTTGCGTTTTCAGGTGATACCAATTCTCCATCGCGGAGACGTTTGTGTATCTCCATATATGATTCTGACGCATTTTCTGCGGGGTCTTTTTCAAAAACATTTTTCATGATTTCCTGTGCTTCTTTGTTTTTGCTGAATTTCTTTATTATTTCTTCATCAGATATATTGTTGAAAAATGCACGCAAAAGTGAGCTCACATGGAACTTTCTTTTCTTATCAATACGAGCATATATAAGGCCATCTGAATCCGACTCTATTTCAGCCCATGCACCTCGTGCAGGTATAATCTTCGCACCAAAATATCTTTTACCGCGAGATTCTTGAGCTGTGAAAAGCACACCAAAGCTACGCGCCAATTGTGGCACGACTACACGCTCAACTCCGTTAATAATAAATGTTCCGTGATCGGTCATTAGCGGGAAATCCGCCATGAAAAGTTCTTGTTCTTTTTCTGTACCAAGCGTTTTGTTTTTGAGTTTTACTGTAACTCTAAACGGCGCTTCGTATGTTGTTTCTCTTTCTTTTGCAAAGTGTTCATCAAATTTCGGTTCTGAAATTTCAAACTTAACAAATTCCAAATCAAACTTTTTTCCTGAGTAGTCTGATATTGGAGAGAATTCATCAAACACTTCTTGTATACCCTTGTCTATAAGCAATCTAAACGACTCCACTTGATTTTCCACGAGATTGGGAACTTCTATCAAAGATTCCTTGTATCGGGAAAAATACTTTTTTTCTCTATGCATACTGCGTATTTATTGACTATAGCCCCCTCAAATAAAATTTCAATCTTTTTATTGCATATTTTCACTTACCTTACATTCATTCAAAACTCAATGTAGCTACTGCTATATCTCGTTTATCATAAATGCAATCTAAGCGAAGATCTGCTGCTAAAAAAATAAAAATTTTATTTTTGGTGGCTAATATTATTAAAAGACAACAACAAATAAAAACACAAGCAGGAAAAGCCTACCTTTATTATGTTTTAGGTTTGTATTAAGAGTTGTTGTTTTGAAGCATAAGAACACTAAGCTTCTTGTTTGTAATCAAGAGTTTTTTCCGTAACACAAGCAAACGGTATATTGGTGATTAGTATACTCGTATTAAAATATTTGTCAAATATCCCCCATTTGATGCTGTGGACAACCCTTATTCTTGAACCTGTTAATTGGCTCAATGGGATTGAGCCAATTAATTTTACCCTTTATTCTTCCTCCACTCCTCTATCTTTTTATGATCACCAGAAAGGAGGACTTTTGGCACTTTGTAATTTTTGCCTTTATGTTTGAAAATTTCTGGACGGGTATATGTTTCTGAGCTTGCGATACGGCTTTCTTCTATAGACTCTGCGCTACCTAGCACACCAGGAATTTGTCGAGAGATTGCATCTATCATAACCATAGCTGGCACTTCCCCACCAGTCACCACAAATGGGCCGATTGAAATTTCTTCCGCGCGCAAAATCTTTTTCACTCGTGCATCAATTCCTTCATACCTGCCACAAATAATTACAACGTCTTTATTTTTTTTTGAAATATTTTTCGCTATAACGTTTGTGAATTGTTTGCCAGCCGGTGATGTGATGAATACTTTCACACCCTTTTTTTGCCCGATTGCCTTTTGCGCAGCTCGTACTATTGGGTCAACAGCCATCACCATCCCTGGCCCACCGCCGTATGGTTTATCGTCTACCCTCTTGTGTTTATCTTTTGTAAAATCGCGTGGATCATAAAATTTAATTTTTATTTTCTTATCTTTTTGCGCCCGCGCCAAAATAGACTCGTTTACATACGAGGAAAACATGTCTGGAAAAATTGTAATTATGTGAAAATTAATCATTGATCTTTAATCATTAATCACTCATCTACAATAATATAAATTTGCTTTGCAAATTTATACGTCAACGATAAATGATTAAGGATTAGTGACAAAGCGTAAATTTTAAAGAAAAAACCGTGCTATAAGTATAGCACGGTTTTTTCTTTAAAATTTACGCTTTAAGTTCTTCTATTGCCTCATCAACATCAGCTGCTGTAGTTGAGCTAGCTTCGTCAGATGCTCCAGCTTCGTAACGCTGACCGCCTTCTGGTTCGTTGATCTTAAGGTTTACACGTGAGTTGTTTTTCATTCCAACTACACGAAGAAGAGTTCTAAGAGCCTTTGCTGTGTTTCCACTTCGGCCAATAATTTTACCCATGTCTGCTGCGTCGATGTCTAGTGTCAAAAGAACACCCATCTCATCAACCTTTCGGTCAACTTTTACAGCGTCAGGATTATCAACCAATGCTTTCACAACATACTCAAGAAATACTTGATCTTGTTCTTGCATATCGTTTTCTATCTTTCCTTAATCTCTAATATTAAATTCATTCGACCGTCTTTATGCTTTTTATTATACAAAAAAGGGCTATTTTGTCAAAGAAAACAGGAGGATAATTCCCCCTGTTTCAGACATCTACGTCAACCCGCAAACTTTTTTAACAATACACCTAAATCAACACTTTCTTTTGGAGTGAAGACTTCATCACTCATTACCTTCTGGTGTTTCCTTTTTCTTATAGCTTGACACTGCGTCTCTTCAGAAGGTGCCTCCTTTTGAAATCGCTTATTAAAATGTTTTTTTATCAATACTTCAGAAATATGTTTAATTTTTGGATTATCACATAGCCAAAATTCAATCAATTCCTCATACTCAAAAAAAGTGGCTGGTTTTTTATACAAAAGATCACAAGTCTCAACGTAAAACAAATAATCAGAAAATGTTATTAAAGTACACAAAAGTTTGAAATCGAGCTCTTCCGAAAAGTGTCTGAAAAGCAACGCAGAAACAACCTTGCGCATACTTGACTCACTGAAAAAACCTAGCAAAACCTCCTTGTCAAAACTCTTTCTTGGCATCTTACAAAGAAGTATAGAAATGCCGATAAAAGTATTTATAGGAGTGTTTGAAAAAGTATTCGATTGTATATTTTTCAAAATTTCTAGGAGTATTTTGGAATCAAGTTTTTCTAAAGGCACACACTCTGTGAACCTAAGAAAATCTCGCCAATTTGTGCCGATCAATTTCACCAATTCCTTGTATTTCTCGTCCAATAACATAGCTCTCTCCATATCAAAAAAACTTACTTTCAATGAAAACTTCCGATAGACACATTATCACTCTATATACTTTTTGTCAAAGAAAAAAGCGGGGATATTTTTATATTTCCCCGCCTATAATATGACCTATTGAATTACAAGTGGCACATAATCACATTTGCTTCAGAAAGGCTTTTTACAGCCTCCTCATTTATGAGTCTGTCTAGAATTTTTTTTACATCATCGGCAGCGTGTCTTGTTGTAAAAAACCCATCTGAAGTTTTGCCTGTTGTGGGTTGAGGTGATGTAAAAACTTCACTATCTTTATGACCAACATAGTATAGTATCCCACCACCAATGAATAATTGCAGCACATAGTATTTCATTTCATATGTCCTTTTTTGAGTCCCTGCGCTTCATATTACACAAAAAAATAATCAGGTCAAAAAACTAATTGCAATATTTTTACAAAATGTTACTTTGAAATTAGATGTATTCTAATTTATTGCTCATAAAGGAGAAAAGACATGAGCCTCGGATTTCCATTTAATAGAAAGATAGACCCTGAAAACCCTTTGGATCTAACAGATCCACCACCTGAAAACTGGGACACTGGTATAGACACACGTGATTGCAGAGCTAATCTTCACGGTTCCCCTTCCGAACTTTTTACCAGGTGTCTTGAATGGGAAAAACGTGAGATGGAAAGATTGAATTCTAAGATGTTATCTACGGAGCAAGTCACAGACCTGAAACAACTGGACCGCTCTGTAACAATTTTTGTGATACCAAGGCATCGCAAACGTGGTGAAAAATTAGAGAAAAGGAAATATTGTCTTTGGTGAGTTTTTCACCAAAAAACCGGCGTCGTGAGACGCCGGTTTCTTTAATTTCTGTTTTTAGATTTTTCCTACTAGATCGAGACCTGGCTCCAAAGTATCATCGCCTTCCTCCCAGCTCGCTGGGCAAACCATACCTGAGTGCTCATTAACAAACTTCGCTGCTCTCAATTTTCGCATAAGTTCTTTTGCGCTTCTTCCAATACTATTATCGTTCACTTCTGCAAGCACTATCTCCCCTTCTGGGTTGATTACAAATGTTCCGCGAAGTGCCACTCCTTCATCTTCCAAATACACACCCATTGCGCGAGAAAGATTTCCTGTTGGATCTGCTACCATTGGGAATTTAATCTTCTTTATAGTTTCAGATTCATCATGCCATGCCTTGTGTACAAATACCGTATCTGTACTTACTGAAAGCACCTCCGTATCTTCCTTCTTAAACTCGTCATACATATCTGCCATTTCCCCAAGCTCTGTAGGACAAATAAAAGTAAAGTCTGCTGGATAAAAGAAAAGAATTGCCCACTTTCCTTTATAATCTGATAGTTTTATTTTTTTAACGTCTTCATCTTGAAAAGCTTCGAGTTCCATATCTGGTACTTTAGTACCTACAATTGGAGTACGAATATCATTAAATATGAAGTCGCCACAATTATTATTACATTCACACATAGTTTTAATTGGTTAGTTTTTAATGTAGTATCAATAATACCATGTCCAAAATGGAAAAACAAAAACATAAAATCATAGTTATTGTCGGCACTACATCCTCTGGCAAAAGTGATTTGGCAGTGGAAATTGCCAAGAAATTTGATGGTGAGGTAATCTCGGCCGATTCACGACAAGTGTACCGCGATCTTGATATTGGAACTGGAAAAATAACCAAACAAGAAATGAAAGGAGTTCCCCATCACCTGCTTGATGTCGCTAGCCCACGTCGACCATTCACCGCCGCGCAATTTAAAAAGAAAGGAGAAAAAGCATTGAGAGATATTATAAAGCGTGGAAAATTGCCAATCATCGCAGGTGGCACTGGTTTTTATATTGACGCACTCCTTGGCAGTAGCGATTTACCTGAAGTACCACCAAATCCAAAATTGCGCACTCGGCTTGAGAAAAAGTCGGCGCCCGAGCTTTTTGCCGAGCTCAAAACGCTCGACCCGCGCCGCGCAGAAGATATTGATCCACATAATCCTCGCCGACTCATCCGCGCAATAGAAATTGCCAGCGCGCTCGGCGCTGTTCCTAATTTGAGTGCCGGAGACTCAGGTAAATACGACGTGTTGTGGATTGGGCTGGAATTAGATAAGGAAACTCTTATAGAAAAAATCGCGCGCAGAAATGAGCAAATGATGTTCCCGATTTACCCAAGAGCGAAGCGATTGGTTGTAAATCGCAATGCAGGGAAGCAAAGCCGAGTCGTGAAAAAAGGTCTTGTAGCAGAAGTTAAAAAGCTCCGTGAGCAAAACATTTCGTGGAAAAGAATAAACGAGCTCGGCTTTGAATACAAATTCATTGTTCAAGTAATCAAAGGAGAAATCCCCAAAGAGGAAGCTCTGCAAAAAATGAACACCGAAACCTGGCACTACGCCAAGCGGCAAAAAAACTGGTTCAAACGAAATGAAAAAATAAAATGGTTTGGGTCGGAAGATGTGAAGAAAATAGAAAAATTAGTTGGTGGATTTGTAAACAAAAAGTAAAACTATTCAACAAAAAATTGTTATAATAGCACCATGAAAATATTTACTTACTTATTTACTGTGTTTGGAGCTATTCTAATGCTTTTTTCAACAGCTCTTTCATATCCTTGGTACATCAGCCAAATAGATTCTAGTATGCTAATGCTATTTTGGCTTATGTGTGTTGCTGGTATTCTTTTTGTACAAAAACGTCCAGATATTGCAGCAAAACTTTTTTTAATTGCACCAATCGGACATGCTCTGGTAATTGCATTGTATGCAATTATAAAACCTGACTATATAGGTCAAGCATCTTTTCTTATTTCACTATTAATAATTTCATATACCTGCTTTCTATATTCAAGTTATTTATTGCAAAGAATCAACAGAGCACCCAAAAATAGTATTGAAGAAAAAATTGAAATTAAAAATTTTGCCTTTTTTGCCTCACTAATAGCATTTGCTGCAACAGTTTTATATTTTCCAATAGCCCAGCCGTTTGCTACTGAATTTGCCACACCATATTTATTTTTATTCACACTATCACCCATAATAACAATCCTTGCATTGACCGTTTATAGAAAAAATAAATTTATTGTAAGTTTTCTTATATTTGTAAGTTTTCTAGAAATATTTATATGGATGTTCGTAAACCCTAATAAGGATATGGGTATTATGTACGACCCTGGTTTATTTCTATTGGCCCGCGCGAGCCTAGCATTTATTGCTGGAATTTCTCTTTTCCTACAAATACAAAAAAAATAAAACTAATTCTGATCATGAATAAACTAAAAAATTCAAAATTTTTCAAACTATTTTTAATTGTAATTCTAATCGCAATAATTTTCGCTGGTTTTTATTTATACAACAATACTGGGGTTCGAACGGAAAATACAGAAATAAAGCAAAATACCATATCTGAAATAGATACTTCAAATTGGCTTACTTACGAAAATAAAGAATACGGATATCGGTTTAAATATCCATCAAATATGTATTTAGAAGAATCTCCTCAATATATATCAATAAGTACACTATCCATAAATAATCCGAAAAGGGCGTCTTCAATAGGCATAATGAGTAGCATGACTATACAGCCCAAAGATGATGTAAGTATAGATAAAATCACTGAACAATATAAAAAAGATCAGTATTTAGATGATTTTGCACAAACTAAAATTGAAAATATTAATATCGACAATAGGCCTGCTGCACAAATATCATATAGAGGTGGCTATGGCGGAGAAATGAATTTTGTTACTTTGATTGAAACCCTTGACCCACAAGTTATCCTGAAAATCCACTACACTGAGGGTTTCCAAAATATATTTGATGATATTCTAAATAGCATTGTGTTATTTTAATATGAAACAAAACATAAAAATACAGAGTTATAATAATAGAATCGATGCCGAGGCCGGCAAAAGCTTATTAAGAGCACATGACATACCAAGCCTCATCACTGCGGACGACGCTGGTGGTATGTATCCTTGGATAGCATCAGCCACTGGTGGTGTTGGACTTTTGATTAATATAGAAGACAAAGAAAAAGCTTTAGACTTACTTAAAACTTTAGAAAAATAAACATTTATGAAATCAATAAAACAATCTTTTCACATACTCGCACTTACATTGATAGCGATGGTATGCACATTATTTGCCCCCACAATGGTGCACACTGTGGAGCAAGAAAGGGATATTCAATTTGGATTTCCTGTAGAATTCGTATCTATGAATTCGAGTTATGACATGGTTGAAAGAAATGGAGCTTTTGAATACAGTCTTACAAATCCGCGACAACATTCCATGCATGTAATATGGAAAGGCTTCTGGGGATCTTTTATACCATGGTTTATTTTTGCTAATTTTTTATTTATTTTATTGTCGTGCTTGGGGACCACTCCCCGTCTGCTTGCAGCGGGGATGAACAAGCTCAATAAACGAGTGTGCCCGGAGGGGCACTCCTTAGCAAAAATTACCCCCGGTCCGCAGCAAGTTTCATTGGAAATACCGCGTAGCTTGCTGCGGGGTAATTTATTTTATATTTTTCTAAAAAAATATTACCGTACTTTTGAAATATTTTTAACAGGATTTTTATTTTTATTTTCTATAATCGCATTCTTTAAATTCCCATTTGAGATTTTTATTCTGCTTTTTATCACAACAATAATCACACAACTGCTAAATACTTACGTCGCACGAACAAAGTAATTAATATATTTTAAGAAAAAATTATTCAACTCTTATATATTCCTCATCAGTCCAGCAATCCCCTCCTCCGATTGAACTTAAAACCTCACGAGGAATTTGCTCTTCCTCTATCAAATTGCAGTAAGGTGCTTCTTGTGTCATAAGTAGCAAGCGATATGTCTCACCTTCTTTTTTTACAATCGCAGTTTGTCCTCCACGAAATCCCCTTACTCCAAGCTGGAAAAAATCACCGCTTTGTTTTCTCACTCGTACAACAGTATTTGTATCTTTAAACTCAAGTGCCTCGAGAAAAGGTAATTGTTCATCACTCGCCTCTTTCAATGTGTTCCCACACGACACACGTAAATCATGTGCCATATCCATTCCAGCAACATACGAACTGCATTCTGCATTTACTATCACTGCACACAGCTCATCTCCTTTTACATAAGTTTGCACATAATCATATAATCGTTCATCAGATTCATCAAAAGATGAATTATTTTTATCTAAAACATAACCTCTTTCTAGAAACATTTTTTCAGCAACAGATAATTCTTTTTCATATATATGTGTGGCAGACTCTTCAGATCTTGGACAACCTATTTTTTCATTAACGGCCAAGAAATATTCAGTTCCAGGAACAAGAATGCTATAACCATCTTCATTGATCCAGCGTATATCCCCATTCCTTAATTGTGTATTCAAAAAAAGATCCATCTGACTAAAGCGCATTAAAAGCTCATTAACCGGAGTGAGATTGCGCAATTCTTTAAAAGATTTCATTGGATTTTTTTGAATACTGTATAACAAAAGTAAATTATCTGATACTTTATAAAGCGCATCAAGTCCTGCATGATTACGCACATAAATACCGCTCTCAGTATCATATGTTTCAAGTGGATAAAGCGAAACAATATATACAAAATCATCAACAAAAAGATACCTTGTATATTGTTTACCTGAAAATCCAGCTGCTTCACTTTCAACACTAAGAATCTTTTGCTCGTAAGAAATAGTCCACTCTTTTGACAATACAAGCACATCATCCAAATCAATATATGTTTTTTGTGCAACCCCTTCTTCTGGAGACATATCGATTTTTATTAAATCAATATTAATCTGCTCACCATAGGCATATCCTTCTGTTGCTTCAATGTCTAACAACTCCTTAGACCGTGTAAGCATAATATGTTGATTACTCGCACGATGCATAAACCAACCTTTGGGGATTGGTGCACTGACAACCCTTGAATCTACCTCGTCAAACTTAATAATTTCCTTAAGATCTTGCTCCCAAAATTCTTTTACAGGCTCATCAACATCTAGATCTCCTTTCCCCTGAAATGGAAATATGTTAAATAATACAAACCAAGATGTATCACAATGGATTGATCTTGTGCCAAATGGAACACGCTCCACACTCACGCCATCAGTTTCACAATCAGCGGTACGTGTACGTTCGCCAATATCATAGCCATATTTTTCCATCACGGCCTGATAAGACTCATCGGTATCATATGGAAATACACCGAGAATTAAAACGATTACAAAAATTCCTAAAATTAATTTATTTGAGATTTTTTTCATACACATTTAAAGCCCGATTGGATACACCTCTTGTATTTCAACTTCCTCAAGAAGAACCGGTCCTGGCAGAGTGTCACTTATTGGATATCGTATCCCCTCTAATATTTCCACTTGTCCTAAACTTGCCCTCAAATCATCATCATATACTTTTCCTTCGTAATACACAGTATTTTTATCTTTAGCAAACTTTCCACCATTAAATCTGAATGTTCCAATATCGACTCCGTCAATTGATTCATAATCCCAATAAGCACGATAGGCATCTTTACTATAATTTCCACCCAGAAATTCAAAAGTATTTGGATCAGCACCAACAATCTTACGTCCTTCTGTTATATATACACCATTTTTATCTGCAAAATTACAATTACCTATGATACGAAATGTGGGAACATCAAAATTGCCGAATTTTAAAATAACTGATCCAGATTCTTGCTGAACAGCTTTGTAAATATTATTTTTATCTTTTGAGCAACTACAAGTAAGTTTTTCAAAACTACCAGCATCTGCATCATTAATTTTACTCCCCATGTAATACACTGAGTTATCATCCTTTGAGTATTTGTAACTCAATACTTCGAAAGACTTTGCGTCAGCCCCCTCAATCTTATTACATCCCTGAAAAACAAAATTCTTATCGCGAATATAATTATCCTGAAGCATTACAACACTACCCCAATCAAACCCATCCATAACATTACCAGAACAATAAACAGTCGTGGCATCTCGCGCATATTGTCGCTCAATCACTTCAAAACTATTAGCGTCAGCACCATCTATTTTTTTATGAGAATATATGCCGTGGTCACGACCGCTAACGGCAATCCATACAAAATTTTTATCTTTCACATACCCGCCGCTTAACACTTTAAATGTGCTCGAGTCCATATCATCAATTTTTTTATTATCTCCATAAGCATAATAAACGCCGTTTTTATCCTTTATGTATTGCGTACTTTTATCGACAAATTCAAACGTTGCCGGGTCAATTCCTTCAACTCGCTCACCGTCATACCTATATACAAAGTTTTTGTCTTTACTCCAAGTATTGGGCAGAAACTCAAAAGTTTCTGAATCAACCCCCTCAAGCCTTTTTCCGAGATAATATACTGCATTTTTATCCTTAGCATACGCATTACCTGAATCTTTTCCTGTATAACCATACAAGAATTCAAACGTTGCCGGATCAGAACCTTCAATCTTCTTTTGTCGATAATAGATAGCGTCCTTGTCTTTAAAATATGCATCATCAATCTTTTCAAAAGTTGCAGGATCAATTCCATCAAATATTTCTGGCTCTGGATTATTTCTATACACAAAATTTTTATCTCGCGCAAAACCGCTCCACAAAAATTCAAAAGTTTCAGGATCTGACCCTTCAAGTTTTTTCCACCAATAATACACAGAGTCCTTGTCTTTTATAAACCCTCTACCAAGAATGGAAAACGTATTCGGATCAACCCCGTCAAATCTCTTCCCTTCCCAGTATAAAAAATCTTTGTCTCTTGCATAAGAATACATATTATTTTGCTGTGCTGTTGGTAAAGATTCGTCAAAATAAATGATTTCAAATGTTTCAAGATCCACACCTTCAACAATTGTCGCTCCCATCAATTTAGGGTCTTGGATGTTGGGAGATGATGTGGCTATAAAACTAGGTGCCAGAGGCTGATCTGGCGCAGCAACAGCCCGTATACCATGGTAGTATACATACTCACCATCTGTTAAATAGCTCTTACACATAAAATAATTCGGGTTTGAGTATGCCAGAGAATCATCTTCATATGTTTTTTCTGGGCAGTCTTTTAATTTTACATACTGTATTTCAGCAACACTCACACCCTCAACAACTTCATCATTTTGCTGATCTTTTGTTTGCCCATAAACCATTGCCAAAAGTCCAATACTTATTAAAACAACTACGCAAATTCCTATAATTAATTTATTTGAAATATTTTTCATAATCCATAAATAATAACAAAAAACCGCCTGAATTGGCAGTTTTTTGTTATCGCAATTAAAGTGGTGTAATTATCATATTACTTAATCACATATAAAGCAGCTTTCTTTTATAAATGTATCTATCATTTTTATAAAACCACCGACATCCACAAAAATACTTATCAAAAACACAAGAAAAGAAAGCGTACCAACAATAATAATAAACCAAAAAAATATTGGGCTTTTCTTTTGCATTTCATTTGTTGGAACTGGTAAAAAACCAGGCCCAAACTCAATCAAAATGACAACGGAAATAATTATAAATAAAAATATGTAAATTATAAAATCTTCCATAATTTTTTATTTCTTTGTTACTTTTTTGAAGTATCTTTTCACAGATGGATATGTTTTCATTGCTATATAATACAAAATAGTGGGAGCCAAAAAGATTAACACCAAAACCAACCCAAAAAAGGCATATTTATAGTGACCTGAAACCAAGGCGACGAGAACAGACACTATAATTAAAGTAATTTCAAGGATATGCATACTGGCAATCACATCCATATCCCATCCGCTCGTATTACTTTTTTTCTTTTGTGATTTGTTTTTTACATCCATGTGATATGAAGTTCATGTATTTATTTTTCATCTTCTATTATATTTTTAGTGGGCACATCTTCAAAGGCGTATAAATAAAGTATGAGTGATACCGGAGCTAATATAAGAACAAATATCAGTACAATTTCTATCAGATGAGTATCCTGTACAAATATTTGAGCCGGTATTGCAAATAACACGTTCATTACAAAGAAATAAATAAAAAACAGTTTCCAAAATAGTCTTCCAAAGATCTTCTTTTGCCAACCAAAAGCAGCGAGGCCGATAAAAGCAATGCTCAGCGGAATCAGATTAAGCAAAATGGCTTGTACTATATTCTCTGATGAAATTACAAGAGAAACAAGGGTTGGCAATAATACAAAAAGTGCATAGACAACAGCATAAAGCTTCGCAAATCTCCTAACTTTAGATAAGTCCAGTTTGTCAGAAATTTTGAACTTTCTTTTTGTGCTAATTTTTTCTTCGGCACAATTTTTACACCCACTGGATACACAGCGCATATATTTATACATGAGGTACAAATAAACAATACTAAATGAGTTTGTAAAAATAAGGAATGTCCACCCAAACACAATTGGTTGCGCTGGGTCTATAAAAATCGGGGCAAACAATGCAATACCAAAGATCGCAGCAATGAAAATTATAGTTATTGTCATATCTAAACTAATAAATCTATACCAAAAATCTTTATTATCTCCTTTTTTATTTACCACATATGCAATACTCAGTAATGCTAATGTAAATATAATCATGGACACAATATATGCATAAAAAACAAAAGGTGACGCGTAATCATCTGGACTGGTAAAAAAGGAACTTACCAAAAAAAGTATAAATACTACTGCATACACTCTAAATTCTATTTTCGTAACCTTTTTCTCACACAAAGCACGTGCCATTGCATTAAGGTTAAATAATTTATTTGTTTTCATAATCCATAAATAATAACAAAAAACTGCCTAGATTGGCAGTTTTTTGACTAAAATTATTTAATCTCAATAGATTCTAATATCTCAGTAAACATCGCATCATAATCAACATTGTCTAACTCTCCATTTATTTCATATATAAAATGAAAATCTAATTTATTTTCATCATCATCTAATTTTGCATATGACCAAATAATTTCGTCATTTAGTATCTGTTGGTCTGTCGCATCAATCACTGATGAGATTGCAATTTTTCCATCATTTTTCTTTTCTATAAAGTATCGTTTGTCTATAAAAAATGGGCCAATACCATCAGGATTAATATTTATACTAAATCTTGTTCTTTGTTTACGCACATCACTATCAAAAAAAGTATAGTGCCATTTTTTTCCATTTTCATATTCATGCTTTATTTCATCTATTGCAATCGTAAAATCTGATGGATGTGAAAAACTTATGCCATTCATGTCGTCCACGTATGTAACCCACTCAATCTTGGAAAGGTCGCCATCATAAATAATTTCTTTATCTCTTTTTATATCTAACGGGTGCCGCTCAACAACTGTCTCGGTTTCAATTGTTTGTTTTTTAATATCAGGTATTTGTTCTTCATTTGAGATTAGATATAAAGAAGCTGTGATGTATACAAGAAACAATATAGAAATCACCAGTACAATTTTAAATATTGTAATTATTTTTTTATTTTGTGTATTCATATGAAGAAGTGTATCATTTTTATTTATTTTGATAAATGAGTTAATGTTTATATAAAAACTCCACCTCTTTTAGCAAGAGATGGAGTAAGCACAACCTACAACACTACCTTAGTGACTTGAGATGAAGTCTGATGGATCTGTGTGGCTATTCCATATTGGATCACCCCAATATGCATACCCAGAACCAGGGATTTTCTCAAGGGTTCTATCAGTCCGTAACTCGAAATGCAGATGGGCACACGGATAATATCCCCCTGCATCACCAATAGAACCAATCTGCTGTCCAACGGAAACCTCTTGCCCAACAGACGCATACGAATCCTGAAGATGCGCATACATCGAGTGAACACGTGTCATGTCATGTAGTATATGACGGACGATAATAACGTTCCCCCAGCTCGGACCAGCATTTTGCGCATACATTACCCGTCCGTTTGCTATAGAGTAAACAGCATCACCAGCATCGTCACCACACTCTTGTACGTTGATTCTGTTCCTGTCTTCACCTATGTGGTATTTACCATAGGCTGAATTGTACTCCTTGTGGTCTTGATCGATACGATAAGCCGACGACGGCATCAACGGATCATGAAATGCATATGCATACTGAAATGCAAATGCACTAGTTGAGACAGACAGACTCACCAGTACGACTAAAAACGAAATTGTTTTTCTCATTGGATTACTCCCGTGTTGTTGTTAATTAAAAAGAACTAAAAAATGCCGTGTAGATTACACAGGCATTTTGCCGTTGCCAAATCCTTTTGGCTGTAACTGTCCTGTGAGTAAATATAGCAAATGAATGATGAAGTCCTGATAAATAAAAGATAAAGAAAATATAAATTACCTCGCAGCAAACTATGATATATTCTCGATTGAAGCCTGCTGCGAACCGGGGGTAATTTTTGGTAAAGTGTGCCCTCCGGGCATATCAGTTTATTGCACTTGTAATCCCCGCTGCAAGCAGACGGGGTATTCTCAAGTACGCCAACAAAATGGTTTGGGCAGAAAGATAAAAAAAGTGGTGGAAAGTATTGTAAATAAATTCCTTTACAAAAAATCTTAAGGTGATATAAATGAGCCAGAGAAGTTACCACGAATCACATAACGGGAGCAAACAATGGGCATGAGTGACCTTAAAACATTGGCAAATATACTGCGTAAACACGACATAAATTCAGATATTTGTCCTCATGGTAGCATCGGGTTTATACACACTGTTTCAGGACACGTCTTTAAAGGAGAGGCTTATGTATTGGACGGATCCGCATCAACTGGATTTTGGCTTGTTATCTTTGGAGATGAGAAAAAAGAAGAACGTATTACAAACATACTGAAAAATATTAACGAAGATCCACTAATGATGGACGGCGACAAAAGGTGGATGAGTTTTGCCTTGTCACAAACGCCTATGCATATAGGATGTGTGGCTCAACTCACCGACGCGGGTGAATTTTCTGAAGATTTGTGTGAAAAAAGGCTCTCGACTTTTTTAACCCTGATAGAAGTATACCTGCCTCCGCTGCTTGAAGCTTAAGTTAAAAAAAGTCCCTAACTAAACCACCCCCCCATTCCTCAGCTGAGGAATGGGATTTTTTGTTTTTAATAGCGTGGAGCCGATTGTGCAGAGGTTTTTATAATCCATCTGTGGAATATTGTAGTAAAAAACCGCACTAAGGCTTGGAGCCCTAATGCGGTGGATTTTTCCATGACCTTTTTGTGGTCACATGAATGTGTAGGTACTAATCAATCCCATCTCTATCACAATCCTTTTCTTCTTGTTTGTCTAAAAACTCATCTACATTTGAGATGTTTGTCACTTCTCCTTTAGAAGTGTCCCTCTTCTCTTTTTGTTCAACAGGAACTTCTTGTAAACCAGTGTCGGGTTCAAGTTCTGATTGCCCGAGCCCATCTTCATATTTTGAAATTAACATGGCTCTTGACCTCCTGTTGGCTTTATATTCCCTATGTAAATCAGTATATCACGGGATTTAAAAAGTGCACCTATAGTCCGTGGTTTTTTAAATCTTTTCGCATTGCCTTATAATCTGGAAGGATACTCTCTACTTGTATCCAAAATTTGCGTGAATGATTCATTTCCTTCAAATGACATAATTCATGCACGATAATGTAATCCTGCAATTTTTGTGACAAAAAAACTATTTTATAATTGAAATTTAAATTCTTTTTTCCTGAACAACTCCCCCATCTTGTTTTTTGATTTTTTACAGAAATTCTATTAAAAGAAAACTCACAATTCTTATTAAAATACTCTATTCTTTTTTCAACCAAAGTCTTTGCGACGTCTTTATGTTTTAAATAATCAGTTTTTGAATATGGTCTCACCAAACGCAAATCATATTGTTCAAAAAACTTAATCTTTTTTGAAATCCAACCCATCTTTTCATTTATGAATTTCTGCACAAGTGAATCCCCCATTCCCGTTGGCACTGTTACAATCACCCTCCCGTCACAATGCACCGCCAACCGCATCCGCTTCGCCCGTTTACTTTTCTTTACAGAATAATTAATTTTTTCGTTAGTCATTTTCCAAATTCTTCACTTTTTTCTTTGATTGTTCCGCACTCAAATCATTATCACCACAAACACCGAGCTCCGAACTCACACCATGTGGGAATGCTGTTTTCCAATTCACTAATTTTAAGTTGTCTGTTTTATTAAAATATTTGATAACCTTCTCATCCGTTAGTGTCTTAAGCTCTAGTTCTCTTGTATCATTATACGAACTCATGCTCCGAAGCTCATCGTCTGAATAACCAACATGAGTCATAATCTCACTAACGCCTTCATCCAAATTTTCTAGAATATGCAGAAGGTTCTCAACACTGACTCTTTCAGAATCCACATCTTGACCACCGTTTACATTAATACCAAAAAAACCCTTGATTGATTTTGCATGATTTAGTTCTCTAGATGGAATCTGGTGTTCTTCTGAATATCTTTCAAGAAGCGGGCTAATTTGTTCCATATTTGATGATCGGGGCTTGTGAACATCAACATGATCAGGAGCCCTACCAAACAATTTGATAAACATCTTTACTTGTTTATCAAATTCCTCTTGGAGACTTAATACCACATCTTCCATATGCAAATGAAGTCCGACTGAAATATTATCAATATTTTTAAGTTTAACAGCTTCGCTTGCAGCTTTTCCATAAACCATAATTGACGTACTGCTCACTACCCCGTTTTTAATAGCCTCCAGAATTCCCTCATTTATACTTCTGCTATATCCAAAATCATCAGCATTGATAATTATTTTTGTCATATCCAGATTTTACCAAAAAATCGCCCTTTGGGCGATTTTTTGGTAAGCTAAATTATTTTACAGAGCACCCCACAACAAGGCACTGAAACTTGATATTATACCAAGCGGCAAAAATTGACTTTTTTTTGTAAAGGGGTAAAATTAATTTTAATATTAAAATTAATTTTACCCCTTTACAAAAAAAAGTTTTCCACAATCTACTTGCACTCAATCAACACTTTGTGTATATTATAGATATTGGGCATAAGCCCCGGGGTTCGCGTTGCGAGCCGGTAAAAAACCTAAGCTTGCTTAGGTTTTTTACTATCTGGTATATTAAAATTCTCAAAACAACTATATTTAATACCCTCAACCTCTAAACACCCATCTGGTAAATATGCATCAATAACCTTACCGTGTTTATAAAACATTTTCCACGGCCTGTACTCTTGATCATATCTTCTTTTTACCATAGGGTATAAATATAAATCTGCAATCTGAATAAACAAATTCCATTTTTTCTTTCTTTTTGGAGCACCCAAAAGAATTTTCTTATACTCATTTTGTGTAATGGCATTATATTTGGCAGAAGCATTTGCATCAAAAGGGTGCCCAATATTTTTCATATCTTTAGCATATTCACTTATTGCTCGATCTTCTCTTCTGCCAACTTCTTCAAAACGAACAAGCATGGTACTATTTGTTTTTTTTAATTGTTTAGCAACTCTCTCAATCAAAATAGTATAAGCTGTTTTGCACATCATCCAACGGTTATCACCATACTTTTTTTCGTATCGCTCATTATAACCAGGTCTGTAAATTACACTAGCAAAACCAACAACAGGCAAAGATATCAAAAATTCTTCGAGCTCTTCTAAAAAATTTTCCCGCCTCTTCACCCCCTCTTCTAACCAAGAAAAATTATTTCTCATGCCACGGATTTCCGATGAATGTAGAGGATAATCTATGTTCCATTTATCACAGAAAGCCTCATATTTTTGTTTGATATTTTTTTTATCCTTTTGGGCAACCAAAACACCACCTAAAGCAAAATTATCCATTCCGTCATCACGATCAGTAAGGTTTTGTTTATCAGGATGCCTACTACCAGAATCGTCTATGTATAAATAATAATCTGGTTTTTTAAATGTTCTTTTTTTACAAACTTTAGTTTTCATTATTTTTGTTTATTCAATCCCTTGCTTATAATTTGAACAATCCGACTTATTAGTTCTAAGAAAACCCCTCCGCCTTTTCTGTTACCAGATCTTGCTTTTACCTGCTCAGTAAAATCTTTATCACTTAAATCTTTTTCCTCAATAACATTCTCTGTTACAACATTGTCTTTTTCTAAACTTTCGTGGGGCGAAGTTTGTGGTTTTGTGACAAATTCTTCCTTTTGAACCTCTTTTGTTAATCCTTTTTTTACTTTATCCCATGGAAAAGCGGGACCAGGGTCTGTTTTTCTGCCAGGAGAAATGTGTTCATGGCCAACTACATTTTCCAAGGTTATTTCTGGTATGATCTCTAGTATAGATTTACAGAGCTCAATAACAGCATTAATTTGTTTAGAGGGGTAAGCTTCCCAAAAATTACCCGAATCATCTTCAAAAACTTCTTTATTAAGTATTGTGTTGTAATTGTTGGGCCAACAATAGTAAGTTTCCCCCTTCTTCTTTAAAGGCCCCCAGTTGCTAATTTCAATACCAACTGAAAAATAATTAACCCATTTTTCTCCCTTCCAAACAGAGTTACCAGCGTGCCATGCTACGTCTTCAAGCTTAACCATTTGTACAACTCTTCCATCTCTTCCAACGACAAAATGAGCCGACACTCCGTCAGGTTGCTGGAAATATTTAATAATTTGATTTGTGTTTCCTCCGGCTGTGTAATGCATAACTAAAACGGTGCATGGTTTTTTTCTACCGATTCTTTTATTTGGACTTTCTTTATACTCCCATGAAGTAGTTTTATTTATCATTTTAATTTTTATTTATAATTTTGTAAGCTTATCAACATCTTTAAATTCTATTTCTCGTTCAATACAATCCAGCTCTCCGGTTTGCGGTCTTTTCAGTGTAAACAATATTTTATCTCCTTGCTCTCTAATTCTCAAAAAGTTTACATCTGATACAAAAGTATCATATTGTTTAGCCGTTTGCTTATCAGTAAAAACTGTATCATTTTGTATAACAGAATCAGAAAAAACAAACCCGAGCTTTTCTAGCTTAAGTTTAAGATCTTCAATATTTTCAACTTTTACCTTTATTTCTACTTCTTTCATAATATTTTTTCTAAATCATTATTTATAACAGCCGGCTTCATTCCGAGTATTTCTTCTTTATATGATATTTCTGGAAGCTGCTCAAGTAAATAGATTGGTTTCTTCAAGAAAAAAGCAACCCCCATTTCCATCAAAGTATTTCCACCAACATAACCAACAATATCATTTTTATCATAATTAGTTACAAGTATTACATCTGACCAAGACACCTTATTAAAATGATCAATCATTGCCTCCTCCTTTCTGTCCCAAATCCAACTATCATCAGTGCTTGTTGCTTTTCTTTGAGCATAATATTCTTTTACTGGCATCATTATTCCATTGTCATCTTTAACTTCATGCGGAGGTAATTTTACCTCATGCCCAAGAATCTCAAGTTTATTCTTAATATCCAGCATCTCATCATAAAACGCAATACTTCCACAAATTGTAATTTTCATAAAATTTTTATCAATTTAATTCATATTCATAGTCCCATAAAATAAGACTGAAATCAAACAAAAATACGGCTCAACTGGGTTGAGCCGTATTTTTAAGGATGTTTTTTAAGTTTGCAGATATGAGCAATCAGACCAACTTTTTTACAGTCAGAAACTACCAGTCCTGCTGATTTTGCAAGTTTTTCTATTTCTTGTAATGAAAATTGTTCAGAGACATTTGCTCCGAAACTTTCATCAAAAATGACTTTCGTTTTCTCTATTTTTTTGATTGGAGCATTGACCAGTTTATACATTTCCATCCTGTCTTCAAATGCAGTGTCGGCAAAAGTGCTTAGGATAACAAATCCATCATCTTTTAAAACTCTCGATATTTCTTGCATAGATTTTTCTTTATCTTTATCTAAGTTTGGCAAGATCATAAGAAAAGTTACAATATCAAACATTTTATCTTCAAATGGTAAGTTTGCAGCAGCTCCTTGCATTATTTGAACGCTATCCAAATCTTTAAAATTTTCTTTTGCGTCTTTAACTGCATCTGCATCATTATCCACACCATAAACAAAAGTGCTTGTTTCTAAGATACTTTTTATGTTTCTTCCTTCACCGCAGCCCACATCTAAAACTATTGAGTTTGTGGTGATATTTTCCAGTAAGTATTTATGCTCAGAATCAAAAAGTTCCTGATACGCAGGGGTTGGCGCTTGTAATACCTCTTTCCAATATTCTATGTTTTTAGTATTTTCTATCATTTTGTTTAGCATATTATTATCTCCAATCATCCCACAAAATAAGGCTGAAATCAAACGTAAAAAACGAACACCTCAACGGGTTGAGGTGTTCGTTTTTTGGTGTTTATTTATTTAAGTATTTTAGGAATTCAACATGTAACTTTCCTTTGCTGTATTTATGTTTTTCATAAAAGTTAATTGTTTTAGGGTTTTTAACTGGTGCATATAAAATTACCCATCTTCTACTTTCTGAAATCATATTTTTTTCAAAAACATCCAGTAGCGCTGAGCCAATACCTTTCCCTCTGGCACTTTCTTCAACAGCAAACTCCCAAAGCATAGCACCATCATTTTTTAACCGCTCTCCAAACATTGCACCAATTATATTACCTTCATCCTCAGCAACTAAAAAATACTTTTCATCCATATATTTAGATAATGTTTCCGCGGAAAGATACTCTCCAGTCGCTGTTGAAAGCTCTGGTAATTTAAAAATTTTTTCGACATCTTTCATGTCAGATTTTGTTGCTGATCTTATTTGCATATTATTAATATATTACTCATCCAAACTTGATTTAATTCTGTCCATTAGCGGTTTCCATACAGAACCGCTTTTTTTGATGCTCTGTTCCCTATCCCGAGCAGCTTTCTCAGATACATATGCTTCGTAATAAACTAATTCTACTGGCAAATGCGGTCTGGTCGCATCAACTTCTCCAGAGCTGTGTTGTGCTACTCGCCTTTTCAAATCTCCAGCTGATCCTTTGTAAAACCAGTTTTCGGTTTTTTGAGATTTTAGGATGTAGACGTAGTGCATGGTGAAGAGTGGTTTATGCTCGGGTGACGTGGCCTACTTAGTCGCAGCCTTTGGCTGCGGTGCTGTTTTCAGACTAAAGTCTGAAAACAGAGTGGCAGGCCACGTCGCTCTCGAGCGACGTGGCAGGGGTGACAAGACTTGAACTTGCAACCTACGGTTTTGGAAACCGGTGCGCTACCAATTGCGCCACACCCCTATTTAAACTAAAAAAGAAGTCTATTAAACTTCCCTCTTAGTTTATACGAAATACGTAAAAATTCAAACTTTTGGTGTTATTTCTTAGACTCCTTGTGAGGCTTGTTTGATTTACACCATTTACACCATTTTTTGAGTTCAATTTTTCGTGTAACTAGTTTTTTGTTTTTTCTGCTCCAGTAATTGATGCGCTTACACTCACCACATTGGAGTTTTATTAGTTTATCTTGTGACATGATTTTTACTTAAATTAACCCTCATAATTTACCATAAACAAACGTTTAAAGCAATCTACCCTTCTATGGTCTCCTCTATCCTTATATCCTTACTCTTATCAGGGAATGCCCGCTTCCAGAATGGCCTAATAGACGCTTTCGCATTTTTTATATCTGGGAATTCAGAAAGTATAAATTTGAATTTCTTTTTTGATACCCCTATAAGCCTTTGTTTTAATGCTTCGTGATCAATATCCCACAATATGTGTACATTACCAGAAATATTGATCGTTATTTCATCATCAAGTGCTGATGTATAATCCTTGTCTTCAATACTAAATTCTAATTCTTCAATTCCAAGTATGCTCACACCACTTCCATCAAAAGATGCCAATGATTGACTTGCAATAAATTTAGCAAAATCATCTGTTTTGAAAATAATAGCATGCAGTACGGCGCGTTGTGTAATTGTGACAGTATCACCCTTACTTTCAAAATCTTCACCAATATCATCAAACTCAACAAATAGAGCATCATCATATAGTACAAAATTATCTGGTTTTTGTGCTTTAGCTTCTACGCCAAAACGCTCACTCAAAATATTTTTCAATTCTTTTACAGCGCGTTCCATTTCTTCGTCTGATGGATATCTTAATGTTCCCAAAAATCCTCCTGTCATCTCCGTCTTACTTCGTGCATAGAATGTTTTAAAGCGAGGGTCGCCTTCAAATCCAGGGATTGTGAAGTCGGTAAGGCCTATGTTGTATTCTTCTCCTGGATCATCTGCATATACTTTTACTTCAATAGATCCTGGAATTATTTCACCATTCTCAACTTTTGTACCGGGAACAATAATTGAACCTTTTATTCTGTATATTTTTCCATCTGGTGTTTCAAAGCGCGTTCTTGTCACAAGCTTCTGGCTTGAAGAGCTGTGTTTGTTGTATACAACGATAGTTCCTGAAGCTCGTCTACTAACCTCTTTTTCTTCTGTTGCTGGAACTTCCATAGACTCTTCGTCCGACAAAATCATTACCTCGTGCGACACATCTGCCTCACCAGCATCTTGTGATGTGGAGAATGTTCCATTTATTACACTAGTTTCCTGCTTAGGTGTGATTGTTACAGTAGCGCCGGCAAACAATCCACCAAAAGAAACAATCAAAATAATCACAGCAACAACAGCAACAAACCACACACCAAAACGTGAGTAGTCGGTATCTTGATACACCTCCCTAGTACGCGAAGTTGGTGGAGGTGTTATTGCAGATATGTTTTGTCGCGGTTGCTCGTCATGCTTTTCTTTAGTTTCTCTTTTTGAAAGACCTTCAACTTTTTGTGGAACAACTTTTTCTATTTTTTCTTTCTCAGCCGACTTTTTCGCTGCAGCTGCTGCACGACGACGTGGTGTACGTATATCTTGAAATGAATATTTTGCCATATGTATATTAATAAATTCTAAATTATTGTTCTTATATTCTATCCATTATGGACCTTATCCGCAAATAGCGCGCCAAGTGTTAAAAATGGATCTCTTTCTGCATTTTTTGAAAACTTAACAAAGTTAGTCAAAAAAGCGGTATTTACAGAACCAACAGAAAAAACATCGTCGGTCATTGTAAATTGTCCAAACTCTTCCTTTCGTATCAGATCAGAAAACACATCTTCCATATTTTCGTCTGATGTAAAGAATACTGTACTAGGTATAGAAAGAGTATCGGATAATTTCAATAGCGAATCTCTGAATAATGAAATCCATTTTTTCTCTATCTGCAGAAAAACTTTTTTCATTTTTTCTCTCTGGACTTTCTCCAATGTGTTTTTGTGATACATCTGTATCAAAGACAGAGCCTCTCCTTCACTAGAACTAATATCCATTTTGACATCACGTAATATGCTATTCTTACCCATCGGAAAAGAGCCTGTTTCTAAGATTACACCATCCCTAACCAAAGACACGTCTGTAAGCTCTCCACTTATATCTAAAAATAGGAATTTATTTGCATTTGGTTTTATGTCACGAATAGAATCAAAGGCTACGTATGAAAAAGAATTGAATTCTATACGTGGTGTCAGAAATACAGAATGTATCGCGTCTGTTATATCATTTAAAATATCTCTTTGTGCAACACTTATGATAGCAGACAACTCAAGTGCTTTAGCTCTTTTATCAAACGGCTCAGATGTATCATATCCGTTTAGCTTTGTCTGCATGACACGCTGTTCAATAATTTTTGTTTGTCCACCACCTATGCGCTTATCATTTTTTGCAACATCTATGAAATCTTTTACTTCTTTTTCTACAAGTGATTTTATTTTTTCTTTTGTAATCAAGAAAGGTTTCTCTTCTTTCACTCGGACAATTCTTGTTTGTGAAGCATACCAAGGAGACGCGAGTGTGCAATATATTTTTTCAGGAGAAATAGTGCCAAATTTTGTAAATTTTAAATGAGATAAACCATTTTTTTGCAAATCAGAGGATACTTGTTTTACTGTTTCTGTCATTGATTTTGTAAAGCGTGTAAAATCCAATCTTTCTTGAAAGGTCATATTTTTACGTACTGAGTATAGTATTTTTGGTTTTTCATCTTTCCCAAGCAAAACTAAGGCCGCACCAACACTTGCGGACCCAATATCATACACAATAACGACTTCACCTTTTTTATTACGTGAAAATAACGAAAACTTCATCCCGTTAGAGATAGGAAGAAAATCTTCCGTATCTGATTATATCTTGTTAAAACATCGATCAGAATCTCGTTATATTCCATATTGCCATAAAAAACAGTTTGGATCTCTAACGGGATTCATTAGATATATTATAGCAAATGGTGTGTCTTATGTAGAGTGTTGGATGTGGAATAAGGCGCGGAAAAGCTTTGCTTTTCCGCGCAATAAAAAAGGCTCGCGCGAAGCGCGAGCCTTTTTTTATTGTTTTATTCAAGCACTGCTTTTATTCGCCTAACTCCCGCCGAACTAGCTTCTTCTTTCTTAATTCTGAATTTACCGAGCTCGCTTGTATTTTCCACGTGCGGACCGCCACATATTTCCCTACTATACACATCGTCTTTCTCGCCCACTGTATACACTTTTACCTTGTCACCATACTTATCATCAAATATACCAAGTGCACCAAGCTCACGCGCCTCATCAACACTCATTTCTTCAAATGAAATTGGTAGGGCGTCGTTAATTTTTTCATTTACAATATCTTCCACACGCACTTTTTCTTCTGCACTCATTTTTTCTCCATGTGTAAAATCAAAGCGTAACCGCTCGTCTGTTATATTACTTCCCTTCTGAGTCACATGATTACCAAGCACATCGCGAAGCGCTTGCTGTAATAAGTGTGTAGCTGTGTGATATTTTCTTTGCTCCGGAGAATCTCCTCCTACTCCACCTTTAAATTTACCTGCTGAAGCTGTGCGGGAAAGCTCTTGGTGTTTTTCCATTTCTGCTTTATATTCATCTTCGTTCACAGATATGCCGTGCTCTTCCGCAAGCTCTTCTGTCATTTCAAACGGAAAGCCGTACGTACTAAAGAGTACAAAAGCATCTCGGCCGGAAATATTTGCGTGTGAAATTTTTTCGAACTCTTTCATTCCCTTCTCAAGCGTTTCCCTAAATTTAACTTCTTCTTTTCTTATCTCTTCTTCTATCACAGATGATTGCTTGCCAAGATTTGGATAAACAGCCTCATATTTTTTAATCACAATTCCTGCAAACTCAAAAAGTATTCCTTTTGAAATACCGAGTACATCACCATATCGCACAGCACGGCGCAAAAGACGACGTAGGATGTATCCACTATCTGTGTTTGAAGGAGTCACACCATCAGCGATCATGAATGTTGCTGTGCGAATATGATCCGCAAAAATTCTCTCTGCGCGTATGTTTTCATTTGATGCGTGCTCGCGAATATGTGTAATTAAATCCTCAAACAAATCAGTGTCAAAAATATTATTTTTCCCTTGCATTACCATCACAAGACGCTCAAGCCCGGCACCTGTGTCAACATTCTGCTTCGCGAGTTTGCCGACTACCTTTCCTTCTTTCTTTTCATATTCCATAAACACATCATTCCAAATCTCCACCACGTCTTGTCTATCATCTGCTGCGATAAACTCTTCTTTCGTCATGTCGCCCAAACCTTTATCAGTCACATCGTAAAACATTTCTGAATCTGGCCCGCATGGCCCGTCTTCACCCGGACTCCACCAATTTGATTTCGCATCCATGAAATAGATACGGTGCTCTGGCACGCCGAGCGACTTCCATATTTCAAACGACTCTTCGTCTCGTGGCGCATCTTCATTACCTTCAAACACCGTCACGTATAGCTTAGATGGATCGAGTCTTAATCCCTCATCTTTACTGGTTAAAAACTCATAACTCCAAGTAATAGCCTCTTTTTTAAAATATGATCCAAGTGACCAATTACCAAGCATTTCAAAAAAAGTATCGTGAGTGTTGTCGCCAATTTCATCAATGTCTTGAGTACGCACACACTTCTGCACACTCGCAAGCATTTCACCTTTAGGATGTGCTTCTCCAAGCAAATATGGCACTAGTGGCTGCATACCAGCGGTAGTAAAAAGCACCGAAGGATCATTCTCCGGCACAAGTGAAGCGCTTGGTAATATTGCGTGTCCACGCTTTTCAAAAAAGTCTAAAAATTTCTGTCTGATTTCTTGTGATTGCATAATAGCTCTATTATATGGAAAAATAAGAATTTGTATACAATAAGCACCAACTTGGCGCTCGGAGCGCCAAGTTTATTCAAACTCATTCTTTTTCACCTCATCTCGCTCTTGCTTTACTTTTCGCGCAATTTCTATTGATCTTTTTTTATTGAAATCTTTCCATTTTTTAATCTCTACAATACCTGCCATTTTATCGCCATACTCCCTCCAACTACTGCGTATCCCCCACTTGGCGCTCGGAGCGCCAAGTCCATGAATCACATGATTTAAATTTACATAAGCAATAATCTCTTCCTTTCTTTCTCCAACAGGTGATGCTTTGAAAGCTCCTTGGAATAATGGTCCTGATCTTTCATGTTTATTATTAAAATACATAACATACCCTGCGGAAAAACTTTGCATGAACTTACTAATACCACCATCCACCAACTGCCTCAAAATCAAATGGTAGTGGTTATCCAACAAATTAAACGCAATAATTTCTACCAACTTGGTGCTCGGAGCGCCAAGTTTTCTCTTCTTTGTGCACACATCGTACTCGTACACACTTCCAACATGTTCTGTTGTGTTAAATATGTTTAAAGTACGTAAAAAACGAAGCTGATCGTATTGATCAGTCACAATATCACGCTTATCTACACCTCTATTATATATGTGATATGTTCCTCCTGTATAAAATTCTATTTTGCGTTTGGGCATGTAAATATTATACAACTTGGCGCTCCGAGCGCCAAGTGAATACTGGATACTAAATACGAAATATTATATACTTCAACCATGTTACATACACAAATAAAAGAAGATATGAAGGATGCTATGCGTGCTAAAGAGGAGCTTAAGCTCATGACGCTTCGCGGGCTACTTTCAGCATTTACAAACGAGCTTGTGACTCAAAAGAAAAAGCCATCGGAATCTCTTGATGATGAGAGTGTTCTTATGATAATAAATCGCGCAGCAAAACAGCGCAAAGATGCTATTGAGCAATTTGAAAAAGGCGGTCGGCCAGAGCTAGCTGAATCAGAAAAAGCAGAGCTTGAAATTATCCAGGCTTATCTACCCCAAATGATGAGTGTGGATGAAATTCGACCCATTGCCGAAGCGAAAAAAACTGAAATGGGGATTGATGATAAATCCAAAGCTGGACAGCTCATGGGGGCGGTTATGAAAGAACTCAAAGGAAAAGCTGACGGTGGCGATGTTAAAAAAGTAGTGGAGGAACTTTTAGGATAATATGCAAGAAACTCTCGTACAACAACTAATAGAATCTGGCACACTTAAAACATCAGAAATCATTGAGGCATTTCGTGCTATTGATCGTATAAATTTTGTGCCAGAAGATAAAAAAGAAGAGGCGTATAGAAATGTACCTCTTCCTATTGGTTTTGGACAAACAATCTCTCAGCCAGAAACAGTTGCTTTAATGCTCGAGCTGTTACAGCCAAAGAAAGGAGAAAAAATAATGGACGTTGGCGCTGGATCTGGGTGGCAAAGCGCACTTCTTGCACAAATAGTCGGCAAAACAGGTAAAATATTTTCTATAGAAATTGTTCCTGAGCTTAAGCTATTTGGAAGTCAAAATATTTCAAAATATGGTTTTATAGAAGATGGAAGAGTAGAATCACTATCACTTAATGCGGAAACAGGTATGCAAGAAGAAGCGCCTTTTGACAAAATAATTTCCGCAGCATCAGCAAACTTTGTACCTCAAGAATGGAAAAATCAACTTAAGGTTGGAGGCAGGATAGTAATGCCTGTGAAAGAATCAATTTTACTTGTAGAAAAAACTGGCGAAAATGAATTCAAAGAAACAGAATATCCAGGATTTGCCTTTGTGCCGTTTATTCCTGAGGATTAATTTAAAAAAAGCAATTTCAAATCTAATAGTCTAATAGGTAGAATAACAAACAATTGACACTGCTATACTTCTGTGATAAATTTTGATTGGAAAACATAACCATTTATTTTTATATGGAGTTATTGTGAAAACAAGAGTAAAAGCACTGGCAATTTTTGATTACTGGATCAACATACGATTCGATGGAGAAAATATAATCCAAGTAACAGAAGATTTATCTTTAGAGGGTTTTTCTTATAATCAAAATACTGACCAAATAATAATTGACTTGGTGATTAGTGAATTCACGCTGTGGATACAAACCCAACCCCAAGTTTTACTAAAGAAACACCCGTTTGATTTTCAAAAAGGTTACACTATAAAAAGAGTGCTCGATCAATTTAATTTTGAGTCTTAATAATCGATTAGGAAATTTAAAAAAGCGCGGCATACTGTGCTTTTTTTGTTTAATAAAAAATTTTTCATAATTTTATCGCGAAAAACTTTTTGACACGAATTTTGCGTTGCCGGATTTACCTATTTTCCACTAAATAATCTTATTCTCTTCTCTACTACTTCTTGCATTGCCTCCATTGCTGGTTTTGCAAATTTATATGGTGCGATTTGTTCTGGATCATTTTTAAGAGCTTCTTCAAGCGCTTCGCGGTAAGCGCGGCGAATTTCTGTATTTATGTGAACAGTTGAAATTCCTGCTTCAATAGCAGATTTGAAATTTTCATCTGAAATTCCTGAGCCACCGTGTAATACCAATTCTGCGTCCACAGCATCACTAATTTCTTTAATTCTTTCAATATTTAATTCAGGGTTCGCAGAACTCTTGAGCATGCCATGAATATTTCCAATTGATGGAGAAAATAAATCTACGCCCGTTTCGTCTACAAATCTTTTTGCGTCTTCTGCTGTAGTAAGATTATCCAATGAAACTCCTTCTGGAATCTCATCAAGCATTTTACTTGATCCGCCGATATAACCAAGCTCACCTTCCACAATAATTTCTGGATTAACACTACGTGCATATTCCACGCATTTTTTTGTTATTTCTATATTTTCTTCAATCGGCAAAGTCGCGCCGTCAAATATCACAGCATCAAACCCTGCATCTACAGCTTCTTTTACAGACTCAAATGAATGGCAGTGATCTGCATTAATAAAAATTGGGTAATCGTATTGAGCGCGGAGACTTTTCACAAGCGCAGCAGCTTGCCTAGTGCCAACATGCTCACGCTCCCCTTCTGATAAGCCAATTATCACTGGCGCATCAACGCTCTGCGCAGCACGAAAAATCGCCCAAAGCCCTTCAATATTTGAGATATTAAAATGCCCAACTGCTGTTTTATTTTCCTTTGCTTCTTTTATTACTTGTTTTAGTGTTTTCATATTGATTAAATTGTACCATAAACACAGGTATTGCATTAACAGCCCAAATGCATAATAATGGCATCGGATGACAACCCAATAAATACTGTGAGGTTTATGTTATGGATATTTTACAACTAACTCTTTGGTGTGGTTTACTTTTCTTAATCCCTGTATTTTTGTTAGTGGCTTTGTATATAAAAAATCAAAAAATACAAGAACACAGCCGAATGAATATGTTTGTATATTCGCTTGCAGATAATGCATTTGATGACCTGCTGGAATGGCGTAGTAAAAATCCGGATGTACACATAGGAACACATCATGATGGAAGAAAATTGGTAATCCAATGTCTTCGTACAAGGGAGCTATCTTTGTCTCAGCACAGAAAACAAAACCATACTGATCCCATAGTCCAAAAATGCCAGAGGCTTTTAAATGAAGCATTGGTTCCTCAATAGAAACTAATTCGATATAAGTTTACCAGCCCCGAAAGGGGCTGTTTTTTTAATTTACACAAAAAGAAAACGCTTGTTACAAGCGTTTTCTTTTTGTGAGTACGTGATGTATTACATCTGCTCTCCTGCTTCTGACGTTTTACATGTGTGTCGTCCGCATCGGCATCCAAAAACCATCAATGCTGCTGAAAGACCAACAAGAATGTATACGATTGCCTCCACTGCTGGCCATGAGCCAAGAAGCAGATTCACAACATTCCAATTGCCGCCAACAAAATGACCAATTCCAACAAGACCCCAGTTTACCGCACCGATAACCACGAGCCAGTAGCCAATATAACCTACTGTTTTATTTTTTGTCATAATAAATAAATTGCGCAATTTATTAAACTAATAATACATGGACCTTTAATAGTCTTATTGTATCATCACTATTGTGGTAAAATAAGAGGAATTATACACATGTTAAAAAAATCATATGAATGACTTAGATTTCGTTGCTATGGGCGACATTGTAACAGATGCGTTTATAGAATTAAAAAATGCTGAAGTAGAAGAAGATCCTAAAACAGGCAAAGAAAAACTTTGCATTAGTTTTGGTGATAAAATTCCTTATGAAGATGTAGTGGTTGTGCCCGCTGTTGGTAATAGCCCCAATGCTTCGGTTGCAGCTGCTAGACTCGGACTCAAATCTGCACTAATTACAAATCTTGGTGACGATAAATTCGGCAAAGAAGATTTGGAAGCGCTTGAAAAAAATAAGATTGATACTTCATTTGTAAAAGTACACGAGGGCATGAAAAGTAATTATCATTATGTGCTTAGATTTGGAAGTGAGCGTACTATACTAATCAAACACCAAGAATACCCATACGAAATGCCAGACATTGGCTCACCAAAGTGGCTGTATCTTAGCTCTCTTGGAGAAAATTCCCTAGCTTTTCATGGAGAGATTGCAAAATACCTCACCGAACATCCAGAGGTAAAACTCGCATTCCAGCCAGGGACATTTCAAATGAAGCTTGGTTATGAAAACCTTACTGATATTTATAAATTGTCAGAACTTTTCTTCTGCAACAAACAAGAGGCAAACAGAATATTAAAAACAAACGAGGATAATATTGAAGTTCTGCTTGAAAACATGCGCGACTTGGGGCCAAACATTGTTGTAATTACAGATGGTCCAGATGGTGCATACACATACGATGGAAAAGAAATGTGGCACATGCCAATTTACCCAGACCCAGCACCACCAGTAGACCGCACTGGTGCGGGTGATTCATTCTCAAGCACATTTACAGCAGCATTAGCAATCGGCAAAACTATTCCAGAAGCACTTGAGTGGGCGCCAATTAATTCAATGTCTGTCGTGCAACACATCGGTGCACAAGAAGGCCTGCTAACGCGTGAACAACTTGAAGATCATTTCACAAAAGCACCAGACGATTACAAAGCAAAGCAGCTACGATAATAAAAAACGAACGACCGGAATGAATCCCGGTCGTTTTTTGTTTCTGTTGAATATTTGCTTATGCGGCTGCAGCCTGCTCAGTAACTCCTGTCGAACCCACATCACATTGAGTCTTTTTCAGATGTCCGCATTTTTGGCATCTGTATCCTTGCTGAGAATCTGTCATCCCGGGCGATTTAATCGTGCTGACATGACGATGTTCAGTCCTACCATTGCACTCAGTACAAAATTTTTTACTCACCTCATTCTCCCATTTATCAGTCGTTGAAAAAAGTTTAAATCCATATGTAGAATAACACGATATAAATTATTTGTAAATTATATTGATTATTTAGCGTACGATGTTGCCTCATCAAACTTCACTGAAAGTAGCTGTGAAGCCGCATCTGTGTTCATTGTTACTCCATAAAGCACACCTGCGCGGCTCATTGTTTCTCGGTTGTGTGTCACAACGATAAGCTGAGAGTGCTTTGAAAGATTTTCAAGCATGTCGCCATATTTGCGTGAGTTTGCCTCATCAAGCGCAGCATCTGTTTCATCAAGCACTAAGAATGGCGGTGGATTCACCTGTGATACAGCGAAAATAAGTGCGATAGAAGTAAGTGCGCGCTCGCCACCAGAAAGCATCTGCAAACCTTTAATCTTTTTGCGTGGCAAAGAAACCTGTATCTCAATTCCCTCTTCTTCTTCCGCTTCTTCTTCCATTGCAGCGATAGCTGCAGCATCATCAAGTAGCATCTCAGTATCTTTTCTTTGGCGCTTCTTCTGTGCAACAACATTAAGAGAAGCAGAACCACCACCAAACATGAGTGCAAAAAATTCTTGGAATTGTTTATTTATTTTTTGTATTCCTTCTTTAAACTCATTATTAAGCTTTTCGTTCAAATCATTTATCAATTCGCGCAAAGACACTTCTGTCTCATTCAAATCCTCAATTTCACGCATCAAAAACTCATCGCGCTGTACAATATCATCATACTCTTTCATCACATCCTCGCCTCCACCAGCACCGACGTCTTCAAGTTTTATTTTAATTTTTTCAATTTTTTTCCTACGCTCTTCTTGTACTTCACGGTTTTCGCTCATCACATCCTCGCGTGACACAACAAAATTTTCGTACATGGTAATGTCTTGCCCCACAAGCACTACCCCTTCGCGCACCTCTTCTTTCAGTCTGTGTTCAAGACGACTGAGATTATCCTCATCATTCCTCAACATATTTACCTGTGCAGAAAGTTCACTTTTTTGTGCCATCATCTCAAACACGGCTCGCTCAAGATCACGAGAAGAATCTTTTTGTTTTTCAATTTCTCTTTTAAGAATGTTGTATTTCTCTTCAAACTCTTGTGCACCCACTTCAACATTATTCATTTGCGCAGCGATATCTTTCTTTTTGTTTTGCAGATTTAGCAGCTCCGTCTCATCAGTGCTAGATCCTGAATCTTTTCCCTGTATACCATCAATGAAGCTACGCAACATACTGCGCAATGAAACAAAAGCTTCTTTCATTTCTTCAATTGTTTGACTCCTTTCAGCTGTATTAATTTTATCTTCTAATGTCTCAGAAAACTCTTTCACTTCATTGTAGTCAACATGCTCAACAATAGCTTTCTTTTCCTTCTCTTTTTCTATGCGACGTGCTTCAAATTCGATCATTCCTTCTATGCGACCGAGTTCGCGAGAAAGCTCATCTTTCTCGTTGCGTGTGTCACTTATCTGCTTCTCTAGTGTCATTAATTCATCTTTCTGCGGATCATGATCGTCGGACTGTGAAAGTGTGCTGCGTGCCTTATCAAGCTCAGACTCAATACGCTTAAGCTCACTCTCAGGCCCTCTTTTCTTTTCAGATATTGCATTCTTACTTTCCTTAATATACTCTTCTTCCCTTTTTAAATATTCGGCATATAAATCTTTCAGTTCGTCACGCATTTCTTTAGCCTTTTCAATCTTATCAACCTGTCTCCTTAAGAATTTAATATGTGGCGCAATCTCTCTTCGCAACGATTCCACTTGTTTTATATTTTCTTGTGTCTTATTCAGTTTTTTATCACTTTCAGTAATTTTCCATTGGTACACTTTAAGCCCCAATGCTTCTTCAATCATCGTTCGTCGTTCTTTTATATTTGCATTCAAAATCCTATCAGCTTCACCTTGTGAGATAATGTGGTGTCCGGTGGCACCAATATGAACTTTTGCCAAAAGCTCTAAAACATCTTTAAGACGCACCTGTGAATTATTTATAAAATACTGATTGGTTCCGTCACGAAAAACTTCTCGCTTTATCGCAACCTCATCATAATCAATATCAAATTCCTTCTTTGTGTTATCAAATGTAATTATTACGCTTGCGTGATTGCTTCGTCCTGTACTACCAGAGCCATTCCAAATCAAATCTTCTCCACGCTTTCCACGCATACTTTTCATTGATTGCTCTCCGAGCACAAAACGCATTGCTTCAGTAACATTTGATTTTCCAGACCCGTTTGGTCCTACAATAGAAGAAACAGGTGCGCTAAATTCGAGCACACCCTTTTTTGCGAATGATTTAAAACCTGTAATTTCTAGTCGTTTGAGATACATCCCGTTAGAGATAGGAAATAAAATTTCCGTACCTAGTTAATGATTAACTTGTTATGTCTAAATATTTTACCAAACCCCCGTATTGCCACAAAAGACAGGTTGGATCTCTAACGGGATACATGATTGATGTGTATTATACCGTATTTTATATGTAGTATAAAGTAAAAACCCGCCCAAAGGCGGGTTTATTTAGATATTGTGGATAAAGTGCTATCCATGCGGCACAACAAGTGCAACAAGCTCCCAAAAGCCCAAAAAGGCTGCGAGTATAATTATTGTATAAAATGCATGCATGATTTGCTTTACATTATCCAGCGAATCTTTAGTACACAAATCTGCAGGAATTGTTTGCTTCATCATAATTACTCCTCGACACTAATATACAGAATTCCAATAATAAGAATATATTAATCATGCAAAAAAGTAAAGAAAAAACAGGAGCTGGAAGCTCCTGTTTTTTCAATCTCTACTCCCAGCCCTTTGCCTCAAGCCCTGCCTTTGCTGCCGCTTGCTCTGCGTCTTGTTTGCTTCTACCTTGCCCTTTCGCTATCTGCTCATCTTTTAGAAATATGCCAACTGTGAATTGTTTATCATGATCTGGTCCAACTTCTTCAAGCACTTGGTATGCTGGTGTGATACTTACGTGTTCCTGCGCCTGCTCTTGGAAATAGCTTTTTGCATCCTGCCACAAACGATTCTCAATCACCTCATCAATATAGTGGAAAAGACTATTTTCAATAAATTTCTGTGCTGCATCATATCCTTGGTCAACATATACAGCACCAATGATTGCTTCAAATGTATTCGCCAAAATATATTGTCGTGCTTTCCCTGTATCCTTCGCCTCTCCTTTTGAAAGAAGTAGGTATTCGTTTGCGCCGAGCTCTGTGGCTGCTCTAGAAATACTTATTGTATTCACGAGCGCCGCACGATAAGCAGTAAGCTCACCTTCTGGTTTATCAGGATACTTTTCATAAAGAAAATCTGTAACCACAAGCTCAAGCACAGCATCCCCCAGAAATTCCAAACGCTCGTTGTGACCTGTTTTTACTCCAGGATTTTCATTTATATATGAGCGGTGAGTAAACGCCTGTTGTAGAAAATCTATATTATTAAACTTCACGCCGATCTTATCGGCAAACTCTTCAAATTTTTTCATATTCTAGACATCTAGACAGTTAGATCGTTTTACTTCTAGAATCTGATCTAGTAACAAAGCGATCTAATGGTCTGATAATTATTTTTTTAATAAATTTATTCCTTTTGTAACGATAGGAAGAACGTCGTCAGGTTTCTTACTTTTTGGCGCAAGCAGAATTTGTACCATTAAAACTTGAAGAAGATAATGGTGGTCTTGATGATGCTCAATGGTTTAAATTGGCAGATGTTGTTAATTTAAATATGTATGACGACGTTCTTCCTATCGTTACAAAAGGAATAAA
>JBHPGB010000003.1:0-76356 GCA_042571085.1 Patescibacteria group bacterium | reverse complement strand
GAGTTTGGATATTCAATATGCTGCACGTGCTGAAAAGATGAGCGGAGATGATGATTTCTGCGCGGCTGTAAATCTTATTGCAAAACAAAATGGCATGCCGGCGTATTTCGGGCCAGTGCTTGATTTCAGCGCACCAACGACAACAACATTTGGTACATGGGAATTTGAATTAGACGCGTTGCCAATTCCTGCCAACTTTGCGCATGGTGACGTGTGTGATGTTGATTTTGTGTTTGATGGATGGAGGGAAGACGTTGCAGAACCATCACTTTCTGGCTTTACAGATGAAGAAAGATTTACTGTGAACATGACAAGCCGAATGGTTGTGTTGAATGAATACGTTCCTGATCCTATTGGAAATGAATGTTCTGTTGTGAATGGGTAGAACTTTACAATAACGGCGATGAGGCGACTGATCTAGCTGGTTGGGAAATTCATGATGCCGCTGGGCATATTACTGAAATCGCAACCACGACCACAATGAGTGGCTCAACTATAATTGGCGCGGAAGGCTCTGGTACTGAATGGGCGGTGGTGAATCTTGATGGATGTATACTTAATAATACTGGCGACACAATAAATTTGTTTGATGGTAGTGCAGCACTTATTGATACGCAAACTTACACAACAAGCTTGGAAAATAAATCTGATGCGCGAATTCCTGATGGTATTGGTGCCTGGGTTGATCCTGTGCCAACACCTGGCGGGCCAAACAAACTCGTAGAAGATGTGGCGGAAGTGCAAGTTGCGCAAGGAGCAGCGGAAGAAGAGGCTGACGCTGATACAGAAGCGCCGGTACTGATACTTAATGGAAACAATCCTGCTCTTGTGCAGATTGGTGCAACATATGGTGATTTGGGTGCGACAGTAACAGACAATGTGAATAATAATCTGGGTGTATACCTAGTTGAGGATACTGTTGATACTAGTGTAGTTGGTGAATATAAAGTGGTATATAGATCAACTGATCAGGCTGGTAATGATGGATTTGTGGAGAGAACGGTGATTGTATATGATCCTGCAGACGGTATTCCTGTGATTGAAGAAATTGAAGAACCTGTTGTTGAGGAAGAGCAGGTAGAACCTGTGGAAGACGTTCCTGAAGTGACCGAACAAGAAGAAGATGAGGAGGTTGTAGAAGCTCCTGTGGCTGAGGTTTCTACTGGAGGAGGATCAGAGCCTGAGGCGGTTGTTGAAGAAGAGGAAGGTGTTGAAGAGCCAATTGAGGAAGAGGTTGTAGAAGAAGTTCCTGAAGAGGATGTACCGGAAGAAGAAGTTGTTGAGGAAGATGCTCTAGAGGAGCAAGATGAGCAAATAATTGAAACAGGTAATACTGAAGAAGCTCCAGAAAACGTAGACGGAAAACAGGAAGAGGCTGTTGAAGAGGTAGTGGAAGAAATACTGGAAGAAAGTGGTGGGGAAGATCAGCCAGTTGTTGAAGAAGTGCTCGTCGTAGAAGACGCTGATCCGATTATTGATGAAGAGGAGGGAGTAGAAATTAAGGAGCCAGAACCAGAGCCAGTAATTGAAGATGCGGAAGAACCTGTGGTTGAGGAAGTGGTAGTGGAAGAAATAATTGTAGAGGAAGTTGAAGAAATAGTTCCTGAAGAAGTGGTTGAGGAGATTGTTGAGGAGGTGACTGAAGAAGAGGTGCTTCCAGAAGAAAATGAAGAAGCTTAAAAACAAAAAAATCATGTTACAAAAAATTCACACATTAAATATTTGGTTTACGATTGCGATAGCTACGATTGCGCTCCTCTTTGGTGCGTCTACTGCTTTTGCTAGCGTTCCAAGCCTTGCAGTTGAATTTGAAACACTGCCTTTGTTTGGTGAGACTGATGTAAAACCTGGAGATGTTATTTCTAAGTATGTACAAGTAACAAATAACAGCGATGTGGACAAACAAGTTATTACGGAAGCAATTAACCAAATTGGGTGTAGCGCAGGAACTTGTCTTGCTGATGAAATAGATTTAGAGATAAAACAAGGAGCGACATCACTTTATTCTGGATCTTTCTCTGATTTTCTTGATGCTGGTGAGGTATCTTTAAGCATAGTTTCTGCGGGCGCTACTGTTGAATATGATTTTATTGCTACTTTCAACACAAGTGCAGGTAATGATTACCAAGCGCTTTCATTTGGCTTTGATTTACTGGTTGGTTTTGAAGGAGAAGGTGGGGTAGACGATGGTTGTGTGACAGATTGTGGCGGTGGTGGTGGAGGAGGCGGAGGTGGTGGAAATGGACCACCACGAGGACTCCTAATCAGTAATGAAGCTGCTGTAGTGGCAGTTGATCCTCCTACAGGATCCGCGTTCATTTCATGGCTTACAAACTACGATTCAACAAGTCAGGTGGTCTATGGTCTTACGTCTGAAGGTCCGTATACGATTGATTTGAATGATCCTACTGGAAAATTTGGCTACCCAATGGCGAATGTAGAAGATCCAACAATGGTAAGAGAGCACTTCATGACACTTACAGACTTAATAATAGGCGAAACATACAGTTATCGCGTAGTTTCTCATGCTTCACCGCCTACAGTGAGTTATGAACACACATTTACCGTTGCCTATGAAGATGGAGGCGGCGATGATGGTGGGGGCACTCCTCCAGATGGAGGGGGCGACGGAGGTGGTGATACTCCGCCCGAAGATGGTATGGGTGGCAGCTTGGAAGATTTGTTTTATGAAGGAGGTGGTGAGGGTTCTAGTGGATCAGGTACCGGAACAAGCACGGCTATTACTGAGGAGGATGGTGGTATAGCTGGTGTTGCGAAAGGAGTCCAAAATGCAGCCGCAGCAGTATTTACACTGCCTGGATCTTTTGGTGAGGCAGGGAAGTGTGGATTTAAGTTCCTAATTATAATCATAGTAATCTTAATTCTTCAACGTGTTTGGGAGCGAGCAACACGCAGACAAGATGAATTTAAAGACATGAAGCAGACATTGCTCTTCTGGATAATCGCAACGATCATAGCGACAATCGTAATATATCTATTTGGTTTATCATGCACGATATTACCACTTTTGGTATTGCTTGCGGTATTAGTGATTTGGTACGCGATTAAATGGTATCGTGATAGACAAAACCAAGTTAATTAAAATATTTTGTTTCAAAAAATAACAAAAAACACGGCTCAACAAAGCCGTGTTTTTTTGGGGTTTTAATTTTATCTATATCTACGTTTAGCTGGATGAGAAGTAATATGCTGGGAGCTTTGCGAGCAGTGAATCCAGCCCACGGAGCTATCTATTGACAATATTCTAAAAAGATGATACAATTGACATGGATTAAAGTTCAACCCTTAACAAATACCTTCGGAGGCAATGATGCGTATTCTAATTTCAAACGACTTACCTCATATACCAGCGGAGGAAGTAGAATTTATGGCAAAATGGATCGCCAAGGATCAGGGAGCTATTTGCTTTGAAGCCTCTTTGGTTTCTGTCTTGGGCAGACCCCAAGATGCTGACAAAAAGGCAACTAGTCGTGCGGCTATCTCTATGATGTTTAAGGGGGATCCTAAGCAAAAGCGTTATCTTTGCTACATATATGCCAATGGGGACAACGAAGCACGGCACTCGGGCAACGGACCTTATCTTTGCCGTTTGTATAAGTTACAACCCTTGCAGCGTTCTCGCTGAACACCAATACAAACCCCGACCTATGGAAGCCTTCCATCAGGTCGGTTTCTTTTTATACAAACAACTTCCATATTTTATTTTTCATATAAAATAGGTTCTAATATCGTTCAGCGTGTGGAGCAAGTGGATGTTTATAAATAAATTTTCATTTCGCTTCTCGCTTGAAATTATAAGCAAAGCTTGAAATTCCGTCGCTCGGACACTGTGAAAATAAATTTTCACGTGCTCCTCGCTAGGAATTATAGTACAATATACACATGGGATTTATATCATTTCACAATCTTTCTCAGGCTGATAGACAAAAAGCGACAGAAACTCTTATTACACAAAGTACGCCAACCCAAGATTTTTTCTTTATGATCGTGCTATCAATATTGATGGCGACTTTTGGTATTTTAATAAATAGCTTAGCTGTTGTTATCGGCTCAATGCTCGTTGCGCCACTTTTGTCTCCGATCTTATCTATTGCGCTTGGAATAATACTGGCGGATGGCAAACTGATTAGACGCTCAGTAAATACAGTTTTAAAATCTACAGGTATTGGAATTGCTGCAGCGGCAATTATCACACTTTTCTTTGCCCCAGACCAAATCTCTCCAGAAATGATTAGAAATCTAGAGCCTTCTTTCTTGTACATGGGAGTTGCTATTGTTGCCGGTTTTGCAGCAACATTCGCGCTTATAAAACCAAAATTGAATGCGACGCTTCCTGGAGCAGCTATAGCTGTCGCACTTGTTCCACCTCTTGCACTTATTGGAGTAGGTATCGCAAAATTTGACTGGGGAGTAGTCACCGATTCTGTAACAATCTTTATTCTCAATCTTATAGGTATTATATTTGCCAGCATGATCACTTTTTCTCTAATGAATTTTTATAGAGAACGAGGTGTCGCGAGAGAAGCGATAATTGAAGAGGAAGAAAAACTTGAGGGCGAAAAAATTGCTGAGAAATTAGCAAAAGAATTCCCTGAAGAGACAGACGACGGAGACAGGTCAGAAAAAATACCTGGACCAGGACAACTTTAATTTTAATATATTAATATATGGCAAAAATATATAAAACAACAAAAAACATCAGATTACCAAAAGAAAGTACTGCTAAAGAAGAGTTTGGTAAAGCTCGCAAAGGTTTGGAGGTGTGTAAGACATGTCATGCTTTTTATTACAAAAAATCTTGGCATCACGATATTGGAAAATTCCTAGAAGCTGGGATTAAAGGTCCTGGAGTAAAATTTAGTGAGTGCCCAGCATGCCGCATGATAAAAAGGGGAACATACGAAGGAAAAATAATTATAAAGAATGTACCAGAAAAAAATGTTCCTGAATTAATGAACTTAATAAAAAATTATGCAAAACGAATGCTGGCAAAAGATCCCATGGATCGCTTGATTGATATTAAGAAATCAGGAAAGATGCTAACGATAACAACTACAGAAAATCAACTCGCTCTTAAACTCGCAAAAAAGATCAAAGAGGTCTTCAAAAAAGTGGATATGGCGACAAAATTCGCGAAAGAAAGCCATGATGATGTGTTAATAACTCTAATATTCAATAAATAATGATGAAAGAATTATTTATAGTTATAATTTTATTTTTTGTCCTTATTGCTATTGGACTTGGCAGTACTTTAATTTCTAATAAAATTGAACGCGATAATGTAGGCGGAGTACCGATAATAATAAATTTTGAAGAGTGCGAGCTTGCAGGGTATACAGTGGTTGAATCTTACCCGCGACGCTGCTACACACCGGATGGAATAATGTTTATAGAAAAAATAGATATAGATGACGGTATTTCTGATACAAATGAATGTCTTCCTGCTGGCTGTAGTAGTCAACTCTGTGTTGAGGCTGATATTGCAGATACAATTGTAACAACTTGTGAATTTAAAGAAGAATACATGTGCTATAAAGAGGCAAAATGTGAGCGGCAAGAAACCGGACAATGTGGATGGACTATGACAGACGAACTGGGCTCTTGTCTTGATAAAAACTTAGAATAATTTTTACATGCGAGGAATAAATAACATTTCAACAAGAGTTTCTGGTAAGGTTTTAAGCGAAAGCGAAAAGCTGGAAAAAGAATTCCGCGCACGTATCACTGGATACATCTTTGCTGCTTTTGGTTTGGTTGCTGGTCTTGCATGGAATGACGCAATAAAAGCATTAATTGAGTATCTTTTTCCTCTTGACCAAAGTACAGTTCGTTTAAAATTTTTATACGCTTTTACAGTGACCGCGATCTTGGTTGTTGTGACCATCTACGCATCCAAATTCTTCAAAGACAATAAATAGTTTTCGAATTTTGGATTTTAACTTATGCCTATAGAATTCATTTCTTTTTTCATAATTCTTTTTGCCGGACTTTTCCTGTCCGGAATTTTTAACCGCCTCCATCTTCCATGGGTGCCGGCTCTTATTGTCGCAGGAATAGTAATTGGACCAAGTGGTGCAGATTTGATCACAACCACAGAGCCAATTCGTTTTATAGGAGAAATAGGCCTTGTTTTCTTGATGTTTATGGCTGGTCTTGAGACAAAACTCTCAAAATGGGAGGGGATACGATTCAAAGTTGCTATCATTGCCACAACAATCTCCGTCGCTTCTTTTGCAATTGGATTTGGTATCGCATACTATTTCCAATATGAAATGATGACAGCCATTTTGCTGGGAATCATATTTATCTCTTCTTCGGTGGCTGTTGTAATACCTTCTCTAACAGCAAATAATCTATTATCAACCCATGTTGGCAAAACAATTATTGGAACAGCTCTTGTGACAGATGTTTTGAGCTTGCTTCTTTTGTCAATCGTCTTGCAAACAATAAATCCAATCACGGAGCTGCCACTACCGATTTTTTATGCACTACTACTTGCTTCGCTTATAATTTTACGAAAAATGATTCCATGGGTGCACACATTTCTGCGGCACTTATCAAACAGAGGAGATGTATTTGAAAGAGAATCACGGCTGATTTTTACAGTAATGCTGGGTACAGTAATTCTTTTTGAATTACTTGGTCTACACGCAATTATTGCTGGGTTCTTTGCAGGATTCGTATTATCCGACTCAATTAAAAGCGATATTATAAAAGAGAAGTTGCACGCAATTTCTTATGGAATTTTTATACCAACCTTTTTCATTATTGCAGGCGCAAGCATGAATATGGAAATACTTGGTACAGCACATGGGGCACTCGCAATCACTGCTTTAATAATCGCAGGTCTACTTATAACGAAACTTCTCACAGGATATATATCTGGAAGAATTTGTAAATTTAAAAGAAGAAGCAGTTTTCTAATTGGAATGGCACTAACACCGCAGCTTTCAACAACTCTGGCTGCTATTTTTGCAGGTTTTGAGATAGGTATTGTGGATGATTCTTTACTCACAGCAGTAATTATTTTAAGTATCGTAACAACAATAATCACACCAATAGCAGTAAACAAAATTTCACAGGGGTTTTATTTGAATAAAGTGAATGCAGACCAACAAGCATAATTATGGTACAATATTTAAACTTAATAAGTTTATGTAAGTTAAAATATCATGTTAAAAAATCTACTACTTAAAAAGATGATTAAAAGCCAGCTAAAGGATGTGCCGGAAGACCAGCAAGAAAAAATTTTAAAAATCGTGACAGAGCATCCAGAACTCTTTCAAAAAATAGCTGTTGAAATTCAAGCAGAAATGAAGAAAGGGAAAGATCAAATGGCTGCTACAATGGAGGTGATGGGAAGATATCAAAATGAACTCAAGGGGATAGTTTAGACAAATCAATATCATGCATTTGGAAATATTTGTTACATTTATGGGAGTTTTGATGTCTGTTGGTTATTTTCCACAGGCATATAAAATATGGAAAACAAAGTCTGCTAGAGATGTATCACTATTCACTTATGGAATATTTAGTGTCGGGACATTCGTATGGACATTGTATGGCGTATACATAAATGATTTGCCGATCATATTAAGTTTTATCGTCGGTATTATAGGTTCGTGGCTCGTACTTGGTCTGTCCTTGTACTATAAGGATAAAAAAATATTATGAATAAAAGTAAAAACGTATTAATAATTCTCGGTCAAGGCGATAGCTCCACATACTATGGGGCTCTTGCTGATAAATATGAAAAGGGAGCTAGGGATGCTGGACACAATGTAAAAAGGATAAATGTTTCTGAAATGCAATTTGATCCAATTTTGCATCATGGCTATAAAATTATTCAGGAACTAGAGCCAGATCTATTGCGTTTGCAAAATTTAATTAAATGGGCTAATCACATTGCAATTTTTTACCCAAATTGGTGGGGAGGTATGCCGGCAATATTTAAAGGTATGTGGGAAAGAATGTTTTTACCTGGCTTTGCTTTTAAATTCAAAAAAGATGGTTCTGGTTGGAGAAAACTTTTGAAAGACCGGTCTGCTTCAATCTTTGTTACTTTAAATACTACTCCGTGGCAAGCAAGATTACTATTTGGAGATAGTAGTAGGGCACTACGAAAAAGTATTTTGGGCTTTGCTGGAATATCACCAATATATGTATACAAATTCGGCCCTGTAGAGAAATTGCCAAAAGAACGACTAGATTATTGGAAGAAAAAGGTGTACGGATTAGGTAAAAAGGGGAAATAAAAACAAATAAAATACGGCTCAACCCAGTTGAGCCGTATTTTACGTTGAAAAACAAGGGTTTCCCAAGACGGTCTTGGGACTGTGGATAACCCAAATCTTTGTAAGAGAATTTTTCAAAAAATATATTGTCAGATACAGGGAAAAGTACGTTTGATTATAATACCAACAAATGTTAACTGGTCTTTTTTTGCATGATGCGTTTATATGGAATAAGCATAATCGCCCACGGTATCACTGAGAACACGACCGGTATTACAATATTAGGCTCTGTGAAGAATTTATTGGCCAATTCTATAGCAAGTGTGAAGTTCATATATGTGAGGCACACGGTGATCGTGATGCGTTCGTCTCTTTTTTTCCAAAAGGAAGTTATGTGGCCGAGAACATGTAGTATCAAAAAGAAAATAAATAGGGCGACAAGATATATTATTGATTCATCGCCGTTTTTGAATCCATCTATAATTGCGTCGGATTGTTTTGCAATTACAACCATAATTAAAAGTCCGAGCAAAATTACAGAAATTGGTTTGAATGAAATCGCGACTTTATCAATTGCACGCTGCCAAAATCGTTTGATAATCTGAGCAAAAATAAATGGAATGTAAATCACAATAGCCAAAGTGGTAAACATTGCCCAAAAACTTACATCAACTTGCGCACCGGCAACTGTTTTAATTATGAATGGTGCAGTAATTGGTGCTAAGAGTGAAGTTGTAACTGTCAGCACAAGAGCTAAGCTTTGTTTACCTCCACTAATCTCTGCAAGAAGTGGTGCTGTCATTCCCGCTGGCATTGCTGCAAGCAAAAGAAATGCGATTGCAAGTGTCGGATATATTGCATTTGTTACGTAATAAACAGCAACAGGCAAAATAAAAAGCATGAATATGTTTACTATAGCAAGCACTAATTTATCTCCTAAATACTGTCTCACTTTCTTCAAATCAATCTTAAGTGAACTCAAAAAGAAAATAGCCGCAAGTAATGTGGTACTCAAATATGCATATTGAGCTAAATAGTTTCCATATAAAACACCGAGTACTAAAGCCAAGCCAACAATAATGAAATGATTTTCAGTAAATTTTCTAATTGTTTTTAAAATTTTCATCCCGTTAGAAATTTTATATTTATAATTTTTTAATAAGTGAACCCGTTAAACCCAATGGTAAATCTTGATGGAGTAGAAAGAAACAAAAATTTCTAACGGGATGCATGAGTGTATTATAACATGTTGCTTATCCAAAAAAGAAAAAGCCCCACCCACATTTCGTGAGAGGGGTTTTTGATCAACATAGTTGAGTACTAGTCTTCTGCTGGCCAAGCCTCCATTTCTTCTATTAAACATACCAACAAAGTATATACACCAGTCCACTCAATGTTAAACTTTTTCATTTCATTGAGTCGCTTGGATATGTATCTTTTGTCAGTATCTACAAAGTCCACACCCTTCAAAATACGTAGAAACGCCCTGACAGCATTTTGCTTGCCAACCAATGCGTTTTTTGGACACGTTTTATAGTCATCTCTGTATATTGAAAGTTCTTTAAATGCGTCCTCTAGTTCACCCAAAACATTATCAAGGATGGTTCTTCTGGCTTTTTTGTCCATTTTCAGACACCCTTTATTTGAGGCATGAAGAATCATGCGTTTAAAAAATACTTACCATGGCAAACATATGCCAATTATCACAGCGACAATAACACCAACTGCCCAAAGCCACCCTCTTCCTGATTTGACTTCATGACCTTTAAACCATCCAAAACCAAATGCTGTTCTCATACCAAATTCCCCTCTGTGTAATAATTATAAACAAATTGACATCTCTGAACTTCCATGATTACACTATAATAACTCTGATAATGTGTCAATGTGACACTTGATACCTAATACTTAATACCATATACCCAGCACTCAACTATTTTGCTTTGCAAAATAGTTGAGTGCTGGGTATACTACTGCCATGTTATCTATAGGAATTGTCGGCCTGCCAAATGTAGGCAAATCAACATTATTCAATGCTCTCACAGAAAAGTCTGTGCCAGCTGAAAATTACCCATTTTGTACCATTGATCCATCCGTGGGCGTTGTTGCCGTGCCTGATGAACGACTAACTAAGCTAAGCAGCTTTTCTAATTCAGAAAAAACCATTCCAGCCGCAATTGAATTTGTGGATATTGCAGGGCTTGTAAAAGGCGCTTCGGCTGGAGAAGGTCTTGGGAATAAATTTCTATCTAATGTGCGAGAAGTTGATGCTATTGCTGAAATGGTGCGTATTTTTGACGATGGAGAAATTACACATGTAGACGGGAGTATAGATCCAATGCGAGATATTGAGGTAATTAATCTTGAGCTTATACTCGCAGACTTTCAAACTGTTTCAAAACGCTCAGCAAATATTGAGAAAGATGTGAAAAGGGGAGACAAAGAAGCGATTGCAGAAAAAGAAGTATTGAAAAAAGTCGAGATCGCACTCGATGCTGGTAAACTTGCAAACTCACTAGAATATACTGAACAAGAGCTTGAAATTATGAAAGGGTTACACTTGCTTACAATGAAACCCATTTTGTATGTATTTAATAAAAAAGCTGGAGCAAAAAACCTAGATGAGACGCAAGGTGAGCAATGGCAAAAACTGATGGAATTTTTCAAAGAAACAGATTCAAAATTTGTTATCGTTGATGCTGGAGTTGAAGGTGAACTTTCAGGATTAGAAAAAGACGATCGAGTAGAATTCAGAAAAGAGCTTGGCGCAGAAGAGGGGTCTGACGGTGTGGATGATTTGATTCGCACAAGTTACGACCTTCTTGGACTCATGACGTACTTCACAACAGGCCAAGAAGAATCGCGTGCGTGGACAATCAAAAAAGATTCAACTGCTCCAGTGGCTGGTATGGCAATTCACACAGATTTTAAAGATAAGTTTATACGTGCAGAAATAATCAATTGGCAAGACCTACTTGATTCAGGATCACATTCCGCCGCTCGTGATAAGGGTCTGATACGAACGGAGGGGAAAGAATATATAGTGAAAGACGGTGATGTTGTGGAATTTAAAATTTAAAAGAAAATCGGCCGATAAATCGGCCGATTTTTTCCAAACTGGAAAAATTTATTAGTTATACAACGATTGTATAAATAGTAATAAGAGAGCATTCATGCTTTTGTACGCAAAGAAAACCGACACAACTGCAAAACACCAAGTAGCAATCAGTAAAGCATACTGGACCCATTGATAGAATCCTTGGTCCTGGTGAAGCATCTTGCTTTTGTGTATACAGAAGCCACAATAAGTGGCTCCGGCTAAATAAATAGAAAGAATACCCCCAAGAACCAAGTCTAACCATAGATTAATTGTGATCATGTCCACGACATATCTCCTAATTTTTACCCAATCAAATACTAACCCTTTTATTATTTTAGTCAAATGTTATATAATATAAGCAATATAAGTTAAATATTTTATTTATTATGGACTATCAAAATGAAGAAGTGCAAAAGAAAAAAAGAACGTCCGCAATTCTTAAATGGGGGCTAATTTTGGGAATTGTAATTGTGACAAATCTTTTCTTTGCCTATGTAATACAAGTATTTTATCCGGAGCCTGAATACACTGGTTTTTGTGAAGAAAAGCAAGTTCGTGTAATTCCTGAAACAAAAGAAAGTTGTTTGGAAGTTGGAGGACAGTGGACAGACGATAAATACATACAAAGAGGAATTCCTCGTGGAGAGGGTGTTGTTGACATTCCTGTAATTGAAACAGAGCGTGAAGGGTATTGTGACCCTGATTACACTTGTAGGCAAGAATATCAAGATGCAAGAGAATTATATGAAAGAAATGTGTTTGTAATATTGGTAATACTTGGTGTAATACTCATAATTGGATCATTCTTTGTGGCAGCATATGAAGCAGTATCATTAGGATTGTCATTTGCTGGTATCTTATCATTAATCATAGGTACAATGCGTTACTGGTCTGCGATGGACGATTACTTAAGAGTGATTATTCTAGGAATTGCATTGGCAGCACTGATATACATTGGAATTAAAAAGTTCAAATAAAAAACTTTTAAATTAATAAATATGAGGAGACAAAAGCGCCGTTTGAACACGGCGCTTTTGCGTGGTATTATTTAAACAAATGAATCCCGTTAAAGATCCAGACTGTTTTTTATGACACTACGGGAATTAAGTAAAATATCCATACATAAAGAATTAATAATTAGTCAGATACGGAAATTTTATTTCCTATCTCTAACGGGATGAAAGAATATAATCATAAAAAAATAGAGGAAAGGTGGCAGAAGGAATGGGAGAAGGATACTGTTGCAAAAATCGATAAAGATGACACTTCAAAAGAAAAGTATTATTTACTTGATATGTTCCCATATCCATCTGGAGACGGACTACATATGGGCCACACAGAAAGTTATGCTGCGAGTGATATTTATTACCGCTATAAAAAAATGAATGGCTTTAATGTGCTCCATCCGCAAGGTTTTGACTCTTTTGGTTTACCTGCAGAAAATTATGCGATAAAAACAAAAGTACACCCAAAAGAAACCACTGTAAAAAATATTGAAAACTATATTAAACAAATGAGGTCTCTTGGCTTTAATTATGATTTCGATGAGAAGGTAGTGACATCAAACCCTGAGTATTATGAATGGACACAGTGGATATTTGCTCAACTCTTTGAAAACAATCTGGCATACAAAAAAACTAGTCTTACAAACTGGTGTGAATCCTGTAAAACAATTCTTGCTAATGAGCAGGTGGAAGATGGTGCGTGCGAGCGCTGTAAAAGTGAAGTGGTAATGAAAGAAGTGCCCGGATGGTTTTTCAAAATCACTGATTTCGCTGATGACTTAATCGATGGACTGGGTAAGGTGGACTGGCCAGAACATACAAAGGTAAATCAAAAAAACTGGATAGGAAAATCGGAGGGAGCAAAATTAAAATTCAAAGTTTCAAATACTGACAAAGAAATGGAAGTGTTTACTACAAGACCAGATACTTTGTTTGGCTGTACTTACTGTGTGCTTGCGCCTGAACATGAATTAGTACAAGGGCTCAAAGAAACTATTGAAAACTGGGGTGAGGTTGAAAAATATCTTGAAGGTGTACAGAAAAAGACTGAACTAGAAAGAATGGAAGGAAAAGAAAAAACTGGAGTTGAATTAAAAGGTGTGAAAGCAATAAATCCTGCTAATCAAGAAGAAATACCAATTTTTATTGCTGATTACGTGCTTGCTGGATACGGAACAGGGGCAATTATGGCCGTGCCAGCACACGATGAACGTGATTTTGAGTTTGCAAAGAAGTTTGATTTACCAATTACGGAGGTTATTTCTGGCGGGGATATATCAAAAGAAGCGTACGTTGGTGACGGGGAACTAATTAATTCTGGCAAATTTGACGGAAAGAGTGTTGTTGAAGCCAAAAAAGAAATCACCGAATTTGTAGGCGGGGAATTAACAAATACATACCGCCTTCGTGACTGGTCTATTTCACGTCAAAGATATTGGGGAGCGCCGATTCCGATTGTGTATTCTCCAGAAGGTGAGGCAAAATTTGTCGGTGAAGAAAATCTGCCGTGGCTTTTGCCAGAGGATGTTGATTTTGTGCCAACAGGTACAGCACCACTGGCAAAATCAAAAGAGCTTTTTGATCGCACTGAAAAAATATTTGGTGAAGGGTGGACACCAGAGGTTGATACTCTAGATACATTTGTATGTTCATCTTGGTATTATTTGAGATATCCTGATCCGCACAATGAAAAAGAATTTTGTGGAAAAGAGAGGCTCAAACACTGGCTACCTGTGGATACATATATCGGTGGGGCGGAGCATACATATATGCATCTTTTGTATGCACGATTTATTACTAAAGCACTTAATAAAATCGGGGTACTTAATTTTGACGAACCGTTTTTGAAACTAAGACACCAAGGAATGGTCCTAGATGAGAAAGGAAAGAAAATGAGTAAGTCTAAAGGTAATGTTGTGAATCCAGAGACAATGGTAGAAAAATTTGGTGCTGACGCAGTGCGTATGTATATGATGTTTGCAGGCCCGCTTGAAGAAGACGTTATGTGGAAAGAAGATAACATTGTTGGGACATATCGATTTTTGGAACGTGTGTGGAAGCTGAAGGATAAGACATCAGAACATGCCGATGAGGCAAATGCTGAAACTGTTTTAAATCAAACTATTAAAAAAGTTGGTGAGGATCTTGAGCAAATGAAATTCAATACAGCAATTGCACAAATGATGATTTTTGTGAATCAAGCTGAGCGTCAAGAAATTAATCAAACACAATATAAAAACTTTCTAAAATTACTTGCTCCATTCGCACCACACATAACAGAAGAATTATGGGCGGAATTAGGAAACAGCACATCAATCCATCTTGAAGAATGGCCTGAATACGATGAAAGTAAGACTATGGATAAGACAGTCACGATCGCTGTACAAGTGAACGGAAAAATACGAGGAACCTTTGAAATCGAGGCAGATAGCAATGAGGAAATGGTTAAAAAAGAGGCACAAGAGCTTGAATCTGTCAAAAAATGGACCGAAGAAAAGGATGTGAAAAAGGTGATATGTGTACCGAACAAACTAGTGAGTATCGTCACAAATTAGACGTTTTGGAAAGGCTTGACATAATTACCTATATAGTATATTCTGTACAAACTATACATTAAAAAAGACATTCAGCATTATTCACCGAAGCCTATACTGGCTTCTAATTACCAAAAATTATGGCAACAGCAATTTCATTTAAACCAAAACAGGTCTCAAAGCGATTACTCGCTGTGCTTCCTGAACGTGCTCGTGACGTCATCACGAAGCGTTTTGGCCTCAGTAATGAGGACAAAATGACCCTCGAAGCAATCGGGTCTATTTACGGTATTACCCGTGAGCGCGTGCGTCAAATTGAAAATTTCGCACTCAACACCATAAGAAAGTCGGATATCTATGAAAAAGAAACTGGAACTTTTGATGAGTTGAAAGAATTAGTCGCTTCTCTTGGAGGTATCGTTTCTGAAGAAGATCTTTTGGAGCAAATCTCTAAAGACAAAAGTACACAAAATCATGCTGCTCTATTTTTGGTTCTTGGTGCGCCATTCACAAAGAAAAAAGAAGATGCTGACTTTAAGCATCGTTGGATCGTAGATAATGAAGTTGCTGAATCTGTACAAACATCTCTTAAGAAATTGTACGAAAATCTTTCAGATGAAGATATTGTTCCTGAAGGAGACATGATTACAAAGTTTTTTGAAAATCTAAAAAATATTTCTGAACAATACAAGAATGAAGAAATTGCAAAACGTTGGTTGAATGTTTCAAAGAAAATCGGACAAAACCCTCTTGGTGAATGGGGAATTTCTGAATCTCCAAACATAAAAGCACGCGGTATGCGAGATTATGCCTTTTTAGTAATCCGTCGTCATGGAAGCCCAATGCACTTCACAGAAGTTGCAAAATCTATCGAAGACACATTTGGCAAAAAAGCACACACTGCGACTTGTCACAATGAACTTATAAAAGATTCTCGTTTTGTATTAGTTGGAAGAGGATTATACGCACTTACAGACTGGGGATATGCTAGTGGTGTAGTACGTGACGTAATCGCGGCAATACTGGATAAAAATGGTCCGCTCAACAAAGATGAGATCATTGAAAAGGTGTTGAACGAGCGATACGTAAAACCAAACACAATAATGGTAAACTTACAAAATCCAAAACATTTCCAGAAAGATAGCAAAGGTAGGTACATGATGGTGTAAGCTAAATAATTAATAAAAAACAGCGACTGTAATAAGTCGCTGTTTTTTGTTATTTATACTTGATACCTTATACCTGATACCTTATACTTAACTCAATGGAATCTATAACATTCTTTTTCTTACAAGCGCTCGTCTATGTACTTTTCTTTGCATATGACACCGCTCCGTATTGGATACCGCCAATACTTCTTATAATATTTGTGCGCACGTGGGTATATTATGTGCGAGCAAATTTTAATTCAAAGAGACAGCGAGTATTACTTGAAATAAAATTACCTAGAGATATATACAAATCCCCACTTGCAATGGAAACAATGCTTGGCACACTACATCAAACAGGTGAAGGCACATGGTATGATAAATATATCCTTGGCAAAACTAGAACGTGGTTCTCTCTAGAAATAGTATCAATTGAAGGTAAGGTAAGATTTTTCATATGGACAGAGCCTTTTTATCGCACAACAATAGAAGCACAAATATATGCACAATACCCAACAATAGAAATATATGAAGCCTCAGACTATACTCAGCATGTACCTTTCGGACAAAAAGACTCCGGATGGAATATGTTTGGTAGTGAGTTCACCCTAACCAAGAAAGATCCGTATCCAATAAAAACTTATATTGATTATGGATTAGATAAAGATCCAAAAGAGGAATTCAAAATAGATCCGATTACATCCGTCATGGAATTTTTAAGTAGTATTGGTAAAGATGAACAAATTTGGATGCAAATTGGTGTACGAGCAACAACAAAAACAAACAGAATTCCCGGTGGGATTTTTGGGAAAACATATGATTGGAAAAAAGAGGCTCAAAAAGAAGTGGAAGATTTGAAAGAGAAAATTATCAAATCAAGTGGTGCTGAAAAGTATGCCTTAGCAAGAGCCACCAAAGCACAAGAAAATGAAATCACAGCAATTGAGCGCAATATCTCAAAACCAGGATTTGATTGTGGTATACGAGTAATGTATTTAGCAAAAGATAAGTTTGATCCAATGAATATTCCAGGACTTATTGGAGCATTGAAACAATTTAGTTCAAATGATTTGAACGGATTTAGACCTAAGAATGTTACTGGTTTTGACTACTGGTGGCAGGATTATAATAATTTCCGTATGAGTAAAGTAAAAGCAGACTTATTCAACGCATACATCCGTCGCTCGTGGTTTTCTCCACCGCACGCACGTAAGCCATTTATTTTAAACACTGAAGAGCTTGCAACAATATTCCACTTCCCAGGACGTGTAGCAGAAACACCAGCATTTGAACGTGTGGAATCTAAGAAGTCTGAAGCTCCTGTTAACTTGCCGTCATAATATGAATAGCAATAAAATTGAAGAATTCACACAAAAAGAAATACTTTCTGTCCAGAAAATATTAAATTCTCATTTCTACGGCCCTAAAAATAAACAAAATCGACAACGAGCCATCGCTGCTGGTATTGTATTTGTGATGCTCATCATTGCAATCCTGCCGCCACTTAATTTCCCATCAGGTACACTAATTAAAATAGAAAAAGGTGCGCACTTAAGTGAAATAGCGTACACACTGAAACAAGAATCTGTAATACGCTCAGAAACATTATTTAAAGGTTTCATGGTTATGTTGGCCGGACAAGGCGGTGCTCTATCAGGAGATTACTTTTTTGAAAGCCCTCAAAACGTGCTTAAAGTGGCAAGGAGAATTAGCCAAGGTGTGTATGGGCTCACTCCGCTACGTGTCAGGTTTGTAGAAGGATCTACAATAAGTGACATGTCTCACACTTTATCTGAAAAAATTCCAGATTTTGATGTTGAAGAATTTTTACGCATCGCAGAAGCTAAAGAAGGTTTTCTATTTCCAGATACATATTTTTTCCTACCAAATATAGAGCCAGGGCAGGTTGTGCAAGAAATGGAAAATGTATTTAAAAACAAAATTGAAGAATTATTAGTTCAAATAGAAGGAGCGGAAAAAAAATCACTTGAAGAAATAATCATAATGGCATCAATTATTGAAAAAGAAGCGATTACACCAGAAGACAAAAAACTTGTATCTGGAGTGCTGTGGAAACGGATAGAAATAGGAATGCCCCTACAAGTAGATGCACCATTTATATATGAAAGAAACAGAAATACGTTTGAGTTAACGATCGAAGAATTGCGTGAAGATTCACCATACAACACATACACAAACAGGGGATTAACCCCAACCCCAATAGCAAACCCTGGTATTGAATCAATAATTGCGGCATTTGAGCCTATAGAATCTGCATATTTATTTTATCTTTCAGACAAACACGGAAACATACACTACGCAGAAACATTTGAAGGACACAAGAGAAATAAAGCGAAATACATTTATTGATAAAAGAAATTAAATAATATGAAAAAATACGTAAACTTAAAAGAGGCCCCACTAGCTTTTATAGATCTGGAGACAACTGGTTTTGAATTTATGGACAAAGAAATTATGCAAATCGGCATTGTGATTGCAAATCAACCAGATTTGGAAACGGTTGAAGAAATAGAAATAAACGTAAAGCCGACTCATCTTGAAACAGCAGATCCTGAAGCACTTGAAATTATAGGTTATTCGGAAGAACTTTGGAAAGATGCAATACCACTCAAAGACGCACTGGAAATCGTTGCAGAAAAAACAAAAGGTTGCGTAATGGTTGGACACAATGTGCCATTTGACTGGGCTTTTCTAGAAAAAGCATTTGAAGAAACTGGCGTGAAGGATACGATGGATTATCACCGCATAGATACAATATCTATTGCATGGGCGAAATTACAAAACGAACCAAAGGTGACAAGATTCTCACTCTCTGAACTTGCACCATATTTTGGCATAGAAAATAAAAAAGCTCACACAGCGCTCTCAGATGCGAGAACCACGTATGAGCTTTACAAAAAGTTGGTGAAGTTATAGAAAAAGGCGCTCGCAAGCAAGCGCCTTTTATAATTACCAGCTCTATTTACTTACACAGAACCTTCTACTTTTTCAGGGCAGAGTGTGTCATTTTGTAATGTAACAAGCTCATTGTTTTGTGGGAGATTCTTCAATACAACAATCCCAAACAGACCAATGAGAGCATTGACTGACAAAACAGCTTTAGACTGGTCAACAACTCTGGCAGCATTATCCCAGCTGCCGATGCTAATACTGCCTACCATGTCAACGAGATTATATCCCCAATAGCTATTGAGTAAAATTCCCCCAAAAGCAACCAGGACCATAAAGGCGGAAGTGCTCCATGAGCTTTTGTATGCCCATGCAAACAACAAACCAAAAATACAGTAAGACAATACATTGCCACCAAATACGAAATTGGCGACAAACATAGGATGTATTTCCGTAAAGGTGAATATGAACACCAGATTACTGCCAACATACAGACAGGCCACCATAATCATGATTGTGAACAGGTTCACTTTTGGAAACTCCAAACCTTTTTTATTAGCCATTCTTTAATCTCCCGATAAAGTTAGAATTAAATTTAAGAACGATTTTGCAAATGCAAAGCCAGTCATATTCTACCGCATTTTACTTGTTTGTCAAATTACAGTATACTTGCATCTAATGAAAGTATTTACTAAAAAAGACAAGAAGGTGTTTGTTGGTATGAGCGGGGGAGTTGATTCTTCTGTCGCTGCAACACTACTTAAAAAAGATGGGTATGATGTAACTGGTGTGTTCATCAAAACATGGCAGCCCGACTGGCTACCTTGTACCTGGCCCGAAGAGAGACGTGACGCAATGCGTGTGGCGGCTCATTTGAATATCCCGTTTTTAACTTTTGACTTAAGTAAGGAATACAAAAAGAATGTTGCTGATTACTTCATTACTGAGTACAAAAAAGGTCGTGTGCCAAATCCAGATGTAATGTGCAACAAAGAAATCAAATTCGGTGCATTTCTTAAAAAAGCTTTGGAAATGGGGGCTGATTATGTTGCAACAGGACATTACACACGCTTGGAAAAAATAGAAAATAAATACAAACTTTTGCGCGGAATTGATGATAATAAAGATCAATCATATTTTTTGTGGACACTAAATCAAAAGCAACTAAAAAATTGCTTATTTCCTGTTGGTGAATATGAAAAGCCAGAAATTAGAAAATTTGCCGAAAAATTCAAACTCCCGACTGCGCAGAAAAAAGATAGCCAAGGAATTTGTTTTCTCGGTGAAGTAGAAATGAAAGACTTTCTAAAGCACTACATAGAGGAGAAGCCTGGGGATGTGCTGAATGAAAGAGGTGAAATCATCGGCACACATGACGGAGCGGTATTTTTCACCATTGGGCAACGACATGGATTTAACACTAGAAAAGAGGGGGATAAGAGCCTCCCATATTATGTCGTAGCAAAAAATATCAAAAAAAACACAATCACAGTTGCACATGAATACGCAGAAAGAGAATACGCAAAAAAAGAAATCTTTCTAGAAAATATGAATTGGATATCTGGAAAACCAAAAGTAGGCAAAGAATATGATGCTCAAATACGCTATAGGCAACAACCAGAAAAGTGCATACTTACAAGAAACGATGAAAAAACAAGCATTATTTTTGAACATCCACAAAATGTTCCGTCTGGGCAATCTTTGGTTCTTTATGAGGCTGATGTTTGTATTGGAGGCGGAATTATTGCTTAGTAAAATGTATCGTGCTAATATATAGCCATTAAAAAAATTAATGAGGAATGTATTTGCGCACAACCCTTAAAAAAACATGTCAGAAACAGCATATTACACAAAGAAAAATCTTATAATCGCATTTATCATAGGTCTTATTGTCGGATTTGGTTCATACTATGTATGGGACACGGCACCATTTCAATCATCTGATGACGAGAAAAAAACTGAAGAAGTAGTTGGTGACAAAAATGATATGGTTGGAGACAATCTTCAAGATCCATCATCAACTATCACAAGCGGGATAAATACAATAACAATCGGTGGCCAACCAGCAGGATTACGAGTTGTTCTTGATTCAGCTTCATTCAGTGCATCAACATGGGTTGCCGTACGTGAAGACCTCGGTGGTGAACTAGGAAACATACTAGGTGCAAGTCGATTTGATGTAGGGGATTACACAAACGCAGAAATCGACCTACTTAGAAACACGTCGGAAGGATCTAAATATCACGTAGTAATGTATAAAGATGACGGAGATAAAGAATTTGATCACAAGAAAGATGTTTTGGTTGAAGGGTCAAATGGTGTTGTAAAATATACCTTTTCTGCAATTCGAATCAAATAGTCCTAAAAAACCCAATAAATACAACATGAAATGCCGTTTTTGCTAAGCAAAAACGGCATTTCATCTACTTACATATACAAAATATTGACATTTACACCAAAATAGTGTATAAATATACCAGTGAATTTGAACATTTCTTTTGGAGATACGTGAAAATGCTTATTAGACTATTGAACATTCTGTTTGATAACAGACTTCTCAACTGGGTTCTCGATTGTTTCCCGCATGTAAAAAGGCTGGAAAAAAGGGCTCATCATGACAAATTAACTGGACTTGCGAATAGGCATCGGATAGATCATTGTCACGATGTTCTGCTCCGCATGAATAAACGAAACAAATCATTTCCAAAAGAAATAACCATGGTCGTGTTTGACATAGATCACTTCAAGCAGGTGAATGACGACTACGGACATGATGTCGGAGATGAAATCCTTTGTGACGTTGCAAACGTGCTTAAGCACTCGAAACGCCCCAATGATGAATTGGTTCGTTGGGGCGGAGAGGAGTTTGCTATGATTCTCTCAGATATACATGATGCTAAAACTGCCAACAGGGCGGTGGACAGGATTATCAGGCTGGTAAATGAGTGTTGCTTGTTGCCGAATGATGATTCTGTTGGTATCAGCGCTGGAGTTTTTGTTGATAAAAGTGGAAACTTGTCACTAGACGAGCTTTTCAAAAAAGCAGACAAGAATCTGTACGAAGCAAAAACGTCTGGTAGAAATCGTGTAATTTCTTCCGCAACCTAAAAGCCGCACAAACCCACGAGGGTATCGTAATGGATTACGATACCCTCTTTTTTTATACACATATCTCAATATATAAGCCCTGTGTTACAATTAGCACATGTCTAACTACTACAAACCAAACAGAAATCCAAACTGGAATTATGGTGGGGAACGTTGGAGGCTTTCTCGTTCAAAAATAGATCTCTTTATGAATTGTAAGAGGTGTTTTTACGTTGACAATAAGCTCGGCGTAGCTCGTCCTCCAGGATTTCCCTTTAATCTAAACAGCGCTGTAGACCACCTATTTAAAAAAGAATTTGATGTTCACCGAGCTAATGGAGACAAACACCCAATCATGGAGCAGTACGGAATTGATGCTGTGCCATTTGAGCATCCCAAAATGGACGAATGGCGAGAGAATTTCAAAGGCATTACATGTAATCATGAGCCAACTGGTTTTACTATTTCTGGCGCAGTTGATGATGTGTGGGTGAATCCACAAGGAGAATTGATTGTTGTTGATTATAAATCTACCAGCAAAGAAGGTAAGATAGATGCACTAGATGAAGATTGGCATATCGGGTACAAAAGGCAAATGGAAATATACCAGTGGCTTTTGCGACAAAATGGATTTAAAGTTTCTGACACTGGCTATTTTGTGTATGCAAATGCAGACAAGGATGTAAAAGCTTTTGACGGGCGTCTTGAGTTTGAAGTTACCCTCATTCCATATGTTGGAAAAGCTGACTGGATTGACGAAACGCTTTTAGATATAAAGAGGTATTTAGACGATGGGGCGATTCCAGAAGCGACTGAGGATTGTGATTACTGTCGATACCGAGAAGCTGCTGGTAAAAAACTCCTAGAAGCACACACTAAAACGAAAAACGAAAAACAGCCAAAACTTTTATAGTAATTTTCTAATATAAGATATTGAAATGTGGCACTCAACACCTCTTACAGAAATAAAACAAAAGCTCAAAACAGATCTGCAAAGTGGCTTATCACAAGAAGAAGCTAGGAGCAGGCTTGCTATACAAGGGCCAAATATTTTTACCGAGGAAGATAGAAAAGTTTTCCTCGATATTTTTTTCACACAAATCAAAAGCCCTCTGGTTTTTGTGCTTGTTCTGACAGGTTTGGCTACGCTATTTTTACATGAATATCTTGATGCGATCGTTATTGCTATAGCACTTTTAATTAATATGGTAATTGGTGTCGTGCAAGAAAAAAGGGCAGACAGCGCATTTGAAAAACTCAAGAAATCTCAACAAAAATATACAACGGTATTGAGAGACGGTAAAAAAACACTAATTTTATCTGAGAACCTAGTTGTTGGAGATATCGTTATTGTAGAAGCTGGTTCATTCGTACCAGCTGATGCACGAGTAATTACCTCTTCCAGCTTTGCTGTGAATGAATCTGCCCTAACAGGTGAATGGGCTGAGATTTCCAAAGAACCAGGAGAGATCGATAAAAAAGCACCAATGACAGACCAGTCAAATATGATCTGGATGGGTACAATCGCAACTGGTGGTTTTGTGCGAGCTGTTGTAGTCGCGACAGGCGACGATACTAAAGTTGGACTAATTGCAAAAGAATTGAGTAGCAAAGAAGATATTACGCCTCTACAAAAAAGTATCCGTAAATTAGCGGCATATCTTACCATTGTAATTCTTTTTGCTCTTGTGTTTATCCTTGTGATTGGTTTGATACAGGGACAGTCCGCGCACGATATGTTACTTGTTGCAATCGCGATTGCTGTTGCCGCAATGCCAGAAGGTTTGCCTGCGGCAGTAACAGTAGTCCTGGCGCTTGGAATGGAATCAATACTCAAGAAAAAAGGATTGGTGCGCAACTTGTTGGCTGCGGAAACACTCGGCTCCACTACTGTAATTCTTACCGATAAAACAGGCACACTCACAAAAGCAAAAATGCGCGTGGCCGCAATCTTAACACTTTCTTCAATCCAAAAAGAAAAAGAGGGTACTGATACTGAGTCGCTCATACACGGCTCTGATGAGCGCGATGTATTAGCTATGGCCATGCTTACATCAGATGCATTTGTGGAAGGGTATGATGATGCGCTATCAGAGTGGGTTGTTCGTGGTAGGCCAGTGGAACGAGCGATTTTACTTGCTGGAATTGGGTCAGGATTAAATCGAGATACTTTGGTTGCTGAATATCCTGAATTTGATTCAATACCTTTTGAATCAGCAAAGCGTCTCACTGTATCACTAAATTATATAGAAAGTCGTAAAAAACAAAGGATGTATTTTTCTGGCTCACCAGAATTATTGCTTGAACATTCCACGTATGTTTATAAAGATGGTAAAAAAGTAAAACTTTCAGAAAAAGCAAAGAAGGAGCTAGGGGACACGCTAAGTGAAAAAGCAAGCCAAGGAATGCGCCTTATTGCAATTGCATACAGAGAAACTGATTTAGAAAAATTTACTCAAGAAATGCGTGATGATGTGTCCACGCTCTTTACCGACATTGTGTTTGGTGGATTTATTGTAATCCATGATCCATTGCGTCCAGATGTTGCGAAATCAATTAGCAAAGCACGCAAGGCTGGGGCACGCGTTATTATGGTTACGGGAGATAATGAAAATACAGCACATCGCATCGCTGTGGAAGCCGGTATTGCACCAGTAAGCGGACAAGTACTCACGGGAACGGATATAGCTGAATATACTAATGCAGAATTACTCAATGCACTCAATAAGGTACGTATTTTTGCTCGCGTATTACCAGATCAAAAAATGCGCATTGTAAAAGTACTCAAAGATGCAGACGAGGTAGTAGCAATGACTGGAGACGGTGTTAATGATGCGCCAGCGCTTCGTAGAGCAGATATTGGTGTAGCGCTCGGTTCTGGTACAGAAGTGGCGAAAGAAGCTTCAGATATGATTCTTCTAGATAATAGTTTTACTGTAATTGTAAAAGCTATTGAAGAGGGGAGGCGCATACTTGATAACCTGAAAAAAATTGTTGCATATTTATTATCAACGAGTTTTAGTGAGATATTTGTAGTGGGTGGTGCGCTAATTGCTGGTGCTCCACTACCGATCCTACCAGCACAAATTTTGTGGACAAATATTGTTGAGGAAGGGTTTATGAATTTTTCATTTGCATTTGAGCCAGCAGAATCTGATGTTATGAAGCGCGATCCATCCTCATCAAAAATGAGAAATATCCTCACCCCAAAACTCCGTTCCCTTATATTAATTTTGAGCCTAGTGACTGGCATACTTCTAACTGCTATCTATTTCATACTTCTTAATACAAATCTACCTATTGAAAAAATTCGCACGCTTATGTTTATGGTCCTTTCAGTCGACTCAATATTCTTCTCACTATCATTAAAAGATTTACACAAACCCCTTTGGAGGATAAATATATTTAGTAATAAATATTTAATATTTGCCCTTATCACAAGCTTCGCAGCACTATTACTCGCTGTGTTTGTGCCTATATTGCGTAAGCTTCTATCACTAACACCGGTCTCAGCTTTAGACCTGCTATTTGTTCTACTGGTCGGACTACTAAATGTGTTTATTATTGAAATTGTGAAATACTTCTATTTTGAAAGAAAATCAGTGAAAAATTAGTATATTTTTATTGTCGTGCTTGGAAAAACCCCGTCTGCTTGCAGCAGGGTAATTTATTTGGTCAAAAGGCGCAAGCACGCTATAATTCACGCATGGAACAATTACTTTTGATATTAATATTGGTACTATTCGCAGTCGTTATTATCGGCGGAATCGCTTTTTGGAGAGTGTTAAATAAAAAAGAAGAACCTAAAGGAAACGAGAACGACCAAAGCTTCATGTTGCTCCAAAACCAATTGGAAAATTTGGCACGCAGTATGGACTCAAAACTTGGTGAATCGCAAAAAGAAATGCAATCTGCTGTAAAATCACAATTCTCAGAGTCACAAAAGCTAGTACAAGATATTAATAAACAGGTGACCGAGCAATTAATAAATGTCAAAAAGGAAGTTGCTGAGGTTGGGGAGAGTAGCAAGCAGGTTTTTACAATTGCAGACCAGCTGAGTAATCTTGAAAAAGTTTTAAAACACCAAAAACAACGCGGTAATTTAGGTGAAGCTAGTTTAAAATTATCACTTGAAAATATACTTCCACCAGATGCATACAAAATGCAATATCTTTTTGAAGGGGGTGATCAAGTCGATGCTGTAATAATAACAAAAGAAGGAATTATCCCAGTGGACGCAAAATTCTCACTTGATAATTACAATAGAATTATTAATGAAACAGACGAAGACAAAAAAACAATACTTGAAAAAGAATTCAGAAATGATCTAAAAAAGCGCATAGATGAAACCGCAAAATATATTCGTCCGAAAGAAAACACACTTCCGTTCGCATTCATGTTTATTCCTGCAGAAGGTATTTATTATGATTTGATTGTAAATGAGGTTGGGGCGATTAAAGTTAACACGCGCTCTCTCATTGATTACGCATACAATGAAAAAAATGTAATCATTGTTTCCCCGACGACATTTTCCGCATATCTCCAATCAGTACTTTATGGTTTCAAAGCCTTTAAAATTGAGGAGTCTGCAAAGCAAATAGGGAAGCAAGTCGGACAACTCACAAAGCACCTTAAGGCATATGATGAATATTTCGAGAAAGTGGGCAAATCTCTTTCTACAACAGTGAATCATTATGACAAAGCGCAGAAAGAATTGGGTAAGATAGACAAAGACATGCTTAAAATCACAGGCGAAAGTACAGAATTTGAACCAATCGCAATTGACAAACCAAGTGAGAAAGATTAAAATTCAATGCAGATAAAGTACACGGATTCACCTGCGCCCGAAACAAGGATGGTAAGATAAGGCTTGAATCAGTCTTGGATATGGATATTATACAATGGATTGTTAATCCACGATCTCTCCGCGGCCGCCCATCGCGATAGATCGTGCTGACACACGAGGGATCTTGAGTGCCAGCCATCACACCCAAACCCTCATCGCCACTTAAATGGGAGGTTCACTCCCCGACAAGGTGTTCTCTCATATAAAAGCGGCGCGGCCCCTCCACAGGATGTGAGAGGGGCTTTTTAATTCAAAAATATCTATATTTTAAGCCATATTAATTGGCTCAGCACAGTTGAGCCAATTAATGTGACTTAAAATGACTGTGGAGGGGTTGATTATTCACAAAATTCGTGTAATATATGACGCATTATGACAAAGATAGCAGTAATACAAACAGGCGGAAAACAATATAAGGTTTCCGAAGGTGATACTCTTAAAATCGAGAAATTGAAAGAGGAACATAAAGTAGGAGCCAAAATTACTTTTAATGAAGTACTTCTTGTTGATGATGGAAAAGATACTAAGATCGGCACACCGCACGTTTCAGGAGCAAAAGTAGAAGCGGTCCTTGAAGAAGAAGGGCGAGATAAGAAAGTTACTATCATAAAATTCAAATCAAAAAGTAACTACTCAAAGAAGCTGGGTCACCGACAACCATTCGCAAAAGTAAAGATCACGGCAATAAAATAAAAAAAACGGACACAACAGTGTCCGTTTTTTAGTGAGGCAAATTTCTTTAATCATCTATCTGTATACGTAGACAATCTACTGATTGCACTCTCGATTTTTTTAACCAGCAATGGCTCATATTCCAAAGCCAGGACTTTGGCGTGTGTTAAATATTGCCGTGCCAATATCCTGTCTGAATCTGATGTAAACGCACCATTTGTAACAAACTCTTCTCCAAGAGCAAATGCAAGAGCCGCTTCAAACCTACCACTCCTTGATTCCTGCTTTCTTTTAATTTCAGAGTGTATCCTTTCTTTTAAGTCATATATACTCCATGAACACGCATAATAATCATTTTCAAAAGCGGGGGGATACATAATATAGGGCAAATTTCTTAGAATAAAAACAGGAGGTGCTCCTTCAGGATTATTTTTGAGACAAAACATGTTCGCCGCCATTCCTGTAGCTGGCAAAAACATAATTAATAACAGACCACAAAACCACAAGTGCAATTTGCTCACAATATACCTCCTTAGCAAGGTTCTGTTAAGCTGTTTCGATTGTACAACACATGATTTGATATATCAAATAATTACTTGACATGACCACTTGAAAATCTAAAAACCGCCGAGGAGGCGGTTTTTAGATTTGTCGGTGACCCTACGGGGAATCGAACCCCGATTGCAGGAATGAGAATCCTGTGTCCTAGCCGTTAGACGATAGGGCCATGAAATTTGTATGTAGTATAGGGTATTTATTGGCAATGAGCAAGAGATTTAAGTTAACCGTTTTTTATTATCTGTTATAATAAACGAGTGAGAAAATCTATATTTGAAAAGATTTGGAAATCATATGCTCAGCTTATGGAAGAAGTGAGGGAGTTTAATATGCGAGTATTCATAAATAAAAACTGGTTACATTTGTTTACACTTGTTGCGCTACTCGGCACTGGTGTTGGTGTTGGAAATCTGACATATCAATACAGCGTACTTTCAGAGGAACACCAGGCGACGGTAGAAGAAAAAAATATCTTAAGCGCAGGATACACCAGAACAAACATCACCCTCAAAAAAACCGAGAAAGAGCTCGCAAAATATCAAACAAACTTAAAAATAACAACCGCACACCTTGTGCAAGAAAAAGAAAATGTCGCACTAAAAGAAAGGGAGATAGGTGAGTTAAATATCACCGTTGACACACTTGAAAAATTAACCACCCTTGATCCAGAGCTTCTGCAAAAATACTCAAAAGTATTTTTCTTAAATGAGAATTATGAACCACCACAAGTATTTCCTATCCCTAATCTGTATAAATATTACGAAGAGAGAGATGTTTCTGTGCATGCCCATGTATGGCCATACCTACAAGGACTCCTTCTTGCATCAGGGCGAGATGGTGTAGTTCTCTACATACTTTCAGGATACCGATCGTTTGAAGAGCAGCAGACCTTAAAATCAAACTATACGATTACATATGGTGCCGGCACAGCAAACCAATTCTCTGCAGACCAAGGATATTCCGAACACCAATTAGGCACAACTCTCGACTTTATTACAACAGGTCTCGGTGGGCGATTAGACGGATTTGAAAATACAGCAGCGTACACATGGATGCAAGAGCATGCTCATAAATTTGGCTTTACACTTTCTTATCCAGAAAAAAACGGACACTACATATTTGAGCCGTGGCACTGGCGTTTTGTAGGTATAAAACTCGCCACTGATCTTCATGATCAAGAGAAGCATTTCCACGACCTCTCTCAACGTGAGCTAGATGAATATCTACTTTATATATTTGACTAGACATTGACAATATCTAGTTAGTTTTGTAGAATCACAGTGGAAATTTGATTAAATTAAACTAACTATCAGGAGTATGCGATGAATGCAAGAGAGCTTAAAGCGCAATATCATAGCATTTTATACACAGCCCAAAATTCACTGGTCGCCCTAATAACCCGGGCAACTAACATAGACCAAATCCAGGTTTGTATTAAAGCAGCGTCCCCTGAAGAGGCTGATGAGATATCAAAGTACCTTATTAAATGTTCGCAGGATATCAACATGGACCTTGTGGAGTGTGTTCCGTTTGAGGTTGACCAACATGAGGACAAGCTTTACATCGACTCTTGGGATGTCACAAGACCTGAACTCAGCTGAATTTCACTCACAACCTATAAACTAGTAAAGCCGGCCACATGGCCGGTTTTTTTATAAAAATTACAAGACTATATAATCGTACATGAATTGTATCATTTGATAGAAATGAATCATTCACGCAATTTTTGGGCCTTAGTAGAATGTATTTTGCCTGATTGCACAGAATCAAAAAATGAGCTGAAAAAATACAGTCTGTTTTATGGATAAACACACTTGACGAATGGCTCATTATGAAGTATTATTGACACCGGAAAGTACAATTTAAACAACATTGGATATTGGGAGAACGTATGAAAAATATAACTGATAGGACTGTATCTCGCATAGGCCGTTTGCATCCACTACAAAGTGTGACACTTGTGCTAAAGAGTGAAAACGGGGTACTGAGCCTCCGGCGTTTGAAAACCTTGATGGATTACGTGTCGGATATTTGTATCCCCTGTGAAGAAAAGGATGCCATGGAAATGGCCATAGATACAAATGATCTGGGTGACGCGCAGAGACGTACTTATCATGTGAGAGGCCTTAGCACAGCGAACCCTGAACACATCAAGGAAATACTCCTAGGTGTGGAAAAGGTTAGGGCGCCTGAGCATGGTGCCACGGGCTTGATTTCACGTAGAGATGAACACAGAGACGAAGCTGCAACTAAAATACTTTCCCGAGTACTTAATCCAAAATTTATGAAGGAATTGTCTCATAAAGGGTTCTGCGCGGAAGGGTATATTAGTAAGTTAGAAGATGACACAGATTGTTTTCGTGTTGACATAAAGGATACTAGTAGTGATAGGGTTATCAGCTCAATAACCCTGGATGGGTTTAGTGGCCAAATAGCGATCAATGATGTCTATCCGCATAATTACGAACCATACATCACATCTGATCAGCTTCAAGATGTAATCAGAAAAGCTGTAAACATGATTATGCAAGAAGTCACAAGCTGAGGTATAAACACTCAGCAGAATACTCGCACCAAACCCGTAAGGGTCACTGGTGCGATTTTTTTATACTAAACTTACCTCAATTTGACATATTTTGATATTTATACTCAATTGAAAATAGGGCTTGCGCAAATCTCAGAAATTGATATATTAGGGGAGTAATTGTTTAACTGTTTCCTCCGGGAAATAATTAAATGATTACACTGAAGAATGTCGGAGCTTGCTCTGGCATTTTTCACGCCCGGATTTGCACATGAACACCAGGTTAGTCAAATAACAAGTGGGGAGTAAAAATGACGCCAATGGCGCCTTTTTATTTTTTTATATTAATCAAACAAATAATAGTTTATGAAAAATAAGTTTTTATCAAAGAATGTAAAAATAGTGGCAACAATTGGACCAGTCTCCGAAAATGAAAATACGATGAAAAAAATGGCTGAAGCAGGTATGAACGTTGTGCGTCTTAATTTCTCTCATGGAAATCATAATGAACACAATGGGCGCATTAATACTGCAAGAAAAATATCTAAGGAATTAAACAAACCGATTGCAGTACTGCAAGATCTTGCCGGTCCTAAAATTCGCATAGGTGATTTCTACAAAGAAAAAGTGGTGCTTAAAAAAGGTTCTACTTTTACACTCACTACACGCAAAATCATTGGTGATGAAAACAATGCACATATCAATTACAAAGAACTTCCATCACAAGTACAGAAAGGAGTGTTCATTCTTCTTGATGATGGTAAAAAGAAACTAAAAATAGAAAAAACAACAAAGGAAGAAATCGTGTGTAAGGTGGTCGTTGGTGGCGAAACAAAAGGTCGTCGAGGAGTTAATATACCAGGTGCAAACTTAAAAATCAGCGCCGTCACAGCAAAGGACAAAAAAGATCTCGCATTTGGATTAAGTAAAGGTGTCGACTTCGTAGCCCTTTCTTTTGTTCGTAATCTAAAAGATATCAAAACACTACGATCATTACTGAAAAAACACAAGAGTGAGCATGTAAACATCATCGCAAAAATTGAAACTATGGAAGCGATAGATAATCTAGATTCTATCATTGAGCATGCTGATGGGATAATGGTAGCAAGAGGGGATTTGGCGATTGAGGTTCCAGCGCAAAATGTACCAATGCTTCAAAAAAGAATCATTAAAAAGTGTCATTTGATAGGTAAGCCTGTTATTGTTGCAACACAAATGCTTGAATCAATGATTGATATACCGACACCAACAAGAGCTGAGGTAAGTGATGTTGCTAATGCTATCTTAGATGGCACAGACGCTGTGATGCTATCAGAAGAAACAACTCTTGGTAAGTATCCTGTTGAAGCAATTCGGATGATGACCTCTATAGCACAAAAAGTAGACAGTGTATCAAACTTGAGAGAAATCAACTGTATTACTGAAAAACCTTATACTACTGTTGATGCTGTTACTCGAGCTGTTGTTTTGACCGCACGAGACGTTGATGCAAAAGCAATTGTTGCACTTACTGAATCTGGATCTACTGCAAAAATGATATCGAGATTTAAGCCAAAACAACCAATCATAGCTCTTACACCCAAACCACACGTAAGAAACCAATTAGCGCTTTTGTTTGGATGTTATTCTGAATTAATTGGTGATTTTACACATGTACTTGATGTTATTGATGATATAAAGAAAATCGCTTTGGGAAACCGTTCCGTTAAAAAAGGGGACAAGATTATTATATCTGCAGGAATTCCATTCGGAGAACCAGGTAGTACAAATATGGTATTCGTTCTTGAGGTATAAATTAAAACTTGCCATTTTGTCTAAATTTGACATATTTTTATATTTATATTCTATTGAAAATAGGACTTGCGTGAATCTCAGAAATTGATATATTAGGAGAGTAATTGTTTTCCTCCGGGAAAATAATTACACTGAAGAATGTCGGAGCTTGCTCTGGCATTTTTCACGTCTGGTGAAATAGTCAGGGTACAAAGAATAGGCATTGGTAGTTATCCACAGTTATGCACAGAAAAGTATTGACCAGATTTCAATATTAAATATAATAGAAAGGTAGTTATCTCCTCCGGGAGGTAGCTGCACTGAAGAATGTCGGAGCTTGCTCTGGCATTTTTCACGTCTATAGGTAAGGTATGTTAGAATAAGAGTCATATGAAAACTATCAAATCCGTACAATTTATAAAAGGAATACGGGGAACTGATGAAATCCTAAATGACAACAAAGCAAACATTGCATTTGTTGGCCGTTCTAATGTCGGCAAATCAAGCGTTATCAATTCTTTGCTTGGAAAAAAAGATTTAGTAAAAACAAGTTCTATTCCTGGTAAAACACGAGAGATAAATTTCTTCCTTGTGAATGATTCTATATATTTCGTTGATCTGCCTGGTTATGGTTTTGCCAAAATATCACAAAGTGCCAGAGAAAAACTGAGAAAATTAATTATTTGGTATCTAACAGAATCTAATGCTCCGATTCGTACAGTAGCGCTGATTGTTGATTCAAGAATTGGATGTACAGAATTTGATTATGAGATGATAGATATCCTAGAGGATGTCGGTATAAACTATGTAGTAATTGCAAATAAATCGGACAAACTGAATCAGAAAGAAAAAAGTGTAATTACAAAAAAACTGAAGGAAGAATTCGGGGATAAATATTTCCTATACTCAGCAAAAAACAAGAAGTGGGCAGATAATATCTTGGATTTCCTAATGGAATAATTTCATCTATGAAACAAGCCGAAGCGTTAAAAATTTTAAAGGCTGGTAGAAACGTATATCTGACAGGGGCCGCCGGTAGTGGTAAAACTCATGTTTTAAATGAGTATATTTCATATTTAAAAGATAGGGGAGTCAGTATCGGTGTGACAGCCTCAACGGGTATCGCGGCGACTCATATAGGAGGCACCACCATTCACTCATGGAGTGGCATTGGTATTAAAGAACACATATCTGAAATGGATTTGGATTCAATGGAGGGAAAGAAGCACCTGTGGACCAGGTTTGAAAAAACACAGATACTTTTAATAGACGAGGTTTCCATGCTTTCACCGCAGCTGCTAGATAATGTAAACAGGGTGTGTAAAGCGATGAAACGTAACCCTGAGCCGTTTGGAGGGATGCAGGTGGTGCTTTCGGGTGACTTCTTTCAATTGCCGCCAATTGTACGCGGATACACTGAGCCAGAATTCGCTATCGCATCAGAGGCGTGGAGAGAAATGGATGTTCGTGTCTGTTATTTAGAGGAACAATTTCGCCAAGGTGACAGTACTTTAGAAAGTATCCTGAATGAAATACGAGGCGGCTCTGTGAGCGACAAAACGCGTAATATTCTTTCTGAGCAGACGAGCATAAAAGGAAACATCACACCGACGCGCCTGTATACTCACAATGCCGATGTAGACGAGCTAAATCAAAAAGAATTGGATAAGCTACCAGGCACAGAGTATAAATTTGAGATGTCTTCAAAAGGGCGGGCCACTATCATAAGCTCACTCAAAAAGAGTATTTTGACATCCGAAACACTCAAACTAAAGAAGGACGCGGTGGTGATGTTTATAAAAAACAATTTTGAGGAAGGATACGTTAACGGCACGCTTGGTGTTGTAAAAGGTTTTGAAGATGGCATGCCAGTAGTCAAAACTTTTTCCGGTGAACTAATTCATGTTTCACCTTCGGAATGGTCTGTTGAGGAGGATGGGAAAGTGCTAGGCATGGTGGAGCAATTGCCACTGCGGCTTGCGTGGGCAATTACGATACACAAAAGCCAGGGCTTGAGTATGGATGCAGCAGAAATTGATTTGTCTAAATCTTTCGTGCCAGGACAAGGATACGTGGCTCTCTCGCGTCTACGCACGCTCGGAGGTCTTCTTCTTTCTGGTATAAACGAAATGGCTTTCGCAGTGCACCCAAGAGTGGCTCAAATCAATGAACACCTTCTAAAAGAATCTGAAAAGTGGAGTAAGGTAATAGGTCGTTTTTCTGATGGAGATATGGAAAAAATGCACAACGATTTTGTGCTTAAATGTGGGGGTACTATAAATAAAAAAGAAATCGAGAAAAATAAGAATAAAAAAGTAGACAAGGTTGAAGAGAAAATCTCTACATATGAAAAGACAAGACTTCTGATAGAAAAGGGATTAAATTTAAAACAACTAGCAAAGAAGAGAGGGGTGGTTGAAAACACCATCCTTGGGCATCTTGAAAAACTAAAAGAGAAAGATCCAAAGCTTGATTTAAGTACATTTAAACCAAAACAAAAAGCGCTCATGGAAATGCACAAGGCTTTTCTAAAATCTGGAGACACAAAACTCTCACCAGTATACAAAGCACTCAAAGAAAAATACTCATTTGAAGAGTTACGCATCGCAAGGCTATTTTTACCTGAATTTGACAAATAACAATATTTATACTCTATTGAAAATAGGACTTGCGCGAATCTCAGAAATTGATATATTAGGAGAGTAATTGTTTTCCTCCGGGAAAATAATTACACTGAAGAATGTCGGAGCTTGCTCTGGCATTTTTCACGTCTGGTGGAATAGTCAGATTACAAAGAATAGGCACTGGGAGTTATCCACAATTATCTACAAAAAGTATTGACCAGATTTCAATATTGAATATAATAAAAGGGTAGTTATCTCCTCCGGGAGGTGACTACACTGAAGAATGTCGGAGCTTGCTCTGGCATTTTTCACGTCTATATATTTAAAATGGCAATGTATAATTCATCCCACCACCACTACCTTCATCCCATCCATTAGTATCTATATCAAACTCAATAATTTGTCCTATCTCTTTATATTTTAATTTTTTATGCTCCGTTGCATATTCATACACCTCTTTTGTCACACGCACATCTTGCTCACAATATTTTTTAATTTTATCTATTTCGCCATTCTTCCACCACTCAATCGCCTCAAGCCCATTACCACTTTTGTTTTTCCCGAGGGTCCCAGCAGCCACTGAATCAAGCCTCACACGCCGCCCAAGCGATTCACGGATTGGTACGAGCAAATCCAGGCTCTTAATTTGAGAAAGGTCTCCCGAGTAATATTTATTTAAGAGTGGAATATCAAAGTGATCTGAGTTGTAACCAATAATCAGGTCGGTCTGCTCAAGAATTTTCCAAAGCTCAGGAAAATCTTTTTCCATAAATGTTTTATATTTTCCATCTTCATAATCATAAATAACGAGCAGGGAAATATCCAAATCAACAGCGCTGCTTGAGCCCACCTCCTGAAAAGAGTTTTGTGTTTCAATATCTAGAATAATTTTTCTCATGACATCATTATATTACCATAATGAGTTAATCTTGTAGATTATTTAATTAACCAATTTTTGCACAAAACCTACAAAATCTCATAATAAATTGCTACAATACAGGTATGGAAATATTTACATGGATACTCATTTTCGTGGTATCTCTCGCTGCTTTAGTGAAAGGTTCTCACTGGTTTTTGCACGGCGCCGAGCGCCTGGGAATTCGACTCGGTTTCTCGCCATTCGTGATTGGTGCGCTTATTGTTGGTATTGGTACATCACTACCAGAATTAGTATCCGCATTCGCCGCGATAATTCAAGGAGTACCGGAAGTCGTTGTCGCAAACGCTACCGGTTCCAACATTGCAAACATACTACTCATCTTGGGTATTATCGCAATCATGGGAAGGCGCTTGGAAGTTACTCGCAGTCTTATTGATTTGGAGTTACCGCTGTTTGCAATTTCAACAGTACTATTTTTGGGAATTGTATACGACGGGCAAGTGCTACAAATTGAATCTATTCTCTTGTTTATCACATATCTAATCTATTTTGTATATTCTCTTGCGGGTGGTGAAAAGAAGGCCAGTACTGTTGTTGCAGAAAAAAGTAAAGAGCTACAGAAATTTGCAGAGAGGGAATACTGGGGCCTTATATATGTATTACGCAGAGTTGCTCATTTTAAAGACCAGATACTTTTTGTGGCCGGTCTCTGTGCGGTATTATTGGGCGCAAAATATCTTATTGAATCTGTAATAGAACTTTCAACACTTTTAGACATCGCTCCAGGACTAATTTCAATTTCAGCAATTGCTATTGGTACATCATTACCAGAGCTGGCTGTATCCGGCCGTGCTGTCTTACAAGGCAAATCTGAAGTGGCGGTTGGTAATATCTTAGGTTCAAACTCCTTCAACGCCCTCTTTGTGGTTGGGCTCCCTGGATTATTTGGATCACTCTCAGTAGACCATAGTACGCTTTCAATTGGTGTACCGATTATGGCCCTTGCAACATTCCTGTTTATTATAGTTGGAATATCACGTCGAATATATCACTGGGAAGGAATGATGTTTTTGGTATTGTATGTATTTTTCATACTAAAGATATTTAGTATCATTTAAAAGCCATGACTCACAATCTGCAAATACAAAAAATTGATGAGAATGAAGAACATTTCACTTTTGAAGTAAAGATTTCCGACAAAACAAAGCATACCGTCGTACTAGATAAAGATTATTATGCTAAACTATCAAATGGTAAAATAACACCGGAAGAATTAATAGAAAAATCATTTGAGTTTCTGCTTGAGAGGGAAGCGGCGGAGCAAATCTTAAGTGAGTTTAATTTAAAAGAAATACAAAATTATTTTCCAGGATATAAAAATACTATTTGCGCATAAAAATGAATCCCGTTAGATACCCGCCTGCCATCGCCTGACTGACATTTGGGACGAATTAGGCAGTGGCGGGCAGGTCCAAACTGTCTTTTGTGGCAAGCGGGAAACTGATAAAATATTTATACATAATCAATTTACCATTAATAAGATACGGAAATTACATTTCCTATCTCTAACGGGATGAAATTGTTTGATTACAAAAATTTAAAAATATCAAAAAATCTTGCCTGGCTATACACTGGGCGCGTTTTACTACAGGCTGCGTTTGGAGTAATTGGATTGTTCCTACCAATATTCTTTTTTACAAAATTTGATAATTCTTTCACAGCAGTTCTCATCATCTATGCAATAAATTTTGGTTTGGTCCTTTTTTTATATCCAATTGCATCAAGAATATTAAACAGCTTTAGCCTAAAAAAAATGATGATAATTGCGGTACCTTTCGCTCTAATATCAATTTTTTCTCTATATTTTTGGGATTATAACCCTTATCTTATTCTTGTCATATTCACATTAGCAATTATTATATATAAATTATTATACTGGCTTCCATATCATGTAGACTTTGCAAAATTTACCGACGAAGACATTCGTGGTCGACAAATCTCTCTTCTTCGTAATATTGCTCAAATAATAGGTACAATAATGCCATTTGTCGGTGGCGCACTGATTGCATATTTCACTTTCAGTGGAGCTTTCCTTGTTTCAGCCTTTTTGTTTTTATTCAGTATAATTCCAGCTTTTTTTATAGAAAGTACACGAGAACATTATAGTTGGGGGTACTTGGAAACTTTCAAAAAACTTTTTCACAAAGAAAACAGGGGTATGTTTATAGCATTCACTGCTGATGGGTTTCAAAGTATTGTATCAGCAATAATATGGCCTATTTTTATATTCATGCTATTTGATGAAAAATATCTCACAGTAGGTATCGTATCCTCATTAACAATTTTTGCAATTATAATAATACGAACTTTCATTGGAAATTTACTTGATACCTGGAATCAAAAACGTATGGTAGTTATTGGATCAATATTTAACACCACAGGATGGATTGTTAAACTTTTCATAGAAACAGCATTCCAGGTTTTTATCGCAGACACATACCACAATGTAGGTAGAGTAATACATCGCACATCTGTTGATACAACACAATATGACCAAGCTGCAGATAATGGACATTATGTGGACGAATATACTGTATTACGAGAAATGTCACTAAATATTGGGAGGATATTAATGATTGGTATTGCATTTATAATTTCATTTTTCTTTAGCATAAAATTTATTTTCATATTTGCTGCAGTGGCAACATTATTTGTTACACTGATAAATGAACAACACGACATGGCACACTAGAAATATGGATTCAGAAAACTTAATTCTAATAGACAAGCCTAAAGGTATTACTTCTTTTGATGTAATCCGCAGGCTTCGTAAAAAACTTAACGTACGCAAGATGGGCCACGCAGGCACTTTAGATCCGCTCGCAAGCGGGCTTTTAATCATTGGTATAGAAAAAGGGACAAAACAACTAAAAGATTTAATTGGATTAGATAAAGAATACGAGGCAGAGGTGTTGCTTGGCATAAAAACTAATATGGGAGATATGGAAGGTGAAATTCTTGAAGAGGAGTCGGTTGATATAAATTCAATCTCTACCAAGCTTGGTGAAACTCTAAATGGTTTGGTTGGTGTGCTCGAATTACCTGTACCAATTTATTCAGCAATCAAAAGAGGAGGGGAGGCACTGTATAAAAAAGCTCGCCGTGGAGAAGATGTGGAAGCACCAATTAAAAAAATGGAAATAAAAAGTATTGACCTACTGGACACCAAACAAGTGGACAATAAGGTGGTTTTGCAAATAAGATTAGATGTTTCATCTGGAACATACATCCGTTCTATTGCTGAAGAAATCGGCCGTCGGCTCGGCGTACCGGCTACAATCAAAGAGCTGCGTCGCACAAAAGTAGGGGACTTTGACGTAAAAAACGCTGAGAAAATCTAATTGACAGCATCAATTTTTATTTGTAACTTTTACCATTTACTGGTAGTTTTAATATATAGATTTTGTACATGCACAGGAGGTATCTATGTGCCGATTGGAGCCACACGAATTAGTTGAATTACGCGGAAGAATACTACTAGTGATGCTTGTAGATGAAAAGCACAAAAAGCCAGAAATCCCTCCTCAAATACATAAAATGCTGGAGTATCTACAGAAAGGCTGTCAGCACGAAACAAGTGTGATTACACATGACGCACAGCATTTTTGTCTATTTTGCGGATCAAGAGAAATTTGAATCCAAGTGAACACACATTGACCGGCTCAACTTACGTTGAGCCGTTTATTTTATTGCCAATTTAAGGTATATTGTATGCAAATGAGCAGTGCATTTGAAATAAAAACAGACGTGTTTGAGGGGCCTTTAGACCTACTTCTTTCTTTGATAGAGAAGAGGAAATTTTTTATAAACGACATATCTTTGGCCGCTGTTGCAGATGAGTATATTGAATACACGAAAAGGCTTGAGGATTTTTCTGTGAAAAATACAGCTGATTTTGTGCTCGTAGCATCAACCCTTGTTCTTATAAAATCAAAATCTCTTTTACCGACTTTATCGCTCACTGAAGAAGAAAAGGAGAGTGTGGAGGATTTGGAAACAAGATTGAAAATATATAAACGCATGCGCGAACTCGGGGAGGGTATTGAAAAAAGTTTCGGTAAGAATATGATGTTTGAAAAAACAATTCGCAAAAATACAGAGATGGTGTTTTCACCTGATAAATACACAAATACAGAAAACATATTCGCATCAATAAAAGATGTTTTAAAGAAGTTGCCAAAAAAAGATATTATTCCTCAAGCTGTTGTGCAGAAAGTTATTAGTCTGGAAGAGAGAATGGACAATCTCGCCGAGCGAATTAAAAATAGTTTTAAAATGAGCTTTACTGAATTTTCCGGAATGGGAAAAAAAGAACGTGTAGATGTGGTCGTGAGTTTCCTTGCAATGCTTGAGCTTGTGAAGCAGAATGTTATTGATGTGAAGCAAGATATGAAATTTGGAGACATAGATATAGAATCTAAAGAGGTGGGCACACCAAAATACGAATAAAAAACAACATGAATCCCGTTAGATACCCGCCTGCCATCGCCTGACTGACATTTGGGACGAATTAGGCAGTGGCGGGCAGGTCCAAACTGTCTTTTATGGCAAAATGGAATATAATGAGATTTTGATCAATGTTTAACAATACATAATCAGATACGGAAATTTTATTTCCTATCTCTAACGGGATGAATGAATTATCAAAAAAAATAGAAGCAATACTTTTTTACCAAAACGGGCCAACAAAAATAAAAAATTTGGCTGCTATGTTGAGCGTGCAAGAAGAAGATGCTCTTAATGCTGTTTCTGAATTGAAAGAAAGCCTAAGCGACAGGGGAATAAGATTAATTAAAAAAGACGATGTGGTTATGATTGGTACTGCTCCTGAATTTGGAGACATTATTGAAGCGCTCGTAAAAGAAGAGCTGAACAAAGACTTGGGTAAAGCAGGTCTGGAAACACTTGCTATAGTTTTATATCTCGGACCAATTGCAAAAAGTAGGGTAGACTACATTCGTGGTGTAAACTCAGGCTTCATTCTACGCAACTTGATGGTGCGCGGACTTGTTGAACGCACGAGCAACCCTGAAGACCAAAGAAGCTTTCTATACAAACCAACATTTGAACTTTTCGCTCATCTTGGTATAACAGATATTACAGAGCTGCCAGATTATGAAAATGTGAAAGTGGAAATAGAGAGTTTTGAAGAACAAAAAGAGGAAGAAGAGGAAGTGGCTTAAGGCCTGTAAATAATCAATTTATGTCTAATCAGAGAACAATCCTATCGCTTGTATTGGTGGCAACAATCGCCTTTACCACGCCACACTTTTGGCGTGTTTTGACACATGACGAACTTCCAAAAAGACAGGCGGCTACTGAAACACAAAATCCATTTGAAAATATTTCTATTGAGGCAAAGGCTGCATATGTGCTTGATTTAAATTCTGGAGAAGTATTATATACAAAAAATGAAAACCAACAATTTCCACTCGCGTCTGTTACAAAAGTAATGACTGCTCTGATTGCTACAGAACTCGCACCAAACAGTGGGCTAAAAATAAGAATCGCGCATGACACACTTGAGCCAGAGGGTGATAGTGGTTTTTTGGTAGGGGAGTTGTGGCGACTAAAAGATATGCTTGATTTTACACTCGTCTCATCATCAAACGATGGTGCGCGAGCGGCCGCGTCTGTAGCAAACTTCGCTTCAAGATCTGCCGATGATAATGATGCAGAAAATCCACAAGAATATTTTATACAGAAAATGAATGATAAAGCCCGTGCGCTCGGCATGACACAAACATTTTTCTTGAATGAAAGCGGCTTAGACGAAAGCACGGGAATAGCTGGTGCATACGGATCAGCGAAAGATATGGCGGTACTGCTTGGGCATGTGGTTGCGAATTACCCACACTTGCTTGAAGCCACCACGCGCCCGGATGTTCATACGTACTCCTCACACGCAACATACGACGCAAGAAATACAAACAAAAATGTTGAAACATTTCCTGGAATCGTAGCATCGAAAACAGGCTTCACGGATCTTGCCGGAGGTAATCTGGTAATCGTATACGAGGCTGGTCCCATGAAGCCAATTGCAATTTCAGTATTAGGATCAAGTGTAGATGGAAGATTTGAAGATTCTAAAAAGCTCCTCTGGGCAAGTTTGCATACAGTGGCTAGATAGTATCATAAAACAAAGCGGGCCAATTGGCCCGCTTTTTTGATAGAAAAGTCTAAATATTATATACTTATACTCAATGGAAATAATAAACCTCATAAAAATACTCGCACCATTCGCACTTACTTTCTTTATAGGTATTGCGATCACGCCAATTCTTACCCATTATTTATACAAATACAAAATGTGGAAGAAGACTGTGAAATCTGTTGGTATGGCTGGTGGTGGCACGCCTATATTTAGCAAGCTCCACGCAGGAAAAGAAATCGGTACACCCAAAATGGGTGGCGTGATTATCTGGGCAAGTGTTTTTATAGCAATGTTTGTTATATGGATAATTTCAGAAGTAGCGCCAACAGAATTGAGCACAAAGCTAGATTTTCTAAGCCGTAACCAAACATGGCTACCGCTCTTCACATTTACAATCGGGGCATTGGTTGGACTCATAGATGATTGGCTAGAAGTGTCTGGAAAAGCAGATTATATTGCTGGTGGATTATCACTTAAAAAACGTCTGGGAATAGTCTTTGTGATGGGAGGGATTGGCGCATGGTGGTTCTTTGTAAAACTTGGTGTTGCATCAGTGCTCGTACCTTTTGTTGGAGAAATTTTTATAGGCATTTGGTTTATACCATTCTTTATTGCTGTAATGCTGGCTCTTTACTCTAGCGGAGTAATTGATGGCATAGACGGCCTCGCTGGTGGAGTATTTTCTCTTATATATTCTGCATATGGAATAATTGCATTCTTTCAAAATCAAATTGACCTTGCTGCATTTTCATTCGCAATAGCTGGAGGATTACTTGCTTTCTTGTGGTTCAACATACCGCCTGCGCGATTCTATATGGCAGAAACTGGAAGTATGGCGCTCACGGTGACGCTCGCAGTGGTGGCATTTCTTACCGGACATGTTTTGCTTTTGCCGATAATTGCATTTCCTCTCTTCGCAACAGTAGTCTCAAACATAATCCAAGTAGGTTCAAAGAAATTCCGTAGCGGTAAGAAAGTATTTCAAGTTGCTCCAATACATCATCACTTTGAAGCCATTGGTTGGCCAGGATATAAGGTGACGATGCGGTACTGGATTATCACAGCAATATTCGCAACCATGGGAGTAATAATAGCCCTTGTTGGATAAGTTGGGCTTCTAATCTTAAAAATGAATACATATAATCCCATAGACAAAACATTTCTCATAATCGTTCTGGTTCTACTGTGTAGCGGTTTTTTTATATTTATATCAGCCTCTCTTGGCTTACACGCACGTGAAGGCGCTGGCTTCTCTGCAATTGTTTTTAATCAAGTTTTTTTTGGCATCGTGCTGGGGCTCGGTGCGATGACTTTTTTTTCAAAAATATATTATAGGAACTGGAAAAAATATGCTTTACATATTTTTGTATTATCAATCGTACTTACTGTTCTTACACTAATTCCTCTTTTTGGATTTGAACATGGTGGAGCAAAGCGTTGGATATCTATTGGACCATTCTCTTTTCAGCCAGCAGAATTTTTAAAGTTTGGTACGATACTATATTTGTCTGCGTGGTATGCATCAATACGAAACAGGGTGCACACAATTAAGTGGGGATTTATGCCACTGTGTGTTGTGTTAATGATTAATGGATTTCTTCTTTTGTCACAACCAGACACCGGGACATTTCTTGTAATTGCTGCAACCTCTTGTGCTATTTTTCTAATAGCTGGCGGTAAATGGAAGCATCTTTTTTCTTTAATTTTAGTTGGTATTTTAATGCTTACGGCACTCGCATTTAGCAGGCCATATGTAATGGACAGAATGTTAACATTTGTTGACCCTGGCCGTGACCCGCAAGGAGCAGGGTGGCAAATACAGCAGTCGCTAATTGCGATAGGATCTGGAGAAATGTTTGGAAAAGGGTTTGGGCAATCAGTACAAAAATTCAATTTCTTACCTGAGCCAATAGGGGATTCCGTATTTGCAGTAGCTAGCGAAGAATTCGGCTTCATGGGAAGTAGTGTGATAATCGTCCTTTTCTTATTATTCCTCTTACGCGGTCTGCATATCGCCAAATCTGCTCCAGACAGCTTTAGTGGACTTCTTGCTTCCGGGATTGTTATAATGATCGTAGTACAATCATTTACCAACATAGCTTCAATTTTGGGGGTATTTCCACTCACGGGATTACCGCTAATATTTATTAGTCACGGCGGTACGGCAATGCTGATCACACTCGCAATGATAGGAATTGTACTAAATATTTCAAGACATAAAACAAACTTTTAATTTATGAATCCCGTTAGAGATCCAAGCTGTCTTTTGTGGCAAAATGGAACATGGCGAGATTTTGGTCAATTTTTTAACAACACATAATCAGATACGGAAATTATCTTTCCTATCTCTAACGGGATGAAAATTCTATTTACAGGTGGCGGTACAGGTGGACACTTTTATCCAATTATCGCAATAGCTGAAGAAATAAATGAACTGGCATCAAAAGAACATTTGTTGGAAACACAAATGTATTTTGTTGCACCTAATCCATATGATAAAAAAGAGCTTTTTGAGCACGGTATAGAATTCAAACAAGCTCCAGCTGGTAAAGTTCGTAAACATTTCTCAATCAAAAACTTCTTTGATATTTTTAAAACAGCAACAGGAATCATTAAAGCAACGTGGCAATTGTATAGAATCTTCCCTGACGTAGTATTCGGCAAAGGGGGTTACGGTAGCTTTCCGACACTTTTCGCTGCTCGCTTTTTAGGAATTCCAGTAATCATACATGAATCTGATTCAAAGCCCGGAAAAGTAAATAAGTGGGCAGGGAAGTTTGCAAAACGAATTGCGGTTTCATATCCGGATGCAGCACAATATTTCCCAGAAGATCGTGTCGCGCTCACAGGAAATCCAATACGTAAAAATATTTCAATCCCACAAACAAGTGGTGCTCATGAGTTTTTGAAATTAGAAAAACAAACTCCTGTTATCTTAATACTCGGCGGATCACAAGGTGCACAAAGAATAAATGAGGCAATACTTGGCGTATTGCCTGAGCTAGTAAAAAAATATCAAGTTATACACCAAACAGGAAAAGAACACTTTAAAGAAATTTCTGGTACAGCTTCAGTGATACTGCAAGACTCACCAAACAAAAATAGATACAAACCTTTTGAATATCTAAACGACCTTGCAATGAAGATGTCTGCTGGTATTTCTGATGTTGTAATATCGCGTGCCGGATCCTCTATATTTGAAATCGCTACTTGGGGCTTACCAAGTATTATTATTCCAATCCCAGAGGAGATAAGTCACGATCAACGCAGCAACGCATTTACTTATGCCAGAAGCGGAGCGTGTTTAGTTGTGGAAGAAAAAAATCTTAGTCCACATGTGCTCATGTCATCAATTGATAGACTTATGGACGACGAAAATACAAGAGAAGAAATGAAGCAAGCTGCAAAAGAATTTGCCCGCCCAGATGCCGGAGAAAAAATAGCCCGCGAAATCCTTAACCTCGCACTAAAACACGAGAAGTAGAAAATTGAGATTAAACAAAATACCAGCAAGACACAATCCTGTGTCTTGCTGGTATTACTCTGTGTGCCTAGGTCTCCTCTTCCTCAAGGCCTGGTTTTAATGCTGTCTGTGCACCAAACAATGTGTCTAGCAAATCAATTGACTGCTTTTTTGTTTTACTTGCTACCGCTGCACGTTTATCAATTTCCTTTTGTAGTCCCTGAGCAAAGAAATCTCGCCAATCATCAACACTCATTTGTGTGGGATCAAGATCGTACACACCAATCATCTGTGGCCACTGGGATAACATATATAAACCATCTTTACAGAATCGCAGAATTTCGACCCCGCCAAAACTAATTGTCCCCCAAACAACACTTGGGGTTAATTTTTTATGCTCCAAATCCACAGAAAGAGAAATTTCTATACGAAATTTATCAAGACACAACAATGCGCTTAAAACATTTCTGTGCATCCTTTTTTCGGACCAGTCTCCACCAGTAACAGCAAACCGCCCAAGCATTTCTGTCGTCAACCTAGTTGGGTTTGGGTCAATACAGACACTGTGAGGTGTAAAGTGATTAAACTCATCAACCAAAAACACACCGCTGTCTTTCTGTTCTTCTACCATTTTATTTCTCCTTCGTTCTCTGATACAATTACGATTATTGGCTTATAGCCAAAGAAACATCTGACGTTCAGATTAAAACATATATGTCACAAAGTCAAGAAAAAATAATAACTCGTTTTGCACCGTCTCCGACGGGGTTTTTGCATATTGGATCTGCGCGAACAGCACTGTTCAATTTTCTTTACGCACGCAAACATGGCGGTGAATTTCTTTTGCGAATTGAAGACACAGACAAAGAGCGCAGCACAAAAGAGTTTGAGGAAGACATTTTGAATGGATTAAAATCACTTGGTATAGACTGGGATAATGAAAACAAAATTGTGCGTCAGTCTGAGAGGGGAGATGTATATAAAAAATATTTAGAAAAAATGATTGGTGACGGATCAGCATACGAAGCAGAAGAAAATGCTGATGGTACTGGAAAAGTAATTCGTTTCAAAAATCCAAATGAAAAAGTAAAGTTCAATGATCTAATCCGTGGTGACATTGAGTTTGATACGACCGAGCTTAAAGATTTTGTAATTGCAAAAGATATGGACTCACCACTATACCACCTTGCTGTAGTTGTGGACGATTTTGAAATGGGGGTCACACATGTAATCCGCGGAGAGGATGGTATTTCTAATACCCCTAGACAAATCCTTATACAACGCGCAATAGGCGCTCCAGAGCCTAAATATGCCCATATTCCACTCATTCTAGCTACTGATAAGAGCAAGCTCTCAAAACGCCACGGCGCTGTTTCGGTGAGCGAATATATCAATCAAGGATACCTGCCAGAGGCGCTGGTAAACTTTCTCGCAATGATTGGATGGAACCCTGGAGATGATAGGGAATTCTTTTCTATGGAAGAATTAATTGAAGAATTTACTCTAGAAAAAGTACAAAAAGGAGGTGCTGTATTCAATCAAGATAAGCTTAATTGGACAAACAAACAATACCTCGCAAATACCCCCGAAGACATCACAGAACAAACCATAAAAAAATATTTGCCAGAAATTCCGAGTGATATACTCAAAAAAATAACTCCAATTATAATGGAGCGAATTTCAAAATGGAGTGACATAGAAGAAATGAAAAGGGAGGGTGAGTTTGATTATTACACTAATGCACAGGAAATAAATCCTGAAAAACTTGTTTGGAAAACTGATTCGCTTGAACAAGCAAAAACACATCTAAAGAAAGTTGCGGAGCTGCTGGAAGATGCAGACTTCACAAGCCCAGATACAATCAAGGAAACAATTTGGGATTATGCTGAAAAAGAGGGGAGAGGTAACGTTCTCTGGCCTATGCGTATGGCACTTTCAGGACGCGACAAATCTCCAGACCCATTCACACTCGCTTACATTTTAGGAAAAGAAGAAGCTGTCAAACGTCTTGAATCAGTTTCTTAAAATTTATTTAACAATAAAAATCCCGCCACATAAAAACAGTAGCGGGTTTTTTATTTTTTTGTAATTAAAGCTAAATATTGATAAAATACTATTGTAAAACAACATTTTCATGCAAAAAATTTATCTGATTTTAATTTCAACATTTGTATTACTTACAATGTCCGTTGCTCCTACGCATGCGGGCCTTATTGATGATTTGAAAAATAAAATTTCAGGCAGGGAAGTAGAAATTGAAAAATTGGAACAAGAAATAAATGAGTATCAAACACAACTAAACGAAACATCAAAAGAGAAAGAAAGTTTGAACAAAGAAGTAAAGACTATAGACATAACTCGTAGAAAACTGTCAACAAATATCAAAGTAACTCAAAATGAAATATATGCATCGTCCTTAAGTATTGAAAAACTAGAATTGGAAATTGGTAATAAAAAACGTGACATAGGAGAGAATGTGGATGTTATAAAAGATACAATCAGAAACATAAATGAAATAGAAGAATTGTCACTTGCTGAGTTAGCGCTATCGAGCAGAAATATTTCCAACTTCTGGGATGATGTAGAAGGATATCAGCGTTTCCAAAAAGGCATGAGTGACAGCGTGAAAGAGCTTGAAAGTTTGAAAGAAACACTTGAAAACAAAAAAACAGAAATTGAAGACGAGCGCAGTAATTTAGTGTCATACAAATCAAAACTATCTGATCAAAAATCTATTGCAGATAATGAACGCTACAAAAAAAATACTTTGCTCAAAGAAACAAAAAACCAGGAAGCGGAATACGAAAAAATCTTAGCGGAAAAAAAGAGACTGCGTGAACAATTTGAACAAGAGTTGAATGCATTGGAGTCTGAGCTTCGCATCGCGATTGATCCAAACTTATTGCCACCGGTAGGAAAGGGGATACTGCGATGGCCACTTGATTCCATATATGTCACACAATATTTTGGTAACACTAAATTTGCAAAATCAGGCGCATATAGCGGCAGCGGACACAACGGGATTGATTTCCGTGCTTCTGTTGGTACGCCAATAAAAGCAGCCTTGTCTGGGACTGTGGTCGAAACAGGGGACACAGATCAATATCCTGGCTGCTATTCATATGGTAAATGGGTGCTCGTAAAGCATAATAATGGTCTTAGTACTATGTACGCCCATCTATCTCTTACAAAAGCATCTGCCGGGCAAACAGTGGTTACAGGCGATGTAATTGGCTATAGCGGCAATACTGGCTACTCAACGGGTCCACATTTACACTTTACCGTATATGCTAGCCAAGGAGTTCAAATTGTTCGCCTAGGTGACATCAAAAAAATAACCAACTGTGCAAATGCGCGTATTCCTGTTGCATCATATAATGCTTATATGAATCCGCTTGATTATCTTTAGAGGCATTGATAGTATTTAGTTAGGATACGACATAGCAATGGAGGTACAGGCAAATGTCCAAAAAAATCAATATTGTAAAAACGCGAACTGGCCACCACGTCATAATAGCATCAGCTGAAGTAGACGGGACTGATATAGAGAAGGGTGACCTGTTCACATCGACAAGTGGTGGCTATTGGCACATGGAAATTATAGAGTGTGTTGGTTTTGATAAATTAGGAAGAATATGGGGACGTATCAGAGGTCATGAAGAATGTTTATGTGGCGGTGATGCATTTCACCATCTATCTCTGATCAATTTCGAAGCTCCCAAAAAAACACCTTAGACCGAACAATTTCTTGTTCGGTCTAATTTCTTCTGTTATGATTAATATATGATCACAAACACACAAGGAGGTCTTATAAAAACAATCATCATAATAATAATCGCAGTTATCATACTAGGTTACTTTGGCTTTGATTTGCGTTCAATTATGGAGTCTGAGCCAGTACAAAAAAATCTATCATATGTATGGAACTTTATTGTAAATATTTGGGATAATTATTTACAGCGACCGGCTCTTTATTTATGGAACGATATTTTTATAGATTTAATTTGGGAATCGTTTATAGATAACATGGACCGCATAAAGGAGGGTGAACCAACCGATCTAGAATTAAACGCCCCAGAACCTGTTGCGTAAAAATTAAAATAATATAGCAGGGGAGAATTCCTGCCATGTTTAAATAAAGGTATGGGACGCAAAAACTATATTGTGCGACACTTATATAATTAATACATAAGCCACATAAGGCCTCTTCCCTCATAAAGACGTAGGTTACTACCTTTTTATCTTAAATAAAACAAAACAGCGCATTATGCGCTGTTTTGTTTTATTTTATTTCATGGCAATTGCTTTGTAATCACCCCAACAATGTTTAGATGAGTTCCAAGGAGTTGTACCTTCTCGATCATACAACCATTGTGCATATTCCAGATTTCCTTCTAAAGTATGAATATTGATATCAAGGATACCAACTGTCTTACCGTGGAAATATTCATTGATCTGCATAACACCGATATCTTCAGATGTTACCTCTCCCCTAATAGCCTTTCCATTTTTATCGTAATGTTTAAACTTTGATTCACACCATGCAATTTCTGCTAAAACTGGTGTGTCTTCAAAATAATTACGTACCTTATCCTCAGTGGATACGTGTATCCAATTTGGATCAAGAGCCTTTTTGTCTACGATAACACCTTTTGATTCTTTTGGTATAAGAATAAAGGAATCTGCGCTTCCCTGCTCTATGTTAGTTAGAAAAAATAAAATTCCAATTGTAAATGTAAACATGATTTTGCCTGCTTACGCAGGTGGTGTAGTAATCTGTGAGCGGTTTATAATCTAATTTTCGAATAAATATACTCAGCAAATTACTACATTAAAAAAATCCGGCCGAACCGGAAGTGTTTATATACTAGCATATTGGCAAGTGTTTGTCAATAGCTAATATCAATATATGGCTTTATATAAGGGTCTTTTTACCATCCATAAAGCATCAAAATTCATGAAATAAAACTCACAAATCTCAACACGCACACTATAGCATTTCTAAATTATTATTCAAGCATTTTGAGATTTGTGAAAATAAATTAAATATCAAAGCTTTTTAGAGGACATTTGTCATGATCATGCTTCTTTGCAGAGCAGTATCTGCGCCCGTATTCAATCATATAGTAGGTAAATTTAAACCATTCTTTCTTTGGAAGAATTTCCATTAAATCGCGTTCAATTTTTTCAGGAGTTTTTTCTTTTGTGAGACCAAGCCTTTGTGCAAGACGTATCACATGTGTATCTACCGCAATACCTTCCACGACTCCATACGCATTACCGAGCACAACATTAGCAGTCTTTCGTGACACACCGTGCAATATGAGCATCTCTTGCATAGTTTTTGGAATCTCTCCACCGAACTGCTCTTTTATAATTTTTGCGCTCGCTAAAATATTTTTTGCTTTATTTCTATAAAAACCAGTGGAATAAATATCTTGCTCAAATTCTTCTTGTGTCGCATTCAAATAATCGTTGAGTGTCTTATATTTTTTAAAAAGTTTTTCCGTTACCACATTCACCTGCTTATCAGTACACTGCGCAGATAAAACCACAGCAACCAAAAGCTCCCAATTATTTGAGTAGTTAAGCGCCATTTCTGCATCAGGTACTGCTTTCTTGAGTGCGCTCAATACCCTCTTTGCATATGTCTTCCGTTCATTCATATCACCAATTATATGCCAATATATAGAACTTGACAAATCAAGCAAAATGATTTAATGTGTAATACAGCTAAAATTAAAATCCAAGGAGGAGGTCTCCGATGAATGCTCCAGTACGTGAACGATTGTTTAAACTAAAAGAAGCGAGGTTTTCTCTATATCTTACAGAAGAAGGTATAAAGAAATGGAAAATTCCTTTCCCTAAACCAGTTTACGGGGTTGTAAATGTCAAAAAAGGAGATATTAGCCTTTTTGAATACGAATGCGGAACTGAGATATTTATTTTTTCAATATCTGGTTCAGAATATTATCTACCCAGAAGCGCAGTCGACAGAATAGGTATAAAAGATAGAATTTTATGGCCGGCAGAATAAGGTGTCCATAAATTACAAACATAGGCCAACGCACATGCGTTGGCCTTTTTTTTGAATAGGCTTTGTACTTTATGCTCAATATCTTATACTTAAGACCATGCATACATCCTATTCAGCTCTGAATTCATTTGAATCGTGTCCGCTCAGATATAAGTTTGAGCAAATTGATAAACTAAAATCTCCAAAACGTGTGGAGCAGGTTTTTGGCACGGTAGTACACAGCGCTCTAAAATATATGTTTGAACGCGACCCTCTCTACCCTACTCTCGATGAAGTAATTGATTTTTATACGAGCAAATGGGCGTCCGCGTCTGAAAAAATTATGTGGCGCGACGAGAGCAAGAAAGACGCAGAGCAAAAAATGTATTTTGATGAAGGTCTTACAATACTCAAGAATTTTTACAAAAAAAACGCACCGTGGAATTTTAATCCGGTAGAGCTTGAAGGACGTTTTATTCTTGAACTTGAGGACAAAGAAAGTAAGGATGGTAAACACACATTAGTTGGTTTTATAGACCGCATGGACAACAACCCAGAAACTGGTGAGTACGAAATCATAGATTATAAAACAGGCAAAAAAATGCCGAGTGAGGAATCACTTGAAGACAATCTTCAGCTTGGTTTATACGGCTTAGCTCTTCGAACACGATGGCCACATGTTGCAGCTGAGAAAATCAAAACATCACTTTATTTCCTCAAACACAACGATAAAATTTCAGCTACATATTCGGATGATAAACTAGAGCGGGCAAAAGAGCGCATTTTGACGATAATCCATGCAATTGAAAAAAATATAGAAAAAGGTGACTTCCCTCCTACTCCAGGACCCTTATGTGGATGGTGCGGACACAAGCAGATTTGCCCTATGTTTGCACACGAATACAAAGTTGGTAAAGAAGAAACGCCAACAGAAAAAGAAGCAGCGAGTGCAACGCAAGAATTTTTTGAAATTAAAGAAACGGAAGAAAAAAATAAAAAGCGATTAGCAGAATTACGCAAGACAATACTTTCATTTATGGAAGATCAAAATCTTGGACGTGTTTTTGGTGACAATGGTTATATTACAAAAACAGAAATCCCTCGCTCAAAATTTGATTTGGACAAAGCAAGAGAAATTTTAGAACCAATGGATAAATACAATGAAATTTTAACTCCAGATGAAAAAGAGCTGGAAAAACTCATTCCTACCCTATCAAAAGAAGATCAAGAAAAAATTCTTGAAACGAAAGAAACAAAAATTACTATAATGCTGAAGCAGACAAAAAAATAACAATTTCTAATCCCGTACTTATTTCACAACTTTACAAAACACACCCCTTCTATATAATGAACCCATACTTTGCAACAGAGGATAGGCTAATGACACTGGAAGACCGCGCATGGTTATGTGACATGATTATGAAAATGAAGAAAATGCCGTCATCAGCAGCACATCTTTCTGATGATGAGCTTCGTGGATTCTTTTCTCCAGAAAAGCCCGCGGGGTCGACAGAAAGCCATAAATGTATTCACATACCTGAAGAACCTGTTTTGGGAAGTTACTACGGACTGGAGACGTAACCTACGATAGTAATAAGTACCATGGCGCGGACTCCAATCCGCGCCTTTTTTTATTTAAATCTTAGATTACAAACTAACTAATCCAAGCCCTTACAATTCCCCGCCGGCCCATATCCTGCGGCCCTAGCCTCCCCAGCTGTGGCAAACCAAATCTTATTAGATTCCTTCATTCTTTTTGCCCCAGAGCACCACGGAAAATGGTATTTTGAGCCATTTTTTGAGGCGACATACATTTTATCGTTTGCAGGCAAGAGTCCCTGATTTTCGCCATTTTGGGCCGAATTTGAGGTGTTTTTTGCCTGCATCAGAGACGCTTGATGCTCTATTTTTACTGGTATTCTACCGTCCCCCATCTTAGACATCCTCCCAAGCCCAAATGATGCAAAAGCGACTAGTATTATCACCATAACCATGAAAATGTCTTTACTTTCCACTAAGTGTCCAAATCGCTTGATTTTTTGACGGATTTCTTTTATACTGTCATTCATAATTTTTATTATATTATTATATAACAGATAAGAAACCATGGCACATAAGAAAGCCGGCGGTTCGGCAAAAAACCTACGAGATTCAAATCCTAAATATTTAGGAACAAAACTATACGCTGGCGAGCAAGCTAGAGTCGGTTCTATTATTGTGCGTCAACGTGGCACTAAAATAATGGCAGGAAAGAACGTTGCCGTTGGAAGAGATCACACACTTTACGCACTCAAGGATGGTATCGTTGAGTTCGGCACAAAAAGAAAAACTAGTTTCAACGGAAAGACGGTTGTGAAGAAAACAGCAAACGTAAAATAAGCAAAAAACTCAGTGCTCGTCACTGAGTTTTTTGTTTTATGGTATAAATAAATCATGAAAAGACAATTTGGGAAAAAGAAAAAAACTGGCAATAAAGCTTTTTGGGAAACCGAATACAAAAGTGGCAAACATCTAACTCTTTCAAATAATCCAAGTGAAGACTTGGAAAAGTTTGTGCGCTGGATAGCAAGGCAAAAAAATATAGAGCCACTAAATAAAAATATCAGTGTATTAGATATTGGTTGTGGAAATGGACGCAATCTTATTTACCTTGCACAGGAATTTGGTGCAAAAGGCTTAGGTTATGACATATCATCTGAAGCGATATCACAAGCACAAAAACAAAGTAAAAATTTACCACTTACCTTTCAAGTACACTCCATCACCGAGCCTATTCCAGCAGAAGACGAATCGCAAGATCTTGTACTTGATATGATGACATCTCATTTCCTTAATGAGGCAGGAAGAAAACAATTAGTTGAAGAAATTAACAGAGTACTAAAACCTGGAGCATGGCTCTTCTTCAAGACTTTTCTATTGGACGAAGATTTGAACGCAAAACAGCTCTTGCGCGACTTTCCTGCTGATGAGCCAGGATCATACATCCACCCAAGAATAGGCGTGCTTGAACATGTGTTTACTCAGCAAGAAATTGATGAATTGCTAGCAGAGCATTTCACAATTCACAGAGTAAAAAAATCTCATCGTCATCGTGACAGAAAAGGCCGCGCCAACAAACGCCGTACCATTTCAGTGTACGCACAGAAAATATAAAAACACCACCGATATAGTCGGTGGTGTTTTTATATTTAATTTTTTAAGCTTTTTCTTCAACCTTCAATGTGAACTTAGCACTCTTGCCATGTGCGCTCACTTCTATTTCATGCTCTCCTAATTCCTTGATCGGTTCTTCAAGCTGAATGGATTCAGGATCAATATCCAATTGTGTTTGTTTTTTGATTTCAGGCACAATCTCATCTTTATGTACTCCTGCAAATAAGTGTCCTTTCTCATTAGCTTTTTCTTGCATAACGATTGTTACACCACTCATATCTACAATATTTTTTATAAGCAAATCTTCGTGAATCTTTGCCTCTGCATCTGAATTTTGCTTTTTCTTCTCAATTGCTTTCATTGCTTTTTCTGTTGCAATTTCTGCCAATTTTTGTGGAAAAAGAAAATTTTGTGCAAAACCGCGAGACACTTCCTTTACTTCATATTGTTTGCCAACCTTCGGCACTGTTTGTAATAATACTACTTTCATAATTTATGACTACTTAATTTGTTAATAATTCTATAGCTTTAGCCATTTGTGGATCCTTACCAGCCTCAAAATCTTCTGCGGTAATTTTAACTTCCACATCAGGCGTAATCCCCTCCTTTGAAATTGATACACCGTTTGGAGTGAGCCATCTAGCTACAGTAACCTTTAAAGATGTGTCTTTGGTAATTGATACTAATTCTTGTACGGAACCCTTACCAAATGTTTGTATTCCAACAATTGTGGCAACATCATGCTCAGAAAGCGCTCCAGCCAAAATCTCTGAAGCTGAGGCAGATCCACTATTTACCAAGATTACCACTTCCAGATTATCATTGAATATATCATATCCTTTGCTTCTGTAAATACGCCCCTCTTCGCCATTCCCAAGACTTTCACGAACAATAACTTTTCCTTCTGGAAGGAACCAGCTGGCCATATCTACAGCAGATTCCAAATATCCCCCTGGGTTTCCACGCAAATCAAGTATAAGTTTTGTTTTACCAGAATCTACAAATTCTTGTAAAGATTCTCTAAAAATATTTGCAGATTGAGCAGAGAAATTATATAGACTTATTGTAAATACAGGACTATCAGATATTGCTTGCGGATCCTCAGCAACAGACCCATCTTTTGCATGATAAGTTGTGGCAGCTGTTGGAATTTTTATTACATCGCGCACAATTCTAATTTCAATAGGCTCGCCATTACCTTCGCGAACGATCGTAAGTACCACCTCTTCTCCTTTTGGTCCTCTTATAAGTCGCACCGCTTCATCAATTGTTAAATCAGAGCTGATTGTATCGTCAATTTTTATAACCATATCCCCAGGTCGCATTCCAGCACGCTCTGCCGGCGTATCTTTAAGTGGTGCTATTACAGTAAGTATATTATCGCGAATACCTATTTCCATTCCAACCCCTTGGAATTCTCCCTTGATATCACTCTCAAACATTTTATGTTCCTCTGGTGGGAAAAATACTGTATACGGATCATCAAGAGATGAAGCAAGTCCTTCAATTGCACCCCATACTTTTTCTTGATCCGTAGCACCATTATTTGAAACGTACTTCTCGTTTATCACATTCCACGCTTTCCAAAATGCGTCAAAATCAACCATCGCTGGCTTCATATCTTCCTTTCCAAGGAGAGCTGTCACCTTCTCAACTTCTGGTCGTCCTTCATATCCTGCATACACACCCGCGAAAAAACTCCCACCAATTGCAACCAAAATCAAGACAGATAGAATTGTTCGTTTGTATGAAAACATGATGGGATTATATCATGAAAAGCCTCTAGTATAAAAACAAAAAAACACCGAGCGCTGTATAAGCCACTCGGTGAGTTTATCTAAACCTTAATTCAAATTCAAACCTGTAAAATTGGTAGATCCCCTTTTGCCGGGAAGAACATTGTGCATCAGGCACGATGTCATATTAACATGTTTTGATTGTATTGTCAATATCTGGAATTTTTATAGTCCAACTTTCTAAAATTCGTTTGTTTTATACTCTTTCTCACGATATAATTAAAAAAATGCTAACAAGACATACACACAAAAAAGTTACTTGGATTGATTTGGAATCACCCACATCTGACGAGGTGCGTGAGATAATGAAGGAGTTCAATATCCACCCACTTGCAGCAAACGAACTTCTTTCCCCTACTCTACGCCCTAAGGTAGACAAGCATGATAATTACATATACCTGATTCTACACTTCCCTGCATTCCAACATAACCACAAGGGCGACAGTAAAATACAAGAAGTTGATTTTATTATTGGTAAAGATTTTATTATCACCACACACTATGAGATGATTGATTCGCTTCACGATTTCTCAAAAATGTTTGAGGTAAGCTCAATTACAGATAAAAGTCATATCGGTGAGCATGCCGGTTTTGTGTTTTATTATCTAATGAGAGAACTTTACAAATCATTGGTACAAGAATTAGATCACATAGATGATGAACTGGAGTTAATAGAGTCAAATATTTTCATTGGACATGAGCGTGAGATGGTTAAATCTCTTTCTCATACAAGTCGTGACTTACTCAACTTTAAACAATCAATACGTCTGCATAAAAATGTATTAGACTCATTGGAGATTTCAGGAGCGCAATTCTTCGGTGCAAAATTTTCATATTACTTACACTCAATCACTGGCGAATATTACAAAATAGCAAGCACTCTTGAGGGTCACAGAGAAACACTTATTGAGCTGCGTAAAACAAACGACTCTCTTCTATCTACCAAACAAAACGAAATAATGAAGATTTTGACGATTGTTGCATTTATCACATTCCCTCTTTCGTTAATTGCGGGAATATTTGGAATGAACACAAAATCACTGCCTATTGTTGGTGCACAAGGTGACTTTTGGATTGTTATGTTTATAATGCTCCTTGCAACTTTTGCAATGTTTGCCTTCTTTAGATATAAAAAATGGCTGTAGAAAATAATGAGCGAATAAGTCGTGAAGCGGCGAAGTGAGTGAATATATTTTCTTAACCCGCCTAAGTTTTGTGGAGCTTGCGAAACAAAAGTTTGGCGGGTACTATGTTAATTATGCAAATACAATTATTCAACACTCTAACCAGAGAAAAAGAAGGGTTCAAATCACTCCAACCAAATAAGGTTGGTATGTATCATTGTGGGCCAACAGTTTATGATTACGCGCATATCGGTAATTTTCGTGCATATATTTTTGCTGATATTTTACGTAGAATGTTTGAGTACAATGGGTATGAAGTGAACCAAGTAATGAACCTTACTGACGTTGGGCATTTGGCAAGCGACGCCGACGAAGGGATTGATAAAATGACTAAGGCACTGGAGCGCGAAGGTAAACCAATCACACTAGAAGCAATGAAAGAAGTTGCCGATTTTTATGCAGCCGAATTTTTTAAAGACTTAGACTCTGTTAATATAAAGCGTCCTCAAACTTTTCCAAAGGCAACAGAGCACATCAAAGAACAAATTGAGCTTATAAAACGCATGGAAGAAAAAGGTGCAACATACACTATTTCAGACGGTGTGTATTTTGACACTTCACAAGCTCTCAATTACGGTGAACTCGCTAAGCTTGATATAGATAATTTGAAAGCTGGTGCTCGTGTGGAAACAAATCCAGAAAAGAAAAATCCTATAGACTTTGCTCTCTGGAAGTTTTCTGGGAAATTTAACAAAGATATGGGGTGGGATTCGCCTTGGGGTAAAGGATTCCCTGGTTGGCATTTAGAATGTTCTGCAATGAGTATGAAGTATCTTGGAGAAAATTTTGATGTACACACAGGTGGTATTGATTTGATTCCTATACACCACACAAATGAAATTGCACAAAGTGAAACAGCAACAGGGAAACCTTTCGTAAATTATTGGATGCACAGTGATTTTGTAGATGTGAGTGGAGAAAAAATGGCGAAATCTGCTGGCAATTTTATTACACTTAAAACTCTTACTGATAAAGAATTTGATCCCCTAGCCTACCGCTACTTAGTATTAACTGCTCATTACCGTACAAAAATAAATTTCACATTTGATTCTCTAATGGCCGCACAAAATGCACTTGGAAAACTTTACACATTTGTTTCAAGTATTGACGACACGTCTGGAAAAATAAATGAGGATTACAAAGAAAAATTCACCGAGGCGATAAATGATGACCTAGATACACCAAAAGCAATTGCACTTATGTGGGAACTTATAAAAAACCCTGAAATTTCTCCGGCAGATAAATATGCCACACTCATAGATTTTGATCATGTGCTTGGATTGAATCTCGCCACTCAAAAAACTACCAAAGAAGATATTCCAAAGGAGGTTGGAGCACTGGCCCAAGAGCGCCAAAAAGCTCGAGAAGAGAAAGACTTCAAAAAATCTGATGAATTACGAGACAAAATAGCTGAAATGGGATACGAGGTGAAGGATTTAGATGATAGCTTCAAAATTAACAAACTATAGACTCATATTCTTGAACATATTAATCGGCTCAACCCAGTTGAGCCGATTAATTTTTGGCAAAAATCTTATCCACTTTTCTTCCCCAGCTTTATACCCTATCGTCAATTTTAGGTAATTGCACTTTGTGCTAAACTAATGGGACTATGGCAACTAACAATCCTACAAATTTACGCGTACCGCCACAAAACTTAGAATCAGAGCGAGCTCTTCTCGGTTCTATTATGCTCAAGCCAGAGGGAATGAACGACGCAATTGATTACATCTCATCCGACTCTTTCTACTCAGAAAAACACCGAATCATTTTCCAATCGATGTTGGATTTGTTTTCAAAAAGCGAACCGATTGATTTAGTTTCTCTTTCAGCAAAACTTAAGGAAAAGAAAAAATTTGACGCTGCGGGCGGAGGATCATTTTTGTCTGAATTAGTGAATTCTGTACCCTCTGCATCAAACCTAATACACTACGCAAAAATAGTGCAAAAAAAATCTGTAATGCGCGGACTCATAAACGCATCATTACATATTGGTGAACTTGGTTATGCAGAAGAACAAGAGCTTGAAGAACTTTTGGATCAAGCTGAGAAAAAAGTGTTTGAAGTAACTAATGCACCCGTTGGACAAAAATTTGTCGGCATCAAACAAACACTTAGCGAAGTATGGGATCAAATTGATCGACTGCATAATAAAAAAGATGAAGTACGTGGCGTACCAACCGGATTTAATGATTTGGATAATTTATTAGCAGGATTCCAAAAATCAGATTTGATTATTCTTGCCGCACGACCTTCTGTTGGTAAGACAGCTTTTGCTCTTGATATCGCACGCCAAGCTGCGCTTAATTCTAATGTTCCTGTTGGGGTATTCTCTCTTGAAATGGCATCACACCAGCTCGTGAGTCGTATGCTCGCAGCTGAGTCACGTGTGGACGCGTGGAAGCTGCGCACAGGTAAGCTAAACGCTGATGAGGAATTTGAAAAGCTACAAGAGTCCATCAGTAAACTCTCTAAAGCTCCGATTTATATAGACGACAAACCAGGTAACACATTGATGAGTATGCGCTCTACCGCACGCCGCCTTAAGAGTGAGCACGGTCTTGGGCTTATAATCATAGACTATTTGCAACTTATCACACCGCACAAGAATTATGATTCCATGGTGAATCAGGTTACGGAAATTTCCCGCTCTTTGAAAGGCTTAGCCCGTGAGCTAGATGTGCCCGTTTTGGCGCTCTCACAGCTCTCTCGTGCCGTAGAAAGCCGTGGTGGTAAGCCTCGCCTATCAGACCTTAGAGACTCTGGTTCTATTGAGCAGGACGCCGATGTTGTTATGTTTATTCATCGTGAAAAAGATGACGAAGGCGACACTGGCCGCGGTAACGTTACAGAAATATTGGTAGAAAAACACCGTAATGGTCCTACAGGAAAAATAGACCTATACTTTGATGATAAAAAATCAACATTCCTTAGCGTAGATAAAAGCGAGCATGCAGGAGAGAAGGAGTTTGATTCATTTTAATCTTTATGAACTCAATAGATAAATTAACTGAAATCTTTAAGTCTTTTCCGGGTATTGGCTCACGACAAGCAAAACGCTTTGTCTATTTTTTGTTGTCACAAAATCCAGTATTCATTGATGACTTATCTAAATTAATTGCAGATGTAAAAAAAGATATTTCTCAGTGCGCGAATTGTTATCGCTTTTTTACAAAGAGCGTAAGCAGTGCGAAAGAAAATAATTTATGTGCAATATGTGCAAATCCGCAAACAGATAAAAGTGTGTTGATGGTGGTTGAAAAAGATGTTGATCTTGAAAATGTTAACAAGACAGGTGCATACAAAGGACTTTATTTTATACTTGGTGGCTCATTACCAATACTTGAGCAAAATCCGGCAAAAAAAATACGCGCAAGAGAGCTCTTTGACCGCGCACAAGAATATTCAAAAAATGGATTGAAAGAAGTTATCTTAGCAACGAGCGCAACTCCAGAAGGAGAAAATACTGCGCAATATGTGAAAAAAATCCTGGCTCCGCTTGCGGAGAAATATGGTGTGAAGATCAGCGCGCTCGGGCGTGGTCTATCTACTGGCACCGAATTAGAATACTCAGATGCAAGTACTCTTGAGAATGCTCTAAAAAACAGGGGTTAAAACTCCACCTTATCGCTTAAGCCACTCGCTCTCTTGTCGTACCAAGAGTTTTTGTTTGTCTTCAGGATGAGCCATTATACGCTCCACCACGCGCTCCATACGCGCTGACTGTGACCCTTTCACCAACACAATATCACCTTCTTTCAGAATCTTTTTTAGTTTTTCCCCAGCCTCTTCTGAAGAAGCAAAATGTAACATATCTTTCTTATACATCTTCTTCTTATTCGCGGCTTTCCAAATATCAGCGGAGCGAGTGCCTACCGTTACAAGAAAATCACAAGTCTCAGCCACCTTCTCCCCTATTTTTCTGTGTTCTTCTACAGACTGCTTTCCTAGCTCCATCATGTCTCCAAGCACAGCAATCTTCCTTCCCTCCGTTTTTACCTCAGAGAGGGCGTCTATAGCCGCATTCACGGCTGCTGGAGCTGCATTATACGTATCATCCAAAATAGTAGAATCGGAAATTCCTTCAATTATTTTAAGGCGCCCTGGTGTTGCACTGAAGCCAGCAATCCACTGTGCTGCAGATATTAAATTAACACCTTCAGTAATTCCAACAGCCATCGCAGCTAATACTGAATATATGTAATGAAAACCAACAGTTCCATTAAGCTCCACTGGTAAACTATTAGAACCGTAATTAACTTTGAAATTAATTGCTTTTGGTTTGCCTTTTTTATTGTAAATAATTTTTTCATTTGAAGCGCGAATGTCTCCAATCTTTCCTAGGCCAAATGTCATTGTACGTGCTTTGCTCTTTTGTTTTATTGAAAGAGTGTTTTTATCATCTGCATTTAAAATAAGCATGCCATCGCTACCTAAAGCCGTCGCGAGATAGGCTTTTTCTTTCACAAGCTCTGAAGCAGAAGAAAAGTATTCAACATGCACAGGCGTGTCTCCAATTTTTGTTATCACAGCAATGTCTGGCTTTAACCATCTTGTTACAGACTCAATATCACCAGGCCTATCCGCACCAATTTCAAGAACCAATATCTTTGGGTAATGATTTTTTAAAAGTATAAGTGCTAATCCCTCAAATATATTGGAAATCCATACAAAAGGATTGTTCCATCCACTATCACACCCTAGAATCGTTAGAGGTACACCAATCTCACTATTGAAACTTTTTTCGCTTTTACGTACGTAATGTGTATTTTTCAAAATGCTGTAGATTGCATCTTTGGTACTTGTCTTTCCGACATTTCCGGTCACTGCAATAATACGCGGCTTATACTTACGCAAAACAAGTCTTGCTTCAAGAGTTAAAATGAAAAATATTATTTTTTTTATAAATGATTTCATATAAAAAATTACTATTACCGATCTGGCTCTATCTCGTAATGATTGATCAAAAACTTTGTTAAATCCATAAACGGATGAGTCAATGTTTGGGAAGCATAGCGAGCTCCTTTGGGATTAACATCATACAGAAAGATTATAAATTGCGGGTCATATGCTGGGAAGTATCCAAAAAATGAGTGTAGGTACCTATCTTCATAATAGCCACCATTTTCCATATCTGCAATTTGTGCAGTACCTGTTTTTGCAGCAATACTGTATCGTGGTAAAGCTACATCACCATTCAACAAAGCTTCATCCACAACTTCCACAAGCATGCGTGTGATTTCTTCTGACGCGCTCCCGCTAATTATACGCTCGCCTTCATCTGGATATATTTTTTTATCAAGACCTGTTTCGTAATTAATACGCTTCACAAGATATGGTGTGACCAAATGCCCACCATTTGCCAATGTGGCCAAAGAGCGAGTTATACTAATTGGTGTCATGGCTATTCCTTGACCAAAGGCAGCAGTGGCATATTCAATATCACGGGTGCTGTTTAGGTTGTCCACAAGACCATGTATTTCTCCTGGTAAATCAACGCCTGTCTCATCGCCAATGCCATATGATAACATATAATCTCTAAAAACATCTTTGCCCATTTCCTGCATCACAAACACCATTCCTGTGTTAAGAGATTGATTTAACACCTCTTGCATAGAAACAACTCCTCGTGCTTTACCATCAAAATTCTCAATGCGTGCAGTATCTAGCACGACATAACCCTTATCATTATAAGTTGTTTTTGCGGTCACTGCTCCAGAATCAAGCGCGGCTGCCATTGTGAGAGGCTTCACGATTGAACCCATCTCAAACACACTTTCTACCAGCGGATTTGAAAATACTGCTGAATCGTTCTCTTCAGAAAAATTATTTGGATCAAAATTCGGAGTTGCTGCCATTGCGTAAATACTACCATCACGTGGGTCCATGATTATTCCACCTGTCGCAGATGTATACCATTTGTCTTCTATACCACTAAGTACATTTTCCAATTCAGTTTGCACATCAAGCTCAATGGAAAGAACAATATCCCCTTCACGTGAATTGTCTGACACAAGTATTGAATCGGTTATATTAGAAAATATTTCTGCAAAAAAATTAACGTACAAATCGTTCTCAGCTCGCGACAGCACATCTTCATAGTAATGCTCTAATCCATAACGACCAATGAGATCATTGTCTTTATACGCCACAAAGCCTAGTGTATGTGCGGCTGTTCTACCAGCAGGATAAAAGCGCCATTTGTGTTTGTGAATACTGAGTCCTTCTAAATCCAAATTAGATATTTCAAGAGCATCTTTTTCAGGTACCCTGAGTACTATTTCTTCATACGGGTCATTTGCTTTATTTGCCTTCGCAATAAAATCTTCTTTGTCTATTTGTATGGTTGATGAAATTTGCTCATACATATTTTCAGCATCTTTTATTTTCTGAGGATTTATTGCGATTATGTAACCAAAATCGAGTCCTGCTGCAGAAAAAGGCATTTTATCGCGCCTTGAAAAAAATATGCTTCCCCTGTCAAAAACGTTTGATGCTGGTGTTATATACTGCCCATCTGCTTTATCACGATACTCTTCACCATTCACAACCTGTATGAAAAAAAGCCTGCCAATGAGGACAAGCGCAAAAAATAACAAGATAATAAATACAAAACGAATGCGCGGTATAGATTCTACTTTCATGGTGTAATTATACAGTATGTACTACTTTTCTCTAAGAAATTAAAAATTAATTTCTATTCAAAGTAACAGTTCTAGCATCTGAAGATTTGCGATATGCGAAGTTAGAATTTGATACCTCTTCAAATCCAAGAGAGAAAGCTAAGTCAAGATTTACACCACCTATTTGCTTAAAATACTCAGATTCAAGAGCTGAAACATAGGAATTTGTTTCAACCAATTTTTTCTCAATTTCTTTTCTTTCAACAATATTTAATACAGATGCGTTTATAAAATATGAATACAAAAATAGTAGCAAAAACAATGCCGCACCCAAGACAGCAAAAATTACTTTTGTGTAGTGAATATTTAATTGTAATGCTTTTGATTTTGCTTTCATATTTTTAATTTTTTTGTATAACTCTTAATTTCGCACTTCTAGCTCTTGGATTATCTTCTATCTCCTCTCGTGAGACGGCGATTGGTTTTTTTGTAAGTATCGTTACAAGCCCTTCTTCTTTTTTGTCCCTAAATGCTCTTTTTACGATTCTGTCTTCTGTGCTGTGGAATGTAATAATCGCAAGTCTTCCTCCTTGAGCAAGTCGCTCAATTGCGCTTTCGATACCCTGTTCCAAAGCTCCGAATTCATCGTTCACTGCAATTCGTATAGCTTGGAATGTTTTAGTCGCAGGATGTATTTTTCCATTTCTATAGCGACCAGGAACAGCTTCTTTAATTATCTCCACCAACTCAAATGTGCTTTTAATTGGCTTTTCTGTTCTGGCTTCAACAATTCCGCGAGCAATTCTTCGTGAGTAGCGTTCATCTCCAAATCCATAAATCACATCAGCTATGTTTTCTTCATCCCACGTGTTTACTAATTCATACGCAGTCAACTGATCTTTTTCCACTGTGTCAGAATATGTCATCAGTAGCGGCTCATTTTTTTGAAAAGAAAAACCCCTACCCGACGCTTCAATTTGAAATGAACTAAACCCAAGATCAAACAATACCTTATCTACCTGCTTAACCTCCAAAATATCAAGTACTTCACTTAAATTTCTGAAATTACCCTGTACCAACTTTCTCTTACATTGAGTGCCTTCTAAAACATGCTCCACTCGTGCAACCGCTTTAATGTCTTGATCAAGTCCTATAAGCATTCCTTCGCCACTTAATCGAGCACATATTTCTTTGCTATGTCCACCGCCTCCGAGCGTACCGTCCAACACAATATCGTTAGGCTGTATATCAAGAAATTCTATCGTTTCGTTTAGTAATACTGATTTATGCATAATCTTTATAATGCCCCAATTTCCCCAAGCTTTTCTGCCAGTGCGTCAGCCTGCTTTTCAACCTGCCCCTTATACTGCGTCCATGCTTTTTCGTCCCATATTTCAATTCTGTTGTGCACACCAGCAACGATCACTTTACTTTTCAGTCCTGCAAAATCTTTTAAAAAATCGGGAATTAAAATTCTACCACCAGCATCTACATCCGTTTCAACCGCACCCGACAAAAGAAACCTATTGAATCCCCTGCTATCGGCCTGCCCGATGGACATCTCTGCAATTTTTTCTGCAACCCTCTTCCATTCTGCAATAGTGTATACAAACAAACACTTATCCAAACCACGTGTAACCACAACCTTCTTACCTATTTCCTTACGGAATTTAGACGGCATTGAAAGTCGCTTTTTAGGATCTAGTGTATGTATGTATTCACCTATGAGCATAAGAATTTTGTTTATCAAGCCGGGCTTGGGTAAACAAAATCCTTATCCCACTCTACCCCACTTGCTACATATTATACACCACTTCATCCCACTTCACCAAAACACTTATCCACACACCTCCATCTTTATTTTTAACGGAAAAAACAACTCAATAGGTATTGGGCCGATTAAAATTGACAAATTAGCGATAGGATGTTAATCTAAAATTTAGAAAGACTAATCGGAACATCATTTTAAAACAACTGGGAGTAAAACTTATGACCATTGTGCAAATTGATACTAATGGTAATTGTGCTGATTCTTTTAGTGGAAAACTAATTGACCCAACACAAACGGTTGGGCGAACCTCAGCGCCTACAAATACACCGCCGCCTATTCCAACGAATCCAATTTTTTTTAATGGTGGCGGAATAGAAATCCCAAACACACAACATCATACTGAAGATGTGTGTGCCAATGATAAGTATTCACCAAATATGATTGATTAAGTATAAAACCGGTGCAGCTCACTAAGTGAGCTGCACCGGTTTATTCTTTTAAATTTTGATTAATTAAGCGTCTTCCTTTACTCTAACTAATGGAAACGTTTGAGTCTCTCGTACTGGCTTATCAAGCAAAACAGCAAATAGACGTTCTCCGAATCCAAATCCACATGTGGGTGGCATTCCGTGCTCAAGCATTTCTACGAATTCCCAGTCTGGCATCATTGCTTCTTCGTCTCCGCCTTTTAGAAGCTCTTGTTGAGTTTCAAACCGAGCGCGCTGTTCAAGCGGATCATTAAGCTCAGAATAACCATTACCGATTTCAACGCCAGCAATAATTGGCTGGAAGCGCTGAGTAAATTCTCCATTGTCTTCAACTTCTTTTGCTAAAGGTGAAACTAATTTTGGATGATTTATCAAAAATACTGGACCAGAAATATTCTTTCTGCAATATTTCCAAAGTGTATCCATAAGACGCTCCCGATTATCACCCTCATATTTCACTTTTAGCTCATCTAACTTTTTCTTGATATCATCGTCGGAAGCAGATTTTAAATCAACACCAGTTTGTCTCTCAACCTCGCCATAATAATCAACTGTTCCCCACTCTCCAGACAGATCGAATTCATGTTCACCACTTTTAAACTTTGTTGTCCCGAATACTTCTTGTGCTATGTGTTGATATAATTCTTGAGCCAATTTCATTCCATCTTTGTAATCAGCATAGGCCCAGTAAAATTCCATGTTTGTAAATTCTTGTACGTGATTTGGGCTTGTGCCTTCGTTTCGATATACTCTTCCAATCTCAAAGGTTTTTTCCATTCCAGCTGCCATCAAGCGCTTTTGCCATAATTCCCCGACTGAAATACGTAAAAACACATCCATGTCCATATCATTATGGTGTGTTATGAAAGGGCGTGCTTCTGCTCCACCTGTTGTCGTTTCAAGTGTTGGTGTTTCAACTTCAAGAAATCCTTTTTCATTCATAAACGAACGTGTGGCATCCCAAAACTTCGCACGTTTTTTCAGCACATCTTGTAACTCATTATTTAAAAGAATGTCTAAATATCTTTTTCTAAGTCGTGAATCTTCATCAACAAGCCCGTGCCATTTGTCTGGAAGCGGCAATAAGGATTTTGAAAGCATCTTCCAATCACGTACTTCAATACTCTCTTGTCCTTTTTGAGTCACAAAAAGTGTTCCTGACACCTCAATAAAGTCCCCGGCATCAATTACAGCACCGAATAATTCAAATAATTTTTCATCCAATACATCTGCTTTCAAAACAGCTTGCAGTTTGCCAGTACCGTCACGTAAATCAATAAAGCGAATCGCTCCCTGACCACGCGCTACCATAACACGTCCGGCAATTGTAATTTCTTCGCCACTTTTTTCTAAGTCTTTAAATTGCGACAAAACATCATCGATTGTATTTGTGCGCGATGAACGAGCCGGGTATGGATTCATTCCGGCTTCTTTTATTTTTTCTAATTTTTTTACACGCTCAGAGCGTAATTCTTCTATAGATGCCATAATGATTTTAAAGGAGCGGAGCGACTATTAAAACCATCACCCGCCTAAGTTTTTATGAATTTTTTCATAAAAAGTTTGGCGGGTTTGTTCGCCACGCCACTACTTAAATTTTTATTCAATACTAACGATTTTATATTTCACTTCTCCTGCAGGGCTTTCAAAAGATACGGTATCTCCTTTTTTCCCACCCATTAAAGCTTTCCCTAGTGGAGAAACGTTTGAAATTTTTCCTGTAGCCATATCTGCTTCTTCAGAACCAACAATTTGGAAATCTCTCTTTTGTTTTTCCCCTACTCTTTGCACAACAAGCGCAGAACCAATCTCAACTTCATCGCTGTGGTGTTTTTTCACAACTTCAACATTTTTCAAAAGAAGCTCTAATTCAGCAATTCTTTTTTCTGTAGCAGCTTGATCGTCACGCGCTTCTTGATACTCAGCATTTTCTGAAAGGTCACCAAGAGATTTTGCGTACTCAAGTTTTTCGGCAATCTCCTTTCGTCTTGTAGTAGTCAAAAAATCGAGCTCGTTTGAAAGCTCTTTATATTTTTCTTTACTTAGATATGTTTTTTGATTATCCATGATTTTTTATTACGTTAATACCGTTCTGCGCGAATTGATATATGACTGATATACTCTATATATTCTGTGCATTATATCGTGTCTTATGCTTAAAAACAATGCTTGACTTTAATGAAGATTATAGTCAATTCTGCTATAACCACTCCTTATTTTTCAAAATATTCTGGCGTCTCCACACTCATCCAATCAAGTAACTGACGCATCACATACAATGCTCCGATAAGATTATCTCGTGGACCCTTTTCCATTACAACTGCAAAAGCGTACCTAGGGTTCTCATATGGAAAGAATCCTGTAATCCATGAGTTAACGAGGGATTTAGAAACACCAAGCTCTGCTGTACCTGTTTTTGCTGCAACTTTCACATATGACAAATTAAGACCCTTGGCTGATCCTTCTGTGACAGCCTGTCGCATTCCTTTTTTTATTATGTCGAAATTATCCTCATCTATTTTTACTATACCAGAAATAATATTTTCCCCACGGGTTTGTGTATCATTTATTCCAATAAGCACATGTGGATTAATTTCTTTTCCTCCATTTGCCAAAACAGCAATCGCACGCGCAAGCTGAATCGGTGTTATTTGAAATCCATATTGCCCTATTGCTGTGTGATACGTGTCACCGACACGCCACTCTCCATCCTCAAAATTATCTTCTTTCCAATCAGGATTTGGAATAACACCATCAACCTCCCCCGGCAAATCCACACCAGTAGATTCTCCCAACCCAAACATGCGCGTGTATACTTCTATCTTTTTTATACCAAGACCCTCCTGATCTTCATATCCACCTCCAATCGCATAAAAATAGACATTGGAAGACATTGCTATAGCCTTATACACATCAACCCAACCATGCGCTTTCCAGTCTTTAAACACAGATTTTTTATCAGGGAAATATGGGTTTTGTATTGAGATTTCTCCAGATGAAAATATACTCTTTGTAGGGCTGATAATTTCTTCGTGAAGTGCACCCAAGGCTAAAAAAGGTTTTACTGTTGATCCAGGAGTGTAAAGCCCTGAAACAACCCTATTTAAAAATGGTGTGTTTTTATTTGTTACGTATGAAGAAATTACTTTTGTATCACTACCATCGGAAAGTATTGATGAATTATATTCTGGGAAACTGGTCATTGCTAATATCTCACCGTTCTCTACGTCTATAATAATTCCTGCACCACCAGAGAAGCCAACATCAGAAGAAAGCGCTTCCATTTCCTCATATAATTTGTTCTGCACACGAGCATCAATAGAAAGGGTTATATCTGCACCGTCTATTTTAGGAACTATGGAGCTCTCTGATTGAACATCTCCCATCACATCAACTTCTATTATTTTAAGCCCTCTTTCTCCAGAAAGAATGTCATTATAATATTTTTCGACACCATCTTTTCCAATAAACTCTTCTTGATAGTAAATTCCTTTATGATCTTTTTGTGGGTAGCTCACATAACCTAACAAGTGAGCAAGTCCTGACTCATCTGTATATTTACGACTGAAAAAATCATCACTATTGTTTGATGTGTTCCATACCAACTCCTCTTTATTTTTATCGTATATCACTCCGCGTTCTGGAAAAATTAACAAATGTCTTAAATGATTACGCTCAGATCGCTCTTTGTACCACGAACCATTGGCGACCTGCAGATCGGCCAAACGATATGTAAATATAAAACCAAGCAATAAAAAAAATGCACCAAGTAAAATTATCGTATTGGCTTTTACGGGTTTTTCTATACGGCCCTCAAATTGATTTACATCAAACTCAGGCAAATTGCTCGAATCTAAAAAAATTTCATCAGGAGCAATTTCAGAATATTTTTTTCTTCGTCTTTTACGTACCATATGTATCCTTTATCGTAGCCTGGTTTTAAGCCACTGTATAAAAATAAATATAACTATTGAAAAAGAAGTATACATGAGCGTCAGGTCAAACAACCAATCCTGCGGCACTCCATAAAGCGCGTCGGTCAACACCCCTGCAATAATAAATTCGTAATAAGATTTGAAATAAAATACTAAAACAAAAGCAAGTATTACAGTCAGCCACCACGGCATAAACAAAACACTCAAAAGTAAAATAAGATCTGCAATAATTCTTTTTAAAATACCATTGCTCATTGTATAAAAATTTTTATATATTATTATTCTTCTTCTGTCTCACCTTCTACTACTTCACCTTCCACTGTTGTGGTGTTTTGAGATTCAATTACTTCCACCCACTTAAGCTCCTGTATGTTCACTGGACTTTTTATAAGAATAGACTGGAATGGATCATTTGGTTCTTTTTGGATATAAGCAACTGTACCAAGGATTTCTATATTCATACTTGGTACCGATACAATATCACCCTTCTTAATCTCTGTGTCACGAGAGAGTCGTATTTCAAAATTTCCGCCACTTCTTCCGATCACTGTTGCTGATAGGTTGTTTTCACCAACAAGAGCCTCCATGCGCTTACCTGATGATGAAAATAATACAACCTTTGATGATTTGTTATATATTTCTTCAACGCGCCCTATGGCAACATTACCATATGCCACGACAGTATCACCTTTATTTATTCCGTGTTCATTACCAACATCTATAATTAGCGTGTCGTACAAAGATTGATTTGGTCTCGCGATAATTGTAGCAAGTGTCGCTTTCCTATAATCAAGCCTGTCTAGTATTTTCTTTAGCTCATCATTTTCACTACGCAAACTTTCTGAAACCAAATTCTCTATTTCAAACTCTCGCACCTTCTCACGCAATTGCTCATTTTCTTTTTCCAAAGAAATACGTGAACTAAAAAAAGATGGAATTATTGATACTGAACCCTTTGTTGTTTCCCCGGCCTTCAACACAGAAGCAAACATACCATGTGTAGAATTTGATGCGCTTTGTGTAATAGCTCCACCAAAGAAATATATAAGTGCAATCAAAATAAGCACTACGATAATAGCAATTATTTTTATTTTTTTACTGCTGTTATTATTCCTAATGAGGAGTGAAGTACGCATAAATTATTTTTTTAATTATACTAAAAAAATAATTTATGCGTACTTCATCCGAGTGACGGAATATCAAGCTTTGCTTATTTCGGTGGTAATTCATCTTCGTTTTCAATAAGCACTTCTCTGAAACTTTCGATATCTTCAAGGATCACACCTGTACCACGCACAACCGAGGTAAGTGGCTCGCTGGCAATATGAATTGGAATTTTTGTTTCTTTATGTAGTAATTCGGACAAACCTGTAATAAGTGCCCCGCCCCCAACCAAAATTATTCCGCGGTTCATTATGTCTGAAAGTATTTCTGGTGGTGTTGATTCCAATACTTCTTTTAATGCTTCTGTAAGACGACTTATTGATGAAGAAAGAGCTTCCCGGATATCCGACTCTGTAATTATAACCTCGCGTGGCAAACCACTCACTAAGTCGCGTCCTTTTATGGATGCTTCTGAAGACCCCTTAGCACTATCAAAAGCAGAACCAATAGCAATCTTTACACCCTCAGAAGTCCTGTCGCCAATCAAAATTTTAAACTCATCTCTAATATATGAAATTATATCATCGTTTAGTTTGTCGCCTGCGATATGTAAATTTTTTGAATTAACAATTCCACCAAGTGATATCACCGCGATGTCGGTAGTACCCCCTCCGATATCAATCACCATAGATCCAATCGGGTCTTTTACTGGTAAACGAATACCAATTGCTGCTGCCATTGGTTCTTCTACAATATGCACCTCTCGTGCTCCTGCTGACTTTGCGGCATCACGTACGGCACGAATTTGTACATTAGTAACTCCTGAAGGAACGCCAATCACTACGCGCGGACGTGCGAGTTTTTTTGAAATTTTATTTGCCTTGTTTATTAAGTAACCAAGCATTTCTTCGGTCACCTCAAAATCTGAAATTACTCCATCCACCAAAGGGCGCACAGCCACAATATGCCCTGGCGTCCTCCCAAGCATCTGTTTTGCATCTTTTCCAATAGCAACCACAGATCCTGTCTTTTGGTTCACAGCCACCACAGATGGCTCATTTAGCACAATCCCGTGTCCACGCAAATATACCAAAGTATTGGCAGTACCTAAATCAATGCCAATATCGTGTGAAAAATAGCTTTTTATTTTTTTGATAAAATCCTCCATATAGTACACACATAATAGCCAAAAGATATACACTAGTCCACCCTTGACATTATGTCCAAAAGGAGTTTAATGGAAAGTAGAGTAGTTCACCATTTACAACATAACAAATCGGGAGAACACCATGTCATCAGATGATATCATAAAACACTTCGTGCTTGCAGAATATGTCGAGAAATTCAAAGCTGGAATAACAGTATCCACCTTAAGTGCCGCTGCAGAATACCATGCTTTGAAAAAAATGAAGTCTAGTGAAGACAAAACAGATATGGATGTTTTTTTCAGACATGCCGAAATATATGTAAACAGTCAACTGCAACCAATGCCGGGTTTCCCAATGGGATTAAATCGCGAAATACAGTGTTACACATTTAGTATCATCAGAGCTGACACAAAAGATAATTCTGTTAATGCAGAAATATCAAGTATCCTTGAACAAATTGTTCATGACAGCGAAGATGGATTAATTGCAGCCCAGAAGGGGTTCTCGATTGGCAGGTTGATAATCATGGCTGTACATAAAAATATAAAATTATTCACCACAGATCCTGAAAAATTTTTTAAATCCACAAAAAAAAGCATCACTGACGCAAGAAAAGATATGGCGCTTGGATTCCCAGAAGGTCTCAGTCTAAGACAGTGCCAAAAAGTGATTGAGCTTTTCCTGTTGTACAAATACCAAGTTTTTGGACGCCAATATTTCCCACAGTGACACTATTTTACATCCATGAACTTAAAAAGGCCTCGCTACATAGCAAGGCCTTTTATTTTACCTATTTTATTTTTTGTATTAATTGATCTACTGGTATCACTTCACTATCCTTTTCTATTCTATTTTTAATTTCCACCCCGCCTGCTGCCAAACTCTTTTCGCTAATCACAACTCGCAGTGGGATCCCTATCAAATCAGAGTCTGCAAACTTTTCTCCAGCGCGAGTATTTCTATCGTCATACAATACTTCTACACCAGCATCGGTTAATTTTTTATACAACTCTTCAGCCTCATCATTTTTATCAAGTGAAATCAAGTGTACTTTAAAAGGCGCCACTTCTTCAGGCCACACAAGTCCATTTTCATCTGAAAGCACTTCCGCGATAGTGCCCATCAAACGACTTGGTCCAATACCATAGCAACCCATCACAACAGATTTTGTATCTCCTTTTTCATCTAAAAACTTTAAATCAAGTGTATCTGAAAACCTAGTGCCTAATTTAAAAATGTTTCCAACCTCAATAGACTTTTCTTTTTTCAAATCTTTTTTATCTAATTTCAAATCTTCAAGCACTTCATCAGTATATACTTCCTCATTTACAGCCATATTTTTTTCTTCTGATACGTACACAGTATCCTCTCCGGCATCTGAAACAGTCTGAAATTCATGACTATACTTTGCAAAAGCGCCACCACTGGCAAATGTAATAAATGTTTGATCTCCAATACCAGCACGAGTAAAAACATTCTTATAGCTTACAATCGCGCGTTCATAAAATTCATCTAGGTCTTCTTGTGACGTATGGAAAGAATATAAATCTTTCATCACAAATTCCCTACCACGCATAATACCTGATTTCGCCCTCTCTTCATTTCTGAATTTTGTTTGAATTTGATAAGCTGCCGTTGGTAAATCTTTATACGAACTTATGTATCGTGACATAATTCGTGTTATTTCTTCTTCTTGAGTCCAGCCAAATCCAACCTCACCACCAGCTTTCAAACTTGCCTTAAACCATACGTCCTGATCCCAACGATCACTCTTCTTCCAGATTTCAGGATTTTGTAGTGCAGTCATAACCAGTTCTTCTGCACCAAGCGCGTTCATTTCCTCACGAATAATATTATTTATATTATTGAGTGTTCTAAGACCGAGTGGTAAAAAGGAATATACTCCAGCCATTTCTTTGTGTATAAAACCTGCACGAATTAAGAGCTGAGCGTTTTTACTCACCTCGTCTGAAGGTGTTTCTTTTCTTGTTTTTGTAAATAGTTGTGATTGTTTCATAATTTTCTTAACAAGCAAAGTGAGTTTAGAAAATTATGACCCGCCTAAGTTTTTATGAATTTATTTCATAAAAAGTTTGGCGGGTTTGTTTCAATTACCCACTTCTCTTTTACAAAAGTATACAGCATTTGGTACCGTGTATCCAGTATTTTTTTGTACAACACACACCATAACCCACATTGTACTATAGTACAATGTGGGTTATGGTGTGTGTTTTCTACAGTTTTAAAACCTATCCTCATTCATTTTCATAAGACGACATACTTCGATCCAGTGCACATCCTCAAGTGCACCAATCATCGCATAAAGAAAGCAAATATGTGGTTTTAGACCCTTTTTTTGCATTTTTTCAAAAGCTTTATTTGGACCAATTTTCTCAAGATCTTTTTGTGTGTAAATCCCAATTGCATTCAAGCTTTTTTCTGAAGCAGGGCCGAGATTTCTCATATTTTTAATCTCTGACTTTTTCTTCATAATTTTGTTATCCAGTTATAAGTCGTGCAATATCGTTGTAAGTAACGATAAGCATAAGTGCGATGAGAATAAAAAATCCAATTGCATTCGTCCACTGTGCAACAGCTGGCTTAATCGGTGAACGTTTAATCGCTTCTATTATTAAAAATAGAATTCTACCACCATCAAGAGCTGGAAATGGAATAAGATTTATTACTCCTAAGTTTATAGATATAAATGCCGTAAATCCGAGCAAGTATATAAAGCCAAAGTTTGCAGCGTCTCCCACAAGCCCGATAATACCGATTGGGCCACGTACTGATCCAAGATCTGCAGTGCCGACAATTGCATCGTGTATCAAATCATAAAAACCAACTGTAATAGCTATCGTTAAGGCGATGGTCGTCTTCCCTCCTTCCCAAAAAGCCTTGTGTACCGGCAATTGCAATATGCCAATTGTATCCATGCTAATACCAATTGCTGATCGCCCTTCAAGAATTTCATTAGAAGGTGTCACGAAAATAGTACCCTGCACATCTGCACGTTTATACAAAACAGCTAATTCTTCAGTCCCGTGTGCTTGAATAAATGTAGACACAGAATCAGGATTCACATCTTGTAGAGCCTCTGTGTCGGTTGTTATAGCAAGAATTTCATCACCTGTGCGCAACCCAGCCAAATATGCTGGAGCGCCCTCTTGTGCACTTGTAATCACAAGTCTTGTATCCTCAACAACAGCCCCCTCAGGCGCCGCTGAAACAGGACTTGGTAAACCACTCATAAATCCTGCTGATATCAAAATCCAAGCAAGTAGAAAATTAAAGAATACACCTGCAAACATCACCCATGCCTGCACAATACGCGGCTTTGAAAGCAAACTCCTTTCGGCATCCTTACCAGATAAAACCTCTTCATTATTTGGGTCTTCGCCAAAAATTCTAACAAAGCCACCAAATGGAATCGCGTTTACCGTATATCCTGTCTCACTCTTTTTAGGTTTCCAACCAAAAAGCTTTGGTGGAAAGCCAACACCAAATTCATCTACACGTATTCCAGCCCATTTTGCAGCCAAAAAA
>JBHPGB010000002.1:0-99129 GCA_042571085.1 Patescibacteria group bacterium | reverse complement strand
GCAAAGCCTCGCGTCCACTACGTACAAAATACTGCATATTGAATATAAAATTATGGTAAAAGGCGCAGAAGCTACAAAAAAAGTTGCAACATTGATTAAGAAAATCAAAAAACGTGACGGAGAGATTGCTAAATTTGATATTGATCGCATTTCAGATGCGGTGTATAAGGCAATGAAGGCCAGTGGAGAAGGAGACGAACTTGAAGCTTTTCGTATTGCAGAAAAAGTAGTTTTACATTTATATAAGGCTAACATAAAAAATCAGCATTACATACCAGCTGTTGAAGAAATACAAGATGCTGTTGAACGTGAGCTCATATGGGAAGATTTTGCTGATGCAGCAAAGGCATTTATTTTGTATCGTGAAAAGCGAGCACAAGAAAGGTTGGACCAAGCTGATGTTCCGGCTGAAACAAGAAAACTTTACAAAGAGGCAAGTAAATATTTTAGAAATCAGCTTGCTGAATTTGTATATTACAGGACTTACTCAAGATGGGTTGAGGATGAAGGAAGAAGAGAGACATGGATTGAGACAATAGATAGATATGTTGACTTCATGCAAGAAAATCTCGGCAAAAAACTTTCTGAAAAAGAGTATAATGAGATTCGAGAAGGAATGCTAAGACAGAAATCAATGCCTTCTATGCGCCTGCTGCAATTTGCAGGAAAGGCTGCTAGACGAACAAATGTGTGTGCATACAATTGTTCATTTATTGCACCAAGCAAATTGCAAGATTTTGGTGAAATAATGTACATACTTATGTGTGGTACTGGGCTTGGTTTTATCGCAGAGAGCTGGTCTGTGCAACAATTGCCACAGATTAAATTTCAGACAGGTAAAAAACTTAAGACATATGTTATTCCTGATACCAAGGAAGGTTGGGCTGATGCATTGGTCTATGGTATGAAGACGTGGTTTTCAGGAAAAGATGTTGATTTTGACTACAGTAAACTTCGTCCAGCTGGAGCAAAATTGAGTGTTATGGGAGGGCGATCATCTGGCCCAGACCCGTTACGGTCTGTACTCACATTTACTCGTGAGAAGATTTTATCAAAACACGGAAGACGACTTTCTAATATTGATGTTCACGATATCGTGTGTAAAATTGGTGATGTCGTGGTTGCTGGTGGGGTACGACGAAGCGCGCTTATATCATTGTCAGATCTAGATGATATAGAAATGCGTGACGCTAAGAAAGGTCAGTTTTACCTTACGGAACCGCAGCGTATGATGGCGAATAACTCCGCCGTGTATTTGAGCAAACCAGACAATGAAAGTTTTATGGATGAGTGGATTGCACTTATGAAAAGTGGATCTGGAGAACGTGGAATATTCAATCGCGGTGGACTAGAAAAAACTCTACCAGAAAGACGGTTGGCACAATTTAAAAATAAAAAATATCCTCACTGGGGTGTAAATCCATGTGGAGAAATAATTTTGCAATCAAAGCAATTTTGCAATTTGTCTGAAGTCGTTGCACGGTCTGAAGATACAGAAAAAACCCTATTGGAGAAAATTAGACTCGCGACAATTCTTGGTACTTATCAATCAACACTTACAAATTTTGGGTACCTTTCAAGTGATTGGAAGAAAAATTGTGATAAAGAGAGACTACTCGGCGTGTCTATTACGGGTCAATGGGATTGTCCAGTTGTACGTAAGCCAGAAGTTCTTGAAAAATTGAGAAAGGAAACAATTCGTGTAAATAAAATATACGCGAAAAAGTTTGGTATTTCAGAATCAACATGTATTACAGCAGTGAAGCCATCGGGGACACTTTCTCAAGTGGTTGATTCTTCATCAGGTATGCATCCCCGTCATGCAAAATACTATGTTCGTCGTATTAGAATTGCAGCCAATGACCCTCTTTTCAAAATGGTAAAAGAACAAGGTTTGCCATATCACCCTGAAGTAGGACAATCGCCAGAAGGTGCAAATACATATGTTTTGGAATTCCCGATCGAGGCACCAAAGAAAGCGATTTACAAAGATGATATATCTGCACTTGATCAGCTTGAGCACTGGAAGATTGTAAAGGAGTATTATACAGAACACAATCCATCAGTTACTATATCTGTTGGTGACAATGAATGGATTGGTGTTGCAAACTGGGTATACAAGAACTGGGATTTGGTAGGAGGGCTTTCGTTTTTACCACGAGACAACCATGTCTATCAACTCGCTCCATATGAAGCCATAGATAAGAAAAGATACGATGAGCTTAAAAAACAAATAGGGGAGATTGATTTCTCAAAAATAGTCTTGCATGAGAAAGAGGACGCGACTGAGGTTAAGAATGAATTGGCTTGCGTATCTGGTACTTGTGAGATATAGATAAAATTTGAAAAATGAAAATCGCCAGCGTGAGCTGGCGATTTTCATATATTTAATTGTATCTATAAGCCGGATTTTGTATCAAAATTTACCGAAGTAAATTTTAACGATAATCATTTATCTGGGATGTTTGTTACCAAACACCTCTAGCGGCACTCCGAGATTAAACTCGGCACGGCCTTGCACGTAGGTAAGGATTTTGCCGTTTCACCCTTATGTTGCCATAAGATTATCCCACTATTGCTAATGGGCTCCGCTCCTTTCGGATTGGACGTCACTGCTCGCACCTCTACAATTGCTTGCGACAGGGGTTACCTGCTACCATTCTGCTTTTAATAAACAAAAGCACGTGTCCGGACTTTCCTCCAACCCTATCGAAACAGGACAGGCGATTACCCGATACAACTGGCAATATTATACTATACAAAATGATAAATAGCAAGTCTAACAGTTCGTGTCATATTGCCGTGTTTTACACACAAAACTATTGGATAAACCATGTTAATTTTGTATAATTAGAGCTACAATATATCAATATTAATAATTTTGTAAACATAGATTTATGATAGAAATATTAAAAAAACTCATTCCATTGGATTCAATTTCCTCACGCATATTAGTTGCACTATTGTTCTTGTTGCCAATATTTTTTATTCCGTTTTCTGGTGTAACACCTGAAATGGCAAAATATGCACTGTTTACGATAGGTACAATTATAGCGCTATTTTTATGGCTCGTATCACGCCTTAGAGAAGGTAAGATTGTCATTCCAAAGGCAACTATATTTCTAGGTGTTTTGGCTGTTGTTGTTGTTACGTTTATCTCAGCACTATTTTCTCCAGCAGTAAAAGTTTCATTGCTTGGATCCGGGGCTGAAATGAGCCCATTCATAGTGATATTTACAGCATTTTTATTGATGTTTTTGTCATCCATATATTTCCAATCCATCAAAAAAGTATTCAATGTATATGGATTACTGATAATTTCATTCCTTATCGTTGCACTATTTCAAATAGTTAGAATTATATTTGGACCAGAGACACTTTCATTTGGTGGAATGTTTGCAAGCCCAACCTCAAACTTGGTTGGTAAGTGGAATGACCTCTCATTGTTCTCAGGATTAATAGCAATCATTCTTGTTGTGACATTACAAATCTTCCCACTTAAGAGGGTGCAGAAAATTTCATTATATGTGCTTCTAGCACTTTCTGTATTATTGCTCGCACTAACAAACTTTTCTGTAACATGGATATTGGTAGGGCTATTCTCTTTAAGTGTTTTCATCTACGCGATTTCATTTTCAGGCAGAGGTGAAGGTTCCGAAAGGAGTTTGCCGGTAGTTCCGATTCTTGTAGCTCTTATTTCACTATTGTTTATTTTAGCTCCTGCTGTTGGTAATTATTTCGCAGGTTTATCAAATGTTCAAAATGTTGAAGTGCGTCCGTCATGGAGTGCTACAGCTAATATAGCAAAAGAGGTTATAACAACAGACCCTGTACTAGGGTCTGGACCAAACAGATTCGTAAACCAATGGCTATCTTTCAAGCCTGCAGAAATTAATCAAACATTATTCTGGAATACAGACTTCAACTTCGGTATAGGAATGGTTCCAACATTTGCAATTACTGCTGGTATGCTTGGTGTTATTGCTTGGATTTTATTCCTTGTTCTATTTCTAATTCTTGGAGCTAAGGCAATATGGTCACTTCGTGAAAATATTTCAGAAAATTATCTCGTGGTTTCTTCGTTTTTTGCAGCATTGTACTTATGGGTTGTTTCATTCTTCTATGTTCCAAATATCACAGGGTTTGCACTAACGTTCTTGTTTACAGGGATATTTATTGCGACACTTGCAAGAACTGGAGTTATTAAGAATTACTCAGTTTCATTTTTGAATGATCCACGCGTTGGGTTTGCATCAGTGCTTGCAATGGTCCTCTTGATAATTGCAACTGTTTCCACTGGGTATTTCTTTGCAGGACGTTATGTTGCAACACAAAGTTTTGCAAACGGAGTTACTGCATTTAATAGTGGTGATGTGGAAAAAGCACGAACAAATATCCGGAGAGCTGCTGAAATTGGTAATACAGATGAATATTACAGAGCTCTATCGGAAATACAAATACAAAGAATTATAGAAGTGGTTTCTCAAGGAGATACTGTTAGCCAAGACACTATTCGTGCACAATTCCAAACAGCCCTTGGTGATGCAATAGCAGGCGCACAAGAAGCTGTAAAAATTGATGAAACAGATTATTTGAACTGGCTTACTCTTGGTAAGGTGTATGAATCTGTAGTACCGCTTGGTATTGAAGGTGCGTATGAAAATGCAATCTCTAGCTACGAACGATCAGTTTCTCTTAATCCACAAAGCCCAGCTCTACTATTGTCAATCGCTCGTTTGGAGCTTGCGAATCAAGATGTGGAAGCTGCTCGCGAATACATAGATAAAGCAATCGAACTAAAACAAAATTACACAGAGGCAATATTCCTACTTGCTCAAATTGAAATAAATGAAGGTAATTTAAATGCAGCAATTGCGTCAGTTGAAAAAGCTTCACTTATCGCACCAAATGATACAGGAGTATTCTTCCAGCTTGGTTTCTTGAAGTATCGAGATGAAGATTATAAGGGTGCAATTTCAGCACTTGAACGTTCTGTGATTTTGAATCCAGTATATTCAAATGCTAAATATTTCCTTGGACTATCGTATGATATTGTTGGCAGGGAAGATGAAGCGATTGCTCAATTTGAAGATATACTTCTATTAAATCCTGGAAATTCAGAAGTAGAGCAAATTTTGGAAAATCTAAAAGCTGGACGTGGAGCTCTTGAAAATACAGTAGAGCCAGCACCAGAAGATAGAGAAGAACCACCAATTGAAGAATAGGATTAAAAATGGTAAAACGAATTTTAAACATCTTGAATAAAGAATACGCCGGTCTGCATAGGGCGGCGTATTTGCTTGGAATTTTTGCGCTATTGTCGCAGGTTTTGGCACTTGTTCGCGATAGGCTCTTGGCGCATGCTTTTGGTGCAGGAGCCGCGCTGGACGTATACTACGCAGCATTTCGTGTACCAGATCTTATTTACATCTCAGTGGCATCTCTGGTATCTGTGACGGTACTCATTCCTTTTTTGGCAGAAAAGATAAATCCAGATGTGCAGAAGGGTAGTGAAGAGGCTAAAAATTTTCTCAATTCAGTTTTCAGCGCTTTTTTCACAATCATTATATTTGTTGCTGCTGTTATATTTTTATTTGCGCCTCAGATATCTAATATTATTGCACCTGGATTTTCTCTGGAGCAAAAAGACGAGCTTATTGTATTGATGCGAATTTTATTACTCTCACCAATTCTTCTGGGAATGTCTAGTCTACTTGGATCTGTTGTGCAGGTGTATAGAAAGTTTTTTGTATACGCCAGTGCTCCACTACTCTACAATATTGGCATTATCTTCGGTATTGTTTTTCTTCTTCCGATATTTGGCTTGAAAGGGGTTGTATTTGGTGTGCTTATTGGTGCTGTTATGCATCTATTAATACAGATTCCGGTGGTTGTACGGCATGGGCTAGTTCCGCGTCCTAAATTTGCTTTTTGGGACAAAGAGCTTGCTCGTGTTGCTGCGCTTTCTTTACCGCGCACATTAGCTCTTTCTGCCAACCAAATTACACTCATTGCTTTGATCGCATTTGCGTCACTTATGATAGAAGGATCTGTAGCGGTATTTAACTTTTCTCTAAATTTGCAATCCGTACCACTCTCCATTATTGGGGTGAGTTACTCTATTGCAGCATTCCCAACACTGGCGCGGCTATTTGCTGTGAATAAGACAGATGAATTTGTGAGTCAGGTTATTACCGCAGCAAGGCACATAATATTTTGGGCAACGCCAATAATAATCCTCTTTATTGTATTGCGAGCACAAATTGTACGTACTATTTTGGGTACAGGTGCATTTGATTGGTCTGACACACGCCTTGTGGCAGCTGCACTTGCTGTATTTGCAATATCAGTACTTGCGCAATCTCTACAACTTTTATTTGTACGGGCTTTTTATGCAGCAGGAGAAACAAAAATACCTGTAATTGTAAATGTTTTATCCGCTTTTCTTATAGCAGTACTTGCTTATGTGTTTATGCAGATGTTTGAGGCTTCAGAACTATTGCGCTATTTTATGGAATCAATTCTGCGTATTGAAGGTGTGCCAGGTAGTTCTATAGTAATGCTGCCGCTCGCATATTCTATTGGAATGATAATAAACTGCGTTGTGCTCTTTATATATTTTCGCAAACGATTTTCTTTGCCATCAACAGAAATACATAAGGTGTTTGCAGATTCTTTTTCTGCCTCTGTGATTATGGGCTTTGTTGCGTATGAGTTTTTAGGGGTGTTCGGAAATATGTTTGATCTAGATACATTTATTGGAGTATTTGCACAAGGTTTATTTGCAGGGCTGATTGGAATTGCAGTTGGTGTATTGGTGTTAATATTGCTCGGCAATAGTGAAATAAAAGAAGTGCTCGGGTCCGTGCATAATAAGGTAAAGAGGAAACCAATAGTTGCTCCAGATGTGGATGAATTATAGAAAAGATTTACATAAAATACGGCTCAACTGCGTTGAGCCGTATTTTATGTTCAAAAACAAGGATTTTTGAACGACTCATTTGTTGTGAGTCATTTCAGGATTTGACCAGCATTGTGTTAAATGGTAATTTAAGGTCAGAATTTTGAATAGAAAAGACGAATCAATGGAGGTTTACATGAGCATTTTAACCGCTCTTTTTATCGCTTCATCTTTTGCGCTATGGCCAGTGATCGGAAAATATTCTGGAGCTGGTGGTGCTTGGGTTGGTACACTTGTGCTTTTTATCACGTGGATACCAATTGCCGTGTTATCTCGTGCTGAGCTGATTGGCGGTTTTCCATCACTGCGCGCCATGCTTATATTGGCAGTTGCCGGTGTCATAAACGGTGTCGGTTGTTATGTCTTTGCACAAAAAACAAGCAGTATAGAAATAAATACAGCAGTATTCATGGTTTTGGTTTCTGTATTTATGGTTGTTATGGCGCCAGTTTTTTCCTGGGTATTCAACGGTGAAGTTCTAGAACAGAGACATTACGCGGGATTTGCTTGCGCAGTATTGGCCGTATATTTACTTAGGGCTTAAAACTTAGGTTGAATAGAGGAAGGTTTATTATGAACAGCACTTTTTGGCTTGCTGTGAGTTCGTTTATTTTAGTTTGTTGTATATTGATTTTTATTTTTTCTGCTATTAGTTTACGCAGAGATCAAGACGCATTGATTAATAAAAGTATTTTATTCTGCAGTGTCACAATGCGACGTTTCCTTGGTTGTATGGTAGCGAGTTTTATTATCGTTATACCTCTATCGTTTGTGGTAGGATACCTGCTGCTGGGCTGATTCTGTATATTTTAAAGTATTCTTAAGCCTCGTGTTTACGCGGGGTTTTTCTTTTGCATACAAAATACTGTGTATTTATGCTATTGTATGTCCTATATGGACCTAAAACACATTAGAAATTTCGGGATAATTGCTCACATTGACCACGGGAAGTCTACGCTTGCCGATAGAATGCTTGAGATTACAGGCACGATAGAAAAGCGTAATATGCAGGATCAGGTGCTTGATAAAATGGAGCTTGAGCGTGAGCGCGGCATCACGATTAAAATGCAGCCTGTGCGGATGGGTTACAAGACCGGTAGCGAAGAATACGTTTTGAATCTGATTGATACTCCTGGGCACATAGACTTCTCATATGAGGTGTCACGTGCACTCAAGGCAATTGAGGGTGTTATTTTGCTTGTGGATGCTACACAGGGCGTACAAGCGCAAACTTTTACTGTGCTCAATATGGCGAAAGAGTTGGGTCTTGTAATTATTCCAGTACTCTCAAAGACAGATTCTCCGCTCGCAAGAGTGGAAGAAGTGAAGGCTGAAGTTGTGCAACTTTTGGATTGTGACGAAGAAGAGGTTCTTGAGGCATCAGGAAAGACCGGTGCTGGTGTAGAAGAATTGTTGCAAATAATTGTAAAAAAAGTACCGGCACCTAAGGAAGAGTTTGAAGAAAGTGGCTCAGCGCGAGCAATTGTATTTGATTTTGAATATTCTACACATAAAGGTGTTGTGGTTTTCGTACGTGTACTTGATGGAGAAATCAAGAAAGGCGACGGACTTACTTTCATTCAGACTAAAGAAAACTTTTCTGTGTTAGATATTGGTGTGTTATCACCAGACACAGAATCCAAAGATAAACTTTCTGCAGGAGAAATTGGATATATTGTTACAGGAATTAAAAAAGCTGGAGTCGCTTCTGTCGGTGATACAATCACGCTTACAAAAAAACCTTTACCAGAGCTTCCTGGATACATGCAGCCGCGACCAGTGGTATGGGCGAGTGTTTATCCTGAGAGTCAGGATGATTTTATGCTTTTGAAAAGTGCACTTGAGAAATTAAAGCTATCTGACCCGTCATTATCTTTTGAAGAAGAAGCGTCAGGGACAATGGGGCGCGGATTTAGATGCGGCTTTTTAGGGATGCTTCATTTGGAGATTATTACTGAAAGACTGAAGAGGGAATTTAAGCTTGAGTTGATTGTTGCTACACCATCTATTACTTACGAAATTGAGTACAATGATGGCAAAAAAGAAATGGTATATTCACCATCACTTTTCCCAGATCACGGGTCTTTTAAGGGTGTTTCAGAGCCGTGGATAAATGCAAAGATAATTAGTCCATATGGGTATCTTGGGGCCATTACACAGCTTTTATACGAGCATGAGGCACAAACAAAGCACTCAGATATGTTTGGAGACGATAGGATAGAGTTGGACATTGAAATGCCACTTCGTGAGCTTATGCGAAATTTCTTTGATGAACTGAAATCTATCTCCTCTGGCTTTGCATCACTATCATACGAAATAGGTGAGTTGAAGCCGGCAGATGTTGCGCGACTTGATATTTTAGTAGCCGAAGAGGTAATGCCTGCATTTTCACGTGTGGTTGCTCGCAGACGCGCCGAAGAAGAAGCAAAAGAGGCTGTGGAGAAATTATATAAAGTGCTACCAAAACAGCAATTCACCGTAAAAATTCAAGGAAAATCCTTGGGACGAATTATTGCATCCAAAACTTTAAGCGCGATGCGAAAGGATGTTACAGCTGGTTTGTACGGAGGTGACGTAACGAGAAAGAAGAAAATGCTAGAAAAGCAGAAGAAAGGTAAGAAGAAGTTGAAGGAAAAAGGACGTGTTAATATTCCGCAAGCCGTATTCCTCAAGATGATGAAGTAATACAAAAAAGGGGCGGTGGATTTCTCCACAGCCCTGAGGGATGTTTTAATGCTCGTTCTCTTTTCCAAACGATATCCCTATCCCATTATTTCTTAGTTCCATTGCTAAGGTAAATTTTGTTTTGTGTGTATCATCGGTCCATACACGAATTTCTTGTTGTGAAGTATTGCCCCGTATTTGCAATAAAATGCAGTTATTGTACCCATATCCTATTTTCACGTGGGCACCTCCACGTGAAGGAGATAGTCCAGTTTTTATATATCCTGTAGCGATACTTGTGACTTCGCGTAATTTATGCACGAAGTCGGTAACCGGTGCGGCAGCTGGGATAATGGTCGTGTGGCTGCCTGTGTATTTTCCACCCGACCTGTGTGATTTGGTAGACACTTGAGTCCTCCTTTCTTTTTTGCGATCTGTAGATAAATTAGCACGACTGTTGGCGTACGTCAATCACTGATTTGAGTTTGTATAAAAACAGAATACAAAATTTTAGAAAATGGTATATAATAATTAACATGTTATTTGATCGAAAACACAAAAAGAAAATAAAAATCGCATGGACTATTATGGCAATAATAATTGCCATAAGTATGGTTTTGCTATACTCACCAGTTTTTTATTAAAAACTAGTATTTATGAAAAAATTTATTCCAAAACACAGATGGCAGAATGTGGTGTTTTCAAAGGCGGCACTTGCTGTGTTGTTTATCGTTATTTTGTTTGCTGGGAATGCCGCATGGAATATGTATCAGAAATACAAAGAGTCAAAAGAGCTTAGAGATCGTGCTTTGGCAGAATTACAAGAATTAGAGAGGCGAGAACAAAATCTCAGTGAGGATATAGAAAATTTGCAGACACAGCGTGGGATGGAAGAAGAATTGCGCAAACGCTTTGGTATTGTTAAAGGAGGGGAGGAGGTTGTGATTGTAATAGATAACCCAAATGATGAAGACGGTGATAAAAGTGATTCAAGTAAAAAGGGTTTCTGGGCTAATGTATCAGGGTTTTTTAGTCGGGATTAATGATCCGACAAAACAAAACATTTTATGATATAATTGCTTGTATTATAAATATAGAATCATTTAATTTATATGAAAAAAGTAACAATTTATTCAACCCCTGCATGTGGTTTTTGTAAAATGGCTAAAGCATTTTTTACTGAAAAGGGTATCGAATATACAGAACATGACGTGGCTGCTGACGAAGCAATGCGCAACGAAATGATTGAAAAAACAGGTCAAATGGGCGTACCAGTAATCGAGATTGATGATCAGGTAGTTGTAGGATTTGATAAAGACAAACTTTCAGAGATGTTAGGATTGTAAAACTAAATACCCAAAGGGTACAGGTAAATAATAGAAAACACGCCTTACGGCGTGTTTTCTCATGTGCCCTCACCAAGAATCGAACCTAGATCTAGTCCTTAGGAGGGACTTGTTTTATCCATTAAACTATGAGGGCTATAATATATACCAAAGTGTATAATATTTGAGTATATTCGCAAGTCTTAGGACACTTGAAACTTTAGACATAATATCTTATACTGCACTGTATGATTGATCCTGAATTACGGAGAATGCTTGATGAAAACCTTGAGCTGTCCCGTGAAAACAACAAGCTTTTACATAAACTACACCGCACCGTATTATGGGGTAGAGTTTTCCGTGTTCTGTACTGGACTGTGATTATAGGTGCAGCCATGGGTGCTTACTATTTTGTTCAACCTATGATCGATGGCTTACTGCAAACATATCAAGGATTACTCGGTGGTGTGGAAGGTGTTCAAAAAGCAGGAGAATCAATCCCAAATCTTGGAGATTTGTTTAATAGATAAACAAATGCTGGGGTAGCTCAGTTGGTAGAGCATTCCGTTGAAGCCGGAAGGGTCAGCAGTTCAAGTCTGCTCCCCAGCACAGCATGACAAAAACAGGGCGTTTAGCCCTGTTTTTTGTTTCATGCTGTAGCTCGGGGGAGCAGACTTGAAAGACGGAGGCGGTATACAAGATGCGGAGCGATAGCGGAGCATGCTTGTCGCCGAGTCCGGGGAGGAAGTTCTTAGTAAAATTGAATCCCGTAGGGTGAAAATTTTACTTAGAAACTTGACCCCAAGTCTGCTCCCCAGCACAAATTAAAAAAGCACCCGTAAGGGTGCTTTTTTATATATTACGAAGATTTCACTTTTAGCTTTGTGGATTTTTTACGGTCTATTTTAGGAAGATGTATTTCTAATAGCCCGTGTTTTTCTACAGCAGTAGATTCTTCCGGTTCAATTTCTTGTGGAAGAAGGATTGTGCGTGAAAATGAGCCCCAATACAATTCTTGATAGAAGTAATCTTCTTCATCGATTTGCTTCTTCTCTTCACGATGACCTCGTACAGTGACCATGTCACGAGTAATATCTACATCTAAATTTTCTGGTTTTACACCCGCAATCATTGCTTTAATGATTATTTCATCTGGTGTTTGATACACGTCCATTGAGAGCTCTCCTTCGCTTGTTTCTTCTTCAATCCAGTCTTCTTCTTTATTAGAAACACCAGCATCTTCCTCAGTGCTTTCTAAATCAAAGCTCTCATCATCGATATGAGATCCGCCTGTTAGTTTTTCAAAAAAGTTCATATGGTTATTTTTTATTAGTTATTCTTTTAACTTTTTCAAATAGGAAAATCATTATAACAATTCCTATCCAAAGATAGAGAAACACTAGAAATGTATCTATATGTTCTTTTATTATAAAAAAGTTGAAAAGAGTATGCAATGCTATAGCTGTGGTTAACCCGATTATCGTGCTGACGAATTTAGTAAACGTGCCTTTGTAAAAAGATAATCCCAAAGCCACACCGATAGAAGCAGAAGCGAGTACGTGTAATAATGTTGCTCCGATAAAACGCAAGTTGCCTGTAAGTAGCCCAACAATCATTTCTCCATTTTGTAGTGGCTCAATTAGAAAAAGTGAATTTTCCAGTGCTGCAAATCCTAGCGCAACAGTAATCATGTACACTACTGCATCAACTGGTTCATCAAAATGCCTACTCTTGAGCGCTATTAGTGATATGGCAGAATATTTAAGTATTTCTTCTATTGCTGCCCATGCAACCAACAACATTGCCCCCTCCGGAATTAAATTGAGTGCCAATTTTTCTAATGGAAAAACAATTACAACAGCAACCATTCCTGCAATAAAAGAGAGTATGATAAGACCGCGCGGCTCTGGCTTTTTTTTGTCTTGCTTGAGCCAAAACCATAGCCACAAAAGCGCTGGTACAATACCACCTGCGAGTGCGTAGAACAGTGTCTGTGGGTCTGTTTGCATGTGTTAATTATACCGTACCAACTATGTTTTACATAGAAAATACTATAATATAAAGATATGGAAAAAAGAAAACCCAATTATCGCAGTATGTACCTAACAGGGATTGCTTTAGTTGTAGTAGGTACATCTTTAATTAATTTACAGCCACAACCGGTTGGCGTGGTCTTTATAGCGGTTGGAGGACTTTTTTTAATAAGCAGCTTGAAGAATAAAGATAAATGGAAGGATAAATAAAATATGAATTATAAACATACACAAATAGGATATCTGATGCTTTTTACTCTACTTGCCATAACTCTTCTTTTTACTTTTGTCTCACAGGAAGCGGAAGCTGATTTAGCGATTCTTGCTTTAATGCTACTGATTTTATTTATAGTTGCATCTTTTTCTTCACTTACTGTGGTGGTAGATGAAAATCATCTGCGAATTAAATTTGGCTACGGAATATTTAGAAAAAAATTTATACTTAATGAAATAACTTCAGCTAAAACTGTAAAAAATCATTGGTATTATGGATGGGGAATAAGGTTTTGGATGTTTCCGCCAACATGGATTTACAATGTATCAGGTTTTGATGCTGTTGAAATAATAATGAAAGATGGAAAAAGATACAGAATAGGTACGGATGAGTCTAAAAGATTGGAACAGGTTATTTTGCAATCAATTAAGTAAAAGCAAAAAATGGCCTAGAGAGGCCATTTTTCTACTATTAGTAGTTGTTTTCCTTCTTTTGGTAGCAATCCCCATATTTCTTCAGTAATGAACGGCATGAACGGGTGCAGGAGTTTTAATGATGTGTTTAGAATTTCCTGCAGAGTAAATTGTGCAGAAGCTTTTTCTTCTGGTGAGCCTTCGTTTATGCGTGTTTTACATTCTTCAATAATCTCATCTGCAAATCGATGCCATGCATAATGGTATATTTTTTCTGATGCAATATGATAATTGAATTTCTCCATCTCTTCAGTGATGTCTTTGCTTAGGTCAGAAAGTTCTGTGAGATACGATTGGTCTGTTTCAATTAGTGCCGGTTTTTCCTTTGGCATATCAGCTGTGTTCTCTGTAACAAAACGTGATATATTCCAAATCTTATTTGCAAACTTTTTATATGCGCGAATTTTATCTTCTGAAAGATTCATGTCGTTACCAGGGCCATTGCCTACAATGAGTGACATTCTGGTTGCGTCTGCACCGTATTTTTCTATCATGTCTAGTGGATCAATAATATTACCCAAACTCTTACTCATTTTTCTTCCTTTCGAGTCACGTACAAGTCCGTGTAAGTACACCGTTTTAAATGGTACGTCTCCAATAAGGTAAGTCGTCATAAGTATCATGCGTGCAACCCAAAAGAATAGGATGTCATATCCTGTTTCCAGTACACTTGTTGGATGGAATGTTTTTAGGTCAGTAGTTTCGTCTGGCCAGCCGAGCGTAGAGAAAGTCCACAACCCTGACGAGAACCATGTGTCTAATGTGTCGCTATCCTGTTCCCACCCGTCACCAACTGGTGCTTCAACACCGACATGTGTTTCTTCACCACGATTCCACACAGGTATCCTGTGTCCATACCAAATCTGGCGGCTAATGCACCAGTCGTGCAAGTTTTCTATCCAGTGAAAATATATTTTTTCAAATCTGTCTGGCAATATTTCAGTTTGATTATTTTTTACAACTGTATGCATCAATTCTTTTAAGGTTGTTTCTTGTCCGCTTTCAATTCCTTTTATGTTTGAATGACTTAGTTTAAATGGCTTGTCTACAGCTATAAACCACTGAAGTTTTGGTAGTGGTTCTATTGTTCCACCGCTTCTGTCTGCAATAGCAACATTCTTTGTAATTTCTTCCTCTTTCTCCATAAGCCCTTCATTTCTGATCCAGTCAACAATAATTTCCCTGGCTTCGGCAACTTTTTTATCTTTCAATTCAGGTGCATCAACCATCATTTTTGCGTACTCGTTTATAACCTGTATCATTGGCAAATCATGGCGCTCGGCGATTTCATAATCAACCATGCTGTGTGCAGGTGTAATACCAACAGCTCCAGTACCAAATTCAGGATCAATATCTTTATCCGCAATTATTTTTATGTGTAGCGGTACGCCAGCAAAATTTACGTCGTATTCTTTACCAACATATTCTTTATATCGTGCGTCATCAGGATGCACAGCAACGGCTGTATCACCAACTTTTGTTTCAGGTCGTGTGGTTGATATAGCGATAGGAAAATCTTTTGAGTATTTGAATGTATAGAAAAGTCCTTTTTCCTCACGGCGCTCGGTTTCATCATCAGAAACTGTTGTTTGTCCTTTTGGATCCCAATTAATTACGCGGTTTTTACGATAAATAAGTCCATCATCATACATGCGCTTGAAAGCGGTACGCACTGCACGCTCGCGCGCTTCATCCAATGTAAATGCTTCACGACTCCAATCTATTGAAGAACCCATCTTTCTAACTTGATTCACAATTGTGTCGTGTGATTCTTGTGCAAATTGATTTACACGTTTTAAAAACTCTTCACGCCCAAGATCATGACGATTTTTCTTTTCTTTTTTTACTAATTCTTTTTCAACTTTACTTTGCGTTGCAATTGCCGCATGGTCTGTTCCTGGGAGCCAAAGCGTTTTCTTTCCACGCATGCGCTCAAAACGCACCATGATATCTTCAATAGCGAGCATAGAAGCATGTCCCATGTGCAATGTCCCTGTTACGTTTGGAGGAGGTAAAACTATGGAAAAAGGCTCTGCATCAGCAGCACAAGCTCCTTTTTCTACACATGTATCAGGATTGAAAAAACCGCTCTTTTCCCAGAGCTTGTATATATTGTCCTCAGTCTCTTTTGGGTCATATGGCTTGAGGAATTTTTCAGGGATATTATTTGAGTCTGACATAATAGACATATATTACCACATTTCCCTTGTATTTAAAGCGAGCGTTGCAAAATATGGGTATTCTGATAGAATTTTTTTAGACCATAGATGTGTAGGAGTAAGTTATGCAAATTATCATAAAAAGAGATAATGAAAACAAACCATATTATCGTGGTGTACCGAGGACAACATCAAGGGGTGTTGAAGTACAAAAAAAAGAAACATACACAAAAGATAGACGTTTGGCAAAAGTATTTCCAAGTATCGAAGTAATGGAAAAAGAATTTGGTCTTTCTGTGAGCAGAATGGAAGAGTTGGGATTTGTTTTAGAAGAGGTCTATTTAGAATAAAAACCGCAGTCTTAATTTTAACCGCAGTTTTTTTGTTGCTTGAGTTTAAATACTTAAATTAGTGTTTATTATTTAAATATTTGTTGACATTTTACAATAAATATGTTAGATTATACACAGCATAGTAAAACTTGAACATAAGCAAACAGGAAGGGGAAAATATAATGAGTATTTCAAAGAAACATAGAACAGCTGTTCTAAGAGTGTTGGTTAGTATAACGATTGCCTTTGTTTGTATGAAATCATCGCTTTTTATGGCAAGTTTTTATCCTGCTCATTTGTCATTAAATCCATCATGGCAAGCAGTAGCTGTACTTTTTTTGGGAGCATTAATAGCCTCTTTATCTATCATTGCTTTCAATTTACGTTTCGAATACAAGCTGACTGAATAAGAGTATTGCCAAATACAGATCGCCGCGACCTAATTTTTAGATTGCGGCGGTTTTATTTTGATTGATTTAAAGACTTAAATTTCCATCAGCTTCTATTTTTAGTGGCTCTTTTGTAAAACCACTTTTTAAGTAAGTGAAATATGCGGCGATAGCAATCATAGCCGCGTTGTCGCCGGTAAATTTAATATCTGGAATTTGTATTATTGAGTTTGGTAAGTTTTTTTCAACAGCTTCTGTGAGTTGTTTGCGAAGCTTGTTATTTGCTGCAACACCGCCACCAAGTATTACAATTTTCGCACCATATTTTTGCGCAGCTTGGATTGTTTTTTTCACAAGCACATCAATTGCCGCTTGTTGAAATTCATGAGCGATTTCTTCTTTGTCTGCCTGTGTTAATTTACCAATTTTTTTTACTGTATATAAAACTGAAGTTTTCAATCCAGAAAAAGAAAAATCAAAATCCTTAGAATGAAGCATAGGTCTAGGGAATTCTAATTTGGGAGCCTGCTGGCTCTCAGATGAATCAAATTTCTCTGCGAGGCGAGAAATTTCAGGTCCGCCAGGATAGGGGAGCTCTAAAAGACGTGCGACTTTATCAAACGCTTCACCAACAGCATCATCACGGGTTTGCCCAATTTTTTCATATGTACCAAAATCTTTCATTAGTATCAATTCTGTATGGCCACCACTAACAAGCAGTGTGAGCATGGGGAATTGTATGTCAGAAATTGAAAATTCCTGTTCGTCCATAAATGCAGAAAAAACATGACCGAGCATGTGGTTTGTAGCGATGACGGGTTTATTCCATACAATAGAAAGAGCTTTTGCAAAATTGATTCCAACCCATAGAGCAGGCTCAAGTCCTGGGCCGTGAGTTACTGCGATTGCATCAATATCTGGTATTTCCAGCGTTGGAATTAACTCCAAGAATTGTTCTAATAATTCAGGTTCGCGATCAAGTATTTTTTCTATTTCTTTAAGCTTGTCATTAGAAATCGGGTTGGCGAGTATAACTTGTGATTTAGAAACCAGATCCAACCCAAGTGCTTTAAAAAGTACCTGCGTCAGATTTTTTGAGTGCTCGCGCTTGGCTAGTGCAGGGAAGACCCCACCGTATGGAGCGTGCTCAGCTACTTGTGAATGCACCACATTTGAGAGTATTTTAAATTTTGCATCATTAAAACTCCCATCAGCTTCAATAATACTGATGGCTGTTTCGTCACAACTTGTTTCTATGGCTAAGATTTTCATGCTGTATTTATAGCACTTTGGTGAAGGTGGGGCAATAAAAAAGGACCGCGCACGTGCGGTCCCTATAATTATCCAATAGTAAAATTTTACATTCCATTTGTGATCGGGAAGATTCTCTTAAAAAAAGCGACAATCCTCTCGATTCCACCAAAGCATTCTTCAATCACTTTTTCTGAAACATGTTCTTCAATCGTCTCTTTACACGACCGCATAGTTTTTGAGGTACTGGTTATTAAACGTGCGCCAAGCAAGTTGGGTGACTCTTTGCATATAATGCAAGATCCAGATTTTTTGCTGGTGATTTTCGGAGTATACAACAATTTAACAGAATCTTGTGTTACTGTGATCTCAACACAAATTTCTGTGTCGAAACAATCCTGGTTTTTAGATAATTCTTCAATAGCGTGTTCCTGAACCCTTTTACCGAGCTTGATGAGTTCTTCGTCAACTGCATCATCTGGGAATCTGTATTGTTGCATAACACATCTCCTTGCTAAGTTGTTTACTGCTTTTAGTGTACAGAATAATTTTCACATTGCAACCGTGTTATAATTTGAGCATGTTTACTGATTTATACAATGCAATTCCAGATACGTTTTTTGCAATGATTGCATGCCAATTTTTGTTGTTTATTATTCTTGCTTTTATAAATAAATGTTCTGTTCGGAAAAAATTACGAATATTGAAACAAGGGTTGCTGCTGGGTGTGCCTCTAGGATTGTTCTTTGATAGTATGGCTGGTTTTTATGGAGGCGTGTTTGATTATGGAGAAGGGTATTGGAATGTACTTTTTCTTTTGTTGAATGGCTTACTTTCCTATGGTATAGCGATTGCTACTATTTTAATATTTAACATTTCATCTCCTAAAATAAATGCTCATAAAAACAAATTTCTAAATACTTTTTTGTTTTTTATGGCACTTGCCGGCATTCTAGTATTTATTTTTGTGAATGAGTTTGTGCTTGGGCGTATGATTGGTATTGGTCTAAGCATTGTTTTTCTCGGTGAGTTTTTGTTGTTAAATTATGCACAAAAATATGGACCAATTTCTTCACTTTTTAAACGAAACGCGAAACCATTTTTACAATTATTTTCAATTGGTGTTTTGATGGGTTTTGTATACGAAATATTTAATTGGTATAGTCCGCTTTGGTATTGGACTCAATCCCAATTTCTTACAAAGTTCCAATTGGAAATAGCGGTAGTGCTACTTGGATATTTTGTACTGGTTCATTTATTCCGTACCACTTCTGAGCTGTATAAAAGTATTGGTAAAACGAGTCATGTTAAATAACCCATTATTATTGCGTTTATTGGGAAACATGTTATATTTATGAACGTGCATATGGCCCTATCGTCTAACGGCTAGGACGCAGGATTTTCATTCCTGTAATCGGGGTTCGATTCCCCGTAGGGTCACAAAGCGTAAAAAATTACCCGCACTTGCAAGTGCGGGTAATTTTTTAGAAAAGCAAACTGCTTTGCTTTTCGGTGCTTTGTGAAGGCGGAGCCATAATTTTCTTGACCCATAGGAAAGAAAATAGGCGAGCCGGGGTCGAGAGTACTTAGTATTTAATCGCACGAAGTGCGTGCAAATACTTAGTAACTCGTGGCACAGACTAAACTAGAGTGCGAAGCACACCTAACAATTTTTAACAAAAACAGAGCTTGGTGCTCTGTTTTTGTTGTATAATGGTAATTTATTGGAGGGGTGGCTGAGAGGTTGAAGGCGCCGCTTTCGAAAAGCGGTGTGCGGGAAACCGTACCGAGGGTTCGAACCCCTCTCCCTCCGCAAATTGAACGAAGTGAAATTAAGGGGGGAGAGGGGTTCGAACCGTAGGCGCCTATAAATAATGAGTGGAGCGAATATATTTATAGTGCGTTTCGGAACAAATCTTTGATTTGTGAGAGGCGAACCCCTCTCCCTCCGCAACAAAATACCTATTGTAAAACAACACCACGTAGTGTATCAAATACCTCAGAATGTATGTAGATATCGTTGTGCCTCGCGTTTGGAATGGCAATGAATTTTTTTTGTGCAACATCCGTTTCGTCAAAAAGTTGCTTACCTAAATGAACTGGAATAATTTCATCTTCCTCGCCATGGATAATAGTTAAGTTGCCAGCGAAATTAGAAAGATTGGCCACATTATCAAATTTGTCTTTAAGGAGAAGACGTACTGGATAAATAGGGTAGTGATACGCTGCAACATCAGCAAGCTCCCTGAAGGATGTTATAAGTAGTAATTCATCTATATCTTCTAGGGTCGTGTGATATGTCGCTGCTCCCGATCCTATACTTTCGCTAACTATAACAATTCGCTTATACGGAAGCGTGGCAACATATTCCTGCACATTACGCACATCTTGATATATGAGTTTTTCAGATGGGGTGCGTGGGTCATTTGAATATCCAGCGTATTCAACAAAAATATTTGAAACATCAAGCGTATTGAAAAAATAATTCCATAAGCTGCGGTCACAGGCTGACCCGGCGTTACCGTGGTAAAAAATTACAAGAGTGTCGGGGTTATTATTTTCTGTAACATACATACGCGTACCATTTTGTGTAATTTTCTGTGCATCAGCAAATGAAGAACAACCCACAAAGTCTTGTTCGTCTGGATAATAAATGTAATTTGATTGTGCGAAAAAAAGTACGGCGAGTAATCCTGCGTAAATAATAGCCACATCAATGATAATCCTTTTTGTCCACTTTTTGCTCTTTGGGGTCATTATTTAATTATATAGGTGTTTGGAGTTAAATGAAATATGCTTTGGTTATTAACCAGCCACTTAAATCCGCCTCCACTCTACTCCGGGTTTAGCTAAAATTTTAGCTAAACCCGGAGTAGAGTGGAGTGGCTGGTTAATAATGATTTTGATATAATGTACGTCATTACTTATATTAACTAAAAATTTATGACTACAGACTACGATTTTATAATTATTGGATCAGGTGCAGCAGGGCTCGCTGCTGGAGTGTATGGCGGCCGCTACGGCATGAAAACGCTTATTATAGGCAAAGAATTTGGTGGAGAGACTATGAAGGCTGGGCTTATTGAAAACTGGCCCGGAGATAAAGAGGTTGATGGGTTTGATTTAATAATGAGAATGAAGGATCATGCTATTTCATCTGGTTCTGAGGTGATTGATGGGGAAGTAACGAATGTTGATAAGAATGGAGATATTTTTTCTGTATTTGTTGGTGATAAAGAATACAAAGCCCCAAATGTACTTTTCGCACTTGGGTCTCGTCGGCGACGACTTGGTTTGCCAAATGAGGATGAATTGACCAGTAAAGGAGTGCATTATTGTACAACATGCGACTCACCGATTTACTCAGGGAAAACAATTGCCCTTGTTGGTGGAGGAGATGCATCAATCAAAGGTGCTGTTTTGGCAGCACAGTATGTAGATAAAATTTATATGATTGTGCGAAAAGATGTAATGCGAGCTGAGCCGATAAATCAAGAAAAATTGAAAGCTCTCGGAGATAAGGTAGAAATTCTTTTTGAGACTGAGGTTACAGAAATAATAGGGGAGGATAAATTAGAAAAAATTGTACTTTCAAAAGAATTTAACGGTTCAAAAGAAATGGTAGTAGACGGGCTGTTTATAGAAATTGGTGCTGTGCCTGATACTGCTATTGCAGAGGAATTAGGGGTTGAAATTGACGCACAAAAACACATAAACGTAGACAACATGATGAGGACCAACATTCCCGGAATTTACGCAGCAGGGGACTCTGTAAACCATTTCGGGCACTTCAAGCAGATTATCACTGCAGCAGCACTAGGGTCTGTAGCAGCCACATCAGCTTTTGAACACTATAAGGAGTTACAACATAAAGCTTAATTTAAACAAATAAAAAAAGGCTGCCACATGGCAGCCTTTTTTTATTTGTTTATTTCAATTTAGATCTTCTTAGGAATGCTGGAACTGTGGACCAGTCGTCATCATCACTTTCCTCTTTCTTTGCTTCCTGCTGAGGAGCTGATTTTTCTTCACCGATATTTATCAGTGGTGCCTTTTCTTTCTTAGGTTCTTCCTTTGCTCCAGACTGGAACAGAGATTTTTTCGGCGTGCTTTCTGGGAACCCTGTTGCGATTACTGTAACCTTGATTTCTCCCTTCTTTAATTTTTCATCGAGTACTGTACCAAATATAACACGTGCTTCTGGATCTACAGAATCTGTAATAATGCGTGCTGCATCTTGAATTTCATGCATTGTGATATCATCACCACCTGCAATTGCGAAGAGTACTCCTTTAGCACCATTGATTGAAAGCTCCAAAAGAGGAGAGTTGATTGCTGCTGTAGCTGCTTCTTCTGCTCGCTTTTCTCCACTTGCTGAACCAATACCCATAAGAGCCGAGCCAGCATTTTCCATGATTGCGCGTATATCGGCGAAGTCTACATTTATGATTCCTGGTGTGGTGATAAGATCTGAAATACCTTCTACTGCTTGGCGTAATATATCATCACAGACAGAGAATGCATCTTTCGCGGTAGTGCTTTTATCTACAAGGGCAAGTAGGCGATCATTAGGGATAACAATAAGAGCATCAACCTCTTGTTGTAATTCTTGCAATCCTTCTTCTGCAATACGCATACGCTGCGCTCCTTCAAATGCAAACGGCTTTGTAACAACAGCAACAGTAAGCGCACCAGAATCTTTCGCAATACGTGCAACAACTGGTGCTGCGCCAGTACCTGTACCACCTCCCATTCCTGATGCGATAAACACCATGTCAGAACCGTTTAGTACTCCTTGAATTTCTTCTTTCGTTTCTTCAGCCGCTTTTCTACCTGTGTCTGGATTCATTCCTGAGCCGAGTCCTTTAGTAAGATTTTTTCCAATGTGAACTTTCTTTTTTGCTTTTGAGTGATGAAGGTCTTGCGAGTCTGTATTCATTGCAACGAAATCAACACCAGTAACTTCTGATTGGATCATGTGATTTATAGTATTGCATCCGGAACCACCAGTACCGATTACTTTTATTCGTGCAAATGTTTCTATGTCTGGATTTACTTTAGGCATAATTTTAATAGTAGATTATTCTATATGTTTATTCTTAATTTCCCCTAATACTATCAAATTTCCACCAAAAAGAAAAACATTTACATTAGTGAGAATGTGTGTTAGTATATAGGGCAGAAACACGCTTATATACATCCATGTATGTAGCAAACGAACAGGGGAAATCCGATGAAACATAAGATCTTTTTACTTATTTTTGTAGTTCCGGTACTGGTTCTAATGAGTGCCTGCGTTACGGTTGTGGACACGCGTCCATCCAGTGATCAGCGTGATCAGCGCAAACAGCAGCCTCGTGACAACCAGTATGGTTTGCCAAAAGTTCCTCGTCAAAGGGTGTCTGGTGCTGAGTATAATTATGCTAAAGACGTTAGTATGCGAGCCACCCTCACTGACGCAAAGGAGATCTTGGTAAAAGCCGGTGGAATCGTAATAACTTCAGCACAGGTGTCTAAAAAACTCGGAGGAGGACTAAAGCCGTTTTCAAACAAACTGCCGTTCACGGTTGAGTCCTTGATGAGTTGCGGACGTTGTGTTCTTTTTCCAACTTATCCAAAATTTGGAATAAGAGGAGTAGAAACATCAATCAATGGGATGATAAAATCGCCAGAGGCAAAGCAGTTGTTTTTGGGGACTTGGAAAAAGGATAGTCCATGGTTTAAAGACATATCATTTGCTAAAGAACCACTCGAAAGAGGGTGGCACTTAATCAAGCTGGACGGCGACAGCTATGGTGAAAAGGCTGGCGTTCTGAAAGAAGGATTACGGGATAATGAAATGTTCCCCAAGGCAAATACATTATTTTGGTTATTTATGTTTTTGCCGCCAGAGCATCTTGAGGGGCGTGGATTTTACACTTCAGATATGTTTGGTTCGTCAGATGATTTTGTACATATTGGCAGACCATGGAGAAGAAATCCCGAGCAAAGTGTTGGAAATATTAGGATAGCTCCTCTCCATAAAGCGGGGCTTGTAGTGGCCAACGGTGTTGGGCGACTTGTGGAAATAAAGCCAGCCAGAGTTCGCACAAAACGTAGCACAGGACGTCGCCATCGTCGCTAAAATCGTATAGATAGTCATTTTGAAAAACCGCGGAGCCCTTTTGCTCCGCGGCTATTTTTTTAATTATGGCAAAAATTGTTTCAACCATGCGAGTGTACCATTTTTTGTTTTTCTTGCTAGCTTCATTCCAGCACCTTCTTCACTTTCAGCATCTACTCCCATTATGCAAAGTCCGTATGCGACTGACCATCTACTATCTACAACCGGTCCGGCATTTTTTGTTAATTCTGGCGCAGCAACTTTAGAAGGTAATCGCAGTGATGATTTAGCAAAGTCTTCAATAAATGGAATCGCTGAGCTTCCACCAGTGATAATTATACCAGCCGGCAATAAACCATTCTTTCTAATTTTTTTCAGATGAGCATCTATCAGATCAAAAATATCTGACAGGCGAGCTTGTATTATGTCTTCAAGTTTTTTCTTTGGGTAAGAGCTGATTTGCTCACCTGTTTTTATATTCTCAGCTTCATCAAGTGGTATCTTAAATCCTAGAGCAATGTCATTTGTAATTTCTTCACCACCGATTGGGAATATTTTAAGTGATATAGGAATATTATTTTCAAATACAGCAATGGAAAGTGTCTCTGCGCCTATGTTTGCTAGCACACAACCAGCTGTTTTTTGTCGTTTATTTAGCGTTACAAAACTTGCCGCGATAGGGGAAGCCATGATGTCTTCCACTTGTACGCCAGCTTCTTCCACAGCCTGCACAAAATCATTCAAGTGTTGAGTAAGGCATGTAACGAAAAGAGTAGTTACCTCTAGGCGAGAACCTTTCATTCCTGTTGGCTTGCCAAGCACAGGTTCACCATCAAGACGAAATTGTGTTGGGATTGCGTGGATGATTTGTTTGTTTGCAGATGAGCCCACGTGCTCCTCAGAAGCATCAACGACATTTGCTATGTCTGTTTCAGTAACCTCATTATCAGCACGAGATATAAATACCGCCGCTGTTTCTAAGCTAGATTCAAGACTTAAACCTCCTATTGCAACGAATGCTTTCTTTATTGCAACACCAGCATTTTTCTCAGCTTTTTTTACTGCTCTGTGTATACTCTCTGTAGCCTCTGGCATGTTTACGATATATCCATGTCGTAATCCACGTGACTCAATACTTCCAGTACCAATTATTTCAGGCATACCGCCGTCTTTATATTCAGCAACAACAACACGCACATGCGATGTTCCAATGTCTATTCCTGTTGTGATGTTTCTGCGAGCCATTTTGTTAGTGAATAGTGATTAGTTTGTGGTTAACAAGAGGGCAGTGCCCTTTTAATTATTGAAAAATTTTCGCATAATCTTTTCTTCCTCTTTTTCCATTTCATCTCCGTGATCAAATCCTTTCAAATGCAAAACTCCGTGTACAAATAAGTACGCGACAAATTTATTATACCGTTTTTTAAACTTTGACGCATCTTTATGGGCCTGTTTTAGGTTTATAAAAATCTCTCCTTCCTCTTCTGAAACAGGGAAGCTTAAAATATTTGTCGCTTTGTCTTTATTTCTATATTCTTTATTTAATTTTCTTGAAAGTGCATCTCCGATAAAGACTAGGCTCAAATTATATTTTTTACCTAGTACTTGTTCCTTAATTTGCACAAAAGACAACCCCGCGTTAGGCGGGGTTTTTTGTCTTGTTGTATTTTTGATTGAGAAATTTTCGTTCATCATTATCAATTTTTTATCGTCTCCTACCGCGCTTTGGTTCAATAAATTTTCCTTCCTTCTTCAATTTTTCTATTTCTGCTGTTTTACTGATTCTTTTAAGCGCTGCTTTTTTTGTTACATATTTTGAAAAATCACGTTCTGCATATCTGATACCGCGAACACGTCTTAATATACCAGCGCCTTGAACTCGCTTTGTAAATCGACGTACCAAATTAATAGTGTTTTCGTTGTTATTTTTTGTAACTTCTACGTTTGTGTTTGCCATAATTTCAATATGATAACATGATTGCTTATTTTGTGCAATCGCTATGTTTACTTCATCTTCTTAATATACTCCGCTAATTTCTCTATTTTTACAGTATCTTGAGAGTGGTTTTTCATATTGCGGACAATGACTGTCTTATCCAAGACTTCTTTTTGTCCGAAAATGATTGTATAAGGTACCCCGAGTTTTTCTGCAGTTCCAAGCTGTGATCCGATACCGTCTTTTGAGAGTGACTGCGCGATCGGCACGTGAGCTTTACGCAATATCTCAATGATAGCTAAGCTACCGAGTTTTGCTTCAAATCCGAGCTGTATAAAGTACACTTTTGGTTTTTTGATGATGCGTGGGTTTAGCGCTTTTGCACCAGCATGTTCTACGACTCTATCAACACCAATTCCGACACCAACACCTGGGATTGGTTTTCTATGTCCGAGTGTTTTTGCAAGACCGTCGTATCTACCACCGGCAGCGAGTGTAAGTGGCTGCGCTTTCTCTTTAGTTTTTTTAGTATTTTTTTTGCTATCGTCAGTATCTTTGTCATCTGAATCTTCCTCATCCACCTCTTCTGGCTTTTCCATTATTTCAAATACTGTACGTGTGTAATAATCAAGTCCACGCACTAATGTTTTGTTTATATTATATGGAATATCCATTGAGTCCAAGTATTCCAGCACCTCTTTGAAGTGTTTTTTTGATTCAGCTGAAAGATAGCTTAATGAATCAGGAGCATCCTCCTTTAATGGAATACAAGATTCGTTCTTACAATCAAGTAGTCGCAGTGGGTTTGTTTTTATACGCTGTTTGCAGTGCGCACATAAATCCTTATTATGTTTTTTATAGTAAGTAACAAGTTCGCGAGTATATTCTTTGCGAGAATCAGCATCTCCTATGCTGTTTATATCAATACACAAATTCTTAAATCCTACTTCCTCCAAAATATCAATTGTCGTGCGTATAATAATCGCATCAGCAATACTTTTTGGTGTACCAAGCATCTCAAGATTAAATTGTTTGAATTGTCTATAACGTCCACGCTGTGGTTTTTCATGTCTGAAGAATGGACCGTAATTGTAGAGCATTACCGGTTGGGGGCGTGTGTGCATACCGTGCTCAACATATGCACGCATGATTGCCGCAGTACCTTCAGGGCGCATAACTAATTTGTCGCCACCTTTGGTTTTCAAATTGTACATTTCCTTTTCAATAATGTCGGTATTTTCACCAACTCCTCGCAAAAACAACTCCTCTTTTTCTAATATAGGAGTTTCTATTGGTTGGAAGCCGTAATACACAGCAATTTCCTGCGCCTTTTCAAAAAAGCCTTGTTGGCGATAATAATCATCTCCCATTACATCTCGCATTCCTTTTGGAGATTGTAGCAGTTCTTTTTGTGATGTTTTTTTAGCAGGCATTTTTTGTTTGAAATTAATTGGTAAGATTTAAATTTAATAGCTGTATTCTCCAGGGTGTATATCAACCTTAGTAATCGGCAATAATCTTACAAGAGTTTCTCCTTTAATGAATTCTGTCTTTAACGGTCCCCATATGCGGGAATCAGAACTAGCTTTTCTGTTGTCTCCCATTACAAAATATTCATCGTCCGCAAGTGTGATAGATATAGTATCATTTTTTTTGAATTTTACATAAGGTTCATCCAAAGTGAATCCTCCAGGAAGTATTTCGTTTTTTATTACAGTGCTGCCATTTTGTAAATCAACAGTTTCTCCAGGCAATCCTATGATTCTTTTTATAAAAAATTTCGATGTATCATTTGGGTATTTAAACACGATCACATCGCCGCGTTCTGGCTCTTCAAATCTATAAGAAATTTGATCAATGATTAAATAATGACCATTTCCGAATGTCGGATCCATAGAACCTCCGCTCACAATAAATGGGCTCGCTATGTACATGCGTATTGGTACTACGATAATTAGTGCAAGTATGGCAAATCTAACAATTTCCCAGAGAACCGATAAGGTACTTATACTGTCTTCATTGTGTTGATTGTTTTGTTCGTCAGAATCATTCTCCTGAGAATGAATTTTTTTTTGTAAATCGTTTTGTTCCATACAATGTTGTGTAGATTTTATCACAATTATTAACCAATAACTAATGACCGATAACTTGTGACAAATAACAATGCACGGCGCGCACTCACAAATTTTTAATTTTAATTTATCCACAATTTATTTGCGCATGATTAAGATGCGTGTTATTTTTATAAGTGAAAAAGGAATTGTTCTTTTTGACATGGAAAATCGAAAATCGGCTTGTCAGGCCACACACCCCGCGATCTTAAGGAGACCGCTATGCAGACCACTATCACCGCCTTTACGGAGTTCATCCACTACCAGACCGCTCCCCAGGCCGACACCTCCGCCATGACTACAAATGCAGCCGCTTCCTCGGCCAGCTCGATAACGCTGACCATCTGACGCCGACGCCGGTACCAAGGAACCCAGACCGCCCCCAAAAGGCGGTCTGATTTTTTTATTTTAATTTCCTAATTCTTATTAAATACTTTATACTTTACCTGTACACTAAAGCACTGCGTTTTGTAATCAAATTAAAATTTGAACAAAACGGTAGCCCTTTGGGTATACTAGTACTAATATGACTTACACAATCGTTGGTTTAGGAAATCCAGAAGAAAAATACGAAGATACGCGACACAATGTTGGCCGTGTTGTTCTTGATGCCATTCGCGAAGCGCGTGGATTTTCTGATTGGAGTGCAGATAAGTATTCAAAATCTCTTGTTGTAAAAAATATGATTGGCAATAAGGAAGCTGTGCTTGTAGAACCAGATAATTATATGAACAATTCTGGCGAGTCTGTGAAGTATTTTGTGAAGTCTGATGCTGATGTAGAAAATCTTATCGTGGTGCACGATGATATGTACTTACCCCTCGGAGAAATAAAAATTTCTTACGGGAAGGGAACAGGTGGACATAATGGTATTGATTCAATTATTAAACATATTGGAACAAAAAATTTCACACGCGTGCGCATCGGTGTGGCGCAAAAAAATATTTTCGGAAAAATTAAAAAGCAACGCGATCAATCAAGATTTGTACTTGGAAAGTTCACCGCGCGCGAAGCAGAGGCTGTAAAAGAAATCTCCACAAAAGCTGTGCAGGCAATCGACATGATTATAAAAGAGGGAAGAGAGAAAGCGGCAAATAAGTTTAATTAAATTTAAGCAATAAAAAGCGGCTGCCAGAGGCAGCCGCTTTTTATTTTTCGTGTCTTTACTCCGCTTGAAGACTTAAGGTCATCTTATGTTCTTTTGGTTCAAACAAAGAGATTTTGAATTTGTATGTTTTACCGAGCTCAAGAGCCGCTTTCAATTTTTCTTCATCTCCAAATTCTGAAACATGTGCTAGACCAGCAATACCTTCTTCAATTGATACGAGCGCACCGTATTTATTGAATTTAATAACCACTCCGTCCACAGTATCGTCTTTCTTGTATTTCTTTTCGATACCTTCCCATGGGTTTGGTTTAAGTGCTTTGATTGATAGAGAAATTTTGTTGTCTTTGATTTCAATTATTCTTGCTTTCACTTTTTCTCCAACTTTTACGAGCTGTTTTGGATCTTCTACCAAGCCCCAATCAAGTTCTGAGATGTGCGCAAGTCCTTCAAGACCATCTTCAATCTTAAGGAATACACCGAAGTCCACAATACCTGTAACTTCACAATCAACATCGTCACCAACAGAATATTTCTCAATAATTTCTGTTTTATCTGTATCAACGATTCCTTTTTCAGAAAAGATAAGCTTTCCTTCTTTTGGATCTGCGTTGATCATAAGGACAGATATTTTTTGTCCAACAAGATTTCGCAATTCAGATAAAATTTTGTCTTTATCTCCATCTTCTACGCGTGGGTAATGTTCTGCTGAAAGCTGTGATGCTGGAAGGAATCCTGCGATACCTTGCCATTCAATAATAAGACCTCCTTTGTTTGCTTCTTTTACTGGGAGTTCAAGAAGAGTTTTGTTTTTGATTGCTGATTCAGCTTCACCCCAGATGAGTGCCTGGCGCGCTTCTTTCAAAGATAGTTCTATATATCCATCTTCGCTTTCTACATCAACAACTTTCGCTGTTATCATGTCGCCGATATTACTGTTTTTAACAACATCGCGCGCATTTATGTACTCACGTCCATATATAATACCTGTGCCAAATGGGGGTAAGTCTAAATAAACTGCTCCACGACCAAATCCAACGATTACACCGTCTACCAATTCACCAACTTCTGGTGGATTAGGCAAATCTGCCATATGCTTAGTCATTACACTTGTTTTGACTTCGGCTTGTTTCTCATCGTCATCTTTTTTGCCGATTTTTTCAGCAACTTTTTCTTTTATTGTTTCTGCTATGCTCATAATATTTTTCTTAATGAACGAAGTGAGTTTAGAAAAATATTACCCGCCTAAGTTTTCTCGAGTTTGTCGAGAGAAAAATTTGGCGGGTATGTTCAAATACCCACTCCATTTATTTTCACAAAAAAATCCGCTTAATTTATGCGGATAAGTTAATAATCTCAAGAGTCTTTGTCAAACTGCCTTTTGTGGACGACAAAGTGTTATCTTAAAATCCCGCTGTTAATGGAGAGAGTATACAATATTAAATCCAAAACATCAAATCAAAAGTTCAAAAATGGCTGGCGAGCTTCGCTCGCCAGCCATGTAAAAAATAAAAGGACCCGGGACGTTTTTGACGTCTGCGGGTCCTGCTAGATTTTCACTGTCGTAAAAATTGCATTTGCTTAAGTTTTGAAGTTTTATTCTCGGAAGAACAAGTGACTTTCAATCTTGATGCGAAGCACCGAACGGGCGCTTTATTAGTGTGACAGAGAAAACCCCTTTTGCTTGATGAGGAACACCATCTACCGAATCCTTTATTGGTAGAACACCAGATGTTCAGGCACAATCCATTGCGCCATTAGGTACAATACGATAGCCCCATGTGCACCTCCGTGCATTGTTTTGGGTTATTTGGCGGTTTGCGGCCAGCCGGCTGGAAAACAAGCGTTTCGTTCAGCTGTTTTCCAGACGGCTACTGCTCTTTGAGAGCCCTGCTTTAGGGGCTACGCCGGTGGCAGACAATCAGGCGATGGCAACGATGCCGGTGGCCAGGATGGTGTCAGAATTATCAAGATAAGTGCCGATGGCACTGAAATTGAGAACAATCATAGGCTTGGTTCCTTGTATGGCTAGAGGGCAATATAGGCTGTGGCAGTCGCCACAGAACCTTCGCTAGGTCAGCAGCAATGTTACTCGCGCTAACTGAACCTGTGGATATCTTAGCATACCCACAGGATTTGTCAACCCCAACACCTACTTGTTTATTTTATATAAAAAGCTATGGGTGCACCTCAAAGAGGTGCACCCAGGGTTGAAGGGAAGGGTGAAGTCGTAGATACAAGGAGTCAATGTTTTTGCATTGCTCCCCAAGGCTCGGATCACCTCCTTTCTTCTCCGAATAAAATATCCGGAGGTATGTATGGTATACACCAGTGTACACCACAATTCTTTTTACTGATTAATTTCTAATTCAAATATAACATTAGTTAAAAATTTATCAAGCCATTTATAAACATTTTTAATACTGGATACAGAATACAAAATACGATATACTGTAGCCCATGATAATAACTTACTACGGAAAACAATTTTTCAAAATCCAACAAGGCGATACAACGGTCGCAATTAATCCTGTCGGAAAAAAATCAAAAATTAAAGCCGCGAAATTCGGCGCGGATATTGCTGTCTCTTCTCTTAATCATGTTGATTTCAATGGTGTTGAGGATATGAAATACGGAGACAAGGTTCCGTTTGCGATCACAGGACCAGGTGAATATGAAAGGAGTGGTATTTTTGTAAAAGGTTTTGGAGCAGAATCTTCTTACGAAAAGGAAAATAAAATAAATACCATCTATTCAATTTTGATTGATAATATAAATATTGCATTTCTTGGTGTATTGAATACCCCAGAACTTTCAAATGAAATTAAAGAAGGTCTTGACGGTATTGATATTCTTTTTGTACCAACAGGGGGTGGTGAGGTACTTGCACCAGAAGAGGCTCACAAGCTATCTACCAAACTTGGACCAAGTATCATTATTCCAATGGATTATGACGACAAATCTTTGAAACAGTTTTTGAAAGAAGCCGGATCAGAATCGCTTAAGGCTGTAGACAAACTTACGATAAAAAAGAAAGATGTGGAGAGTAAAGAAGGTGAGATTGTAGTACTAAAATCACTATAAGAATAAGAAGAGACATTTTACTTTTTCTAATTAAATGAACTTTTTACAAAACATTCAAAACAAGCCAGAATACGTACGGTGGAGAATATTATATGCGACCCTTTTTGTTTGCATGTTGGTTGTTGTTTCCTTGTGGGTTTGGACAATACGAGGGCATGTGCTTCCAGAAAAAGAAATCCAAGCTGAGGAAACAATATCTACCCCGTCTCCATTTAAAGTTCTTAAAGATAGCACATCAGTAATATTTCAAGATTTTGTTGGTGGAATTAATAAAATAAAATCAGATATTGGAAACTGATAATATGTTGTAGTTGAGCCATATTTTAGGATGTGTTTGTGCACACAATATGCACATTTTTGGTGGAATATTGTGTAGAAATATGCTAAAATAAGTGCAACTTGAGTAAATAAAAAAGCAAAAGATAAGAAAAACATATATGGCGAAAAAGAAAAAAGAGGAAAATTCTGAATCAAAAGAAATTCAAACAAAAGACAATATAGTACCGATCAACATAAGCTCTGAAATGAAGAGTTCTTTTTTGGATTATGCGATGAGTGTGATCGTTGAACGTGCTCTGCCAGACGTGCGAGATGGTTTGAAGCCAGTGCACCGCCGTATTCTTTTCGCAATGCATAAGAATGGGCTTTCTTATTCCGCGAAGTTTAAAAAATCTGCGACAGTGGTTGGAGATGTTCTTGGTTCTTACCACCCACATGGAGATGCGTCCGTATATGAAGCAATGGTAAAGATGGCACAAGATTTCGCTGCACGATACCCTATGGTAGCAGGACAAGGAAACTTCGGATCAATTGACGGAGATAAAGCTGCTGCGTACAGGTATACAGAAGCAAAGATGAGTAAGCTTGCTGATGAGATGCTTCGTGATATTGAAAAAGATACAGTGAATTGGAATCCAAACTTTGATGGGACCAAGCAAGAGCCAGCATTCCTGCCAGCTGCTGTTCCGCAACTTCTTTTAAATGGAACGCTTGGTATTGCTGTTGGTATGGCAACAAACATCCCACCACACAATCTTGGGGAGCTTGTAGACGCAACGATTCATCTAGCAGAAAATAAAAAAGCAACAACAGAAGACCTTCTTGAATTTGTGAAAGGTCCTGATTTTCCAATTGGTGGAATTGTATTTGGTAAAAAAGATTTGCATCATGCCTACGCAACAGGTCGCGGTGGGGTGACTTGTCGAGGTGAAGCTGAAATTATAGAAGGTAAAGCAGGATCTTTCCAAATTATAATTACGACTATTCCATTCCGTGTGAATAAAGCAGATTTGATTATGAAAATTGCTGATCTTACGCGCGAGAAAAAGATAGACGGCATTAAAGGTTTGCGAGATGAATCAGCAAAAGATATTCGTATCGCGATTGATTTGAAATCTGGTGCACAGCCACAAAAGGTGCTTAATTATCTATATAAACACACAGAGCTTGAGAGTCGCTTTAATTTCAACATGGTTGCGCTTGTGGATGGAGTACCGCAAATTATGTCACTGAAGGGCATACTTCAGGAATTTGTTGCGCACCGTGTAGAGGTTGTGACCCGTCGCACAAAATTTGAGCTTAAAAAAGCAGAAGACCGAGCACATATTCTGGAAGGTTTGAAAAAAGCACTTGATCACATTGATAAAATCATTAAGACGATTAAGAAATCAAAAGATACTCCAACAGCACATGCTAATTTGGTAAAAGAATTCAAGTTTTCTGATATACAAGCATCAGCGATTTTGGAAATGAAGCTGCAAAAGCTCGCTGGTCTTGAGCGAAAAAATATTGAAGAGGAGCTTAAAGAAAAGAAAGATTTGATTAAAGAATTGAAAGCGATTCTAGCTGATCCTAAAAAGATTTTAAAGATCATTAAAGATGAGCTAAAGGCAGTAAAAGAAAAATTCGGTGATGATCGTAGAACTAAAATTGTGAAAGGGACAGCGACAACAATTTCTCCTGAAGATATGGTTGAAGAAAAAGAATCAGTTCTTGTACTCACAAAGGGTGGTTATATAAAGCGCACAGATCCAGATGAATACAAGAAGCAAAAGCGCGGCGGTGTGGGTGTTATTGATATGAACACAAAAGATGAAGATTTTGTGACTATCTTTTTGACAACAAGCACACACAGCGATCTTTTGTTTTTTACTGATAAAGGAAAAGTATATCAAATGAAAATGTATGAAATACCAGAAGGGAAGCGTGCAACAAAAGGCAAGTCGATAGTAAACTTCTTGGCTCTTGAAGGAGATGAGAAGGTTACTTCTGTATTGCCAATGACAAAAGAAATAAAAGAGTCTAAAGATTCAAATCTATTTATGGTTACAAAGCACGGTACTGCAAAGAAGGTAAGTACAGAAAGTTTCAAAGACGTGCGCAGAAGTGGTCTTATTGCTATCAAGCTTTCTAAGGGTGACGAATTGCTGTCCGCGCTCTTTGTTGAAAAGAAAGATGAAATCTCACTAGTTTCTTCAAAAGGTCAATCAATTCGATTTGATGAATCTGATATTAGGGTTATGGGGCGTGTTGCTGGTGGTGTGCGTGCTATTAAGCTTGGCAAGGCTGATGAGCTTGTTGGTGCTGGTGTTGTGAAAGGAGGTAAAGGAGACCTTGATTTGATGGTTATTGGTTCTGGTGGATATGGAAAGAAAACACACATTAAAGAATATAAAGTACAAAATCGCGGTGGCTCGGGTATTAAAACAGCAAAAGTTACTTCAAAGACTGGAGATCTTATCGCCGCTAATGTTGTTTCAAGTGAAGATGCAGAAATAATTGCTATCTCAAAGAAAGGACAAGTGATCCGCATGGACATGAAAGATATCCCTGCACTTGGTAGACAAACACAAGGTGTGCGACTCATGAAATTGCGTGCAGGAGACAGTATCGCGTCACTAGTTTGCTTGTAAGATTTTTTGCAATAAACATTTCATATTTTTGAAAAAGTTTTCAACGATAAAAGATGTAAAAAAATCACTGGATGATATAATGTATCCAATAATCTATGTTTACTGATCCAGAACAAAATATAAATCATTTACATCTTAGAGAAGGGTATCAGGTTGCAGACCTTGGTGCTGGTATTGGTGCGTACTCATTTGCTGCTGCCAGAAAAATTGGTAAGTCTGGAAAGGTATATGCAGTGGAAGTACAGAAAGACCTCGTGTCTAAAATAAGAAACGGTGCACTTGGTGCCAAACTTGAAAACGTGGAAGTGCTTTGGGGAGATGTTGAAGAAAAAGGCGGCAGCAAGATTGCTGATAATGTTGTTGATGCGGTAATTATTTCAAACATATTATTTCAAACAGAAGATAAAGATGGCTTACTTGCAGAAACAAATAGAATATTAAAATCAGGAGGAAAGATTTTAGTGGTTGAATGGTCAGAATCTTTTTCTGGACTTGGGCCACAGCCAGAACATGTCGTTCAAAAAGCTAAAGCGAAGCATTTATTTGGAGGTGCCGGATTTGCATTAGAAGAAGAATTTGATGCAGGAGAGCATCATTACGGGTTCGTATTTACAAAAGTATAATTTCTATCAAAGATTATGGCCAAAACATCTAATTTCCAACTAATACTAAGAATCGTTTTCGGAGGATTTATTGTAATTGCAGTACTTATTTTTGCTGGTGTGTTGCCAGGTTTTCAAAAAGCTCCAACTGGCGTTGGTGGAGAGGTTTTAATGTGGGGAATTATACCGGAGGAAACCATGAATCCACTCGTGGGTGAATTAAATAGTGATCACAGCGGTGAATTTTCATTTTTATATGAGGAAAAAAATACTAACACATTTGAATCTGATTTAGTTGAGGCACTTGCTGCTGGTGTTGGTCCAGACCTGTTCTTTCTTTCGCATGATTTAATATTGCGTCATGAAGATAAGGTGTCACCAATTTCTTTTGAGCTTATTTCTGAAAGAGATTTTAAGAGCACATTTGCTGAAGAAGGTGAATTATATCTCACTGAAAATAGCATACTCGCATTACCTCTTTATGTTAATCCTCTTGTGATGTATTGGAACAGAGATATGTTTTCATCAGCTAATATTGCAACTCCACCTAAGTTTTGGGCTGAATTGAAATCAATTACTCCACAATTAACACAGGTAGGTGAATCAAAACACATCATACAATCAGCGGTTTCATTCGGAGAATTTTCAAATGTTTTGCACGCCAAAGATATTATTTCAATGCTTATACTTCAGACAGGAAACAATATTACAGAATTCAATATGCAGGGTGTCATAGAGCCGGTACTTACTGAAGTTATCGAAGGTTTTTCTAGTCAACCAGTAGAATCAGTACTTCGCTTTTATACAGACTTTTCAAACACAGCAAACCCTCTGTATTCATGGAATAGATCTATTGCGAATTCAAAAAATGCATTTATATCTGAAGAGTTAGCAATTTACTTTGGTTATGCTAGTGAATTGAGTGACATAAGAACAAAAAATCCACACTTAAATTTTGACGTTGCTGTGGTGCCACAAATAAAAGATGTTAAAAACAGGCTTACTTATGGACGCGTTAGTGCTGTTGCAATTGCAAAAAATTCTGACAATCCTATGACGGCACTTCAGGTTGCTCTTATATTGTCTGGCATAGATTTTTCAGGCAAGTTGTCTGAAGCAATTAATGTGCCACCGATACGCAGAGATTTGCTGTCACAAAAACAAAGCGATGCGTATAAGGCCGTTTTTTATGAAAGTGCTTTATTGAGTCGCGGATGGTTTGATCCAAATCCAAAAGAAACATATACTATATTTAAAGACATGGTTGAGAGTGTTACTTCTGGGAGATTCCGAACTAGTGAAGCTGTGATGAGTGCCGATGCACAAATGGAGAGGATTAAATAGATTATGAAAACATTAAAACATGAAAACAAAATAATAAAGGTTTTGTATGCAACAGTATTGAGTATGGTGCTATTTATGCCGATTATTGTTTTTGCCGCTGAGAAGAAACTTGTTCCATGTGGTGGTAGTGGACAACCAGACTGTGATTTTAATATGCTTGTACAACTCGCTCAAAATATTATTGAATTTATAATAATGGCGTCACCATTTGTTGCTGCGGTTGCATTTGCGTATGCTGGGTGGATGTATATTACAGCAGCTGGGGATACAGGACAGATAAAAAAAGCACACGGAATTTTCACATCTGTTTTTATTGGCTTGGTAATAATACTTGCAGCGTGGCTTATTGTGAAAGCAATTCTTGTAGGTCTTGGTGCAGAAGATTGGGCAATTAGACTTGGGAGATAATTTAATACTTTTAATAAAAATCTTATGAAATTATTTAATAAAATTTATTACACATCACTCGTTGCTTTTTTTGCTTCCGTAAACACTGTTTTTGCAGACACGCCAGTAATAAGTCAGGATTTGGAAAACCCTCTTAGGGGCACTGATACTATATATATATTTTTGCAGAAAGTACTTAAGGTTGTAGCTGACATCGGTTTTCCTGTTGTTGTGCTTGCAATAGTGTATTCTGGATTTTTGTATATTAAGGCACAAGGTAATGAAACAAAGCTTGGAGAAGCAAAAACAGCACTTACGTGGTCTATCATTGGCGGAGCGATTATACTTGGCGCATGGGTTCTTGCAGAGGCGATAGGCGGAACAATAAGCACATTAAGGTAAATTATTATGCTCCCGTTTTGTTCAAGAACGCAGTGATTGAATACAAAACGCAGTGCAGCGAGGCGAAGCCGAGTCGTGAAATTTAAAAATGTTAAATTTAAAAAACAGAAGAATAAATATCTTATCTACGGCAATTTTATACGTGGTATTATTACTTAGCCCAACCATTTCTTTTGCTGCGGCTCCTACAAATTTTGCAGATTTTCTAGGTATTTTCACACGTATTTTTGATATTGCGATCCCTATTCTAATAACAGCCGCTTTGGCAGGATTTTTTTGGGGAATTGCGAAGATGGTATTGAAGGCAGACGATGCAAATGCTCGCGAGGAAGGGCGCAAAGCTATGGTATTTGGTATTTTTGCCTTATTTGCTCTTATTGCAGTGTGGGGAATTGCGATTGCTGTACGGAGAACATTTTTCGGTTTTTAATAACACCTTTATTTTGTAGGTTGAAAATTAATTTTCCACATTTGATTTGTTATTTGTGAGTATATTGGCTATTATATAAGTATAAATTACAAGGTCGCTTTTAATTTTTTTAATCAATTTAATCAATTAATTTTATTTGTATGAAAAGATTTCTTATTATTGCTGGTGCAGTAGCACTTCCTAGTGTTGCATTGGCAGCAGATGCTATATCTGTTTTAAACAAGTTTAAACAAATATTGGATTTAATTATTCCAATTGTGATGACTGTTGCTCTTATTGGATTTTTCTATGGATTGGCACAGTACATCTTCAAGGCTGATGAAGATAAAGAAAAAGGAAAGAGCATCATGATCTATGGTATCTTGGCACTCTTCGTGATGGTTGCGGTGTGGGGTCTTGTTGAAGTTGTAGCTAATACATTTGGTGTACAGACAGGTGGTACAATCACATTACCAAGAATATAAATCTATGAATGTTCTAAATGTACAAACAGTGCATGCTGCGGTAGTAGAGTCTGGGCTTGAGCCACTTATTGATAGGGTTGTAGACAACATAATAAATCCTCTTATTGGATTTTTGTTTGCACTTGCCCTTGTATTATTCCTTTGGGGAATCGCACGCTTCTTGTTTCAAGCAAATGATGAAAATGCGCGTGAGCAAGGCAAGAAGCATATCATGTGGGGGCTCTTTGGTATGTTTATTATGATTTCCGTTATGGGCATAGTTACATTCTTAGCCAATACTTTTGGATTCACAAACCCTGTTTAGATAAATAAATGTTTACAAAAAACACCAGCATAGTGCTGGTGTTTTTTGTATAAAATAAAAAAAGAGGGTCACCAACTAGGTTGGTAACCCTCACTCAAATATTGCTCAACTTAGCGAATCAGCAGTTCAGCAGTATTGCTGAGTACTAAAAAGCTCACTGTTGTGTGGCGACTAACGTCAATACGTACATCAGGCGCACCAGCGCATTTGTTATAATCCTTTCTATCGGATAGTTGCACAAGCACACATCCTTTTATAACTTTCCATTCCGACAACCTTCTTGCGTGGTATGGTCCATACACACCTCCTTTTGAAAGTGTAATGGTTGGTTGTTTTGCCGTAGTTTTTGAGGTCATTACTGTTTTTTCCGGATTTACACCCGGGTCTGAATCAGGCATTGCAAGCCATTTTTGTGTGTCACTCAATACCGCTGTTCCAAGAATAATAATCAAAACAACAGCTTTTGTAACACGGCGAGCAATTTTCCAGGTTGTGGTACGGAAAACTTCATAACGCTCTGTACCGTCCTTTTTGGCCTCAGTAATCGCATTGGCATGAGCACTCATTGAACACCTCCTTTCAGATGTTTGCCAATTAGCGCATTTACTGCATCGGCTGCCGTTCCTGTGACGTTTATAAAGTCTAGTTTTGCATTGCCACTTGTTGACAGATATACAGCTCGTGCGGCCTCATATTGCTCATGCGACACTGTTTCACCGTCAAGACGTTGTCGTAGTTCATTTGATTTTAATCCGAGGATACTTGCGGTTCCTGCAAATATGGTTTCGGATTCAGCAAGTGCATCACGAGTTTTTTGTACTTCATCTGGCAATTTAACTTTGTTTACGCCAGTACTTATGATGAGAGTCCCGTGCTGGTATGCGAAAAGTTTCTCCTCGTCCTGTTCTGGCACGTATCTTTCTCCAGGTTTAAAGGTGAAAACTTTTTTCAATGCTTCATTTACATCATGCACACCGTTCTTTACGATATAGGCAACATCTTTTTCTATGGAACCATTCACCTCATCGTCTATATTTTTATTTACCCAGACTGAAAGAAAGGTTTCATATATTTGCAAAAACTTTTCTCTCAATACAGTTTCATCTGTAGCATGAAACTCTGGCAGTTTTGGCATGTATGCACGACATACTACTGTGTATTCAAACTCCACAGCAGAGGTGCTCGTAGGTATGGTGACTGTATCTGACCATGAAAATGTCTCCAGTGGCACGTTACTGTCTTTGTCTCGAGCTTCCCAAAAGAATGACGCATGAAGACCTGGCCCATAAGGAACCATTACATCTCTTTTTTTGAAGATGTCTTGCGAAACAAAACCCTTGACTTTTGGCACGAAGGTCAACAGCCTACGCGGTAGAAAGTATCCATACATGCCCCATACTATGTATACACAAAGAGCCATTATTGTAGCTCTAGGTGTTTCAAATTCACTAAACCACGCACCGAGATGTGGTACAAGTTTGACGTATAGTAAATCTGACACAAAGAAAGGTGTGTACGCAGCAAGTGCTGTTATAAATACAAAATGTATGTTACGTGACCATACGCATCGTTGCGCAAGAGCATCTTCAGCAATGATCTCAATATCAACAGGTTTTCTAGCTTTTTTGCGTTTACTAAAGATAATTAGTGACACAATCAGCAATATGATTAGTCCAACTATTCCATAGGAATATAAGTCGAATTTACTCATGATTATTCTCCAGTCAAAAAATTGTCAAAAGGGGAGGGAATTAATCCCTAAAGCCCCGAACTGTTCTGGCTATATTTAAGCATAAAATAGGTTAAAAGTCAAGGTAGTATCACTTTTTAAATACAAGCAAAAAGACGAAAATGCATAGCATTTTCGTCTTTTATTTGTGCGGGTGAAGAGACTCGGTCGCCTTCGCTTGATATTTTGTTCATGCTTCGCACTCCAAAATATCTAAGCTACGCGACCCCGTCGCTTCCGACAAGAAGCTCCTTCCAGTCGCTTCTTGTATACCGGAAGCTTTTTTCGAGTTTCTCCACCACACTACAAAACAATAAAAGTGTAATGCTGACGCATCACACTTTTTTGTTTTGTGCGGGTGAAGAGACTCGAACTCTTAAGCCGTGAGGCACTAGTTCCTAAGACTAGCGTGTATACCAATTCCACCACACCCGCATTATTTAATTTTACGCTAAATTGCGTGTCCGCCCGGAAGGATTTGAATCTTACAGATTCTGCCCTCATTACATGAGCAGTATACCATTTGGTTATTTTCTTCATCTTTCAGATTCGAAATTAACTCAAATGGTCTTTCAGTGTTCATAAAAATCACACTTCAACCTTTTGGATATATTGTTCGTGCTCCGCACTCCAATCTATCTCAAAAGCTTTTCAAATCCGCATGACGCAATTTTTTCAAAATTGCTGTGCTTCCGGTTGTGCACTACGCTAACGCTGCGTGTCCGCCCGGAAGGATTTGAACCTTCGACCTGCCGATTAAGAGTCGGATGCTCTACCAACTGAGCTACAGGCGGATATGTATCAATTCATTAATTTAAAAATATTAACACAGATTCGTAAAATCTGCATTAGATTTTGTGGGCCAGGAGGGACTTGAACCCTCACCCGCAAAGCGGACAACATTTTAAGTGTTGCGTGTATACCGATTTCACCACTGGCCCTTTTTTTTGTTCAATCCACGATGTGTAGGTTTTAGACTATGGCAGTTTGGGCATAGTACTCGTAAATTTTCTAATCGATTATCTGTTCGGGTACCATTCACATGATCTAACTCTAAAGGAATTCTTCCGTCTTTAGATTTTTTTGCCCAGCCACACTCTTCACATTGTGGTTTTTTTAGACCTTCTTTAAAAAGTCTTTTTTTTAATTTATAACTTTGAAAAGAACTATTTTTTGTTAGAATTTCTTTTAAAGAAATTCTAGGTTTACCAATGCCGCGCATTCCCTTGTTCCAGCCTTGTCCAGTAAAATGTTTTATATCAATATTATATTTTTTAATATAATATTTGACCTGCACATAATTTCCACCAGCTTGTTTTAAATTAAGCTTACCCAGAACTTGTCGAATACTTGTAGAATTCAACACAGCATTTTTTAAGTCATCTTCTGACCATCTTCTTTTTTTCTCTTTTCCGTGCATTTATTCATAATATCATTAGGTAAACCAATACGCAATACGTAAATATATGCGTTTACCTGTTTAATAATTAAATCGCATGGAAAATTGAGGCCTGGGCGGGAATTGAACCCGCGCATATCGGTTTTGCAAACCGCTGCGTTACCACTTCGCCACCAGGCCTTATAATTTCAAGCTTTGCTTATTTTAATATTGTAACAATTCTAACATGATAATGTACGGGAATCGATTATCGGCTTTGCACTAATTCAGAATAGTCGCTTCACTCCTTTCTTCATTGAGCGCTACGTTACCACTTCGCCACCAGACCTTTCTATTTATTCATTTAATAATTCCTCAATCCTTTGTCTATTCTTTTCACCGAGATCAATTTCGAAATCTACAAAAGGAACATATCGCAATCTTGAATGTTTTTTTATATACTCACGAAACTCTCTCCTTTGTCGTTTAGTGAAGTTCAGCGCCTCTTCCTCTGCTTCTGCTGGGAGTACACTAAAGAATATTACCGCATTACGCTGGTTGTCTGCAACCGTACAATCGGTCACCGTTATGAGCGATTTGCCGCTAGACTCCTTTTGAAGAAAATCGGCAGCGAGTGTTTTCAAAACCTCACTCACTTTCTTTTTTGAATAGTTTTCAGGCATGATAGATTTTTAAGGAATAAAATCACAAAGTGATTTTATGACTATAAAAATCATCACCCCGTGAAAGATTTTTAAAATTTTCCTTTCTTAGAAAATTTTAAAATAGTCATAGTTGTAATATGTTTTTGCAAAAACATATTACAACTATGATATTTCACTGGGGTTTGTTTCAAATAGTCACTCCTGTTTAATTTTTACTTCTCTACGATTGTAAATGGTATTAACTTATCTCCCTCTGCAATATCCATTTTTGATTCTACCATAAGTCCAAACTCAGCACCTTCAGAAACTTTGTCTTTTTTTACTTTTTGCTCTTGCAGTTCCAACACGACTCCTTTACCTATTTCAACATCTCTGCGAAGAATATTTATACGTGCTTTCAAAGAAATTTCTCCTTCTTGCATTTTTGCACCCAACACCTGCTTGTCTTTCGTTTTGCTGAAAATACGAATAATTTTTGCTTTACCTGTCGCTTCCTCAACACGTTCTTTCGGCACTCGCTCTTTAACAACCTCTTCCAAATAATCAGTAATGTTGTATATGATAGCAAATGTTTTTACAGGCATATCAAATTTTTCTGCGTATGCTGTTGCGTCTCTGTCCGCTTTTACCCTAAAGCCAATTATGATTGTGTTTGGTGAGCCAGAGGCAACCTTGGTATCATTTTCAGCAATATTACCTACACCTTTTTGTATTATTCTGAAACCAACTTTTTCGTGCTTTATTTTCGCCAATTCTTTTTCTACTGCTTCAAGTGTACCAAGTGCGTCAGTTTTTATGATAAGTGGAATTATTACACTCGCTTCAGGATTTCCAATTATTTCAATTGAGCTTTGTTGTGACTCGAATGCACCGCAAGCAGCCTCGGCTTCTTTTTTGGCTGCAAAAGATGAAAACGAAACACCTGTCTCCGGAGCACTGTTAAATCCTATTATTCTAACCGGTGAAGAAAACTTTGCTTCATCAATATGTTTTCCTAAGAAGTTTTCAATTGCACGAACAGGGGACATTGATTCTCCTGCACTAATACACATTCCTTTTTTAAGTGTGCCATTTTTTATTATTAGTGTTGCCGAGATTCCTTTTGTAGGATCAACATTTGATTCTAATACAAACCCACTTGCTGGCTCATCTGTATTTGCTGTGAGTTCCTCCATTTCTGCAACAAGAAGCATTGTATCTAGAAGATCATCAACACCTTCTCCGGTTATTGCTGATATCGGCACAAATGGAATATCACCACCCATTCCTTCGATGTAAACACCATGTTCTACGAGTTCGTTTTTTGTTTTCTGTACATTTGCTGCAGGCTTGTCTATTTTATTTATCGCAACAATGAAAGGTATGCCACCATTTTTTATTGACTCTAGGGCCTCAAGTGTTTGTGCCTTCACACCATCTTCTGCTGACACAATCAAAACTGCAATATCGGCTATGTTTGCACCACGTTCACGCATAGCTGAAAAAGCCTCATGTCCTGGTGTATCAAGAAATGTTATGTGTCTCACATTTCCTTCGGCATCTTTTCTCTCAACTTCATATGCTGAGATGTGTTGTGTAATGCCTCCTGATTCACCCTCTACCACGTTTGACTTACGGATATAATCAAGCAATTTTGATTTACCATGATCAATATGCCCCATAACAGCAATTACAGGTGGTCGTTCAATGATATTTTTTTGTTCAGTTTTTTCAGTCATGCTGTGTAGAATACAACAAATTGCGCCTAAGCGCAATTTGTAATAAGCCAGTAGGCTAATATAGTAATCAATTGTTTAAACTTGCTTTTTTGACAGCCTCCTTTTCTTCCGTCGTTAGTTCAAACTCTGACTTGTGATTATTGAGCGGTTTTGCATATACACTCATGCGGTCACGACTATACAGGCTTGAAATCACAACACCGTCTCCGTGTTCGTCTACAAAAGCAGTGGCGAAACTCTGATTGCCTCCAGAACCAGTACCTTTGAATGGATTGAACCGCACAGTAGCTATCCCTTGCGTGCTTCTTTTGATTCGCTTTTCCGCACTTTTTAAGTAAGTCTCGATTTCTTCTCTTGATACGTGTAGGTTTTTTATTTCGTTACCTAAAGAGTTGATTGTGTCTTCAAGAGTCTTCGCATTTTTACCGCGCAGTATTCCACGCAATTTAATTTCTAGACGAATAATCAGCAGGATTAAAATTACCGTGATTATGAGTAGGCTGATAAGTGTGTACACAAGTATATCTGTTGTTATAAAATCAAAATTCATGCCCTTCATTATATCGTAAATAATAAAAATTTCACACTTTTTACATTAATATAAAAATGCTTTACAATTAAAGTTAATGATAATAAACATGTTCAACAAAAAACGAATCTACCTAGATCATGCTTCAACCACTCCAATAGACAAACGAGTTAAAAAGATGATGGATGAATACAGTAGAAAAAATTTTGGTAATCCAGGATCAATCCACAAAGAAGGTGTAGAAGCAAAAAAAGCACTTGAAGATGCACGCAAAAAAGTCGCAGACTTTTTTGCGTGCCCACCAGATGAGATAGTGTTTACTAGTGGTGGTACCGAATCAAACAATCTTGCGATTGCTGGCTTTTTTAACGCCTTGGAATCATTTGGCACACCAGACAGCAAATTACATGCGATTACGACCAAGATCGAACACCCTTCAATACTTGATGTGTTTCGCGGGCTTGAAAAAAGAGGTCTTGAAGTCACATATCTTGAAGTCGGTGAAAATGGAGCTGTTGATCCTAAAGAAATAAAAGAAGCGCTGCGTGAAAATACAGTAATGGTTTCTATAATGTATGCCAATAATGAAACAGGAGTCATACAGCCAATTAAAGAAATTGCAAAAGTAATTCGTGAACATAACAAAAATGGAAGTCAGAAGACTATACTTCACACAGACACAGCACAAGCGCTAAACTATTTAGAAACGGACATACGCAAACTACATGTTGATTTACTTTCAGGCAGTGGGTCAAAAGTATACGGGCCAAAAGGAGCTGGAATACTGTATGTAAGAAGAGGAGTAAAAATTGAACATATTATTTATGGCGGAAAACAGGAGAGTGGGTTGCGCGCTGGTACTGAAAACGTGACCGGAATAGTTGGTTGTGGTGAGGCCGTGAAAATCTCTGCAGAAATAAAAGAAGAAGAAAACGCGCGTCTGCAGGAATTGCGTGAATATTTTGTTGATAGAATAGAAAAGGAATTTCCAAAAGCCGTATTTAATGGTGAAGGAGAGATATTGCCGAACATGGTGAACGTCTCTTTCCCGGGAGTTGGCAGTGAAGAATTGATTTTACGGCTAGATGCGAAAGGGATCGCGGTTGCATCGCGCAGCGCGTGTGAGAGCGATAAGGATGCTTCTTATGTGATCAGCGCACTCGGCAAAGGACATCACCCCGAAAGCGCAATAAGGTTCAGTATGGGGCGCAGTACAACAAAAAGAGATTTAGATTACACAATAAAAAGTTTGAAGAATATTTTTAAGGTTGTTAAAATATGAATAGGGAAATATTATTAAAGTTCGTAGAATGGACGAAGTTAAAAGTTAGAATTTATATTTCCGAAGAGGAATTACCATATTTTAAGGAACGAGAAATCTGGTGGGCAAGTCTAGGTGCTAATATTGGGTATGAGCAAGACGGAAAGAATGAAAAGTTTGAAAGACCTATACTTATTTTGAAAAAGTTTAATAAAGATATGTTATGGATATTGCCACTTACGAGCAAAAACAAAACAGGGAAGTATTATTACCAATTTGAATATAATGGAGAAAAATATTCAATTATATTGTCTCAAATTAGAACAATAAGCAGTAAAAGGCTTTTGAGAAAGGTCCGTACCTTTTCTGAAGAAGAGTTTGAAAAGGTTAGAAATTTAGTAAAAGAATTTTTGTAAAAAACAAAAACATCTCAAAAGAGATGTTTTTGCAACGATCTTTCTCCTCGCGAAGAAAGTCTCGGAGCCCGAAGGCCATTTGTTCTTATAGTATATATTGTTTATGTATCTTGTGCAAGAGGGTTATTATAAAATATTTTAACAATTAACAACTTAAAATTATGTACGAAAAAAAAGATTTTACACACTTATTAGGAACTGAAGGATTTAGTGACGAGCTCTTACAAGACCACTTCAAATTATATGAAGGTTATGTTGCAAATACAAACAAGCTCATGGAGAAAGGATATGATATGGAATCAGGTACGCCAGAATACGCAGAGTTGAAGCGTCGCTTTGGTTGGGAATGGGACGGTATGCGTATGCACGAATTGTATTTTGGAAATTTGAGCAAAGATGCACAAAATTTAAGTGAAGATTCAGAGCTTCATAAAAAAATTACTGAGCAGTTTACTTCATTTGAAAAATGGGCTGAAGATTTTAAAGCAACAGGTGCGATGCGAGGAATTGGTTGGGTGGTACTAGCTCAAGATGGAGACTCAGGAAAACTTTTCAATATTTGGATAAATGAACATGATGTAGGACATTTGATCGGAGCAAAACCACTAATTGTGATGGATGTATTTGAACATGCTTATATCAGAGACTATGGACTTGCTCGTGCGGATTATATTTCCACATTTATGAAGCAAATAAACTGGGATATGGCTAGTGAAAGATTTGGAGCATAATACAAAATACAGTATACTATACGTAATATGAACATAGAGGAACTAAACAAATCTCAAATAATTCTCCTTACATTGCTCACAAGCTTTGTGACCTCAATCGCGACTGGTATTGTAACGGTTTCTCTTATGGATCAAGCGCCACCAGGTATGACACATACAATCAGTAAGGTCGTTGAAAAAACAATTGAAACCGTTGTGCCCGAAAAAACTCAAGGATCAACAGTTGTGAAAACTATCGTTGTTGAAAAAGATGATGCTTTGGTTGAGGCAGTGGCAAAGAATAAGCAGAGTTTGGTACGCATTAAAAAAGCTGCGATAGGAGAAGATGGAGAAGATGAATTTATAGCACTTGGTTTTGTTGTTTCAGAAGACGGAATGGTTGTTACAGACAGTGCATTAGTCGGTGCAGATATAGATTACTTAATTGTACTTGGTGATGGTAGCGAGTTTAGTATGAGTGTGGTTGATCAAACCGAAAGTGTTGGTATTGCCATACTTTCTCCTAATGAAAGCGTAGACACCTTATTTACACCAGTTGCTTTTGCTAATGAAAGCACGCTTTCTCTTGGGGAAACTGTGATTACTCTAAGCGGAATCAGCAATAATAAAATTTCTTCTGGATTCATTTCAAATTTAAAAATGTCTGAAAGGGAAGTTGCTGGTGAGGAAGATGAAGGAAGCACAACAGAATCTTATTTGTACGCAATTTATACAAACATAACTCTTAAAAAATACGATTCAGGCAGTATGTTATTTGATGTAAGCGGTAATATTGCCGGAATGAATTTGGTGCGAGATGCTAATGTGTTTACTGTTCCATCTGGCACAATAGAAGGATTTATTTACAGCTCAAAGCTCTCTTTAAGTGAGGCTGATACCGCAACGGAATAATTATAAAAAATGAAAATTGCTTAAAATATTTATATTTTAAGCAATTTTTTTAGTGTGTAGGAGAGTAAGTTTTGTTAGTTGAAGAAAAGGCTTGACAAATTTTGTGTGGCGTGTACACTACGAGGGAGGTTAGCAAAAGCGTTGCTGACCCACTTCGCCAAAACGGCCAGTAAGGAGAGACACGATGCACCATCGACACCGTTTGACCAAGACCTGTATTGATGCCAATATTGCAACCGCCAACCTGACCACTGCCATCGGCCTGACCCGCGACACCGGCACCATCGGCCTGCCCGCACCGTCCGCGACCTGCGCCTGATCACAATCGATCACCGGCTAGAGCGAAAAGGAATTTGTTCTTTAAAGAGATAATCAATTGAAGGTGAAATGATTTCGCCGGATGATATCTACAAGGAGTCTATGACTTCGCATCAACACCCCCCGCACTAACACTGCGGGGGTTTTAATTTTGCCTTGAAAAATAAGGGGATGTGTTTTATACTGCACTTATTAAAGATAATTAAATAGGAGTAAGTGAGTTTATAAAATAACCTTACTTACTCTTTAAAAGTAAACGATGCCACCACTAAATTCATTTACAACAAAAGCAAAAGAAGCAATTAAGCGGGCCCACGAGCTCGCTATTGAACGTGGTCAAAATCATGTGAATCCAGTGCATTTGCTTACAGCAATGTTACTCCAAGAAGAATCAATGGTTATTTCTATGTTAGACAGAATGGAAGTAGATACACCACTACTTATTGATACAGCTCTAGAAGTCATTGAGGGCGAAAGCTCAAACACAGTTTCTCCTTCATACCAGATTTATCTTACACCCGAACTTGCTCGTATTTTAGAAGAATCAATGCAAGTGACACAGAAATTGAAAGACGAGTTTGTTTCTACGGAGCACCTATTCCTTTCTATGCTTGGGTCAGCTAACCCAGCAAAAGAATTACTGGCTCGTTTTAAGGTTGAAAGAGATAGTGCAGAAAAAATTCTAGAAGAGTTACGTAGTTCAAATATTACTGATATTGATACAGGGCAAAAAAAATACCGCACTCTTGCAAAATATACTCGCAACCTAACAAAACTCGCTTCCGAAGATAAGCTAGACCCTGTTATTGGGCGTGATAATGAAATTCGTCGTGTGATGGAAATACTTTCTCGTCGTACAAAAAATAATCCAATGCTAATTGGTGAACCAGGGGTTGGAAAAACAGCGATTGCAGAAGGGCTCGCTGTGCGTATTGCAAAAGGAGAGGTTCCTGATTCTTTAAAAGATAAAGAATTGGTGAGTCTCGATCTAGGACTTCTTGTTGCTGGAACAAAATTTCGCGGTGAGTTTGAAGAGCGTCTAAAGAATGTAATTAAGGAAGTTGAAAAATCAGAAGGGAAGATTGTCCTCTTTATAGATGAGATTCATACTATTGTTGGTGCTGGATCTGCAGAAGGATCAATGGATGCATCAAACATGTTAAAGCCTGCACTGGCGCGTGGTGAGCTACGTGCAATTGGTGCAACAACAATCAAAGAATACCAAAAATATATTGAGAAGGACGCGGCACTTGCACGACGCTTCCAGTCCATCTATGTAGATGAACCATCTTTAGAAGATGCAAAAGCAATTATGCGCGGGCTTAAAGAAAAATATGAGCTTTATCACGGCGTGCGTATTACTGATGATGCGATTATTGCTTCCGTGGAGCTTTCAAGTAGATATATCACAAGCCGATTTTTGCCGGACAAATCAGTCGATCTTATTGATGAGGCCGCAGCAGCTCTTCGTATGACACTTGAAAATAAGCCGGTGATACTCGAAGCTACGCATCGTTCGATTATGCGACTAGATGTTGAGAAAGAGGCACTTAAAAAAGAAGTAAAAGAGGGGGAAACCGCTGTCGCAAAAAAAGCGCGTGCTCGTGTACGGGTAATTGATAAGGAGATTGCAAACTTGCGCGAGAAAACACGCGAGCTTGAGCTTAAATGGAAAAATGAAAAAGAATTACACACAAGCATTAAAACAATAAAGAAAGAATTGGAAACATTTCGTATTGAAGCAGAGAATGCAGAAATACATGCAGACCTCGGAACTGCTGCAGAAATTCGATACGGAAAAATTCCGGTTCTAGAAAAGGAACTGAAAATTAAAGTTGCAAAATTAAAGAAATTACAGAAAACACGCAGAATATTGAAAGAGGAAATTACTGAGGAAGATATTGCAGAAGTGGTGGCCCGATGGACTGGTGTACCAACATCACGCATGCTTGAAGAAGAAGCAGAAAAATTAGCGCGCATGGAAGAGGTTTTGGAGGAAAGAGTAATTGGACAAAGTGAAGCAGTGAGAAAGGTTGCAGATGCCGTGAAGCGCTCACGGGTGGGTATTTCAGACCCAAATCGTCCAATCGGATCATTTATATTCTTAGGTCCAACAGGGGTTGGAAAGACAGAGCTTACCAAAACCCTTGCCAAGTTTATGTTTGATGACGACAAAGCGCTTGTGCGTGTGGATATGAGCGAATATATGGAATCACACTCAATTTCAAAGCTTATGGGCTCACCTCCGGGCTATGTGGGGCACGAAGAAGCAGGGCAACTAACAGAAGCGGTACGACATCGTCCATATTCAGTAATTCTTTTTGATGAAGTTGAAAAGGCACACCCTGAGGTGTTCAACGTACTTCTACAAGTGCTTGATGAAGGTCAGCTTACAGATGCAAAAGGCCGAAAAATTAATTTCAAAAATACTATTATCGTTCTTACTTCAAACATCGGCGCAGAATATATAGACAAAATGGAATCAATTGGATTTTCAAACAAGGATGCCGAAGAGGATTACAGCGATGCGAAAGATAAGGTGTTGGGAAGCTTGCGTGATCATTTCCGCCCAGAATTTTTGAATCGATTGGATGAAATTGTTGTGTTTGACATCCTTTCTCCAGAAGCAATACGAAATATTGTAGATGTGCAAATTGATATTGTTACAAAAAGATTGGCAGAAAAGGGGATTAAACTTACTGTTTCAGATAAAGCGCTTACCTATCTTGGTAAAGAAGGATACAATCCTCAATATGGGGCACGACCACTCAAGCGTCTTATCCAAGATAAAATTCTCACAGCGGTCGCAAATATGATGGTTGCGCGCGGAGTAGTGGATGGTGGTAAGGTTTCGGTAGATATGAAAGCAGGTGAAATTGTTGTCACTGCAGAGAAAAGTGGCAATGCGGGCACAAAGAAAAAGACAGTAAGAAAGATTACAAAAGCAAAAAGAAAAACCACAACAGTGTAGACACATAAAAAAACAATCGGCTCTCAATCTATTGAGCCGATTGTTTTTTTATGGTACATTATTTAAGTATTCAATTGAATAAATGCGTCGATGGCGGAGTGGTCAATCGCAGCAGACTGTAAATCTGCCGGACTTGTCCTACGTAGGTTCAAATCCTACTCGGCGCACCATAAACATAAAAAACGGTAATCTGAAAAGATTATCGTTTTTTATATTTATTATGCCGAGTAGGGTTTGAACCGTAGGCGCCTATTTTTAAGGAGTGTTTAACGACTATAAAAATAGTGCGTTTCGGAACAAATCTTTGATTTGTGAGAGGCAAATCCTACTCGGCGCACATTTCACCAAAAAAAAGAGCGACAGCTCTTTTTTTGTTTGTGATGCATCTATTGTATAATACCCAACATGACAAAAGACATAAAGATAGAAAAATCTTGGAAAAAGATTTTGAATGAGTATTTTGAACGAGAAGATTTTCAAGCACTTACTGATTTTGTGGAAAAAGAATATGTATCAAAAGAAGTTTATCCGCCACCAAAGCAGATTTTTCGTGCTTTTGATTTGTGTCCGTTCAGTAAAGTTTCAGTGGTAATACTCGGGCAAGATCCATATCATGGAGCAGAGCAAGCAAATGGACTTTGTTTTTCAGTAAATGAAGGAATTAAACTTCCACCATCTCTTAAAAATATTTTAAAAGAAGTAGGTATTGAAAGAGAGAATGGTGATTTAGAAGGTTGGGCAAAGCAGGGAGTGCTTATGCTAAATGCGGTACTAACAGTGATTAAAAATTCTCCAGCGTCTCATGCAGGAAAAGGCTGGGAAGGTTTCACTGATTTTGTAATTAAAAAAATATCGGATGAAAAAGAAAATGTTGTATTTGTGCTATGGGGAAATTATGCACGTGCAAAATCTGTACTTATAGATAAAAATAAACATCTTATATTAGAAGCCCCACACCCGTCTCCTTTTTCTGCATATAGTGGTTTTTTCGGTTGTGATCATTTTAAAAAAGCTAACGAATATCTTACAAAAAACAACAAAAAACCAATAAATTGGTCTTTGTGAGATGGTTCATTTTTCCACATAAAAAAGGCCTGAAAAAGTATTGACATTATAATTGAAATAGGAAATAATATTTCTTGCCTTAGTATTTGTATAGTACTAAGTAAATTATAATTTAATTGTTTTGTACAACATATGGATCAAAATTTTTGTTCTAAATGTGACGTTGAACTTGATGAAGACGGGCTTTGTCTTGTATGTGATTCAGAAGGCAATTACGACACTGATTTTGAAGATGAAGAAGGTTGTGGTGTAGATATTGAGGAAGAATTTTAACGAGTAATCTTTAAAATAAAAAACAAAACCTGCTCACCTGTGAGCAGGTTTTGTTTTTAAAGAATTGAATATGGTACAATAAATTATATGATAAACACGATAACTTTATTTTTTATAATATTCGCAAGCATCATGGTTGGGTACTATATAGGTGCGATAACTCATCGAGGAGTTCAGCGGCTTTCAGCTCGCAGTAAGAAAAAAGAAAAAAACAAAAGCCAAATATTAGATTTTTTGCGAAAAAATGGAGAGATAAGAAATAATGATATTGAAGAATTGCTCGGTGTTTCAGATGCAACAGCCACTAGATATCTAGACGAGTTAGAAAAAGAAGGGAAAATCACTCAGCGCGGAGAATCAAAAGGAACATTTTACACGCTAGATTAACCTTATTTTTAAGTGTAAAATACGGCTCATTTCAAATGAGCCGTATTTTAAAAGCTAAATTATGAAAAAGAGAGTGAAAAAAGTTACTGTGCGGGATAAGATGCAGAAAGGGTATACATATATGCTCAGTCAACCGGTGGGAAAGAATTTTGCACCAGATTTCAAACCAGAGCTTACGCCCAAAGAGATGCTGGAGCTCGGTGTTTTTGGTGGGAAGTATATGACAGATTGTAAAAAAGAGTTTCCTGCAAGCTGGTTTGCTAAAGCAAAGCTCTCGCCTGAAATGCGCGACAAAAATATAAATTATTTCAAAATAAATGCGAGTCAACCGCTTTCTGTGTGGCGTAAAAAAGGTTGGATTCACAAAGATGATCCGCGAGGATGGTTTCAGTGGTACTGTAGGTACTATATGGGTAGGCGACATGAGGATGATGAGCGACAAATAAAACGCTGGAAAGGGTTTCGTAGACACGCAAGTGCGGTAAGGAATAATTGTAATGCAAAAGACTTGGTGTGCCGCCCACGTCAGCGCCAAGCCCTTTTGCATTGGGCGTATGATTCACGTAAAATATAACTATGAACTACAAAAAACTCATCGTTTCAATTTTAATACCACAGCTGGCAGGATTTATCGGGTCACTCTTTACAATGTCTTCAGTAAGTACTTGGTATAGCACCATTGCAAAACCGGCGCTTAATCCACCGAGTTGGATTTTTGGACCTGTTTGGATTACTTTGTATATACTTATCGGTATTGCATTTTATTTAATATGGCAAAAAGCATTCGATAGTACATATAATCGAAGAGTTTTTCTTCTCTTCTTTTTGCATATCTTTTTGAATGGTATTTGGTCAATCTTATTTTTCGGCGCGCAAAATATCCTGTTTGCTTTTGTGGATATTATCGCAGTGCTTGCGACACTCATAATACTAATGGTTCTGTTCTGGCGTATCGACCATCGCGCCACCTATCTATTCATCCCATATCTTGCATGGGTATCATTCGCTACATATCTTAATTACTCGCTTTTGATGCTGAATTAAGTATAAATATTTACATGTTTGATATAATAAACCAATGAAATTTAAATTAACTTCAATTTTAATGATTTTGTCTGTCCTGCTCGTTGGGATGTTTGGTATTTTTGCGTTTGAGATGGCTATGCATGGTGGAAATATGGATTGTCCGTTTGCGGTACTTTCCAGTGCTATGTGTTCTGATATTACAACAGCTTTTGCGATGACACTGCACCATATTTCCGGATTTCAAGCTTTGATGCAATCTATACTTAATTCGAACGTGAGTTTGCTACTACTTTCTTTGGTCGCACTCGCTTTTTTGGCAGTATTGTTTATACATAATAATAAAGAGTATCTAGAGCTAAATACAGAATTAATTTCTGTATTTAATGTTGATAAAAAAATTAAACCAAATCGTTTTATGTATGCAGTACAAAAATGGCTTGCTTTAATTAGGAATAAAGATTCTTTCTCACACACTTTGGTGTATGAAAACATATCGATTAAATAATAATCGATAACCTTTATTCATGCACCTATTTTTTAATAGGTGCTTTTAAATTTAGAAAACAAATTATGAAAAATGATATATTAACAGCATTTGTTATGATTTTTGTTGCTTTGGGCGGATACTACATATTCGGGCAAGAAAATAAAACAGAAAACATAACAGAAAGTATGATGCAAAACGAAAGCTCAGTTGGACCAAAAATTACTGTGTATAAATCTCCAACATGTGGATGTTGTGTTGGGTATGTTGGTGAGTTAGAAAAAGAAGGCTTTGATGTGAATATGGTTGTGATAGAAGACATGAGCACAGTAAAAAAGGAACATAATATTCCAAGAGAAATGGAAAGTTGTCATACGTCAGTAATAGATGGATACTTTATTGAAGGACATGTGCCGATTTCTGTAGTAAATGATTTGATTGAAGAGAAGCCAGAGATTGATGGCATTGCATTACCAAATATGCCAGCTGGAACTCCAGGAATGCCTGGTATCAAAACAAAACCTTGGGAAATTTATCAACTAATTGATGGAGAAGTTTCATCATATCTAACACTTTAAACTATATGGAAATAAATAAAAAACTAAATAAATTTGTATCTATGATTGGTATATTGGCTGTTGTTGCTGGGATATCTTTTGTTGGTGGAATGAATATGGACGCAAGTAATCACAGCATGCATGATATGAATCATGAACACATGAGTATGAGTATGGATGGTGGAGATGAGCATAGGATGGCTTTTATTACTGAAAAAGATGCAATAATTGAACACATGATGATGGAAGGGGAATATCGATGTTGTTTAGAAAAACCATGTGTCACTTGTATTGCGCTTGATCCATGGCATGGTAAAGGAGCTTCGTGTACTTGTTTAGATGATATTGTGAATGGTGTACATCCATGTGGTGAGTGTGTTGGAGGAATTCTATCTGGAAGAGGGAATCCATATCTTTCGGAATATTTTGCCCTGGCGATTGCGGAGAAAGTTGGAATGGAGTATGTAGATGAATTACGGCAAATTATATTTGAAAAATATGGGACTGAGATTGAAAAGCAATCGTAAATAAAAGAAACCCTTGATCAAAAAAGAATCAAGGGTTTTTAATAGACGTGCATTTTTTTGCAACAATACACACATGTTTGTGTGCCCAATTTAACATTACGGCTCATTTTACAGCAGTTTGGGCACACAACATTATGTGATACAGCGAAACGTTTGGTTTTTGGGATTTTTTGCTCAGGTTTTTTCTGAGGCATTTATATTCTCCATTAGATCATAGGAAGCCTGGCAGCATAGTAGTCTTTTTGATTACATTTGTCTAGTTTGTAAAAAGTAAAAATCTCAAGCAAAACTTGAGATTTTTCTTTTTGTGCCGGAGGAGGGACTTGAACCCTCAATCCTTGCGGAACACGATTTTGAGTCGTGCGTGTATACCAATTCCACCACTCCGGCATATTTAATTTTAAAGGGTTCAAGTCCGGACTTGATCCTTACAGGATCAGTACACCTTTTGGGTACATTATTCGTTCGTACCTCACTCTAATCTACCTCAAAAGGTTTTTCACTCCTCGTCTAGCTCGGAGTTCAACCCTCAATCCTTGCGGAACACGATTTTGAGTCGTGCGTGTATACCAATTCCACCACTCCGGCAATGCACATATACTACTGAAAAAGTTTATAAAAATCAAACATTTCCAGAACTTTAGATTTTAATTTTCATGTGTTAAAATATGAGCATCATGAACAACAACGATAATAGAACACAAGAAAGCAAAGTATATGATTCTGTTTTCTATATAGAAACTGAAAAAATAAAACCAAACCCGTATCAACCACGACGTGAATTTGATGAGAGTAAGTTGCGAGAACTCGCTAGCTCAATTAGAGCATATGGAATTTTGCAACCAATCGTAGTAACTCGTAGAGAAGTTGAAACGTCAGATGGCGGCTTGGTCACAGAGTATGAGCTGATCTCTGGTGAGAGACGAACACGCGCATCAAAAATTGCAGGTTTGTCACAAATTCCAGCAGTGATTAGGGCTACAGAAGATAGTGACAGAATGAAATTGGAGCTTGCAATTATTGAAAATTTACAACGTGAAGATTTAAATCCACTTGATCGAGCACTTGCCTTCAAAAAGCTTGTTGATGATTTTGGATTCTCCAAAGCTGATGTTGCGCGAAAAATTGGAAGAAGTAGGGAATATGTGGCAAACACATTGCGCATGCTTATGCTCCCGCAAGAAATCCTAGATTCATTAGTCGCTGGTAAGATTACCGAAGGGCACACACGACCACTTTTGATGCTTGTAGACCGTCCAGATGAGCAAATAACACTCTATAAAGAGATTACATTTAAGAAGCTTACTGTGCGTGATGCAGAGGGGATTGCTCGCCGTGTTGCGTATGACAAAGTTCGGAAAAAGAGTAATTTAGACCCTGAAATAATAGAGATAGAACAAAAACTTAAAGTAACATTTGGTACTCGAGTACAAATAGATAAAAAGGAAAACGGTGGAAAGGTTACTATTGATTTCTTTTCAAATGATGATTTGCGAAAAATTTTAGAGACAATGCAAACAAATGTTACCGAAGGATACACGATTGAAAATCTTGGCACTTCGGTTCCGGAGCACCCAAGTCAAAAATATGTAAGTGTTGCTGAAATGTCAGGTCAGGAAAATAAAAATACTTCAAATGATATTCACGAGAGTGACAATCTTTTTGGCGGTGATGCAGATGAGGATCTATACAATATACAAAACTCAGAATCAGAAGATAAGATTGCTGATTCAGAATCTACAACATTTAATGAAGGTAATAATGAAAAAAAAGATGAGGATGATCAGGAAGAATTATATTCAATGAAGAATTTTTCATTGTAAGAAAAAAACCCCGCTTGTGCGGGGTTTTTTCTTACTAACCAATCTTTGGAAGAAAATTAAATATTGAGCTGTCATGTTCTGCAAGATATGCTTTTATACGCCTGTTTGCGAGCGTTGTTTTTGCATACTTTAACCACTTGCTTGTTGGGTGACTATTTTTATTTGTAAGGATTTCAACAATGTCGCCATTGTGTAGGGTGTTTTCTAATGACGACATTTTTCCATTTATTTTTGCTCCAGAGATATGCTGCCCCACATCTGTGTGGATTGCATAAGCAAAGTCAACAGCACTCGACCCTTCAGGAAGATCAATCACATCTCCTTCGGGGGTGAATGCGAATACCCGGTTACTAAAGAAATCCATTTTAAGATGTTCTAGGAATTCTCCAGATTCAGACACACCTTTTTGCCATTCAAGTATTTGTTCAATCCAAGCAGGAGTTTTTTTGTATCTATGATTTTTATTGATACTGTCGCCAACTTCTTTATATGCCAAGTGTGATGCGATACCTAATTCTGCATCTTTGTTCATTTGCTCTGTTCTGATTTGTATTTCAACAACAGCACCATCCCCGGTAAAAATGGTTGTGTGGATGCTTTGATATCCATTTGGTTTTGGTATTGCTATGTAATCCTTGATACGCTCTGGTAATGGCTGCCAGATTTTGTGAACAATCCCAAGTGTGCGATAACAATCTTCAACATTTTCAACTATTACGCGTATCGCTATAAAATCATATATTTCATCAATACTCTTTTTGCGTGAAAGTTTTTTATATAAACTGTAAAGTCGCTTCGTTCTGTAGCTCATTTGTACAGGTTTTATTTCATGTTGTGCCAATTCTTTTTGGAGAGCCCTTCTTACTTTCTCCATAAGTTTTTCATCAAATTTACTTCTGTTTTTTAAGAGCTCTTTCATTTTTTTGTATTCTTCCGGGAGTGCATACTTAAAAGCGTTGTCTTCAAGCTCTCCTTGAAGATGCCACATACCTAATCGGTGTGCTAGTGGAGCAAAAACTTCTAATGTTTCTGTTGCTATTCGCTTTCTTTTTTCTTTAGAAGGGTGTCCTTCCAAAGTTTTTACATTGTGTAAACGGTCCGCAAGGCGAATAATAAGCACACGCATGTCTTGTGACGTCGCAATAAAGAGCTTACGCAAACTTTCCGCATGTCGTTTTAGTCCTTTGTATTTAAGTTTACCTAGTTTTGTGACTCCATTTATTAGGAACAATACATCTTCTCCAAATTCCTTTTTTATATTTTCTTCACTTAACCGCTCATCTTCAATTGAGTCGTGCAATAATCCAGCAGCGATTGTTTCTGAGTCCATGTGTAATTCAGCTAATGTTTTTGCGGTTTCAAAAACGTGACAAAAATATGGTTCGCCAGTGTACCGAGTTTGCCCATCGTGTGCTTTTTGCGACACTTCGTAAGCCTTGCGTATTAAAGCGGCATCTTTTTCTGAGGGCTCACTCATTAGATCAATGATTTCTTTGACATCATTCATATATTTCAGTATACTCAAAAATAGAAGATTGGCAATATATTACAATATTATACGGTTAGAGGGAGTTTAAAATGACCGACTTTATTTGGTACCTCATTGGATGTGCAGGGTGCTCTGCATTACTTGGTGTATTATTTGCTTTCAGAAGAATTGGTGGAGATTTTGATGGACTCGTTCTATCTTTTTGCGTTGGTATACCAGTAATGTTTTTTGTCCCGGATCAAGTACTTGGTATTATTCTCGTGGTAAGCTTAGCAGTAGCACTTGTCTCGTTTGTGATTGTGCGGTTTGTCATTGTAAATAATATGCTAAAACGAAATGTTGATAGTGGCGGCGGTAAGATTGCGGATTAATTCAAATCTTTAGGAGATAGGTCATGATCAGTGATACGAGCCTTTTGGTTGTTTTGTGTTTGGTTGCGGCGTTTGTTATCTCGATGATACTCGGAGCAGTTTCTTGGTATTTCGGTAGTAGGGCAGATACAAAGTTTCCAATATACTGCATTGGTGGTATTGTATGTGCCATCATTACCGTGCTTTGTTTTGCGCTTTCAGGCGTCGCACAGGGTATAATCGGATTATCTTTCATGTTTTCATTTGGCGGGTATGTTTATGGTATGTATTTACCTCGAACACCATTTGAACTTGATCAAAAATAGGTGTGAATGAGGTCTTTTACGACCGTGCCTCTGAGTGGATACCAATTTCCACAAAAAGCCGCGCTTTAGCGCGGCTTTGTTTAATGTAAGAAACTTTTTTAGGGTGTTTTTCACAAGTATTATGTACGTATGGAAGTATTTGACTTTTTTAAATTTTAAGTTATACTTACAACCAGTATTTAATTTTGGAACATCCAGTTTTTAAGGAGGATACGGACATGAAATATCGCATTAATTTTCTGTGCGTATCTCGCACAGAAACAGATCTTTTTAAAAAAACATCCCATCTAATTCTCTCATGTTTTATATGTGTCATTCTTTTTTCACATACGGCTATTTCCAAAGATCATGACATAGCTGTAAAAAATCGAATTACAGAATTGCACGGACTTATTGTAAACAATAGAGACAAGTCCGAACATGAAAAACTTGAGTTAGTTAATGATTTCTTCAACAAAGCTGAATACGGATCAGATTATGAAATTTGGGGAAGGGAAGATTATTGGGCAACACCGACCGAGGTGCTCTTTGTTTGGCAAGCGGATTGTGAAGATTACTCTATCGCCAAATATTTTACTTTGCTTGAGATGGGTGTGTCTGTTGAGAAACTTCGCATAACCTATGTAAAATCTTTGAAGCTGAATGTGGCACATATGGTTCTTATATATTATGAACACAGTCATGCTGAGCCGTTGGTACTAGATAATCTCACAGGTGTGATTAAACCAGTATCCCAGCGTAGGGATTTGCAGCCAGTCTATAATTTTAATGGCGAAAGCCTTTGGCTTATTAAAAGACTCGGTAATGAACAACGTGTTGGTAGTTCAGATCGTATCGGGTTGTGGCGAGTTCTTAATAACAGAATGGATAAGGATGTGTTGTTGTAGATGTTTTAGTGCTCTAAAGAGCCGCGACATAAGTCGCGGCTCTTTTTATTTCTTATCCAATTTGTCTGGTCTATGATTTGGACATGCTTTATCGGAACATCTTTCCGGAATAGTCTTTGTCCCTTCCATCATAAGCTTGTCACACATTTTACATTTGTTGCCAGTAGGTTTTGCTTTAATCGCATGCTTACATTCTGGGTAGTTTGAACAGCTGTAAAATATTCCGAAGCGCCCTGTGCGTTCTATCATTTCACCATCCTTACATTCAGTACACTTTACGCCAGTATTTTTCTTTGCAACTTCTTCTGCACTTTCTTCTATATATTTACACTTTGGATAATTTGAACAAGATATAAATCTACCGAAGCGTCCATCTCTTTCAACAAGCTCACCAGGAATTTTTTTCTTAGCATTTTTTCTGGTTGATTGTTTTGGGTCACCACATTTTGGACACTTCTTACCGATTTTTTTGGGACCCTCCAATTCTTCTCCTTCAATAGTTCGCGCCCCAGTACATTCTGGGAATTTTGCACAAGACATAAATTTTCCAGCTTTGCTGAGCTTGATTACCATTTTGCCGTCACACTCAGGACATTTGTATTTTGGATCTGCCTCACCCATGTTTGTGATTTTTTCCATACTTTCTTTTGAAGCAACATCTTTTGTGAATGGAGTATAGAAGTCTTTAAGGGTTTTCACATATTCACGATCACCATTTGCAATATCATCAAGCTCATCTTCCATTTCTGCTGTAAAAGAATCACTAATATATTTCGCGAAATGTTCTTCAAGGAAAGAGCTGACAACATCACCGGTGTCGGTAGGGAAAAGAGTGCGTCCTTGTTTTTCTACGTAGCCACGATCAACAACCGTTTTAATAGTAGACGCATACGTAGAAGGGCGACCAATGCCTCGCTTTTCTAATTCTTTTATGAGTCCAGCTTCTGTGTATCTCCCTGGTGGCGCTGTTTCTTTTTCTTCTGAGCTTATATCAATCAAATTGAGTGTATCTCCCTTTGCTACTTTTGGAACCTCTGTGTCTTCACCGCGCGCTTCAGGATCAGCCTTAAGCCAACCGTCATATATTACGCGTGAACCATTTATAGAAAAGTTTGGAATAGACTCTTCTTTGATGTTTGCAACAACTTTTGTCTTGAGTAATTTCGCGTCACTCATTTGTGAAGCTACTGTTCTGGCCCAAATTAAACGGTAAAGTTTTTTCTGGTCCTCATTCATTCCAGCAGATTCTTTTTTGATGTTAGAAGGACGCACAGCTTCGTGGGCTTCTTGGGCAGTTTTACTTTTTGTTTTGTATGTACGTGGCGCAGTATATTCTTTTCCATATTCAGACTGCACGAAAGAAACAATTTGTTTCTCCGCATCTTTTGAAAGAGTCGTGCTGTCAGTACGCATATATGTGATGTGTCCTGCCTCGTACAATTTTTGTGCAACACCCATGGTGCGGCTTGGTGCAAAACCAAGACGTGTACTGGCGGCTTGTTGTAGAGTTGAAGTAGTAAACGGAGGCTTTGGAGATCTTTTTTGTTCAGATTCTTTTACATCCATTACAGACCATTCGCCTTTTTTACCTTCTTCCAAAATTCGCTCCATCTCTTTCTTTTCACGCGGTTCTTCTGCACAAACAAGAGGGAATTCTATCTTATCCTTTTTTACTTCTGCATTGATTGTCCAGTAAGTAACAGGGTCAAACGCTCGGATTTCTCGTTCGCGCTCCATAAGTATACGTAGTGCAGGAGATTGCACGCGCCCGGCGGAAAGCCCGTAGCGCACTTTTTTCCAAATAAGGCCTGATAGGTCATAACCAAAAAGTCGGTCTAATACCCGACGAGCTTCTTGAGCCTTAAGAAGATTTTGATCAATTTCACGCGGGTGTTTGATCGCTTCTTGTACAGCAGATTCTGTAATTTCATTAAATGCGATACGCTTTGGATTTTTCGCTCCAGCTACTTCTGCCACGTGGTATGCAATAGCTTCACCCTCTCTATCGGGGTCGGTTGCGAGATATATCTCATCTGCTTTTTTTGCCAAGCGCTTTATTTCAGCAACAACCTTTTCCTTTCCCTTGCTTACCTCATAATGCGGCACAAAACCAGCCTCAATATCAATTGCGGCTTTATTGCTTTTAGGAAGGTCACGAATATGGCCGACACTAGAAGTGACGGTATATTCTGATCCTAAATATTTACCCACACTTTTTGTTTTAGCGGGGGACTCAACGATTACTAATTTCATCCCGTTAGAGATAGTAAATCGAAGATTTACGTATCTGATTAATGTTTGATTGATAATTCATAAATATCATATTATTTTCCCGTATCTCAAAAATAACAGTTTATATCTCTAACGGGATTCATATTTGATCAGCAGTTTATAGCAAGTCTAACAGAATAATGCAAATTTCAAAAAATTTAACATGTTGAAAACATAAGAAAAGGGCCAGCGAAGTGCTGGCCGATGTAAACTTTTTCTACTGTCTTATCATTCATGATATCCGTCGTCATTTTCTGCGATTCTCATGGCGTAAAAAATGGGTATTACTGCAATAACAGCAAGTACAACAATACTAAAATATATGAAGCCAGTATTCATGATTTTTCTCCCAAATCCAAGTTCATTACTGTTGCTATTTTTACATTACTTTAATTTTAACTTTTACGCAATAAACCAAGAGACTCTTTTATAAGCCCTTTAATTTCCATTGCAGAAAGTAAAATATTTGCTTCGCTCGTTTCTATTTTGAGTTGGCGGATTAGATCATCCCGAGCAAGTGGTTCGTTGAGTAGACTAATTACTTTTTGCTCGTTTTCAGATAAATTCTTTTCAATAGAAGATACTTTTTTATGAGACTGGTCAAAACCGAGCTCCTGGAGCAAATCAGCACTTGAGGTGATTGGTGTTGCGCCACGGCGCACAAGAGAGTTTGAACCCTTTGCGTGTTCAGAAAATATTGAGTTAGGGACAACGAGCACATCGCGATTATAATCAAGTGCGAGTCGCGCTGTAATGAGCGTACCGGACCTTTCGGCCGCTTCGATAATTAATACAGCATCACACAAACCGGCCATTACTCTGTTGCGTTTAGGAAAGCTCCACACAGTTGCACGGAAGTTCGGCTCAAATTCTGAAATTAGAGCACCACCATGAGAGAGTATTTCTCTGGCAAGTGGTTGGTTGCTTGCTGGATAAAGCACATCTTCTGAAATTCCAGACCCTGGAACCGCGATTGTTTTGAGTCCAGCTTTAATTGCTGCATGATGGGCAATTGCATCAATTCCAATTGCGAGCCCAGAAACAATTGCAATGTCGTATCCTGCAAGTCCTTTAATTAATTCTTCACAAACGTCTTTACCATAGTTTGAATATTTGCGTGAGCCAATGACACATAGTAATTTAGTATCGGCGCTTGGTAATTCACCACGTAGATATAATTTTTCTGGTGGCTCCGGAATTTCTAAAAGCTGCTCTGGAACTTCATTTTTATTTAAAATTTTGATATCCTTTTGCATTTTATTAATTCTAACATTTATAGTAGTATATACACATGTTAGATATAAAATTCATCAGGGAAAACAAGGATTTGATTCAAGCTGGTGCTAAGAAAAAGCATGTAAAATTTGACGTGGAAGAATTACTTAAAGTTGATGATGATCGAAAAGCATTTTTGTCTAAAGTTGAAGAAATGAAAGCAGAACAGAATGTTGTTTCAAGGCAAATTGCAAATGTGCCAACTGAACAAAGAGATGCCAAAATCTCACAGATGCAGATTTTAAAAGACTCACTACAAGAAAAAGAGAAAGAGTTGAAAGAAATTATGACCAAGTGGCAAACACTCATGCTACAAGTGCCAAATATCCCCGACATGTCTGTGCCAGAAGGAAAAAGTGATGAAGAAAATGTGGAGACTAAAACATGGGGAGAAAAACCAAAGTTTGATTTTGAGCCACGCGACCATGTTGAAATTATGAAAAATCTAGACATGGTTGATTTTGAACGGGGAAGTAAAGTACACGGATTTCGTGGATATTATTTAAAGAATGACGGGGCACTTCTTTCTTGGGCGATTTGGAATTACGCACAGGATTTCTTTTTGAAAAAAGAGTTTACACCAATGATAGTTCCTGCGATTGTTAAGAAGGCAAATTTATATGGAACTGGTCATTTACCGACCGAAGCAGAAGACTTATACGAAACACAAGATGGCGACTATCTTTCTGGTACTGCTGAAGTTGCAACGATGGGCTATTACTCTGATGAAGTAATTGATTTTAAAGATGGGGACAAAAAGTTTCTATCTTTTTCACCCTGCTACAGACGTGAAGCTGGTTCATATGGAAAAGATACAAAGGGGCTTATTCGTGTGCATGAATTTTATAAATTAGAACAAGTGATTTTATGTGAAGCAGATCATCAAAAGTCTGTAGAGTATCATGATTGGCTGAATAGAAATACAGAAGAATTTATTGAGTCACTCAATATTCCTTACCACACAGTTATAAACTGCGGAGGTGATCTAGGATTAGGGCAAGTGAAAAAGTATGACATTGAGTTGTGGGTGCCAATGGAAGAAAAATATAGAGAGATTTCATCAGCTTCATATTTCCATGATTTTCAAACACGACGCTTTGGTATTAAATATAAAGATGAGTCTGGTAAACAGCAGTTTGCTCACTCGCTGAACTGTACTGCTATTCCAACCCCGAGAATTTTAGTATCTCTTATAGAAAACTTCCAGCAAGCAGATGGTTCAGTAAAAATTCCAGAAGTACTTCAGAAATATATGGGCGGAAAAGATTTGATAACAAAATAATCTTATATCATAGAAAAAAGGCGGGCAAAGCCCGCCTTTTTTCTATGATATAATTGAGATAACAAATCATGATTTATTCAAGAAAATCTATAATTAAAAAGACGCGATATAAAAAGGTTGTTGCAAAAGGTCAGACCGTTGTGCGAAAGGTTCTGATAATTTTTATTATCCTACTTTTTGTAATGGGGATACTTGCTTGGCAATCTGGAAATGAAAAGGTTGTGATTTCTGAAATTTCTGTGTCGGGTAATGAAATTGTGAAGGAGTCTGATATACAAGAAAGTGTGCGTAAAGAAATGCTTGGAAAATATTTATGGCTCTTCCGTAAGGATAATATTTTTATATATCCAAAAGGGGATATAGAAGAAGCTGTTTTTGCTATAGACAAAAGAATACGAGCACTTAATATACACAGAGATTCTTTGACCTCAGTTGCGGTTGAAATTTTTGAACGTAAACCAGAGTATGTATGGTGTGAATCTAAAACAGAAACAGGCGAAAAGTGTTTTTTCATGGATGAGCTTGGGTACATATTTGTGGAAGCTCCTCAATTTTCAGGATCTGTATTCTTTACATTCTATACACCTCGTGAATTTAATCTCCGGAATGATTCTGATGATGGCGTGCTTGGTAATCAGCTTTTTGAAATAAGTGAATTTGAAAAATTTATTGCATTCAAGAAAGAAGTTGAAAAAATAGGATTTGAAACTATTGGATTTGTTGAAAAAGAAGAAAATGATTTCGAGTTACTTTTAACGGATGATTCAAAAATTATATTTAATGAAGAACAAAACTTTGATGATTTGCTTGAAAATCTAGATTCATCAATCGATACGATACAAACTAGTACAGAGCCACTCGAGTATATTGACTTACGATTTGGCAATAAGGTATTCTACAAATTTATAGATTAATGACTTTTTGGAAAGAATTACAAAAGAAGAAGAACCCGTTTTTTGCGCTGGCACCGATGGCAGATGTGACAGATGTGGCGTTTCGAGAAATGTTTGCACGCTATGGGTCACCAGACGTCTTTTGGACTGAATTTGTTGCTTGTGATGGACTCACTCATCCAGAGGGTAAAAAAGCGCTTCTGCGCGATTTAGAGTACACGGAAGCGCAGCGTCCAATCGTTGCTCAGATTTTTGGTGGGAAGCCAGAGAATTTTTATGAATCAGCAAAAATAATTGCAGAACTCGGCTTTGATGGAATTGATATAAACATGGGTTGCCCGCATAAAATTATTGAGAAGCAAGGAGCTGGTGCGAGCTTAATGAAAAATCCAGAACTTGCTGTGAAAATAATTGAGGCTACACAGAAGGGGATTGAAGATTCTTGTAAAAATATTCCGCTCTCTGTTAAGACTCGTATTGGTTACAATAAAAATGAGATTGAGGATTGGATTCCGATACTTTTGAACACTGGAATTTATGCGCTTACGGTTCACACACGTACTCGTAAAGAAATGAGTGATGTGCCAGCGCGCTGGGAGCATGTAAAGCGTGTGGTAGAAATTCGTGATGAGTTGGGGAGCGATGCTGTAATAATAGGTAATGGAGATGTGGAGAGTTTGGAAGATGGAAAAGAAAAAGCGAAAGAGTCTGGCGCAGATGGTGTTATGGTCGGCCGCGCTGTATTTGGCACGCCTTGGTTTTTTGGTGATCAAATCACAGAATTAAATGATCGATTAAAGATAATGGTAGAACACACGAAGCTTTTTGAAGAAAAGCTAGGTGATGTGAAAAATTTTGCACTTATGAAAAAGCATTACAAAGCATATGTGCAAGGTTTTGATGGCGCAAAAGAATTACGAATTGAATTAATGGATGCCAAAAATGCAGATGAGGTTGAAGGAATTGTTGACAAATTTTTGCACAAAAAATAAATAAATGATACTATCTTGCACAGTTGATTCCAAGGTAAAATTAAATGTTTAAAGTATTATTTTTGCTCATGTTCTTTCCTTTGGCGTATATTGAATATTTTATATCGCCATTTTCCAATTTGTTTTAAAGGTGCGCCTTGAGGAGGCGCATTTTTTCGTTAGAACATTCAATTATGATATACTATCTGCAATGTCATTAGCTTTATATAGAAAATATCGGCCGGAGAAATGGGGAGATGTGCTTGGTCAGGATCATGTAATAGATGTACTCAAAAACGCCGTGAAAGAAGGTAATATTTCTCACGCATATCTTTTTGCTGGCACACGAGGTACAGGCAAAACAACAATTGCTAGAATTTTGGCGCATGAAATAGGGTGCTCTGTAAATGACTTACAAGAAATAGACGCAGCGAGCAATCGTGGTATTGATGATATTCGTGAGTTGCGAGAAGCTGTGAGAGTGTTGCCACTTGAGTCACCATATAAAGTGTATATTATTGATGAGGTGCACATGCTTACAAAGGAGGCTTTTAATGCGCTTTTGAAAACACTTGAAGAGCCACCAAAGCACGCCATCTTTATGCTTGCTACTACTGAAATACAAAAATTACCTGACACAATCGTGTCACGTTGCCAAACATTTACATTTAAAAAGCCGGGTCACGAGGTGCTTAAAAAACTTGCGCTTGATACTGCAAAGAAAGAAGGTTTCGCAATTGAAAAAGAATCTGCCGATTTAATCGCAATGCTTGGTGATGGATCATTTCGCGACACACTCGGAATTGTGCAAAAGGTAATTAGTGCATCCGCAGATAAAGAAATTTCCCGCGAGGAGGTAGAAAAAGTACTTGGCGCCCCGAGTGCTAAGTTGGTAAATGATTTAATTTATGCAATTGCAGTAAAAGATTCAGAGAAAGCTCTTGGTGCAATTCATACAGCAACAGAATACAATGTAGATATGACAGTGTATGCAAAACTTATTTTACGAAAATTGCGAGCAGTGCTTCTTATGAGATTTGCGCAAAATTTGACACAAGTTATTGAGAGTGATTTCAGTGAAGAGGATAATGCGTTTCTTTCCGACTTGGCAAAAGACAAGGAAGCACATATTAATTCCGAAGTACTAAAAGAATTCCTAGATGCGTATACAAAAATAGGGAATTCATACCTTCCGCATCTGCCACTTGAACTTGCTGTGATAAAATTGATTGATAATAAATAATCAACAATAGTAGAAGGCGGCGAAAAGCTTTGCTTTTCGCCGCTTCTTAAGTTGCTAAATGACCGTTTTTACGGTAAATTATAGACTATTAGATCACAAGTCTAATTTATTGCCAGATCGTCTAATGGTAGGACTACGCAGTTTTTAGATAGCTGGTGCCGCTATTGACGGCCGAGTGTGTTGTGATGAATGCACTATAAATATAATCATTGCCAGATCGTCTAATGGTAGGACTACGGCTTTTGGTGCCGTCTATTGGGGTTCGAGTCCCTATCTGGCAGCTCGCAATAAAACAGACCTCTTTTGTGAGGTCTGTTTTATTGCGTGTTTTTCAGATATAGGACTCGAACCGTAGGCGCCTATTTTTAAAGAGCGAAGCGATTATAAAAATAGTGCGTTTCGGAACAAATCTTTGATTTGTGAGAGGCGAGTCCCTATCTGGCAGCCGAATTAGGGTTTGTGATACGAAGCGAAGCTTCTGTATCACAAAGCTCGAATTCGCATCGCGGATGCTCCTACAAAGGGCACCAAGACGTGAATCAATTTTTCACAAAACACACGTCAGTACTGACGTGTGTTTTGACGTATGATACAATTAACCCATGAAAAAAATATTTTATACAATTTTTATATTAATAATTATTGCGGCAACCTTCTTTTTTCTGAGTGGTAGGACAGCGAGCGAAGATGTTAAAACAAATATAAATGTAGAAAATAATGTTGCGGCTTCTGCTAACGAAAGTAATGAAATAAATGAAGTGCAATTTATTGGCAAGTGGGTAAGTGTGGATGATAATAAATACGAAGTATCCCATGGTGAAAATGCTTTTCTTGAAGAATATTATGATGGTGAAGTTGTAAGTATTGGCTCATGGAGCATTGCGGAAACATTGCCAGAAAAAATAAGCGAGCAATATCCAAATGCTACAGATGGACCATTTCTTATCAAAGAAAGTGATGGCGAGGTAATGTTTTATATTGTTGAGTCTGTAACAGATACAAATCTAACACTTATTTATCTTGATAGAGGAAACACATTGGAATTTGTCCGCAATACAGATAATTAAAAACAAAAAAACTATAATTAAAGCTGCTGTGTATTTAGGGTGTACAGCGGTTTAATTACTTGACTAATGCAGAAGATATGGTTAGGATGGAATTAGACAATCTTTGAGGACGCCATTATGATGCCCGTATTTGAAGATAAGTTATTTGAAAAAGACTTCGAAACATTACTTGAATTAATCCATAAGGATCCCATTGCATTTGAACAAAAAGCCGCGGTATGCATAAGGGAGTGTATAGCAAATTCATTTGATCGGGGTCAACAAGGCTCGAGAGAAATTCAAGCAAAAATTGACAATGCCTTGTGGTCAAATTTTGACTATATAAAAAGATTAGCAGAGATAGATGCTGATGGTGTTGATCAGATGAGGCGTGAACTCGCAGATAGATTAATAGTTAGTGCAAAACCCGCATATCAGTTAAAATTGCGAGTATTGCAAGCTCATGCAGATAGTGTTCCATCTAGATATAAACACCCATTAGCATCAGCAGGAAAAATGTTTAGCAATATGTCGGAAAAGTTTTTTGATTTTAGAGATGTTGTTAATGAACAATCTAAAGAGTTGCATCATTTACATAGCCTTTCACAAAAGAAGCCGGATTTGCGGCTTGTAAAAAAGGAGTAACAAACACCTCGTCGTAGAGATAAGCCCGCCACTCTGGCGGGCTTTTTTTATTGCCAATCGTAACTGTAGATAAGTTGTTATGGCATTATTTTAAATGTGAGTGTACAATTAAATCAATAAAGGCTTTCTATTGGTCTACTTATTAATTAATAACTATTATAATAATTATGAAGACATACAATTTATCCACATATATAATACCTTTTATAGTTTTTGCTTTTGTGGCAACTTTTTCTATTGCCGCAATTCCAGCATTTGCTGATGATGATAATGATGCTGTTGGGGTTATGACTACCAGTAACATAGACGATGCTGATGCTGATCTTGGCGACGTTAATGCTGCCGACGATGATGCATATAACGACGCTGTTGATAATGCTACTGATTATAGTGCAAATGATGGTACTGATGAGGAGTACGTTGAAGATGCTACTGACATTGAGGAGGGTGAAGATGAAGGAATGGGCCGTGGGAAAGGTAAGGAGTATAAAAAAAGAGGTGACGAGCACCGCAGTGCCGTCGCTGAACTCGTTAAGGAATTAAAGGATACGGCTGAAAAAGCTGGTGTTATTGGTGAAGAAGTGCGAATAGTTGCACAAGAGCAAAATGATTCAAAAGAACGTATTGCAAATTCTATGGAAGAGATTGGGAAAAGAGGGAAGCTTAAGACATTTTTGATTGGTGCTGATTATAAAAATTTAGGTGGTTTGCGTAGTGAGATTGTTACCACAGAGAATCACATCAATCGCTTAACAAGAGTTTTAGAATCCGTGGTTGTTGAAGAATTAAAAACAGAGCTCGGGGCAGAAATCGAAGCACTTAATGAAGTAAAGGCTAATGCAGAGGCATTTATAGAAGAGAATGAAGACAAATTCAGTCTATTTGGTTGGTTCGTAAAACTTTTTAACTAGAGCTTGAGTTATTTATAGAAAAATCCCACCAAAATTCTGGTGGGATTTTTTCCTTGACACATGAGACTGTTTTACATATATTTGAAATAGGTACACAAAAGAAAGGGAGAATATCATGAGTAAAATAAATAGTGTTGTTGCACTGGAACCCCCTAGTTTTGATGAATTGGTGACTCGGCATGCGCCGTTGGTGAAGCGCATTGCCTATCATCTGATGAATCGATTGCCGCCAAATGTGCAGGCGGATGATATGATCCAGAATGGAATGCTCGGTTTGCTTGAGGCAAGTCGAAACTATGATCCTAGCCAGGGTGCCAGCTTTGGGACCTATGCAGGCATCCGTATTCGCGGCGCTATGCTGGATGAGATTCGGCGCAGTGACTGGACGCCACGATCGGTATATCGCAAGGCACGCATGATTTCGGAGGCTAGACGTGAGATTGAAAATGAGCAGGGGTGCGAGGCTAGTGATATGGAAGTTGCCAGAGCTCTGGATATGAGGATTAAGGATTATCATGCTGTATTAAGTGATGTATCAAGCTGCCGGGTCTTTAGTTTAGACGGTGCTTTGTTTGAAGATAATCATGATGACAGTAATGACAACCGCAATAATAAGGTTTCAAGAACATCCGTTGCTTGTGATACTATGTCTGAACCGTTTGCAAACTTGCAGAAAAAGCAGCTTAAAAAAGATCTTGATCATGCCATAAAATCTCTACCAGAACGAGAACACTTGGCGATAACTCTACGTTACGATGAAGAACTTAATTTGAGAGAGATCGGTCAGGTGTTAGGGGTCAGTGAGTCACGGGCGTGTCAGATCCATAGTCAGGCGGTCCTGCGCTTACGCTCACGTCTCTCGTATTGGCTTGATTACGAGGAAACAAAAAAATGATTTCCAACACACTCAAGGGTTTTCCAACCCTTTCATCATAATAGCGCCTGTGTTACACACAGGCACTATTTTTTATTACGTATTTGTTTGATATAATAAATGCAATCAAATAAAAACTTAATAATTAATCCGTAATATTTATTTATGACTACAGAAGATAAAAAGAAGATTTTAATAGTTGAAGATGATGAAAAGTTACTTCGAATACTTGATAATGAATTCAGTGACCATGGCTTCGATGTATTTAAAGCTGAAAATGGACGAGAAGGTTTAGATGTTGCTTTTGCTGAACATCCAGATGTTATTTTGCTTGATATCGTTATGCCTGTGATGCATGGGATGGACATGCTTAAAGAGTTGCGGGAAGATGAATGGGGTAAAAATGCTGAGGTAATAATCCTTACAAATCTTAGTGATTCTGAAAGAATAGCTAAAGCTGTTGAATATGGAACAAGTGATTATCTTACTAAAACAAAGTGGTCTGTTGAAGATCTTATAAAAATGGTTGAAAGCAAGATTAAATAGACAGAATATATAAAAATAAAATCTCTCTTTATACCTCGCACCAATATTTTTTATGGAGCACATTTTCTTTTTTATAATAGCTTTTATAGCCACCACAATTAGTGCTGTGGCTGGTTTCGGCACGTCGACAATTTTAATTCCATTTAGCTTATTGATTTTGGATATAAAAACAGCGATTGTTTTAGTTGCTTTTTTTCATTTATTTGGAAATTTATCCAAGATTGCTATTTTTAAAAAGATTGATTGGAAAATATTTTTGAAATTTGGAATTCCTAGTATTTTGACGGCTTTTATTGGAGCTAAGCTTATAACAACACTAAATACAGAAACAATACAGGTTATTTTCGGGTTATTTCTTGTTGCCTTTGTTGCGTATTCCTTTCTTGTAAATGTTGTTAAATTTAAGCCAACAAATTGTGTTGCTGTGAGCGGTGGATTGGCATCAGGTTTTCTTGCCGGGCTTATTGGCACCGGAGGTGCAATACGCTCACTTTTTTTGAATGCTTTTTCATTACCAAAAGAAATATATATAGCAACATCAGCAATGATTGCATTGGTGATTGATATGACCAGAATCCCAGTATACTTAATGGACGGTATAGTGTTGGATACGATGCATTATTATTACATACCAATTTTGATAATAATCGCATTTGTCGGGACACTTTTTGGCAAAAAAATAGTACAGAAAATACCTACAGAAACATTTAGAAAAGTTGTGTTAATTGCTCTGTTTTTAATAGGTATTAAGTTACTGTTCAGTATATAATAAGTTTAGTTATTTTTTTATGAAAATAAAAAAACCACACATAAGGAGTTTTAATATAAAATTACTGGTTACTTTTTTATTAGTTGGATTATTACCACTAATAATTTTTGGTGTTTTAAGTATACGAGAAACTAGAGATAATTTAAAAACTGAAATCTTCAACAAGATCGTGCTTTTGGCTGAGGCACAAGAGCACCAGCTTGAAATGTACTTAGAATCGACCAAAGGCAGGACAGCTGATTTTGCATTAGACGAATTCATTAAAAATAGTCTTACACAAATTTTATCTGGTGATGACACAGAAAATTCAATAATAAATCTCAACAACCATTTAATAAAAAATAAAAAACCATTGGATGAAAACATCAAAGGCATTTTTATTATGGATTTGAATGGTGTAATTATTTCTTCAACGGACAATAGTGAAATTGGTAAAAATGAATCCAATGAGTCCTATTTTATTAATGGCAAGGAATCTATTTCATTTGCAACAGAACTCAAAAGGCATGTACATTTTGGAATTAAAGATATTTTTGTTGTTACTGCCCCTATTGAAGATGATAACACTAGAGAAATTATTGGTGTTATTGCAAATGTATTTGATATTGATGATATTCGAAATGTTTTTTCAAATCAATTTAATTTTAGCAGAAGTGGTATATTCGAAGAAACCTTTTCAGAATTATCAGGAATTTTAAAAATATATATAGTAAACGAAGACAATATAGCATTTATTAATCCATTTATTTCAGAAGATGAAAATGATTTTGTGATCAACACATACCCGGTACAACAATGTTCTCATGCTGTAGAGGTTATTGATATCTACACAAATCATAAAGCAGAAGAAGTGATTGGTGCATCTATGTGTCTAGAGGAAGGATGGAAGTTGTTGGCCGAAATTAAGACGGAAGATGCTTTTTCTCCAATTGCTAGTATGAGATTCCTGCTTGGATTTATGATCGCATTATTTGCCTTCTTTATTATTGTTGCAGCGATTTTATTTGCGAAAATAATCGCCCGCCCTATTAAAGAGCTTCAAGAAGATGTAGGATCAATCACTAATGCCGATGATAAAGAGGGTGATGACGTCTCTCAATTAGGTAAGGCGTTTGATAAAATGTCAGCTGATCTGAGACAATCTCAAGATAAGGTACAGGAATACGCTGCTGGTTTGGAGCAAAAGGTTGAAAAGAGAACAGAAGAGTTGGCCGCAAAAATAACAGATCTGGAAGGGGTCAAAGAGGCAATGTTAAATATCGCTGAAGATGTGAATATAAAGAATCAGGAATTGGCAGAAGAAAAAAGTAAAGATGAGGCAATCTTGGCTTCCATTGGTGATGCGCTTATGGCTTGTGATGGAGATGGAAAGATTATGCTGTTTAATGCCGTTGCTGAAGAATTAACTGGCTTTACAGCTAGTGAAGTTACTGGTAGGCATTACGATAAGTATCTTAAATTTATATCAGAGGTTGAAAAAACCCCAGTTGAGGATTTTATTGCAAAAGCAATGCAAATGGGGGAAAAGACAAAGATAGAAAAGGACGCTTTAATAATCAATAAAGATGGAGTGGAAATACCTGTTGATGATAGCGCTGCTCCGATAAAAGATCTGGATGGAAAAATTCTTGGTTGTGTAGTTGTTTTTCGAGATGTAACTAGAGAAAGGGAAATTGACAAAATGGAAACGGACTTCATTTCGACAGCATCTCATCAGTTGAGAACACCAATCACCGGTATCAGGTGGGTAATAGAACATTTCTTGAAAAAAGAAAAGGTTTCAAAAAAAGGAAAAGAATATCTTGAAGATATTCACTCAAGCACCGAAGAGCTTTCCGAACTTGTTGATATATTGCTTAATGTATCTCGTATTGAGGGTGGTGCTGTAGAGGTACAAGTCCAACCGATAGAACTTGTTGATCTTTTGAAAAGATATTTGAATGAAATAGTACCAATGACAACAAAGAAAAGCTTAACTATAACTTTTGACGAGCATCCAGATTCATTGGAAATACTTACAGATAAGGGTGCTTTGCGAAATATAATACAATCTTTGATTTCAAATGCGCTTGAATATACACCCGAAGGTGGTAAGATAGAAATTGTCCTAAAGAAAAAAGATAACAAAACATTCACTTTTACTGTTAAGGATACTGGTATAGGTATTCCAATAAGCGCGCAGAAAACCATTTTCGATAAATTTACAAGGGGTGACAACGCAAAACTTACAAACACATCAGGAACTGGTCTTGGTTTGTACATAGCCAAAAAAGCCGTCGATCTTCTTGGTGGAAAAATATGGTTTGAATCTGTTGAAGATAAGGGGACCACATTCTTTGTGGAATTGCCCATAAAATCAGTATCTACAGTATCTAAAAAAGGTGGAAAAAAACTTGCATAACAAATCCAGATAATCATGTTATAATGTCCAGTATATAATTACAGCAAATTATCGATTAAATTAATTATTATGAAAAAAGGAAATATAGTCTTGGTTGAAGACGACAAAATTTTATCAAAAGTTGTTTATGAGGAATTATCTGATGCTGGTTTTGAGGTAGCAAATGCATACAACGGTGAAGAGGCTTGGGATATAATAAAGTCAGAAAAACCAGATTTAATACTACTTGATCTAGTACTTCCCAAAAAACATGGTTTTGATGTGTTGCAGCAATTGAAACAATCTCCCGAAACAAAAGAGATTCCAGTAATTATTATTACCATGCTCGGTAGTGATGAGGATATTAAAAAAGGAATTCAATTAGGTGCGGATGATTACATTGTGAAGGCGCAACACGCAGTAGCAGAAATTGTAGAAAAGGTTACAGAATTTTTTGATAACATACACAAAAGATAAGATACACAAAACCGTAGTAAACATCTAAAGTTTACAATAGTGTTTTAAAAAAGTACTTCACAAGAGTGCTTTTTGTTTTGTGTGGATAATACACGGCATAATACTGGGAACTTATGAAAAACTCTAGTATAATTAAATGAATATGGAAGAAGTAAACGAAACAAATGAAATAAATAAAATAGACGAAATAAATGAGCCGATTACATCAGGTAAAAAAATTCTATTTATAGAAGATGACAAAACCTTGTCTCAGGTTATAAGTGGTGAATTAGAAAAATCCGGGTTTACAGTTAAGCCTGTATTTTCTGGCGGTGATGCATTAAGAATGGTTAGGACTGAGCTTCCGGAGTTGATTTTATTGGACCTTATGCTTCCTGAAGTTCACGGCTTTGACATATTAACAAAAATTAAAAAAGATTCCCATACAAAAAATATTCCAGTTATCATTATAACTGCTCTTGGGAGTGATGATGATGTTAAAAAAGGATTAAGTTTGGGGGCTGATGATTATATTGTTAAGTCCAAACATTCTGTTGCTGAAATTATTGATAAGGTAAAGAGTTTTTTAAAATAATTAATACGATTTGTTTTTTGCGCGGGGAACAAGTCTGGTATTTTAATGATTAAATTTGAAATCAAAAAATTCTCCATTTTTTTAGGCGCTTTTATTATTGCTTGGATCGCAATAATGGTTGTTAGTGTGTCTGCAGACGTTACCTCTTCTTTGATGCCGTCCGCTGATGGTGGAGAAGACAGTGCAAGTTGGTTAAATACCGGTGCTACAGCATGTAATGCCGCTGATTGTTATTTGGAAGTTGATGAAACCACTGGCGCTGAATGTGCTAATTCGGATGGAGATATTTCATACATATATAGTAACGGTGTTGACGTGAGTCAAACGTTTGATATTGATGAATCAGGTATTCCAGATGGTGCATCCATTACTAATATAGATGTTACTGCTTGTTATTTTAAAGAGGGTTCAAATGGTGGTACATTTCAGACTCGTTATTGTTTTGATGGTGCCTGTACAAGTTCTGGAGCAGATCTTACAACAGGGAATAGTTATGCAGAAGCAACGCAGTCTTTTTCAGTGAGTCATACTAAAGCAAGTGGGAGTGATATAGAGATTGGTATTATTGACACAAGCGCAGGTAAGGATGTGAGGATTTCTCAATTAAAAACAGTTATCACCTACACCCCGGCAGACTCGACTCCACCAGCAACAACCTCTGATCTGACTGCTTCTGGTCCAACAAGCACGACTATAGATCTAGACTGGACAGCCCCTGGAGATGATGGAAGTACAGGTACTGCCACTACTTATGATATTAGATACTCAACCGCAACTATCAACGACGGCAACTGGGCCTCAGCAACTCCTGTAGTTCCGGATGAACCATCACCGTCTGTTGCAAGTACAGCCGAATCAATGACTGTCACAGGTCTGAGTGCTGGCACAACATACTATTTTGCAATGAAAACATCAGATGAGGTTCCAAACGAGTCTGCGCTTTCTAATGTGACGAGTGCTGCAACAAGTCCTGCTGGTGATTCAACTCCACCGGCAACCACTTCTGATCTTACAGCTTCTGGCCCGACTACTTCTACTATAGATCTTGATTGGACAGCCCCTGGAGATGATGGAAGTACAGGTACTGCCACTACTTATGATATTAGATACTCAACCGCAACTATCAACGACGGCAACTGGGCCTCAGCAACTCCTGTTGTTCCAGATGAGCCATCACCATCCGTTGCTAGTACTGCTGAATCAATGACAGTTACTGGACTAAGTGCAGATACTACGTACTACTTTGCAATGAAGACCTCAGATGAAGTACCAAATGAATCCGGACTTTCTAATGTTACGAGTGCTGCAACAGGGGTGTCTGGAGATTCAACTCCACCATCAACCACTTCAGATTTAGCAGCATCATCTCCAACAGATACTACTATTGATTTAGATTGGACTGCTCCAGGAGACGATGGATCTAGTGGCACAGCGACTACATATGATATTAGATATTCCACAGCAACTATTAATGATGGCAACTGGGCTTCCGCTACACCTGTAGTTCCGGATGAACCATCACCGTCTGTTGCAAGTACAGCCGAATCAATGACTGTCACAGGTCTGAGCGCTGGCACAACATATTATTTTGCAATGAAGACTTCTGATGAAGTTCCCAATGAGTCAGGGCTTTCAAATGTAGCGAGTGATACCACAACCTCATCTGGAGATTCCACACCACCAGCAGCTGTTTCCGATCTTGCTGCTTCTAACCCAGCTAGTTACGCGATAGATTTGTCTTGGACTGCTCCAGGAGACGATGGATCTAGTGGCACTGCGACAACATATGACGTGAGATATTCCACAGCAACTATTAATGATGGTAATTGGGGTAGTGCGACACAGGCCACAGGAGAACCGACTCCGTCTATTGCAGGTACTGGCGAATCAATGACCGTTTCTAGTTTGAATTCAGGTACGACATATTATTTTGCAATGAAAACTTCAGATGAGGCACCTAATGAGTCAGCACTCTCCAATGTTACAAATGAAACAACACTAGAAGGACCATCTATAACCGTACTAGAAGGCGGCGGCGGATCTGCTGCAACAAAAATTAGATTTTCCGGGCAAGCTTTTCCTAGAAGCCAAATTTTAGTTTCAATGGTAAATGATGTCAATCCTTCTTTTCAAAATATCCCCATTGCCATAAATAGGATTACAGAAAATGGAGAATTTTATATCGATTATACGGCACTTCTGACAGGTAAATATTTCATTACTTTAAAAGCAGTAGATAAAGATGAGCACGAAACCGGAATAATGTCTTTCAGGGTTGATTTTAATTCAGAGCGAAGTCTTGTTGTTGAAAATATTCTCATGTCACCAACAATAAGTATTGAAAAGGAATACTTAAATCTCAGTGAAAACTTGATTGTGTTTGGTCATACGGCTGCAAATAGTGTTGTGGAGCTTAGTTTGGATGGGACTTATAAGTTTGAAACAGATGCTGGTTCAGATGGTTCATATTTATTTGAAATTCCCGCATCCGAAATTGAAGAGGGTATTTATTTTGCAAAAGTCAGACAAACTTGGAACGAAATAACAAGTACGTATTCATATCCGATAACTTTTAAAGTTTCTGGACAAGTATCAGCAAATACAGATTTGAACGATGATGATGCAATTGATATTACAGATTGGAGTATCTTTCTTTTTAGATGGGGAGACGAAAATAATCCACTGCGTAATGCACTTGATTTTGATAATAATGGTATAATTAATATTAGCGATTTTAGTATTTTTCTAAAATCAATGTCTAAAATATAAATATGAAAAAAATACTTTTAATAATTTTTGTTACTTTATTTATGTCTGCTGCTGCTCAAGCAGAAGCAGCAATTCTATATTTTTCATCTGAAAAAAATACTGTTAATACACAAACAGAATTTTATGTAGATATCTTAGTTGATACAGATGAAGATTATATAAACGCAGCGCAGTCTGTAGTATCTTTTCCACCAAATCTTTTGGAGGTTGTGAGTGTTGATAGAGTAAATTCAGTTTTTGATTTCTGGGTGGAAGAACCAGTGTTTTCAAATGAGGATGGAACAGTAAGTTTTATTGGTGGCACGACGCGCGGTTTGGAAGGTGAAGATCTTCGCATCGTGAGAATCAATTTTAAAACACTTAATTCAGGATTGGCTGAAATAAGAATATCTAAGCCAATAGTCACAGCAAATGACGGGAAAGGAACAAATGTTTTAAATACTGTTAAAAATCTTAGTATTACAATAGGCGAAGGGACTGTCCCAGTGGAAGGGGTTTCAAAACCACAAGTTATTGAACAACCAGAAATAATAGTAAGAGAAGCTGTTATTTCTAAGGAATTACCTATAAAACCAGATCTCAGCATACCTTTATATGCAGATCAGGAGCGATGGTATACGTATCAAGGAGAAACAGTTGTGTTCTGGGATGTACCTGATGATGTTATTAAGATAGCTGTTTCTGTAAACAATAAACCAAAAACAGAGCCTCAAGAAGCTGAGGAAGAATTGTTTACAGGTAAGAATTTAGGAATTTTGGATGAGGGTGTTCATTATATACATGTTCAATTCAAGAATAACAAAGGTTGGGGTGCTGTAGCTCATTATAAAATATCTATTGATGTAACTTCTCCAATTGCTTTTGATATAAAGACACCATCTCTGGTTTCTGATAATCCAACACCTGAAATGAGTTGGATTGGAAGCGATAGTCTTTCCGGGTATTCTCATTCCATGGTTTCTGTTGACGGCCAAAATCCTTATGAATTGGCAAGTACCACAATCACATTAAAGCCTCAAAAACCTGGAAAACACACAATACGAGTTGATGTATTTGATGAAGCTGGTAATCATATAGATAATGAATTGGAATTTGAAATCCTTCCTTTAGAGATGCCAACGATTGATTTTATTACAGATGACATTACATTAGAAGATACTTTTCATGCTTCTGGTAAAGGAATTGCAGGAGAATTTGTTGATTATCTTATTTCAAAAAAGGAAGAAGAGGTCTATTCAGGTGTTGCGGAAGTTGATATTTCAGGGAAATGGGAAGTTACGATTGACGATGGTCTAGATAAAGGTAGATATAAATTAATATTCACATCACGTGATAATAGAGGTGCTGTCAGCTACTCTACAGAAGAAATTACTTTGAGAGTTGGTGCAAAAAATATTTTGTCGGCTGGTCCTATTGATTTAACTTTACTGGAAATATTGATGCTGCTCGCTTTCCTTATTATTGTAGGTGGTGGAGGTAGCTATTGGTATTACAATGAAAACGAGAAGAAAAAATATGCGTACCGTGTGGTAATTAATAGAGACATTCAAAAAATTTCAGACATTCTCGCTAAAAATCTTGATGAGCTTGAACTTCTATTATCCACTCAAAAAAGAGTTCCTAAAGACTTTCAACTTAGATCAAAAACAATATATGCCTCAATGAGAAAGACGGTCGTTAATATAAAGAAATATATTAATGTAGATAAATATATTCAATAATCATCTTTGAAAAAAGCGCCGCACAAGGCGCTTTTTTCGTGTTATACTGCGGTGAATGGAGAAGCCTAAGCCAATAAAATTTAATATTGAAAAAAAGATGGAGGGTGCGCTTGGGCGTGTTGGTGTTTTGGAAACGCCACATGGATCTATTGAAACACCAGCTTTTGTGACCGTTGGTACGAAAGCGACTGTAAAAGCACTCACTCCAGAGGAGGTTAGCGAATTAGGCGCACAAGTGGTATTAGCAAACACTTATCACCTATATTTACAACCAGGAGATGAGATTTTGCGCGATGCTGGGGGGCTGCACAAATTCATGAATTGGTCTGGTCCTACCATGACAGACTCTGGTGGTTTCCAGGCTTTTTCTCTCGGCGCTGCTTTTGGTACCAATGTGAGTAAGATTGCTAAAGAAGGTGAGGATGTGGTGCGGGAAGCTGGTGCGGAGGAATGCAAATTAGCAGAGGTTGATGAAGATGGTGTTATATTCAAATCACATGTTGATGGAAGTAAGCATAAGTTTACTCCAGAAAAATCAATTGAAATCCAGCACAACATTGGAGCAGACATGATATTTGCTTTTGATGAGTGTACAGCACCAACAGCAACACACGAATATCAGCGTGAGGCGATGGAGCGTACGCATAGATGGGCAAAAAGAAGCTTAGATGCACACAAAAATAATTCTGATGCAGCAAGCAAACAAGGATTGCTTGGTATTGTGCAGGGCGGTAGATTTGAAGATTTGCGAAAAGAAAGTGCTGAGTTTATTTCCAAATTAGATTTTGATGGTTTTGGTATTGGAGGATCTTTCAACAAGGAAGATATGGGAACTGCGGTTGGATGGGTGAATAAAATTCTACCAGAAGATAAACCAAGACATTTACTTGGTATTGGTGAGCCTTTGGATTTATTTATGGGGGTAGAAAATGGTTGTGATCTTTTTGATTGCGTAGCTCCCACAAGAATGGCACGCAACGGCACATTGCATACAAGCGATGGGCGTATAAATATGTTGAATGCAAAGTTTGTAAACGATTTTACCCCGATTGATTCTGAGTGTGAATGCTATACGTGTAAAAATTACACACGTGCATACATTGCACACCTTTTCCGGGCAAAAGAAATGCTTGCTAGTACCCTAGCCTCAATACACAATCTATATTTTATCGTAAATTTAGTAAAAAAAATCCGCCAGGCAATTTTAGACGAGCGATTTGGTGAGTATAAGGAGGAGTTTTTGACCAAATATTATAAAAATTAATCGGCTCAACCCGGTTGAGCCGATTAATATGGCTGAAAACAAGGCTTTTTAAAGTTCATATAAAGATTAGACAAAATTTATTTTCATGATATAAATACATATAGAAAAACCGAGGATAATTTTATGACTATAGAATTTGATATCAAAATCTTGGCAAGAAACAAACAGGAAGAAAGGTTTCTAAATACTCTTGTAAAGTATCGCCGATTTATGAAAAACAAAAAAACACTTGCGACTTATCAAAAGCTTCGCGATGCCAACAAGCTTCGATTTCCTATAAAAGCAAGTGGCACAAAAAGTCGTGAACTTGCCGAAAAGCAAATCTGCAATGTGGTATGGAGACAGATGAATAGCTGGACAGCAGATAATTATGAAATGTTCATCTACTATTTTGGACTACTTTCTTGGCCGCAAAAATCGCTTTAAATGGCAAAATGTTAGAACCCCGATTCATCGGGGTTCTTTTCTTCTTCATTCTTGTGGTAATATGGCAATATGTCGAAAAAATTCAAGTTAAAAAGCGAATATAAACCTGCTGGGGATCAGCCGAATGCAATAAAAAAACTGATTGACGGTGTGAAAAATGGAATAGAGCACCAGACGCTTTTAGGTGTGACTGGTTCCGGAAAGACTTTCACGGTTGCGAATGTGATTGAGAACGTGCAAAAACCAACGCTTGTGATTGCTCATAACAAAACTCTAGCAGCTCAGCTTGCGCAAGAATACAAAGAGTTTTTTCCAGACAATGCGGTGCACTATTTTGTTTCTTATTACGACTTCTATCAGCCAGAAGCTTATATGCCCGTGACAGATACATACATTGAGAAAGATGCGCAGATTAATGAAGAAATCGATAGGTTGCGCCATGCCTCCACACAAGCGTTGCTTTCGAGAAAAGATGTGATTATTGTTGCATCGGTTTCATGTATTTACGGCCTCGGAAGCCCAAAAGAATATCTGGAAATGAATTTGGTTTTGAAGATTGGAGATAAAATGGATCGGAATACGCTCTTGCGTAAATTAGTTTCAGTGTTTTTTGAACGCACAACAGCTGATTTGAAACCCGGCACATTTAGAAGTGTTGGTAATGTTGTAGAGGTGATGTCTACATCACAACGTACTGTTTATCGTATTGAAATTTCCAATGGGGCAATTGCGAGAATTACTCATATTGATCCAGTATCCGGTACAATTTTGGAAGAGGTGGATGACGTATTTCTTTTCCCGGCAAAACACTTTTTAACTGACGAAAGTAAAAAGAAGCGAGCAATTAAAGCTATCAAAGCTGAACTTGCTACGCAATTAAAAAAATTAGAAAAAGATGGGAAGGAATTAGACGCGGAGAGATTGCGGCGTCGTACCAATCATGATTTGGCACTTATCAAAGAGGTTGGATATTGTAATGGTATTGAAAATTATTCCCGACATCTTTCTGGTAAAAAAGCTGGAGAGCCAGCGGAAACTTTACTTAGCTATTTTCCACACAAAGAAGACGGGAGTGCAGATTTTCTTACAGTAATAGATGAGTCGCACGTAACAGTGCCGCAGGTTCGTGGTATGTACGCAGGTGACCAGTCACGAAAGAGTACTTTGGTAGAATATGGTTTCCGACTACCGAGCGCGCTAGATAACCGACCTCTACGATTTGAAGAATTTGATGAGAGAGTTGGACAAGTAATATATACATCTGCAACACCGGCCGAATATGAGATCGAAGAGTCAAAAGGTAATGTTGTTGAACAGATAATTAGACCAACAGGACTTCTGGACCCAGAGATTGATATCCGACCGATTATTGAAAAAGGTAAGTACAAAGGGCAGATTAAAGATTTCATTGCTGAATCAGAGAAGGAAATCAAGAAAGGGAATCGCGTCATCGCAACAACCCTCACAAAAAGAATGGCGGAAGATCTGAGTGTATTTCTAAAAGAAAAAGGAATAAAAGCCGAATATCTGCATAGTGATATAAAAACAATAGATAGGATTAAAATTCTTACGGAATTTCGTAAGGGTGAATTTGACTGTTTGGTTGGTGTAAACCTTTTGCGTGAAGGGTTGGATTTGCCAGAAGTTACACTAATTGGAATTTTAGATGCAGACAAAGAAGGTTTTTTACGTAGCGAAACAGCCCTTATTCAAACTATCGGACGTGCGGCACGAAATGCGGCAGGTAAAGTTATCTTGTATGCCGACAACATTACAGGTTCAATTGACCGAGCCGTAGGGGAGACAAACCGTCGTCGCAAATTGCAAATGGAATATAATAAAAAGCACGGAATTACCCCCAAAACAATCATCAAAAAAATTCATGATATTACCGAGCAAATGGAAAGCCAGCACGGTAAAGCAGTCAACGCACTTCTGGAAATAGATAAAAAGAAATTTGCTGATAATCCTAAGAAACTAAAGAAGGTGATTGCGACCAAGGAGAAACAAATGAATGCAGCGGTAAAAATTCTAGATTTTGAAACAGCTGCAATTCTTCGAGACGAAATAGAAATTCTTGAAAAGATGGGTAAATAATGGTAGAAATAGGTTAGAATGAGCTAATTAAAACGAGGTTTCCAATGAAACAGTTTAAGAAAGAATATTTATTTGAATTGATGTCCATATTAGTTGATGATATATATGATATGGCAAGGCTTTCTGGTGACGGGGAACTCTTTAACTCACTTGAAGATACCGGCGAAAAATCTAAGTATCCATATAAAGATCTTAGATTAATATCAAATTTTTCTGAAGGAATTGATGCACGGTTGAGCATCATGATGTATTTATTTAGCGGTGATGATGAATTACAAATAGAGTTTTGTGAATATTATGCACAAAATGAAGCAATAACAATGAGTACAGATGATTTGCTGCAGATGTTCGCAAGCTCAGAAAAAGTCATTGAGTCTGAAAACTCGAATGAGGATGATGAAAAAGAACAAGGGCCGGCAGAGATGCAGTCTTCCGAGTTTGATTCGGCAGATCTTTCCGAACATCTCGGGTGTGATTTCCCTGAAAAGCCTGATTCAGTAAATTAGTTTCAACAAAAAAGATACCGGCTACATGTGTACAACATGTAGCCGGTTTTTTATTTGCGTGTGGTTGCCCAGTTGGATGTTTTTGTACCAAACACAAGATGTGATTTTTTGTAAAAATCGAGAATCCAAAATCCCTCAAGACGGCTCTCGTAAAGCTTCGCCTGTTCTGTGTCAAAGAGTATTGCGTACCAGCCTTTCTTAATGTAGAAAGGGCCAACCCCAAATAATACTGCGCATTCTGGTATTTCGCACTCCATTGAGATTCGTACTCGTACCAAATCAGGACTGTCTGCTTTCTCGAGTTTTTTATCAATAATCTTTATAAGATTTTCTAACTCAAGTTTTTGTTTTTCTGAAAGGGGTTCTGGTATAAGCTCTGGGTATATTTGGGGCGGAATTGCCATGATTTTGTCCTCTTTAAAAACATTTCTAACACAAAGGTAGCACGTATTTACAAAAAAACAAAGAGTTTGTGTAATTGCAGAGCATGTCCAAAAACTATTGACGTGGCGAGAGATTGGGTTGCGAGGCGAGAATGCGGCGAGGAAAATGAGCCATAGCCGTAGCTACGGTGAGTTTTTTGAGCCGATATTCGCAGCTCGCAACACAATTTCGCAGCAGTCTAGAATTTTTGGACATGCTCTAAGTATTCTGGTATATTTATTTGTATATAACCCCTATGAATGATGTGGGGGCGATTTCTGTCATGAAAAAGAATACAAATAACAAAAAAGAATCAGACATGTTCGAGTCTGGCAAAATAATAGTAAAAGGTGCCCGCACACATAATCTCAAAGATGTGACGGTAGAAATGCCTCGCAATAAGATGGTTGTGTTTACTGGATTATCTGGATCAGGAAAATCTTCTCTTGCTTTTGATACTATTTTTGCTGAAGGACAGCGTCGTTATGTAGAATCTTTGTCTGCATACGCGCGACAATTTTTGCGTCAAATGCAGAAGCCAGATGTTGATGAGATCGTCGGGCTTTCTCCAGCGATTTCTATTGATCAGAAAAGTAGATCAAACAACCCACGTTCAACAGTGGCGACTATTACAGAAATATACGATTATATGCGTGTACTTTTTGCGCGTATTGGAAAGCCGCATTGTTTGGAGTGTGGTAGGGAAATTGAAAAGCTTTCTAATGAAGAGATTTTGAATTTTGTTTTGAAAAAAGTGAAAGGTGCAGGAAAGACACAAAAGAAAAATGGTACAAAAAAAGTAATGGGTGTGGAATATAAGTCTAGCTCAGTACAGCTTTTTGCACCGGTGGTGCGTGGGAGAAAGGGTGAGTATTACCAACTTCTTTATGATTTACTAGGCAAAGGGTATATAAATGTGCGAGTTGACGGAAAAATGAAATCTTTACGTGACCAGATTGTGCTCACCAAAACAAAGAAGCATGACATCGACGTTTTGGTGGATGAAATTGATTTACTTGATTTTAAAGAGAATGCGAAAGATACTAAACAACGCTTACAGGAATCTCTAGAGCGCGCTCTTGATGAAGCTGATGGGCTTGTACGCGTGCGCATAGATGATGATGAAATAATACTTTCATCGAAGTTTTCTTGTCCGGAGGATGGTTTTTCATATCCAGAAGTTGAGCCAAGACTTTTCTCATTCAACTCACCTTATGGTGCTTGTGAGGCTTGTAATGGCCTTGGTACAAAACATTTCTTTGGTAAAGAGGTATGTGATACGTGTAAAGGTGCGAGATTAAGATCGGAAGCGCTTAATGTTTTAATCGGGGGTAAAAATATAGTAGAAGTGACATCAATGTCTATTGGCGAAGCAGCAGAATTTTTCACTAGTTTGAAATTGTCTGTTAGAGATAAAGAAATATCCGAGCCTGTTATGAGGGAAATTGAAGCTCGGTTATTTTTCATGCTTGATGTTGGAATTGAATATCTTACATTAGATAGACGCGCCAACACACTCTCTGGTGGAGAAGCACAGCGTATTCGCTTGGCATCACAGCTTGGTTCTCGCTTGGTTGGAGCACTGTATGTGCTTGATGAGCCTACTATTGGCCTACACCAGCGTGATAATGACCGTCTCATAAAAACACTTCAAAACCTACGTGACCTTGGCAACACCATCATTGTTGTCGAGCACGATGAGGATACTATTTTTGCTTCTGATTATATTGTGGACATCGGTCCAAAGGCGGGTATACATGGCGGTGAGATTGTTGTTGCAGATGATTTGGAAAAACTTTTATCAGCAAAAACAAACCCATCAAAATCTTTAACACTTGATTATTTGCGTGGAGATACTGAAATAGAAGTACCGCATAAACGCCGCGATCAAGACAAAGGTTCAATCAAAATTCGCGGAGGAAATATATTTAACATCAAAAACATGAATGTTGATTTTCCGCTTGGGAAAATGAGTGTGATTACCGGTGTATCTGGTTCTGGAAAAAGCTCTTTGATGCATGAGATTTTGTATAAAAACTTACGGGCGCGTTTCGATAAAAAATATAGAAGCAATGATATATATAATTGCGCAGACTTTACTGGTTCTGAATATGTTTCTCGTTCTATTCTTATAGATCAAGCACCGATTGGACGCACACCAAGATCTAACCCAGCTACATATACTGGTTCGTTTACACATATTAGAGATTTGTTTGCGGCAACAGAAGAAGCGCGATTTCGTGGCTGGAAAGCTAACCGCTTTAGTTTTAACGTGAAGGGTGGTCGCTGCGAATCATGCCAAGGTAATGGGCAGATAGCTGTTGAAATGCATTTTCTGCCGACTGTGTATGTGAAGTGTGATGTGTGTGGCGGAAAAAGATTTGAAAAAGAAACTTTGGAAGTAAAGTATAAAAAGAAAAATATTTACGATGTGCTTAAAATGACAGTTGAAGAAGCTCTGGAATTTTTTGAAGATATTCCAGCAATTCACGATCGTCTAAAAAGTTTGAATGATGTAGGGCTTGGGTATTTGGAATTGGGACAATCAGCAACGACGCTTTCTGGTGGAGAAGCACAGAGAGTAAAAATTTCTTCAGAATTGTATCGTCCTCATGTGCAAAAAACTATTTATCTTTTGGATGAGCCAACTGTTGGTTTGCATTATGAAGATGTGAAAAAATTGATTGAAATTTTACAGAAATTAGTAGATAAAGGAAACACGGTTGTTTTAATTGAACACAATTTAGATATAGTAAAAACAGCTGATTATATAGTAGACATCGGCCCTGAGGGAGGAAAGGGTGGCGGAAATTTGATTGCGAAGGGTACACCAGAGCAGGTGGCCGATAACAAAAAATCAATTACAGGAGAGTATTTGAAAAAACATTTATAAAAAAAGAGCGAGCAAAAAAATATTACTCGCTACTATAATTCACCATTACGGTACATTTTGGCAAGATGGTGTTCAATCGGTGCTTCATACACGATCGTCCATTTCTTACCTTTCAGTTTTCTTCTTACGGCAATGCTCAGATACCTGGTTTCCGGGACCTTTGAGAGTTCTGATTGTATATTAAGTAGAATCTTTCTCGCGGCCTCATATGAAACAATTTTATCATATTTTATTAAGCATATTTTTACATGCTCAATGGCAGCAACTATGGAAATCGAATTGTTGTGCAATCTCCATTCAGGGTCCTGATTAATGGCAGTTGTAAGTGACCGAAGTTTTTGTATTTTGTATTCTCGTACAAAATTATTAAACCTATAAGATTTAGTCACTGAACCTTCTGTTTTTAACAAGCCTTCCTCTAGAATAAAACGTGCAAGCTCTTCAAATTCTATATGGTTTAATTTGAGTTTACCAAGTTCTGTTTCGATTAGACCAGAAATTCTCGGTAAAAGAAGTCTCACCTCTCTGATCTTCATAGGGCTTCTCCCTAAGTAGCTTTGTCTACTTATTAATATATAATGGCAAATATGAATAGTCAAGACATAAAAAAATATAAATTGCCTGATAAATCCGGAGTGTACCTATTCTTTAAAGGAAAAGAGTTGTTATACATAGGCAAGGCAACCAGTATTCGCACACGTGTGCGAAGCTATTTTGCTGGTGATTTGATGGAAAAGCGTGGACCTGTTGTTTTTGAGATGGTTGAAAAGGCAAATAATGTGAAGTGGCAAGAAACAGACTCCGTACTCGAGGCGTTGATTCTTGAGGTGAGCTTGATTAAAAAATATCAACCAAAATATAACTCAAAAGAAAAGAGTGATAAAAGCCATAATTACATCGTGATTACTGATGAGGATTTTCCGCGCGTGCTTATAAAGCGTGGTAGGGAATTAGAAAAAAACACAGAAGGAATCAAAGAAATATTTGGCCCGTTTCCTCAAGGTGGAATTTTGAGAGATGTGCTAAAAATTGTGCGAAAGATTTTTCCATTCCGCGATAAGTGTGTACCATTGGTAGCTCCGAGCTCTCAATTTGGTACTCGGGGCACCAAATTGGTGAAGCCGTGTTTTAATCGTCAGATTAGATTGTGTCCAGGAGTTTGTACTGGTGAGATTTCAAAGCGAGAGTATCGTAAGATTATTACAAATATAAAAATGCTTTTGAATGGCAAGAAGCCTGGTTTGATTAAAAAACTTGAGAAGGAGATGCGTGCTTACGCAAAGAAGAAGGAATTTGAAAAGGCTGGAGAATTAAAGCGGCAAGTTTTTGCACTTAATCATATTCAAGATGTCGTTCTTCTAAAAGAGAACTATTCAAATCGTACAAAAACGAATGGTTTCAGGATAGAAGGATACGACGTGGCGCATTTGAGCGGGAAGGGAATGCTTGGAGTTATGACAGTACTTGATGGTTCTGAGCCAAACAAAAATGAATACAGAAAGTTTAATATTAAAACAGTTGATGGTGTGAATGATGTAGCGAGCCTAAAAGAAGTGCTTGAAAGGCGCTTTGCTCATCCTGAATGGCAATATCCGAGGTTGATTGTTGTTGACGGTGGAAAGGCGCAAAAGAATGCTGCGGAAAAAGTTATGAAGGAAATTGGTGTAAAAATCCCAGTACTTGCTGTTGTAAAAGATGAAAAACACAGACCAAAAGAAATCTTAGGTAAAAAAGAATTGGTGCAAAAATATGCGAAGTGCCCTGTGGGTGAAAAAGAAATCCTGCTTGTAAATTACGAAGCACACAGATTTTCAATTACTGGACACAGAAAAAAGATGCGAAAAGCTTTGAAATAATAAAAAAATAACGGCGGGAGGGTCTGAATGACCTCCCGCCTTTTTTGTATTCCCACCTAATCATCATCTTCTTCATTGACCTGATGCTCGGTTTCCCTGAGTACCAATCCGCTATTTCTAGCTTCTCGCAATTTGTTTCTTATGATCTGTTGTTTTGTTCCTGAGTCTAAACCAGTCTCAGACAACATTTCTTCTAATTTACAGCCAACTTCTCCAACAACCTTAGCAAGCTCTTTTTTTGCGAAATTCGAAAGCTGTTCATCTAACTCTTTTGATATTACAGGATTTTGAATAGAATCAGGTTTTTTAAGTTGTCTTGCCGCACTGCTCATGTCTATTCTCCCAAACAGATATGCGTTAGTGTTACTTACCTGATTAATAGATTACACCACCCTTATGTATTGTGCAATAGGCTTCACTTGTCGTACAATAGAGATATGTCGAAAACACGAATTGGAGTTTTGCGTGGCGGTGTTGGGCACGAATATGATGTGTCTCTACAGACTGGCGCAAACGTACTTAAACACTTACCCCAAAAATATTCTAAAGAGGATATTCTAATAACAAAAGATGGTACATGGCATATTGGTGGCGTGCCTGTTTCTATTGAGGAAGCGTCTCGAAAAGTAGACATTATTTTCAACTGCTTGCATGGGGAATATGGTGAGGATGGTGGAGTACAAAAAGAATTAAATAGATTTGCTATCCCGTATACTGGTTCAAAAGTACTTGCGTCTGTGTTTGCAATGAATAAGCCGATCGCAAAAGATATTGCAAAAAAGGCTGGAATTTTAACACCAAATTTTGTACGCGTGGAAGCAAATGAAGATGTAAATCAAAAAACACACGACATATTTCACTCAATGTCATTTCCGCTTATTGTAAAACCGGCCAGACTTGGGTCATCCGTAGGTGTTTCTTTTGTGAAAAAGTATGATGAGCTTACCGAGGCCATACACAAAGCTCTTTCAGTGTCAGATTCTATTTTGGTAGAAGAGTATGTAAAAGGCAGGGAAGCAACTTGTGCGATAATAGAAAAGTTTCGCAATGAAGATGTATACTCCTTACCTGTAGTAGAAATACAAACTCCAGATGGAGATAACATCTTTGATAAAGAGCTCAAATATAATGGTAAAGCACGAAAGATATGCCCAGGGAATTTCAATAAAGATGAAAAAAAGCAGATTATAGAGGCTGCGAAAAAAATGCACAAAGCGCTTGATTTAAAACATTATTCCAGATCTGATTTTATTCTTTCACCGCGCGGTATTTATTTTTTGGAAACCAATTCTTTGCCAGGACTTACAGAAGAATCTCTTTTACCTAAGGCGCTTGATGCCGTGGGCTCAAACCTTTCCGAATTTCTTGATCATATAGTAGCTTTGACTTTGGAAGGTAAATAGATTGTGATATTATTAGGTGACAAATTGGTTTTTATCATATCGCGTAGTTTGAGAATACCATTGTAACGAAGGTCGTTAATTTAAAAGATCAATATATAAAATCAAAAAATGGAAAACTCAAACGAAGATAAAGAAATGTTTAAAGGTGATTGGAAATGTTCTGGCTGTGGTACAGCAATAACAGAGCTTCCTTTCCAGCCTGATCCAGCTCGCGCAAGCGAACTGATGTGTCGAGATTGTCACAAGAAAAAAATGGATGAGAAAAGGGCAGACCGTCCAATGTTTGAAGGAGACTGGAAATGTGGTAAATGTGGTGCACCAATCACATCACTTCCGTTCAAGCCAGATCCTGAAAGAATAAGTCATCTCACATGTGGCGCTTGCTACAAGAATGGTAAGAGCTACTAAATTGAATTTTAAAAAAACAGCGTCTCACGACGCTGTTTTTTGGTAAGATTTTGAATCAAAAAGAAACTGCCCTCCATGGCAAATTTCCATGTGGGCAGTTTATACGATTTTCTCTAGTGGAGTCAGAATCACGCCACTAGTATCAATTACGCACGTATGAATTGAACCTCCACTAGCACGCACATTAGCATGATACATTTTTTCGATACAGTGAGACGGAAGAACCATTTTGCTGTTTGACTTAGCAATCTTAACCCAATATGGATTATCCCAGCTGTTATCAATCCAATCTAGTGCAAAATCTATTGCACTTAATAAATCATTTGAAACATAAGCTTCTATGAATGTTGGATTGATTGTTGGACCAAAGACTTCAAAATTACCGCGATGATTGCGTGCAATATGACAAAGATGAGCTAATCTTTTTCGTCCGAGAAGAATATTCCCCTCATAATCAAGAATCTCTACCCAAGACACGATACTCCAGAGTGACAGAGATAATCGTACCGCATCAATAAGTTTTGCGATTTTGAACGGAACAAAAAAAGTGAGTCCAAAGATACTGAAACATACTTTGAATTCACGTCCGGGAATAGTCTTACGGTGGTATGTGTGGTGGTCATGAACTGAATTCGATTTGTCCACGCTATGCTCCTTATTTGATTAAATACAATAGTTTAACAAACTGATGTCAGCTTACGGGTTTAGAAATGTATTGTCAATTATTAAGAATGGTAAGAGCTACTAAATTGAATTTCAAAAAAACAGCGTCTGACGACGCTGTTTTTTTGTGGATTGTGGATTTGGTTATTCAGTGTTTTTTAAGTATACTTCATTTTATGACTTACGCGATTGCATGGAAAACAGATAAAGAAGTTTTTCTCGCTGCAGATTCTGCAATTACCACAACTCGTAAGAATGCTGGTGTGAGATTGGATACCGAAATGACAGCCTTCGGAAGAAAAAATTTTATTAAAGATGATAAAACAAAGACTGTTGAAGAAAAAGTATTGAAAGTATTTTTAAAAAATAATGTTGGCCTTACCTGTGCTGGATACTTCCCATTAATAAGAGAGGTGGCAAAAGCATTCTATGAAGAATTGGCAAAAGATGTCTCACCCATAGAAGCGCTACGATGGTCCTTAGGTTTGAATCCAGTACCTAAAGACAAAGATTTACAATGCGCAGTTGGTTTCTATGACGAAGTCCCCAAAATTTTATTTTTTGATTCACAACAAGGTAGCAGTGTGTATGAAGACATAGATCTTGTTCAAATGGGGAATCCACCGGAGAAATTTCGTGAAATGACTGAGCTATGGATTGATACAAGCCCTGAGCAAATAGCTGACAAACCCGAATTTCAACTAACGAGAATGCTTGGACTTTTCCAAACTTATGATTTATTAAACCCGCCTCTTTTGGAGTTAGGTATAGGCGGTGTGTTCACGGGAGTATTCATTGATAGTTCTGGCGGACATCAACAATCAGACATGTTTTTTGTAGAATATGGTGGAGATATTGAAAAAACAGTCTCTATGTGTGTCAGACATGATTGCTTAGTCATTAACTCTCCTATAATAGGTCAAAGTCGGTGTTTTTTAAATACTTTTCTTCCTAACACTTCAGAAATAATCAAAAATCAGATAGAAAAAGCAAAACAAAAAGGAAGGAGGCTAAAAAATAAGTTGGAATACGAATACATCCTTATACTAAGTCACTTCAATAAAGTATTGTTTTTAATTGAGATGAATAGAGAAAAGAAGCACGATTTAATTCAAGTTGAAAAATTTAGTAAAGGCAAACGGTCTGGCGTAATAATCGCTTATATGCCAACTCTTAAAAACATTCTGGAAGATCAAGAGGCGGAAGGTTTGCATATAGCAGCTTATAAAAAACCTTCCGTCAAAAAAATTCCTGATGAAAATAAAAAGAAGAGAATCATTAAATATGATTAATCAAACTCTGTTTAGAAATGAAAAACATTGAAAAAGTTTGGAATAATTTAAGTCTTTAGAACTCCACATCCCATCGAGGTGAAAATGATTCCATTGTTTTATTTGCATTTTGAATTTTATCAACAAAAAACATTTTTATGCTATTTGCGCCACTGGTTCCTCCTGTCTGATCAAATCCCCAGAAATATTCGAAAGCTTGCCCGTCTTCACGAGTGTAATATTCAAGTTTATAAGGCTCTATTTTTCTAACTTTGTCTGAATATGTCAGTTCTACTAGACGTTTTTGCTTGCCTGCCGATATTATTTGTTCTCTGAATAAATTTTTTCCAATACCGATACTCCCGTCAATAACTGTAGATATGTGTAACGCCATTTCATCAAAAAAATCGCCTATTGAAGATAGAAACAAACCATGAGCATCATCAAAACTAATTGAGTTTTGTGCTGGTACAAGAATACCTCCCCAAGCGTCACAGTACTTTTCTTTAATTGGTAGATTAAAGAAATAGTTTCTCGTTTCCTCTAATCTTTCCCCAAAATCTGTTCGTGATAGTAGGGCTTTTATAATGTCGGATCGGTTTATTTTTAGTTCATTTTTTATAAATGTGCATTGAACTAAGTCAAAGAAATCCCCAGGTTTTTGCCTATGTATTAAGGTGATAAATTTAGTTGCAATGATATCCTCTACTTTTTGACTTACTATTTTGCTATTAATAAATTTCTCAGAATCTGAATATGGATGAATAATCGGACGTGTTTCTGATGGAAGATAGAATTTATCATTTTGTGTTACGTCAACTTGAGTTTTTAAATCAAACTTACCATCAGTATAAATTCCCTTGAAATACAGCCTTGCTTCAAGGGCGTCCACTTTGGTATCTTTTGGTAGGTTTTTGTCTCGTACATTAACTTTTTCAGTAAAAATAACACCAGTATGTTTTTGTACTTCCTTTCCGATTATTAAAAGTTGCTCCTTGAGAATATTTTCATCTATATGAGTATCAGCTGAAAAGTCTATATCTTTTGCAAATCTAGTAAATGGAAAATAAAGCTTTCGTAAAGCACAACTTCCCTTTAGAGTTAATTTTTGACCTAAAAAATTATTTTTTGATACTTCATTGATAATCCAACTTTGAATATAATCCCTCTCCACATCAGATGGATCGAGCTTAAATTCTATCGCCTTTTTTTCTATTTCTTCTTTTGTAAACATAATTTCATACTACCACAAACAGATAAAGTTTTAATAAAGAAAAACTTAGCCTTTTTGTTGCAATATATGAGAAATGTAGTAAAATACGTTCATCCTGTTCACAGCATAAAATGTTGTGGATATGGGCCCGTAGCTCAGTTGGCTAGAGCACCTCACTTGCACTGAGGGGGTCGGGGGTTCGAATCCTCTCGGGTCCACAAATACAAATCCTAGACTGAAAAGTCTAGGATTTTTTGTATTTGTGAGATCTGAGAGGATTCGAAAGGCGGAGGCGGTCTACGATTTTTCTGCAAGAAAAATTGTCGCCGAGCCAGGGTCGTGAGCTGAAATGAAATAATGAATGAATTTATGAGCGAATATATTTCATTCAGACTCCTGACCGAATCCAGGATAAATAGTATGCGAAGCATTCAATGGTTCGAAAATAAATCCAAAAGGTGTACAGGATCTGTAAGATCCGAATCCTCTCGGGTCCACCATGAGATAACAAAAGCAACACTTAATTAAGCGTTGCTTTTGTTATCTATTGACATTTTGTTAACATCAAGTATTATACCAATCAGGTTTTTTGTATCAGCAAAATAAATCTGTAGCACTTCTCAACAACATAAAAGGAAAAGAGATGAAAAATTTACCCAAAAGAAGCACCGGCTTTACTTTGGTTGAGTTAATAATCGTCATTGTCATCATTGTGATAGTTGTACTTGGTGGATACGTATTCTTAATGAAAACTGTTTGCCAAGGTAATTTTTGGTTTTCAGGAAGCAGTGTACTGAGAGAACTCCAACTCAATCACCCGAATGTGGTGAAGGTTCTAAAAACTGAACGGAATGTGTTCGACAACTCTGTCATAACCGTTGAGGATAAAGAGGGTGTTCGTCAAAAACACTGCCTAGATACAGATATACTGTGGAATTACGATTTTCCTGCTTGCACGAAATAATCTAGCTCTTCGCTAACTCAAGGCCTTGTTCTACTTAATTGTAGAATGAGGCTTTTTTAATTCACAAATATATTAAAACATTCTTTCAAATTCTCCATCTGTATTGGAGATATGACTAAATTGCTTGTATATTCTAATAATGACCTCTCGGGTCCACAAAATAAAAACAACAGCGTCCATAAGGATGCTGTTGTTTTTATACATACTTATGTTAAAGTTATATCGGCTTAGAAAACATCGTGCACGTGGCCTGTAGGAGTTCGAATCTCCGACGGTGAGTGGATAGGAAAGATATTGATGCGTAGGATAGGTGAGAGGCTTTGAAGTAGTTTTTTCGGGAACTGTGGAGCCGCCCTTGAAATATCACTCTCTTTATTGGAACTTGAAGCTATCCGAGCCGCCGCCTCTTTCGAGAGGTGGCTTTTTAATGAGAAATTAGTTTTGCTGGAATACAGTATTTTTTTATGAAGTTTTATTTTGAGCGAGTAAAAAACTGGTGAAATACATTTGAATAAAAAATTTGAAGTTTGGCAAGTTGTTGGGATGTGCTGGGCTACAGCGAACTGATTAGCAAGATTGTCCTTTAGAAAAAAATGTCCTTTAGGAGAGCTAGATATTTGAACGCGGTTTGACACGTGATTTGGTATTAAAAAAATAAAAAATAAAGATAAAAAAGTAATTTGACACTGCATAATATTGTATCGTAAGTACTTGTGAACAATTGACACTGTTTACAGCAAGAGTAGAGTATAAAGTGAGAAATAAAAAACATCTCGCTTTGCGGGAGACCAGGACAAATGCGCATAAAATTCTATTGATTCTATCTGAATGTTAGAAACACCCTAGGCCTTCTCTATAAGTAGAGGTGTCTTGGGTGTTTTTTGCATTGAATTAGATCTACTGCAAAAACACGGTCGATTACCAAGAAAATATTATTCTGTGATTAGTGGGATGAGCCTCTGCGACTTGCAATCGGGACGATCGGATTGCACGCCGTGAGACTGATTCCTAATTCAGAATCATAAAATTTATTTTGTTCTTTCAATTATTAGAAATTTATTAAAAAAATTAACTTAATTATTAAAAAATATGAAAAAAATATTAATGAGCGTGGCAATGCTTGTCGTTGTAGGTGCAGCAGTAGCCGGCGCAACAGGCGCATTCTTTAGCGACACAGAAACATCAACAGGAAACACATTCACTGCTGGTACTATAGACATATCAGTAAATGAAATGAATCCATGGAATGAATCTTTTGTACTTGCTGACATGAAGCCTTCTTATACTGACTATATCAATTTACGAATTGATAATGACGGAAGTGATGCAAACCCTGTAAACATTTACAAATTGCTTGATGTAACACTTGAAGAAACAGGAACACAGTCTGAGCCTGAGTGTACAGAAGAAAGTGGTACATGGGATAACAGCTCGAAGGTATGTTCTACACCAAGTCATGAAAATAATGATCTTTCAGGTTCAATTATCTACGATATGGACGTAGAAGTTTATGATGCTGGTGATGTTAAGATTTGGCACCAGACTATTTATGTAGACGGAGATGGGTATACGATTGACGATGTATATTACGGTACAAATTCATATGATGAGCAAGCATTTCTCGGTATGATTCCAGCCGGAGGATATATGTTGGTTGAACAGAGCTACCATTTGGATAGTGTAACAACAAACTGGGCACAGGGTGACGAAATGACATTCAGTATTCAGCTTACAGCAGAGCAGCTTCACGGTGAAGCATGGCTCGAAAACAAAGATGCTACAGATGATCTTTGGAAGATTATACACGGAGATGGTATTGAAGGTACTTTGACATACACAACCAAACACCCAACATTTGATTTCAGTTTCACAGGAACAGCTCCTGTTGCAAGTCACAATTATGATTTGGTCGTAATTACAGATCTTGCAAATGATACTGGTGTACTTGTTGGTTCTGGAACATCAGATGGTTCTGGAAATATAACAATCACAGGTGACATGGATACTGGAGACATGAAAGACGCGAAAGTATGGTTGGTTACAGCAGGTCATGTTAATCCAGCAACAGCGCCGCAATCCCAATAATTCCTGCAATGATGACGTAATATGCAATTTTAAATAACTTATTCATCCCGTTAGAAATAGGAAATGGAATTTCCGCAATTTCTAACGGGATCCATTCAATATTTAAGGTTTTTAAAACCTTTACAGCTTCGTCGTTGTGTCACAAGCACAACAACGAAACTAAAAGATTTCAAGTGTTTACTAAATTTTTAGAAAACTTATAGATCAGTATCTTCGTACCAAAT
>JBHPGB010000001.1:0-101611 GCA_042571085.1 Patescibacteria group bacterium | reverse complement strand
AAACAAAACCCTGGTCTCATTACTATTTTTTTTTCTATCTACTTTGTTATCCATATATTAATATACTGTTATACTTGCTCTGTCCGAAATATAATTTACATTATAATATTCCCATAATCCAATGTGTACAAATGTAAAATCATACTTAGCACCTTTTTCTAAAGATTTAGACTGATTTAATGCAGAGTATATGCTACTTTGATTGTCAGAGAATATTCGCATGGGTTTATCGGATTCGTTTACAAATCGCACGGTAGTACCAACTTTAATATTCATTCTGCTAGGGTAAAATCCATCATTGTCATAATAAACCATATATATACCATCTTGAGTCACAAGTGCGCGCGTTGGTACTTTTGGACTACTCGTCTGTGATGTTGTTTGTGTTCTGCTTGTGTCTTGCACGGCCTCTGCAGGTTCATCAACCACCTGCTCTTCTGTATCAGAAATGATGCCGGTGTTGTCTACTTTGTCATTATTAACAGAGTACACAATAGCTCCGATAATAATTATAGCAATTATAGCAACATACATAAGTTTTGTATTTTCCATACCAATTTGTTTATATTAAATTAATAAATTTTTAGATATTTACTTGCTTTAAGTATACCAAACACCCAAAAGAATTCCACGATTTACCATATGGACAACTGTGGAATTCTTCTTAATTTTAGGTTACCATACTACTATAAGGTAAAATAAATATGAAAGGAGTAATAATAGCAGGGGGCAAAGGCACGAGGCTAAATCCCCTCACAAAAGTAATAAATAAAAATCTATTGCCGGTTTACGATAAGCCAATGATCTATTATTCAATAGAAAAGCTGGCAGAAGCTGGAATAAAAGATATTCTAATAGTTGCTGGGACGGACAATTCTGGACAATTCTTTAACCTCCTTGGTTCTGGAGACCAGTTTGGCGTGAAGCTTCACTATGAGGTACAAAAAGAGCCTCTTGGTCCAGCACATGCAATAAACACAGCTAAAGATTTTTCACAGCGAGAAAAAATTGTTGTTATTTTCAGTGATAACATAATAGAAGATGGCATAAAAAAGTATTGTGACGACTTTAAAAAACAGGAATCTGGGGCAAAAGTATTTTTAAAGAGAGTTCCAGACCCAGAAAGATTTGGTATAGCAGAAATCAAAGATGGAAAAATTGTGTCTATAGAAGAAAAGCCGGTGCAACCAAAAACAGATCTTGCTGTAATAGGACTCTACATGTATGATAGTGACGTTTTCGATATATACAAAACAATTAAACCGTCTGATAGAGGCGAGTATGAAGTAACAGATTTAAATAAACACTATGTTGCAAACAACAAGATGGCCTACGAGGTCTTAGATGGGCACTGGACAGACGCGGGCACATTTGATTCACTTCTTGCAGTAAACAACTGGATGGCGAAAAAGAAAGCTAAGTAAAAATTAATACTACTCAAAAAAAATACCTCATTACTACTTATGTAATAATGAGGTATTTTTTTGTCGGAAAGTAAAATTACAGAATCTTTTCTTTGATTTTCCCTATTACGTCTTCAGTATCCCACTTAATATTGAGCAAATAATCACAACACTCATCCTCTTCCGCGGCCGCTAATATTTCCTTATTGTTAAAATCTGTCAAAAAAACAACAGGTACTGTTTTTGCCCATTTATCATTGTTTTTTCGTAAATCATGCAGCAGGTCTAGACCATTAATATCTTGTACCACGAGGTCGAGTAAGATAATATTTGGATGATATTTTAATGCCATATTCATACCATCCCTACCGTTACCAGCCACCAAAACACGAAAGCCTTCTTTCTGAAGGTTGTCTACAATCATCCATACGAGTGATATCTTATCTTCAATAATTAATATTATTTTTTGATTATTTTTTGCCATAAAATAAACAGAGTTAGTTTAAAAACGCCTACATATACCGGGCTAGGCTCTATTTATCTTTTCACAAATGTGAAAAGATTTGCGCAGACCTAACCCGGTATATGTAGGTGTTTTATCTTTATATCCTAATTATAATAATACAAAAAGACACATTAAAAACCCCTAAAGAAAAAATAAAGAAAAAATAAAATTTTATTACATGTCATAATTTCATTTTATATCTATAAATCGCATTAATTCATTATATGATGTAAACTTAAAGTAAGATAAGTTTAAAATTATATACAATGAGAGTTTTAATCGTTGAGGATGATAAAGAAATTAGGGATAATTTGAAGACGGGATTAAGTTCCGAATATTTTGTTGTTGACACAGCTGAAGATGGAGAAGAGGGCTCATATCTAGCACGCACGAATGATTACGATATTGTGATTTTAGATAATATGCTTCCTAAAAAAGAAGGTGTTGACGTATGTAGAGATATAAGAAACGCAGGTTTAACTATGCCAATTTTAATACTCTCAGCAGTATCAGAATCTACAACAAAAGTTGAATTATTAAACGCAGGAGCTGACGACTATTTAACTAAGCCATTTTCTTTTGAAGAATTGATTGCCAGAATAAACGCAATATCACGACGCCCACAGGAACAAATCAACCTCTCTGTTTTAAAAACAAACAATCTTATAATGGATACAAAAAAACACCTTATTACACGGAATGGTAATGAGATCCATCTCACTCGTAAAGAATTTATGCTTTTAGAATACTTACTCAGGAATAAAGGTTGTGTCATGTCACGCGCCATGATCATGGAGCATGTCTGGAACATAGAAGCTGACCCATTTTCAAACACGATTGAAGTACATATACGAAGTTTACGAAAAAAAATTGACGGCAAAAATAAAAGAAAACTCATACAAACAGTCTCCGGTAGTGGCTATAAAATAGTCGGGTAAAAATTGTTAAAAAATCACCTTTGGTATGGTGATTTTTATTTTACAAAAATAAAATGAATTATTTTATCTTTTCTTTATCTTTATCTTATCTTCTCTTTAGTATAATTAAAACATTGCAAAAGGTCGATTTTTTAGTATCATGTTCAACAATATACAATATATGAAAAAACTAATAAAAAAGGTCCTTACAGACAAAACAATGCGTAATGTGTCTGTAATGAGCGCTTTTGTAGCCACAGTAGCTGGTACACAGGCGCCATGGATGGACTAAACGCACTTAAAACTAATATACATAATAAAAAATGAACGCTTTTATAAAAAAAATTACAGATGCTTTTTTTGCATTTATCAATAAAAGTGTTCATTTTTTATATATAATCATAGAACCAAGATCCAACGATGAGGATTCTAAGCGAAAAGAATTTATATTAAATATTTTATTATTCGGATCAATCATACTTTCAGGAACAGCTTTTTTCTTTACCTTATTAAACTCAATCAATTTAGGGAGTGCATATAATGGAACAAATCCAATATTTCTTTTCAATGTGCTTCTCTTTTTTCTTGCATTATATTTTCTATCAAGAAAAGGAGACATTTCTTTTGCATCATATGTTCTTGTGGCAATATATTTCATATTGGCTACATATACTTCCTACTCCTGGGGAATTGCCATTCCTCAAGGAATCTTGACTTATGTCTTGGTAATTATTATTTCTGGCATACTAATAAACACGCGTTTTGCTTTTTTGTTGACATTGTGCGCCTCTTTAACTCTTGTCTTATTTGGCTATCTGCAAAGTAGTTTTTTAACTAGTCCTGACTTAAGCTGGAAACAAGAAATTTTGGGGCCAAAAGATGGAATTGTATTTGCAACAACTTTTCTCATAATTGCACTGGTCTCATGGTTATCAAACCGTGAAATTGAAAAATCTTTGATCAGAGCAAGGAGGTCTGAGGCAGAATTAAAAGTGGAACGTGATTTGCTTGAAGACAGGGTTGAAGAACGGACACATGATCTGAAAAAAACTCAAGAAGAAAAAGCTGAACAATTATATCGATTTGCTGAATTTGGACGTATGGCATCAGGCGTATTCCATGATTTAGCAAGTCCAATAACTTCTGTTGTTTTAAATATTGAAACATTACGGAAAAAATATCATGGAAGAATTCCAGAAATTGATGCTGATTTACAGAAACTTGAAAATAACATCACAAAAACAAAAAAATTTACAGAAGCGGCACGCAGACAAATACAAAATCAGGATATAAATCTTGTTTTTGATCTGGCTGATGAAATAGAACTAGTATTACAAATGCTTTCCTATCGCGCACGCAAAGAAGGAATACAATTAAAATTTTTAAAACCTGAAAATTCAATTCAAACATACGGCAATCCAATCAAGTTTTACCATACTATTACCGATCTAATTACAAATTCAATAGATGCATACGAAGATGAAAAAACGCAAGACAGAACTGTAATTATCACACTTAAGCAAGAAAATAATACAATCTATGTCACTGTCCGTGACCACGGACATGGTATTGATCCTGAAAATTTGGATAAAATTTTTGAGCCATTATTTACTACAAAGGGTGTAGAAAAAGGCACTGGTATCGGACTCTCTACATGCAAAAAAATTATTGAAAAAGATTTCGGTGGTAGTATAAATATCAAAAGCGAAAAGAATACTGGTGCGATATTCACTGTCACGATACCAGTAAAACGAGCACTCCCACAAATCTAATATGCAAAATTACATTGATAAAGGAATATCTTTTTTGTTGAAAAAACAACAAAAAGACGGTTTTTTTCTGAGCCTATCTTCACCATCACAAACAAATTTTAGCAGAGCAAAAAAGTATCATTCGATATTCCCTTCTGCGCTTATTTTATCTGCTGTATGTGGCGTAAAGAATACTACACAAACAAAACAACTAAAAAAAAGCTTGGAAAAATTCTTAGCTACACAAAAAAGCGATAATTGGTCGTTCAATTATTGGGCTCGTGATGCAAAAGAAAACAAAACCCTTCCCTATCCAGATGATTTGGATGATACATTTTGTTCACTCACAGCTCTATTCAAGCACAACCCAAAATCAATAGATGGAAAAGCATTAGCGAAAATAGTTTCTATATTAACTTTCACAGAAGAAAAAGAAGGTGGCCCATACCGCACATGGTTGGTACCGCCAGATTCTGAAAAAGTGTGGCTAGACGTTGATTTAGCTGTTAATAGTAATATTGCATACTTTCTTTCACTGCAAGATATTGAACTCGAAAACATAACTGCGCTAGTAGAAAAAGCTATTGATGATAAGGTATACCATTCGCCATACTATCCATCAGAATATTCAATAATATATTTTATTTCACGATTTTATATAGGCGAAAAAAAGAAGAAGATCATCGATTTTCTTATTTCCAGACAGAATAAGAGTGGAAATTGGGGCAATCCTTTGGAAACAGCACTGGCACTCTCCTCTCTCATAAACCTAGGATTCAAAGACTCCAGCCTAGAAAAAGGAATCTCGTATTTAGTAAAAAATCAGAGTGCAGGCTCATGGCCAGCTAGTGCGTTTTGTATTGATCCGGCAATAAATAGAAAAACATATTATGCAGGATCAGACGCGCTAACAACCGCTTTTTGTATTGAAGCATTAAACAAGTATCAAATGCTGTGCGACAAGCAAAATACTAAGGATGTTAACAAAAAGAAAGTTAACAGGAAAGACAAAATATATAAAGATGTAGTTAAACAAGCGAAAGAAAGATTCTCTACACTTGATACAGACTTGAAAAAACACTCGACTAAAACCTTAAATAAAATATTGAAAAGTGCTAATAGCGAGCAGATTGTTCTCACTCCATACTTTTTCAAAGAAGCGCTCGGGAAAAATGGTAAAGGTATTACAGATGAAATGATTACAAATCTTGGGCTCGCCAATCTCTACGGCTGGATTGCCTATACTATCTATGATGATTTTCTTGATGACGAAGGAGATCCTAGGCTTTTATCAACTGCGAATCTTTGCTTACGGGAATTAAATACGATATTTAAAAACATTGCTCTTGAAGCCCCAGGATTTGAATCTTTCTATCAAAAAATCTTGGATAAAATTGATGCTGCAAACACATGGGAAACAAGCCATTGTCGTGGAAAAATAAAAGACACCACTCTCATCCCTCCAAAACCATTGCCAAACTATGGCAAACTTACAAAACTCGCCGATAGGTCTCTTGGCCACGCACTCGGGCCACTAGCGATTTTATTTTCACTCGGCTATACAGAAAAATCAAAGGAAGTAAAAGATACACTTAAATTCTTCAAGCATTACATAATCGCCAAACAATTAAACGATGATGCGCACGACTGGGAAGATGATCTTAAGACTGGCCAGATAAGCGCTGTTTGTATACCACTCATACGTGCGGCGAAGAAACAGCGCATTCCACTCAGTATTAAAAAAGAAGGCTGTAATGAGCTACAAGCACTTTTTTGGAATGACATAATAGATAATGTGTGCAAAAATGCTTTAAATCAGACCAATCTTGCACGTAAAACTTTATCGGAAATTGATATCATTCATAATAAAAAAATCCTAGAAAAACTTCTTACTCCCACAGAAAAAGGGGTCAGGAAAGCAATGTGCGAAAAAAGAGAAACATTGAAGTTTTTAAACACATATTAATTTTATTGAACTTAATAAATTTTAGATTTTTCTAAATGTATTTGTTTCATTAGATTAATTTTTCCCAATTTTTTCTGTAGTCATCATATTTTTTCTTAAACTCTTCTTTAGGTGTCAGAGGAATATTCAAACTTTTCAATTTTTGTTGCAATATTTTTAGTACCTCTTCCTTTTCTTCCTCTATTGCCATTTTTTCTAGCTCAATAATATACCCATACCCTTTCGTGTAATCAATCATCACATCCACATCCTCCCACTTAAATGTGTGTCTCATTCTAAACCATTTAATTTCAACGTTTAAATTCATTGCCAAAAATAATTTTTCCAACTTTTCAAAATCTTCCACATCAAACTTTATTTCAATTTCTTCACGATGATCATCGTGAATTTCACCTTTTTTCAACCAAATCTTTGAATAAAAATTATTTTTTTGAATTCTCAAATCCTCATCTGTGTCAAAATAGTATGTCTCCTGATAGTCTTCACTCACAAACTCCCCTTCTTTTTTAAAGAAATCTAAAAGCTCCTCATATTTTTCCTCCGTCACAAAACTCCGCACTTCAACTTCTATATTTTTCATCCCGTTAGAGATAGGAAGTAAAACTTCCGTATCTAATTATATTTTATTAAAACATTGATAAGAATTCCGTTTTGTTTCATTTTGCCACAAAAGACAGTCTGGATCTCTAACGGGATTCATAGTTTTATTTTAACATCATTTATTCATAATCTAGTATAAAAAAGAACTCTAGAGCTAGCTCTAGAGTTCTTTTATTTTACCTTAGATTTTTTTGGCTTCTTTACCAGTCTTAATTTATCAAGATCAAGCTTTTCATCAATGCGAATCTGATCTACAAATTCTGGTACGTGAGATACTAAGACCATTGCTCCATCATACTGATCAAGAGCTTTAGCAATAATTGGTAAGTGGCGGAAGTTTATATGATTAGTAGGCTCATCAAGTATTAGTAAGTTTGGTTTTAGTAATGCCAGCTGCGCAAAAGCAACAAGCCCTTTCTGCCCTTCAGACAAATTCCCTACTTTCATATGCATTAGTTCACCTGTAATAAGAAAACCAGCCGCGACACTACGCAGAGTTTGCTCGTCTGTTTTATCCATTACTGATTCAAGAGTTTTGTATACTGTCTCATCAAAATCAAGTGTTGAAAAATCTTGGCGATAATAGCCCACAGTCACACCTTTAGAAATCTTTGCGCCCTCTTCCGTATCATGTGCCAAATGCTCAAGCAACGTACTTTTTCCAATTCCGTTTGGACCAGTCAAAAGTAGGTGTCTTTTTTTCACTAAAGAAATATTTGCTAAACACTGCACAATCTCATGATCTTTCATTATTGAAAGTGATTGAATATTTAAAATCTCACCCACGTGATGTTCTTTCACATCAATATTAAATTTACGGATTGTTTTATCTTCACGTCGCACATCCACCTTAGACTCATCTGCTTCTGCCGCACTCTCACGCATGCGTTTTGCCAAAATCCTCATCTTCCCTCCCTTGTTCGCGAAGAATTCTGCTTTATCTTTTTTCTCTTGAATATGCTTTTCAAACTGAGCATTCTTTCTACGCTCTTTTTCTACACGCACAGCAATTTCTCGCACAACATCTTTATAGTCGCCTGTGTATTGTTCTACTTTTCTAGTAAACACATCTAAATACAAAACACCGTTTGTAAATGAATTCAAAAAATCTGCATCGTGAGAAATAACAATCACCGTCTTTTTATAATCAATTAAAAACTTCTTGAGGTGATCAATACCTTCTTTGTCTAGGTTGTTTGTAGGCTCATCAAGCAAAAGCAGGTCAGGGTCTTGTATCAAAGCAGAAGCTAACAATAGGCGTGCTTGCTGTCCACCGGAAAAATCTTTCATCAGCTTGTCTTTATCTGCCCGCAGATTCACCACCTCCAAAATCTTATCTATTTTAGGATCAATATCATACACTTTCTCCTTAAAACATTTTTCGAAAAATTCTCGCGCAGTGAGCTCTAGCTGATCACGAGGAATAACCTGCCTAGCAATAGCAATGGATAAATTCTTCGCTAAATGAATATTACCATCTTCAGGCGTTAGCTCTTTTGTGATTAGGTGAAACAAGGTACTTTTACCAGCTCCGTTTTGCCCCATAAGCGTTATCTTCGCGCCACGACGCAGAGAAAAACTAACCTCATCTAGAATGGGCTTTTTAATGCCGTGTTCAAACGACACCTCATCAAATCGTACAATTGTTTCTCCTTTTTGTGACATAAAATTTACATAAAAAAAGGCGCAGCGCGCCTCTAAGTAATACAACAATAGCACAAATATCCAACCTACGCAATAATAAAACCCATTGTTTTAGGGGTTATTTTGGTTTATAGGCCACAATAAAAAGAGGTGGGTAAAAAATTACCCACCTCTTATGCTTACACATTTCTGTGTTTTAAATCAGAAGATTACTGTCCTTCCAAATTTCCAAGACCAGTCCCGCCAGCAGGCGCCTTATACAGAACACCTTTTTGACCATTGGACGGATCATTTGAAACCTCTTGAACAGTGGCGAAGGATCCCCAGATAACCGGCCCAATCAACGTACCATCCGGACGATACCAATTACCACCGCTTTGAGTATCCTCAGACGTCACAGCAATAATCTTCACGAAGTACGTCCATTTTCGCATTTTGCCGTTGACTTCCACTTCGCCAGACTGATGATTGGTAAGCCAAGCACCGGAATCAATGTAGGTGTTATACCCGCGATGCCGGTCAAGCGTACCATCGAAGCCGCAATCCATATTACTAAGCCAGGCGTCGTTCCACTTCATCATCAGATCGATGTCGGCATACTCATGGCACCAACTGGCATCACGATAAGCATTGCAGTATCCGCCATTGAACATGCGAGCTTGATAGTTGTACCCCCATTGATCATAGCCGACTTCGACGATATTGCCATCACTACCGACAATGGCGCCACTCTTGATTGTTTGGCACAAATCACCAGCCAATGCCGGCAACCCCATGAACATCAGTGCAGAAAAAAACGCGATAAGAATCTTCTTTTTCATCTTCTAAATCCTCCAAAGAACGTAGGAACCATTTCCTATTCACAAGGAGAATACCACAACAAAAAACAAAGCACAACCACAAAAATCAATTGGCTCAACCGCGTTGAGCCAATTGATTTTGGGTTATTTTTGGTTTATAAGAATAAGTTTTTCTTTTCTGCTTAGTCTTTTTATTTCTGCTTCCCTAGCTCGGGCAATTGCGAGCGTCTCGCACTCTTCTTGATACACAAGCGTCACCGGACGGCGCGCAAAAGTATATTTCGCACCATTTTTTGACTCATTGTGTTCTTTTAGTCGCTTCTCAAGATCCACAGTAGAACCGCAGTACAAAGTGTCGTCAGAACATTTTAGGATGTATACTGTGTTCATTAGAATTATTAACGAAAGATGGAAGATCCGCTATCAAACTTCAAGTCAAATATTAGTTCCCCATGACCAGTGAAAAAGTAGGAGTTTACTTCTCCAAGCATTTTACTAAACTGTTGTTCTTGAGACCCTTCGCAAAACATCTCTGTTGCAAATATATCACTAAAAGTTATTTTATTTTCTTCAACTTCATAAGATCCCCCCATTGAATTACAGTCTGTTGTTGCGGAGAATGTACCGTCATTTTTAAATGTAATAGTAAATTCTTCAATGTTATCTGGAATGAGTTCTGTATCATTATTATATGTCGTCTTAATCCATCTCCATGTATGCATATCAAGTGTCATGATATTAGGATCTGCCTCCCCTTCAAAATCTACCTCAACTTCAATTAAGTAGAGCTTGTTTTCATCAGACTGCGAAACTTCAAACTTTAGATGCAAAGCTTTTTCTACCGATGGTTGTATAGCAAAACTTTCTCCAAATTCTCTATTTAGATATTCAATTTTTGCTCTATTATCATCTATATAAAATTTTTGAGGTACGATACGATCACCGAGAAGTATTGTGTCTGTACCTTTATATTCGCCATTAATATTCGCAGCAATTGCAGCGTAATAGAATGTACCGCTACCTCCAGGATCATTAACCAAAATTAACACAGCATCATCATCTCCATCTTTATCAATATCCCCAAACACTGGCTCGCCAAACACTGATACTTTATTTTTTGTTGCTGATTCTGGCGTAATTTCCTTTTCAACAAACCCATTAACTAGTGTGAAAGATTCTCCACCAATTAAGTACGTTGTATTAAGCGGATCAGAAATTACGACCTTGGCATCTTGTTTATTTACAAGAAAATACCATCCAATAAAAATAATTATAATAAGTCCCCCCAACAATAAAATTTGTTTATTTTTCATGGTTTTATTATATCACTTATTTACAGGCTCCAAAAACCCTTGTTTTTTAATCCCGTTAGAGATAGAAAATAAAATTTCCGCAATCTCTAACGGGATGAATGTAAAATACGGCTCAACTGCGTTGAGCTGTATTTTATGGGGTTATCGGAGCATTTTAGGATGTGTGCAATGTTCATTTTTTTGACTGAAGATACTCCATAAAAAACTTTGCGTCTCGGATTATGTTGAAAGCGGTGTTGTAAAAATCGACTTCTCCCCTTTTTACTTTTTCTTTCTGCTCTTTTAAAATCTTTACGGCTTCATCCTCATCAAGCCATACTGGGCAAAGCCCGTTACATTTCTCATCTTCCGTGCGTGTGTCTTCTTTAAGTTCTCCTGTTACTTTCACAAGAAAGCATGTTGTTTCGCATTCTTTTTTATCTCTATTTCTGCACTCTTGAGACTCGCCAATCTTCCCAATCACTTCAACCTCAACATCCAGCTCTTCATCACATTCTCTTTTTATTTCCTGTTCAAGATCATCACTCTCTGCGCCACCACCAGCAAGTAAATAAAATCCATGCACAGGATTAGTAACAAATCCACATTTCCCCTCATTATTAATAGCGACAGCTTTTACTGTCATCCTCTTTTCATATTCATCAGGTGCAGAAAACTCTGGATTTTTGAATATATCTTTGTCTGTTAGGGTGAATAAATAACTCATATTATACTTCTATTATCAAATCGGCTTTTTCTTTTGGATTGTACAACTCTGTATATTTAACAAATGATCGCTTGAACATTCCAAAAAATGAATCTGGGTGGTCTTCAGACATATATTGGTCGCCCCAACGTTTTTTCTCACGTACTACTCGTCTTTTATCAACTTGAGCTAAATTTGCATCCAAATATATTTGTTTATCAATAAGATCATCAAGCACAAACGGATGTTGTAAAAACACTCCAGCAATGACGAGTATGTTTTTTGAAAAATCAAAGCGTGTCTCTAAATCATATTTATTTGTTTTCTCGCTAAAAAGTGTCGCCTCTGTGTTTCCAGTTTTTGCTGTTTTAAAATTATTTACTAAGTGTCTTAATTCGCATAATTTTTCAAGATTATTCCATTGGTGATTTATATCTTTTGGATTTTTACATTCAGTAGTAATTTCAGTATCTACGCTCTTTTTTGCTGTAAACACAAAATTATCCATATCAACAACAATAACATCAGGCATTTTTCTTGCGAGCTCCAAAAGTATCGTTGATTTCCCTACTCCACTATATCCGTCAATACCAACAACCAGTTTTTCTTTATTCTTACCCCACTCTTCCAATTTATTTTCTATTTGTTTTAAAGTTTTTTCTATTGTCATGTTGTTAATAATTTTATTTTAACATTTTGATTCATTACGCGCAGAAAACTCCGAATTTTTAAATATATCTTTATCTGTTAGAGTGAAGTTCATTTAGTTTGGATTGAGAACCAAGTCAAAGTAACTATTACTTTAAGGCGGTTGCTTAAATTAAGAGTTTTGTCGTCTCAACGAACCACTTAAGTCATAATCACAATTAACCCTATCATCGTGTGTAGCATTAATCAAAAACTGCAAATTTTCACGATTATTATATATTTTATACCATGGAACAATTGAGATTTTCATATTTTTACACAACAGGTTGTCAATTATGCGATCTGGTAAAAATGGATAGCGATTTTCATATTTTACCCTGTCGCCAATATTCACCCAATTGCGCTGCTCTGGATATATTTTTTCTTTTTCACCAGCATGAGCACTCGTATAACATGGCTCAGGATTAACTGATGGTAAAATCACAACAAGAATACCAGATTTTTTATTAACAGTTCCATCAAACATACTTGAATATGTTTCCCAATCTACATGCTTGCGTCCTTTTGTTTCCGTTCCGACTAATATAATTGTTACAGTCGTGTTCCGTAGATACTCATCTCTAATTTTTTCCCTTATTGCCTCATCTGTTAGATCATCAGATATGTCTCCAGTATCAACTGACCCATCAATGAAAACCCTGTCATCACCTTCGCCATTCATAGCTATAAGAGCTTCCTTGTACTCTTGATCATTGGCGTGATGATAACTAATGAAAACATTATGCATATTTATTTTTATATAGTGTGCGTTAAATAATAAATAGATAATATGAGGCACACCAGTCCCATTGTTATCATTATGGTCTCAATCCAAAAGGAAATATTACTCAATCCAGGTGAACTTTTTGGAATATTCACGTCCCCGATAATATCACCAACACGACGCAGATTCTCCCCGTTTTTCTTAATACCATTACTTATTCGCATCATAGCAAACCCTAAGATTAACAAAACCATACCAACCGTTGCCCATATCCACCATCCTGGCTCTGCTGTCGAGTCGCTCTTTCCAAAAGTTAATATTACAGAACCTGTAGCAATGGCGATTTGTAACATTTGCCAACGAAGCTTGTCGAGATGACGAAATGTTTCATACCGCTGTTTGTATATTTCCAACTGTTCTGTTACTGTCTTGTTTGATAAAACCATATTAAATATATGTTAAAAATCTACAGTTTCTTCGCACACAAATAATCCAATCTCGTTTTTACAATTTAAACCACATTCAAATATGTCACCTTTTTCAAGACTGTTTCCTTGTTTTCTAATATTGTTACCCCATGTTACACAGTCAGCAAGACCATCATCATACCCCTTAAACTTAGGGCTAAATATGTAATCTTCTTCGCAAGACAAACATCCATCTGGATAATAAAATCCTTGCCACACATTTTTATTGAAGAATAAAAAATAGCCCGCAATAAAAATTAACATTATTAGAATTCCAGAATTTGTTTTTTTGTTTTTCATAGTTTTATTTTAACATTTCTAAACTCTTCAAATACTACATTTGTATACGTACCCAGTCTTTAATATGTAGCTTAAAACGCTGTATTTCATCCTCTTCTAAAACAGAATTGTGTGCAATTCCTCTACGTAAAACATTGAGAGTTCCTAGTGTAGATTTTATGGATTCTATACTTCGAAATGTATCGGAAAAATCTGGCCAATTTTCTTCAATAATATTGATGAGGTCAAGAAAATCGCTATAATAAATAGGTTCATTTGACCGTTCGGAGAAAGGGGTATCTTTTTCATCTTTTTGTCTCTGCTTAACTTTTACCTTTACTTTCTCGGGAACTTTACTTTCCCACCAAGTTGCTCCGTATTTCTCCTTAAGTCGACTGCTTACTGATTTTCTTACAGAATTTTCCAAACAAAATAAAAGATAGTATACTCCCATCATTTGTTTTGCCTGATTACGTATGTCAATTTCAAAAACTTCTGTATCGACGACGTCTTCTTTTTTTATTGCTTGCATATGCCCAATATCAATACCACTTGCCTCAAGCTCTAACAAATCGGACTCTAAGATAAGATTTTGCATTCCAAATAATTTGATTTTGTCTTCGTCTCTCATTGAAGTGATCGATTATCAAGAAGATTTTTCTTGAGACTTTTAAATATTGCATCGAAGACCTTAATCTCTGTTGTCGCTGGAAGATTTAAGTTAATGGTATATGAGATTCCAAGTTTAACATTACCTTTGCCTCTATACTCAGTACCAAAATCTTTATTTTCATTTCCAACTTCCTCGTCCTCTGTATCACCCATTTCTTCTGGTATATCGCTCACATCAAAAGTTGCAAATTTAATTAACTCAAGAAAGGTTCCGACAAGAGCAACAACTGCCGCGTCATCTTTTGCCGCTCCAGTTACAGTTGCTACTACATCTACTAACCCTTTTTTATCAAGCTGGTGAGCATATTCGTTGTTTTGATAAATATCAACATATGCCTCTTTTACAGCCTTCGCCATTACAAAACCAGATTTGCTATCTGATCTAAAATCTTTATAGCGTTGAGTTGGTACACCCCCCTGGTCAAGAAATCCTAATCTCTTCAAAAAAGGAATCGTTGCATGATAACTTGAGGATTTTAAACCTAATACAGTCGACAAGAAATCTCGCGTGACTTTTGGAGGCACGCTGGCTTCTTTTATTTTTGTCAGAAGTTTACTTATCTTCCCATAAGCATTTATGTACGGTGGATATTTTGGTACAGCCATGTTTTTTTTGATTAATTAATAATAAATTTAACTTTCTTAATAGATTTTCTGCGCAATGCTGCTGGACTAGGGCTCGAACCTAGATATACGGTACCAGAAACCGCAGTCCTACCATTAGACGATCCAGCAATAATAGCTCTAATTTACACTAAATAAGGGGTTTTTACCAGCGTTTGGCTTGACTTTTGCCCTTATTTGTGCTAGTATATTATCAGACACTTACACTCAGATAAGGAATTTGAAGATGAAGAAATATGCACTGGTAACACTGCTTTTGCTCCTCACAGTTCCCTTTTCAGCCTCATCCGCGATAAGCGAAAAATGGGGCGGATACGCAATAACTGCGGCTAAAAAGGTTCCTCAAGAATACAGGGACTTCATAAACATTGCAGCTGATGAATACCAGATTGCACCGAGTGCGATCGCAATGGTAATCGTGGTGGAAAGCTTGGGAGACCCCAATGCTGTATCTGAATCAAACGCCAAATGCCTCATGCAAACAAAGGATTACATAGGCGCCGAGGTTGGGAGACCTGGCAACTCGTGTGATCCGTATGAAGCAATTATGCGAGGTACTGCGTATCTTGCAAAAATGCGTGATGATTATGGGTATGATTGGATTGAGAAAATGCTCGTTGCATACAAAGACGGCCCGAATGCCGTAAAACGTATGAGCGATGAGGAGATTCTTGACCATTCATACGTTGAAAAGGCATGGTTTGTGCTCAAGCACATCCCGGCAAATAGCGAGTGGTAAAGAGTTTTACCCCTCCGAGAGAGGGGTGGCAGAGGAGTGCCGAGTTCGCAGGAAGCGAACTCGGCACTATTTTTTTTCCACATTTCAATGTAGAATAATAATATGATTAAAGAAGGTACTGATATAGATAAATTTATATTCCAGAACAGGAGATTTTTTGTACTTATAGGCTCTGTTATTTTCTGGGTGGCATTCATATACATCTGGGGAATATACGGATGGAACGATGCGCAGCTCGGCACAAAGTGGTGGTGGTCTGATTTAGTCGGACATGTATTTGCTGGTATTGTTCTCACAATCAACGTATTCTTTGTCTTGCGGAATTACACTTCCCCACGCAAATCATTCAGGCTTTTGGAAAAAGGATATCAAGCAGTGTTTGTTGTGATTATAATCGTAGCAATCGCAGCACTGTGGGAATTTTTTGAAGGAGTGTTAGACGCGGTGCGCGTTTTACGAGGCGGAATAGGATTCGCCGCACAAACACACGCACTTGATACAACAATAGATTTCTTTGTAACAAGCGTTGTTGCAATACCGACATCAATATTTTATATCAAAGGAATTAATTCTCTAGAAAGAAAATTTCCAGACCAGCACCTGAAAGATGAGATCGCCAGATATGAAGGCTTGGGAAAACAAATAGCAGACAGGATATCAACTCACGATAAAGAAGTACAAAAAACAATCCTACAAAAATTTCAGACGCCTTTTAAAAAATAGTTCGCATCGTCAGATGCGAACTATTTTTTCTTTGTCTTGCTTTTGGCTTTTACAACTTTCTTTGCTTTTGTAACTTTTTTGGTTTTAGTGGTCTTTTTAATTTCTTTTTTGCTCGCTGCGCGAATAAATTCTGTGAAGAGTGGGTGTGGTGATAGTGGCGAAGCTTGGAATTCTGGATGGAATTGCGTTGCTAAGAAAAATGGATGCTCTTTGCGTGGCAATTCTGCAATTTCCATAAGTGTGCCGTCTGGAGACGTCCCAGAAAATACCAAACCTTTCTTTTTCAATCTCTCAACGTATTCTGGATTTACTTCATACCGGTGTCGGTGTCTCTCCTTCACCTCATTATTTTTGTACGCTTCGTATGCAATCGTCCCCTTCTCTAGTCGGGCTGTATAAGAACCAAGTCGCATACTTCCACCGTAATCTTTTTGTGCCAACTTTTCTTTTTGATCTGGCATGATATCTATCACCAAATCTTCTGCTCCTTCAAAAATTTCAGCAGTGTTTGCTTCTTTAAGCCCAAGCACATTTCTCGCATATTCTATTACTAATAGCTGCATACCATAGCAAAGTCCAAAATATGGAATCTTTTTTTCACGTGCATATTTAATCACATTCAGCTTTCCTTCAATACCGCGCTCTCCAAAGCCTCCGGGTACTAAAATACCGTCAAATTTGCTAAGTTTCTTGAGATTCTTTTTGTCTTCAAAATCAACTGCAGATAGCCATGAAAGCACTGGCTTCTTATTAAGTGCGTATGCAGAATATTTTATAGCTTCAATCACTGAAAGATATGCGTCTGAAAGTACAAAATCTCCAGTACTAAAATATTTACCAACGACCGCAATGTGTACTTCGTTCTTTACTGACTTAGTTTTATTTGCAAATGTCTCCCATGATGAAAGGTCTGCTTTTTTAGCTCTTTCTTCCAAATGCAATCGCTCAATAAGCACTTCACCCACATTCCCTCTTTCAAAATTAAGTGGAATGTCGTACACAGATTCAACATCTGGTGCAGAAATTACATTGTCTGGATCAATATTACAAAAAGTTGCAATTTTTTCACGGCGCTTCGCATCAATACCAACTTCACTACGTGCAATAATTGCATCTGGCTGAATACCTGCTGAATTTAAAAGCCTGGAAGCGTGTTGGGTTGGTTTTGTTTTCATTTCACCAACTTTCGCTGGTGCTGGTAGATAAGAAACCATCACAAACGCCACATCTTGCGGAGAGCGCATCTTCATCATACGTGCAGCTTCCAAGAAAAGAATACTCTCGTACTCACCAACTGTTCCACCAATTTCGATCACCGTCACATCTGCGTCTGCTTCAGTAGCCGAGCGCTCAATTCTATCAATCACATTAAGTGGAATGTGAGGAACCACCTGCACACATTTTCCTTTGTACTCTAAGTTTCTCTCTTGCTCTATTACAGACTGATACACACGACCAGTGGTCATGTAATTATTAGAAGGAAGAGTAACGCCCAAAAAGCGCTCGTAATTTCCCATATCCTGATCACATTCATACCCATCAGCCAGAACAAACACCTCTCCGTGCTCTGTGGGGTTCATTGTGCCGGCATCCACATTCACATATGGGTCAATTTTAATAGCAGTGACACTAAATCCACGCGCTTGTAGCACCTTACCAATAGAAGATGTGGTAATCCCTTTTCCTACTCCTGAAATTACCCCACCGACTACAAAAATGTACTTTCTACTTTTAGCTTCGTTAGTTTCTATACATTTTTTTGTGGATTTTGTAGCCATATTCGTACCTATTGTACCAAAAGAAACTCAGAGTACAAAATTTTTACTTTGTTAGATATCCATTTCTATTTTTTATGCAGTAATTGACATAAGTACCAAAATATGATAGTATACTAAGTGGAATAAGGTTGAGGTAAGTTTCACGTAGAGCAGTAAATACAACACAGGAGGATAAGATGTTGATGAAGACACGGTCAAAGAAAGACGAACCGAAAATTAAAGGAGCGGTGATTCCAGCAGGAACGGAATTTGAGGTTGGTGATAACAAACATGCCACATACTCAAATCTTAACGTTGTAATAAACGGCAAAGACACAAAAAAGATTGAGGTATCACTTCAAAGGTTCGCGGAAATTCACAAAAAAGGATCTGATAATGAAGCTGCCGCAGGAAAACTTTTGTGCTTTCTTTTCAAAGTTTACACAGGTGAAAAGAAGGCGCTCGAATCAGCAAAAAATCTTCTCAGAAAAGATGACTTTGCGGAATTGTGTGTGATGATAACCAAGATCTTTACAGCGCCGGAATAAAATTCGGCTGTAGTGAAATTATAGGCGATACCGATGGTATCGCCTTTTTTAGTGGGAGCTTATTATTGCATCAAAAACATGACTCAATCTAAAGTATTTACAATACATATACAGCGTGGTAACATCTTAGACAGAAATTAGTTGTTTTAATTAGATCAGAAGACAAGACGGGGAGAAGATGATGCATATAAAAAAGGTAGCGTTTTTTATAAAAATGACACAAACAGAGCCATATTCATTCACTGCATGCAAAAAACCTTCCAAGCTCGTTGCTCTTAGTGATGACGACGAATACTTAGAAATAATTTCAAGGTGGCGTGACAATGGCATAGAGATGGACCTGGTGGAGGAGGAAGGGCTGGAAAAACGGCTTATCTCACTCGTGTGGTCTCTACTCGAAAAGGATAAATTACCCAAATGGGCCAAGAATGTCTTTCGCGGAAGAATAGAGGATATCCCGGGATTCCTACGCGGGCACTGGGTTGCTGTTGCGGAGAAACTTGTCGAGAAAAACCAATGTGCGGAAAAAACATAATTACAGCAGGTAGTACGCTTGAAGGCAGTAATGAAGATCGGGTTGTTAATTTCGACTTAGAATTATCTGTTGAGAAAGCATGTGGCGCATTCATTGTATCTTGGCCAGAGGTTCCTGGATTCATTGGGTACAGCAGAAAAAGCCTAGGAGATGCAAGAGAAGATTTTGCTGACTTCCTTTTTGATTACCACGACACCAAAATGGGTCGTCACGGGAAAAACATTCCTGCGGTTTCAAGAATAGAGGAGCTCGTTAAAAGCTTGTTTATTGAGCCAGAGGGATAGATGTTCAACAAAGGCGGTTGCGCTTGCGCAACCGCCTTTTTTCTTTTTGTAACTTTATATAAAATTTTTACTTGTGGAGGTATCGGCGAACAGCTAAATAGCTAGACAAAACCCCAAGTCCAATACCGGCAATCAAAATGAATATTGTCATTTGCCAGAATTGTTCGTAATAATAATCAAGTAGATTTATTCCTCCGAAAAATGTTTCTGTTGCACCACCAAGCCAAATTGCAATCGGGTATAAAATAACTAAAGCCAAAATTGCAGCTGCAACTCCATACATCACACCCTCTATGATGAAAGGTCCTCGTATGAATTTATTGTTTGCACCAACTAGGCGCATAACGCCAATCTCTTCTCGTGATGTGTATATAGCAAGTCTGATCGTGTTGAATGTAATGATAACTGAAATAAGAATCAAGAAAATCATCATTGCAAATCCTATGCGCTCCGCGCCGTCTATAATTTTAGTAAGACGATCAATCGCAACCTTATTTTGATAGTAATTCACCTTATCTATAATTGAAGCTTCCCCGCCACTTAATCCACCTTGTTTGTCTTCAAGGAATTTAGCAATGTTTGCATACTGAGATGTTTCTTTCGCTTTAATTGAAAGCGATGCACCGAGCGGATTGTCATCAAGCTCATCAAGGGCTTGGATTGTTAGGTAATCATTCTCATGTCGCTTACGAAAATTTTCTAGAGCCTCTTCACGAGATGTGTAAACTACGCGCTCAACTTCTGGCATTCCTTCTAAAGTTGTCTGAAGAGAAAACATATCGCCCTCAGACGCATCTAGTGTGAAATATATATTCACATCAACCTTGTTTTTTATTTGTACCAATGAATTATTCAAAAGCGCACCAGCAAACATTATCAGCCCGATTGAAGCCAAGGTCACTGTCATTATCAAAACAGACGCAAATGAAACCACGCCGTTACGCCAAAAATTCACAAAGCCTGCCTTTATTATTCTTTTAAGATTGGTTATGTACATGTTTTAAGAGCTGTTAGTTTACTAGTAATTATAATACATATCGTCCTTTTTTATCGTCTCTCACAACTTTACCAGCATCCATTGTGATCACTCGCTTGCCTAAATCATCTATAACACCTTTATTGTGTGTTGTTAAAATAATCGTGGTACCAAGCTCATTTATCTTTTTTAAGATTTGTATAATTTCGTGCGTATTAATCGGGTCTAAGTTTCCAGTCGGCTCATCAGCGATTAATATATCTGGCTGATTCACAATAGCTCGTGCAATTGCTACGCGCTGCCTTTCACCTCCAGAAAGCTGGTGTGGGAAATTGCATGATTTTTCTGCTAGATCAACAAGCTCTAATACCTGCGGCACATCAGCTTTAATCTCCTCATCGGTCTTACCAGCTGCTTCCATAGCAAAAGCAATATTTTCATATGCTGTTTTGCTCGGCAATAATTTAAAATCTTGAAAAACAGTACCCATGCGACGACGAAATCCTGGTATATCTTTTTTATTAAGTGTGTGAATATCTGTAGACTCAAAGAAGATAGTTCCTTCTGTTGGTCTTTCTTCTGCTAGAAGCATCCTTAAAAGTGTTGTCTTCCCTGCACCTGAGTGTCCTACAATTGAAACAAATTCATTTGGTTCAATTGCAAAATTTATTCCACATAAAGCTTCGGTGCTATCACTATATTTTTTTGTAACATTTTCAAAATAAATCACGATTTTATTTTCTTAAATTTTAAAAATTAAATACTTTTTTCAGCTTCAATAAATTCGTCTAGCTCTCCGTCTTCTAATACTTTATCAACCTGACTAGTCTCTACACCAGTCCGATGATCTTTCACCATTTTATATGGGTGTAGTACGTATGAACGAATCTGGTTTCCCCATTCTATTTCTGTAGTCTTACTCACCGAAAGTCCTGCTAATTCCCTTTTCCTATCTTCAACTTCTTTATGATACAGCTTTCCTGCAATCATCTCAAGAGCCGTTTCTCTATTACGCTCTTGAGTACGCTCTCCGTCAACATGCACAGAAATGTTTGTTGGGATATGAACGACGCGCACAGCGGTTTCTCGCTTGTTCACATTCTGGCCACCTGGACCGCTAGATTTTGAAAACTCAATTTTCAAATCATCAGGGTTCATTTTCACTTCACCAATTTTTTCAATCTTCGGCACAATCTCAACGAGTGCAAAAGAAGTGTGTCGCTGGCTTTTGGTATTAAACGGTGAGAGCCGCACTAGCCTGTGTACACCTGATTCATTTTTAAGCGTACCGTACACATTCTTTCCTTTTATTTCTATTGTGATATTTCTGTATCCATTGTGTTCATTTTCATTCTTGTGAAGCAGTGCGGCTTCCCAGCCTTTATTTTCTATGAATTTCACGTACATATCAAAAAGCATTCGCGCAAAATCCTCAGCATCATCACCTCCGGCACCAGCAAGGATTGATAGCGTCGCTCCTCCTTTGTCATATTTTCCAACACCCTCAAGCTCATCCTTTAACTCCTGCATTTCTTTTATCATTAACTGCGCCTTACCACTATCAGACCAAAAATCCGCTCCTTGCATAGCGGCCTCAATTTCCTTTATTCTCGCTTCTTTCTGCTCTTTTTCGGCCATGAAGGCATTATACCATATACACCAGAAGCGAAATGCCTACTTTCATTTACTTGACACCTGTATAAAAATACCGTAATGTGTTATCAGACACGTGGATAAACAAGGGAGAAGACAATGACTAAGTATAGAATTTTGGTTGTAGATGATGAGGAAATAAACACAATAACAATAAAGGAATTGCTCAGGAAAAACTTCCCGGAATGTGAGGTGGTAACCGCAAATGATGGAGATGGGGCTTCAGGCTTGATATATGAGGCAATAGCACTCGCTAAGCCATTTAAAATCCTGATTACGGATTTACAAATGCCCAATATGGATGGTGATGAACTCTCCGAATTGGCTAAAGATGAAGATCCGAAAATTAAGATCATTATGGTCTCAGGCACTCTACCTACAAAGAAGCTGGATTGTATCGATCATGTATACATAAAGGGTTCAAATCCAGATCTACTGGTGGATATACTGAAATCAATAATCAACCCGCAACTAGTAACCAGTGAATAAAAGTTCTGAGAAAACTTTTCTCAAAAACCCCGCCTTTACGGCGGGGGTTTTTATATTACGTATCAAGAGCAATTTGTGCCAATTTTATTGCACCTTCTTTAGATTTTGCTCCGGCTAGAAACCTCGCGCGATGACAAAATACAGCATCTTTAACTCCTGTAATATCGGCCAATTCTTCATCATTCTTTCCAGCCCAACTTTCTGGTAAATCATTTTTGTTTTCGAAAGAGTTAAAATTATCTCGCACTGCTTTAACACGCCAGCTGATGTTTGGGTAAACAACATATAAAGGTTCTTCATATTTATTAAGGACACTCTCCCAAGGATATTTTTCATCCATAACAATAATTCTCTTATCCTTTGCTTCATCATAAGCTTTAATTACAGCAGTTTCGGCTTCCATTGTATCTTGAGTAACTTTTATTTCTCTTATCAATACTTCTTTTGCAAAACCTACAGCTTTATCAAACATGAAATCTTTGTCTAAATCTTCTTCTTTCCATGTTGGCTTAAGTGACACAAGAAAACTTCGTAAAAGATATGGGTGCACATTTTCTTTTATGTTTTTAAATAGATCAATTCCAACATCAGCAGCATCAATAACTTGTGCCAACTTTTTATCTATTTTATCTCTAACATCATGAGTACCACATAATTCTTTCCCAAACTTTTTCCACACTAAACCAAAAGATGCATAGGGTATTTTATTTTCCCTTTCTCCAGCACCTTCAGGCATATGATGATCAAATAAATTTTTATCTGCATCGTAAACTCCACCAACATCTATCACAAAATCACCTGTTTTGATTATTTCCTCATCTCTTGTTCGTATAACCTCAAAACCTTCTTTTTCAAGAATGAGTTGTAATGTAGCCACGGCAAAAATATCGTCTGCGTGAAAATTTCCATTATGTGTAATTATTTTTTTCATCCCGTTAGAGATAGGAAGTACAATTTCCGTATCTAATTATATTTATAAAACTTTATCAACAAACTTCTCAACTTATACCGTCTTGCCACAAAATACAGCTTGGATCTCTAACGGGATTCATATTTTTTATGAGCCACCCCGCGGGATCGAACCGCGGACCTATACGTTACGAGTGTATTGCTCTACCAACTGAGCTAGGGTGGCGAAACTGAGCCAACGCGCAGAATCGAACTGCGGACCTCATCCTTACCATGGATGCGCTCTACCGACTGAGCTACATTGGCTTTACCCAATTAGAATAATATATTTGGGTGAGATTTTCAATGAGTGAAAAAGTTCGAACCCCTTCACTTGCTGCAAAACAAAACAAAACAAAACTGAAGCTGTCGCTTCAGTTTTGTTGTTTTGCGCGAGTGAAGGGATTCGAACCCTCGACCTTCCGCGTGACAGGCGGATGCTCTAACCAGCTGAGCTACACCCGCATACATTAATTGTATGCTTGGGTATTCTATCAGGAATACCACGGTAAAACAATATTGTGTCGATGATGAGAATTGGTATCAATTCTCACCCTCTCCACCTTGTGTCGAGGGTGAGAATTGAACTCACGACCTCAGCTTTATGAGTGCTGCGCTCTAACCATCTGAGCTACCCCGACATGTACGATACGATAACATGTTTTTGAGCTATTTTCAATGGCGACCTTGTGCAAATTAGGATTTTTTGATATAGTTCACGTGAGCTCGAAAGAGCTTTTTATGTTGATATATATGCGGGATGGAGGAGTAGTACCTCGTCAGGCTCATAACCTGGAGACTCATGTGCAAATCATGATCCCGCAACAAATAAGAAAAAACCGCCATTTGGGCGGTTTTTTCTCTAAATATATTCAAATTCCTTAAACACAGCCTCGTATAAACCTATTATTCGCTTTGCTTCACGATGTGTGAGTTCAAATCCGGCTCCTTCGTGTGCTATTTGGTTGCGCACCTTATGTGCCTCCCATGCACTTTGAACAGAGTTGAAATCACTCACTTCAACAGCCTTGAGTCGTTCTCCCAGACTTTCCCCGTCATATCCCATCTTCTTCACCATATCATCTAATATGCTATCCGCCTCAATAATTGCTAGTCTCCACTCTGCAGCATTATTTGAATTTAAGTGATTCTCAACAACCTCCCATCGCTCGTGTTTAACACCAGCATCTTTTCTTACAGGCTCTGCAAAATGATACTTCGCCGCTTCTTGATTTCTAATTTCATATATACGCACAACGGAATATATAATTCCGGCAATAAGTAAAATTGAAAGTATAGAAAGCGCGGTCTGTAGATAATTTATATACACTGAAATATCAGTGGCATTTATGTCGCTGATAACTCCTGGTGTTCCTTTAAAAAGCTCGTATGCTTTGTTAAAGAAATATTCTATATTTATAAACGGAGCTGTGAAAACTGGTTCTTCCATTATTTAATTATACTAAGATATCTGAGTTGACTCAATGTCTTTACCTAAATTAAAGAGTGTTTTTTCTTCAAAGAGTGGTGCGGTGATTTGAAATCCGAGCGGTAGCTTTTTACCATCGCGGTCTGCAAAACCAGACGGCACCGAAATCGCAGGCAATCCTGTGATGTTTGCGGATACTGTAAAAATATCAGTTAAATACATTTGTAACGGATCGTCTGACTTTTCACCAATCTTAAATGCGGGTGTTGGTGATGTTGGCGTGACTATTACATCTACATCCTTAAATGCTTTTTGATAATCTAGGCGAATCATATCTCGCACAGCTGTGGCTTTATTGTAATATGCATCGTAATAACCAGCCGAAAGAACATATGTGCCTAACATAATTCTTCTACGCACCTCTTTACCAAATCCTTCTCCGCGTGTTTTCATATAGTCGGCAAGAAGGTCTTCCCCTTCAACATGTAGCCCGTATCGCACACCATCATACCTTGTGAGGTTTGTTGAGCTTTCTGCAGGCATAATAATGTAATACGCTGCTAGAGAATATTTCAGAGATGGTATAGAAATATTTTTCACCCTGTGTCCAGCTTCTTCTAATTTTTTAAGTGTTTGTTTGAAATTTTCTTTCACATCTTCGTCTACTCCTTCCGCATATACAAAATCTTCCGGTACTCCGATTGTCATTTTATTTTCTTTACCATCCACATCGCTGAATGAATCTTGCGCAGAAGTGCTGTCTTTTGGATCGTGACCTTTTATTACATCAAAAAGAATTTCTGCATCTTCTACCGTCTTTGCAAAAGGACCAATTTGATCAAGTGAAGATCCCATAGCCATCACTCCGCGACGAGAAACTGCTCCATATGTGGGCTTAAGCCCGACAACACCGCAGAAGCTTGCTGGCTGACGAATAGAGCCCCCAGTATCTGAACCAAGAGCAATGAGTGAGCCATCCATAGCCAAAGCTGCAGCAGACCCGCCTGAGCTTCCTCCAGGTACACGCTGTGTATCATGTGGGTTTTTCGTTACACCAAATGCAGAATTCTCAGTAGAACCACCCATGGCAAACTCATCCATATTTGTGCGTCCAATAAGCACAGCACCAGCATCTTTCAATTTTTCAATTACATGCGCGTCATAAGTCGCTTTATAATTCTCAAGCATCTTTGATGCAGCGCTGGCAATCTTACCTTTAATCAAAATATTATCTTTAATTGCGATTGGGATACCGGTGAGCTCTGTGCCATTACCATCCTTGATTCTTTTATCTGCCTCGTCAGCTTGTGTAAGAGCATCTTCAAAAACTTCTAAGTATGCATTTATCTCCGGATTACTCTTTTCAATTTCCGCGATATAGCTTTCTGTGAGTTCACGTGCAGTAAAATCGCCATTTTTCATGGCCTCATGCGCTTTCTTGATTGTTAAATTTTTTAAATCAATCATTGTTTTATAGTATTTTTTTCACCTCCAAATATCCGTCTTTCACTTTTGGCATTTCATTCAAAATATCTTCTGTGTATTTTCCAGACTCATATGGTTCACCATCTTCCCGCATGATATTTCTGTGTTCGCCAGCGATCGGCTCGTGTTCTTCTGTAACAACCTCGCTTATCTGCTCCACATAGCCCAAAATAGACTCCATATCATTCTGGAGCTCTTTCATTTCCCCTTCATCCATATCAATACGTGAAAGCTGGGAAAGTTTTTTAATTTCATCTAATGTTACTGACATGGCTGTAGTATACCCAGCACTCAACTTTTTTGCAAAGGCAAAAAAGTTGAGTGCTGGGTATATAGTATTTGGGACACAAAAAAAAAGAGGACCTAGCGGCCCTCCGAACGATATGGTTTTATTCAATTAGGTCCTGTGAAAAAACTGTTTATCGATTAATATCGAATACAGACTTTGGTTTTGATGGTTGAACGACCTTTTTATCACATGGGCTATGTTGAAGCATGCATTGCACAAAAAGTAACTTGTCACACATTGGAGTGGGACAATGGTAATACCTTATAACACATAGCTTGTTCTCTGTCAGATCATCTTCACCAATTTCTTCTATACATGGAATCCTACACGTAGGACATATATTATTTGAGCTCTGTTGATATTTACTTTTGTCTATACACACGATCATTCTCCCAGTAGAACATCGTTTAAAATTCTTCTAATGCAAGTAAATCAAAGCTCTACGCTTTTGTCAATTTAAGAAACTCTTTCTCATCTAAAATTTCAACACCGAGCGCGCGGGCCTTATCATATTTAGATCCAGGATCGGCGCCTGCGACCACATAATCAGTTTTGGCTGAAACGGAACTTGCTATCTTGCCGCCAAGTGCGCGAATTTTATCTTTCGCATCGTCGCGACTTAGAGATTCCATTGTGCCTGTCAGCACAAAAGTCTTGCCTGTTATGGCTGTGTCTACTTTTTGTTTTTCAGATTTTGGATTTTGGATTTTTAAATTTTCTAGAAGCCTATCTAGAAGTTTTTCATTTTTGGCATCATCAAACCAATCACGTAAAGATTTAGAAACAACATGCCCTATCCCTTCAATCTCATCAAGCTCTTCTATGCGCGCACTGCGAATTTTATTAAGTGAGCCGAAGTGCTCTGCGAGCAATATTGAAGTCTCCTCACCCACGTGTCTAATACCGAGCGCGAATAGAAACTTTGCAAGCTGTACTTCTTTACTCGCATCAATAGAATCAATTAAATTCTGTGCGGATTTATCAGCAAATCTTTCAAGTGGCTCTAGATCTCCTATTTTTAACTCATAAATATCAGCAATATCTGCAACCAATCCTTCGTGCACCAATTGCTCAACTATTTTCTCACCCATTCCATCAATATTCATACCTTTTTTACTCACAAAATGTATCATGCGTTCTAATTCTTGAGCAAAACAATTTTTATTAACACAATAGTGTGCTGCGCTAGTATCATCACCACTTCCAATAGTTCCCTTTTCAACAGAGCTGCCACATACAGGACACTTTGCCGGCATTACAAACTTTTTTTCTTTACCAGTACGCAAATCGCGTATAACCTCTACGATGTCAGGAATCACGTCACCTGCTTTTTGTAGTATTACATTATCACCGATACGTACACCGAGTCGCTCAATTTCATCTTCATTGTGCAGTGTCGCACGAGAAACAGTGGAGCCTGCAATAAGTACTGGGGTCAAATGTGCTACTGGAGTAAGGGCGCCTGTGCGCCCAACCTGCACCACAATATCCTCAACCTTTGTAGTTGTTTGCTCTGCTGGGAATTTATATGCAATTCCATATCGTGGAGCTTTGCCAGTGTGTCCAAGGGCCTCCTGCACCATAATTTCATTCACCTTCAAAACAAGCCCATCAATCCCGTAATCTTCTTTATCTTTTTTCTTTGCCCATTCTTTATAAAAATCTTGTATATCGTCAATAGTTTTGCACAACTTATGGTCCAGATTAACCTTAAAGCCAAGCTTTTGCATAAGCTTTAATTCTTCAAGTTGTGTTTTAGGCATGTTCGCACCTGATACAGACTCAACATCATAAATAAAACAATCCAGTTTTCGTGAAGCTGCGACTTTAGGATCTAGCTGGCGCATACTTCCAGCCCCGGCATTACGCGCATTGGCAAACTCAGGCTCACCATTCTTCTTGCGTTCTTTATTTATCCTTTCCAACTCTTTTTCACTCATCCATATTTCACCAACAGCAATCAAATCTATAGGCTCACTCAAAACAAGTGGGATACTATGAATCGTGCGCACATTACTGGTCACATCTTCCCCCACAACCCCATCCCCACGCGTAGCACCAGAAACTAGCTTACCTTTTTCGTATGTAAGTACTATTTTTAAGCCATCAATCTTGAGTTCACACACGTATTCAATCTTATTCTTCTTAATTGAGTTATCTTTTTCTACCATCCTGCGGACTTTCTCGTCCCATTTTTTGAGTTCCTCAAAATCAAATACATTATCAAAAGACCACTGCTTCACGGCATGGCGTCGTTTTACAAAAGAATCAGCCGGCTCACCGCCGACTCGTTTGCTTGGACTATTTGGATCATCAAGCTCTGGGTGTTCTTTTTCAAGAGCGATTAATTCATGCAAAAGCGAGTCAAAAGCTTCGTCAGAAATTTCCGGAGCATCTAATACGTAGTAGAGGTGATTGTGGTGACGTAACAGCTTACGAAGTGATTCTATTTTCTGTTGTATCTCTTTTTTACTCATTTAATTTTCAAATACTAATATCTAATCCTAAGCCCTCGTTCAACCCTCCTCGTATTATTTTGGTCGCAAGTATTAAATCCGTGTGAATCAATTCTGGTGGTATATGCGGCTTCACTATCTTTAAACACATACACAGTCGCACATGAACCATTACTAAATGCCATATCAAATATCGTGGTTGCTGCTGTTGCTGTTTGTCCTGAAACATCCCAACCGCTAGCAGGGTCCCAACCATTGGCAACAATGGTGATATCTTCATTATTACAATTCACACCACTGCCGTTTGGAAGCAAAACAGAATCACTAGATGTTGCAAATACAGATCCATCAAAACCTGCGTGTCGTATATCCCAAAATAGTGCACATTCCCCGCCTGTATCAGCAGCATAAAAAGCAAATTGTGATTCTCTTCCTGATGAAGAAATGGTCAATTCTTTAATAGTAATACTAAATATACCAAGTCCAATTGAAAGTAAAATACCTGAAATTAACACGGCGAAAGGAAGAACAAAGCCGAGCGATGTGTTGGATTTATTACTTTTTTGTTCTGTAAAAAATTTCATAATTATTGCCAATTAAGAAAGTTCTCTTTAATAGTAAAACTCTTGGTGAGTACTCCTGTAGCCCAAGAAATAGTAACTGATATCGATATTTCATTAGGATTTATATTTGTAATAGTGATGTTTCTTGTAAACGGTGTCTCAACCCAATTACCTCCAGTCGTATAACCATACACACCTGTAACGGTATTTATATTCAGCACAGGACAATTTCCAGCCACACATGTTGAAAATACCCCTGTAGAAGGTTCGACCTTACATCCAGGAGAAAAACATACAGCAAGTCCGTTTGTCCAATTTGAGTTTGTTATTGTATTGGTGTCACGTTGATTTCGTACCAACTCAACAGCCTCTCTTGCTAAATGGAAAGCTGTAATCTGATCGCGCGCAAAAGCCGCTGAAACAATGCCACGAGATGCGATTGTAAGAGGTCCTGCAATAGATAAAAGCAACACAGCAATAGCAACCAATGTTTCAATCATTGTGAAACCAGTACTATTTTTTTGTTTTATTTTAGATTTCATATATGTGTTGTTTTTACACCCTTACGAATCCAGATTTCTTTGAGAAACTGTACTTTGCAAGTTAAATGTTGATATTGTCTTATCTTGTAAACCTGCGGTTCCTTCTATAACAATAAGTACGCGCGGCTGCCTATTATCTGTACCTACGCCAACAACATAGAATGTAAGATTTTCTACTCTTACCTCCGGTGAAGTAATGTTAACAAAATCACCTGCTCCTTCTCTTACTTGAATTGATTTTGATGTATCGTTATGTCTGTAAGTGATTGTGACGCCCGACTGATCTTCAAATGATAAATCATCTCCTCCACCAGAACAATTACCCACACCTTCGCATAGATAATTAGTTCCTGTTCTAATATCACGAGACATTGATTCCATGGCAAAGTTTATGTTGTCCATTGTTGTACGGAGTGAGTTTACCTTACGGTTGGCATTTGATATTGAAATTAATGCACCAATTGCAACAAGTGAAACAATAGTAAAAAGCGACACAGCGACAATCATTTCAATTAACGTAAAACCTTCATTAGATATTTTATTTTTTTGTTTCGTGTAAAATTTCATGAAATTTCTTACTCAATAGATATTTGTCCTGTTCTCCATACAACTACTGTTCTGACATCCCCGCGTGGCGAAGCAACTATTATTTCCGCATCATCAGCAGTTGAGTACGCCCCACCCTTATCAAGAGTAATCAAAGCATCTGGATTTGGACGAGTAAATGCAATACTTATATCATCTATATCGCCACAGTAATTTTCTATACCAGGTGTACCTGTTACATCATCTGTCGTCCTGAACACACCAGAAGCAACAGCATCTTTTTTCAAGTTTCCGCAAATTGCATATATGTAGTAAGAATCCTGCAAAATAAGTTTGTCGAAACACTCACCAGATCCTGGTGTACAACCAACATCATCATATCTTTTATTGCCATCTTGATCAGCGAATATGTAAAATTCAATGTCTCCACTTCCTCCAGTATAAAAATATGTACCATACGCGGGGAAATCGCCAGATCCTGCGATAAACTCTTTCACAACCATTCCATACGTTTGTGCCTGACGTATTGATAGGCCTGTACTATATGCAACATTTTCCAACACAACAGAACTACTAAACTTTGAATAATTCGCAAGTAAAATACCAGTAATCATTACAAAAATACCAACCACAACAGTGAGTTCTATCATTGTGAAAGCTTTTTGTTGTTCTTTTTTAAAAAACATAATCTTCTACATCACCAACCTTAATACATCTATTCCTCCAAAAATTACAAGCAACGTTCCAAGGACCAAAAACGGCCCAAAAGGTATTTCGGTTTTCATTGTAAAACTCTTTCCTTTAATTAGAATAAGCAAAATACCAGCTACTGCTCCAATCCAAAATGCGAGTATTACTGCTGATATACCTGAATACAAACCTAGCAACCAGCCGAGTCCCAACATTAATTTTGCGTCCCCCAATCCCATCCATCGCCCTTTTGAAACAAGCCACAATATTGCAAAGGGAGCTGCTAAAATTGGTCCAGCAAACAGATCCAATATGTATAAAGGATTAAATACATTTGAAACACCAGTACTGTATACGAAAAACGACAAAGTAATTGCTGCCAATATATACGCACATGAGTCTGGAATAATTTTATGCCTTATGTCGTAAACAGAAATTACAACCAATATACTCATTACAACCAATAAATATGCTGTTGATATTATCTCGTACTGTGTAGCTAGAAAGTATTGTGCTGGAAGTATGTAATACGCAGATAATACAAATAAAGTGGCAGTAATGAGTTCGACGGTAGGGTATTGCCAAGAAATTTTACTACCACAAGTTCTACAGCGGCCTTTCTGTGCAATAAAACTTACGAGTGGAAAGAGCTCATACCAGCGTAATTTCTGACCACAAGTAAAGCACATTGATCTTCCTGTCACTCTCAACCCTGTACGCATTCTATAAATAACCACGTTCAAAAAACTACCAACTATGGCACCGAAAATAAAAACCAATATGTAAAAAGTTGTTGTCATTACCTATATGATAGCATAAAAAGACTTAACAAAAATCACCAAACTTGTTGAAAAACAAAATCCCGCAGAAGCGGGATTTTGTTTTTATTTGATTCTAGAATCTAAGTGATTACGGTGTTACATCGTAACATCCTGCTCCTGCAGCACCAACTGCACAATCAACAGTAGCACCTCCGAAATCAGTATCACCAGCAGCTCCACAAAGCACAGCGGCTGCTGCATCTGCATCAGCTGCAGAACCAGGCAATACAGTATGTGTAGTATTTTCAAGCACTGCACCTAAGTGATAGCTTGTACACCCTGAATTCAATCCTGAATATGCGTATGCTGCCTGACCAGATCCTGCTGGAGGTGTTGGTGTAGATGGAAGAAATCCATCTGTTGCCAGAATAGCAATACCTTGTGTTTCTGTTGGGTAAGCACTGTTAGTATCGTAATACAATTCAAGAGCTAATTGGATTTGCTTGATGTCTGAAATACGTTTTGCATCTCGTGATTTTTCACGTGCTGTGTTCAAACTTGCTAATACAACTGATGAAAGAATTCCAATGATTGCAATTACAACCAAAAGCTCAATCAATGTGAAACCTTTTGTTTTATTCATTTTCATAAAACTAAATTTAAATTTATTAATTACTAATATTTTAAAAGGTTAAGGGAATTCGACCGCCCCATGCTTTGCCGCAAAGCGGCCAAAAACCTTTATTTATATGTACGCTCATTATATCAAAACATACAGAAATCAATACTGTATAAGGTGTGGATAAATAAACGATATCTTGAGGTTATATAACCTAGATACCAGCTGTAACATTGTAAATCGGTACAAGCACAGAAGTTAGGAGAAGTCCTACACCAAGACCAAGAGCCACAATCATAATAGGTTCAATAAGACTAACTAGTGTGTCTACAGCATTATCAACTTCTCGTTTATAGAATTTGGCTAAAGTATTTAAAATACTACCTAATTCACCAGTTTCTTCACCTATTTTTATCATTTGCACTAAAATACTTGGTATTTCTGGATATGCCCCGAGTGAGTCAGAAAGAGAGGCTCCTGATTTAATCGATTCAGAAGCTTCAATTAATATGTGCTTATAGACCTCATTACCAACAACTGTTGATGTAATTTCAACAGCACGCACCATAGAAATACCGGAGGTGAGCATTGTGTTCATGTTGTCTGAAACTCGTGAAAGATATAATTTTTTATACAAATCACCTATGTACGGGATATTTAACTTTGTTTGAGAGAAGGCGATTCTTCCTTTTTCTGTTTGAATGTATCTCCACAACATCACTGACCCACCAACAAGTAGGATAAGTATAAACAACCCGTAATTAACCAAGACGTCACTTATACCCATAACGATCTTTGTGTAAACAGGGATTTCTTGTCCTGTTTCAACCAATATACTAGCAAGACGCGGTATGACCATAGTGAGCATAAGCGCCATAACTGCAATAAATGTAGCGATCACAAAAGACGGATAAATCAAAGCATTTTTTGTTTTAGATGTAAGCTCGTAAGATCGATCTAAATAATCAGCCAGATATAGGAATGTTTCATCAAGCCTACCAGACTCTTCACCAGCCTTGACCATATTCGCGTAAAATTCAGAAAAGGCCTTGGGGTGTTTTATAAGAGCTTGGTGTATAGAAACCCCTCCCTGAATATCATCGGCAACATCAAGAAGAATCCTTGCCAAGACTTTATTTTCTGTTTCTGTAGCAAGAAGCCTAAAAGCGCGCAGTGCAGATACTTGAGCTTCAAATAGTGTTGCAATTTGTCTAGACAAAATAACTATATCCTTATTTGACACACGCTCAAACAAACCAATATTCCTGTCCAACAAAGACCCCTTGCCAACCTCGTCTACAGAAACAATAACAAAACCTCTTCTCTGCAAAGACGAAATGGCCACCTCATTATTAACGGCGTCTATCATACCTTCTTTCTCTTCTCCTTCTTTTGTTATTACTTTATATTTAAATTGCATGATTAAAAACAAGGAGTGAAGCGACTATGTTTTTAATCACCCGCCTAAGTTTCGGTAAATTTATTTGCCGAAAGTTTGGCGGGTAATCACCATCACCGCACTCATATATTTAAATTTAAACTTCTTACACCCGCCAAATTTTTACTTCGTTCCCCTCCGTAAAACTTAGGCGGGTAATATTTCGCGAATCGCGGATTCTATATCGAGCAAGCTCGGTACAGAATCCGCGAGCGAAATTTTACATCAATCTTTCCAACCCTTTTGGATTAGATGAGTATAATCTCGCATCTTCTGGTGTTATTTCTCCGGCTCTAACAAGCTCTAGAAGTGATTTATTCATATCAACCATGCCGTGTTCAAGACCTGTTTCTATAACAACATTAATTTCATGCGTCCTTCCCTCTCGTATTAGATTAGCAACTGCTTTGTTATTTATAAGCAATTCATACGCAGGTATCATTCCTCCTGAAACGCGTGGGATAAGTCTTTGAGAAAAAATACCTAGCAAACTCCCAGCAAGCTGAACCCTAATTTGATCTTGTCCGTCTGGAGGAAATGAATCAATGATTCGATCTATTGTTTGTGCGGCATTATTTGTGTGCAAAGTAGAAAGCACGAGGTGACCTGTCTCAGCAGCTGTTACAGCCGTTGATATTGTTTCTTTTCCTCGCATCTCCCCAATCATCATCACATCAATATCTTGCCTAAATGCACTACGAAGAGCGGTGGCAAAATCTTTTGTATCAATGCGCACTTCTCGCTGATCAATAATTGATTTATCTGGCTCAAACATATACTCAATAGGATCTTCAATCGTTACGATGTGCTCTGTCCTTTCTTTATTAATCAAATCAATAATAGCAGCAAGAGTCGTAGACTTACCTTGTCCAACAGGACCAACTACCAAAAAGAAACCCTGTTTTCTTCTGGCGAAATCAGTTAAAATTTCAGGCAAACCAAGCTCGGCAAATGTTCGTATCTCTTTTGGTATAAGACGGAGAGCAACTCCAATATGCCCACTTTGAAAAAATGCATTACCACGAAAACGCGCCTCTTCTCCAAAACCATACGAAAAGTCCATCTCTTTTTTTATAAGAAATTCCTGCATCTTCTCTTCTGTTAAGAGTCCTGACAACAAACCAGAAACACTTTCGTCTGTAAGAGCTTCTTTTTTAACAAGTGGAATAAGCGTTCCGGAAACACGTATTGTTGGATGACGATCAACAGACAAATGAAGGTCTGATGCTCCTTGCTGAATCGTCGTAAGTATTAAATCTTCTAGCTCTTTTTTGTAATCAGTCATGTACCAATTTTGTTTAACGAAATACTATTAAAATTCTTCAATTATTTAAAATGTTATTTTTTCAAAACCTCCATTACCTTCTCTACCACCTCAGAAGGAATGACGCTTGCTTTGATAATGTATCCATCTGCACCAAGTGCAATACCTCTATCTATGTCGGTTCTCTCGCCTTTGTTTGATAAGATAATTATTTTAGAACCCTGGGCCAACTTCTCTTCTTTAATTTTTTCCAACAATTCAAAGCCGTCCATTGTTGGCATCAAAAGGTCTGTGAGTATGACATCAGGAACAAACCCTTCTCTCAATTTCGCAAGCGCATCCACGCTTCCAAGAGAAGTTGCCACATCAAAACCAAGTTGAGTAAATTTTACCGGATACATGTCCAGTAAAAACCTATCATCATCTACTATTAAAATTTTATATTTTTTATCTTCCATAAGATTAGTGTCTGTAAAACTTGTTCTTTCACACGACTATTATACCAAATTTAATGTCTTAAGTTCAAAGTTATACACTTTTGAAGCAAGTGGGTCTTACAATTTATTCACATCTTCAAAAGGTATTTCCTTTTTGAACGTTTTCAGAAATGCATCTTCTTTCATTGTTAACATCCCTTTGTCACGAGCAATCTTATATATTTCATCTTCAACAGGGTTTGTAAGAATCGCCCTCTCTATGTCTTTATCAATCTTCAACACTTCATACACACCAATTCTTCCGCGTGTCCCTGTCGAACAAGTCGCTGTTGGTTCTGCCTCGTATACTTCTTTTGCAGAAAGAAATGCTTGTTTTTTATCCTCTGGCAAATCGGCAATTTGTTTATCAATGATTAGTTTTATGGAATCTGCAACAGGCACAGCCTTTCCTGAGTCATCACACAATCTCCTAACCAATCTCTGTGCTATTGCAAGGATAAGCGTCGGAGCAATAAGAAATGGGTCAACTCCCATATCAACCAAACGTGGAATTACGCCGGCAGCATTATTGGTGTGAAGTGTTGCTAAAACCAAGTGTCCAGTAAGAGCTGCTTGTATAGCAAGCTGAGCAGTTTCTTTATCTCGTATTTCACCAACCATAATAACGTCTGGGTCCTGACGCAAAATACTTCTCAAACCACTTGCGAATGTATACCCAATCTCTGGACGCACTTGTGATTGGCTCATTCCTTCAATATTGTATTCAACAGGGTCTTCCAGAGAAACTACATTTTTTTCGTCACGCCCAAGTTCGTTGACCATAGAATACAAAGTGGTTGTCTTACCAGACCCAGTAGGTCCAGTCAGAAGAATAAGGCCATATGGACGCCCTAGCGCTTCTCTAATGGCTGCTGTATTCTCATCAGATATACCAAGTTTTTCAAGTACCTTTACACCTTTTTCAGGATCAAGAATACGCATAACAACCTTTTCACCATAGTATGTAGGAAATGTAGACACACGGAAGTCAACTTTTCTACCTTCTATACGTGCTGAAAACCTACCATCTTGCGGCTTACGTTTTTCATCCAGCTTCATTGTTTTTGTAAGGATTTTTATACGAGCAACAACAGCATTAGAAACACTTATTGGTAATGTTAAGCTGGTATACATAACACCATCAACACGGAATCGTACGCGTATCTTTTGTGCCATTGGTTCAATATGTACATCTGATGCCCTACCTTCAATAGCGTGCCTCAAAATAACAGCAACAATTTTTGTTACTGGTGCATCTTCTATGATTTGTGTTTTACCCGCATTGGCGTCTGCAACAACTTTTTCAGCGGACACATCTTCCATTTTTCTTGGGGAAAACATGTCCTTATCACTTACCAATTCTGTTTCTAATTCTGACAACGCTTTTGTTACTTCTCCTTTTAGTCCACCATACTGTTCAGCCACCTTGTCAAAACTCACAGAAGAAATAAGAAACATCTTGTACGGCACATTTAATTTTGTCGCGATGAATCCTATAGCATCACGCAATCCTTCTATCTCAGGATTCAATACCCCAACCTCAAGCACACCGTCTTCAACTCCAAGCGGTATAAATTTATAGTATGCAGAAGATTCTTCTGGCACGTACTCCAATACGGAAAAAGAGACTTCTATCTCTCCGTCTGGTTTTACTGGAATGTTGAAATATTCGCTTTTAAGACGGAGCATTTCATCGGGCTTAACCCCGGACTCTTGCAATATCTCATCTATCCCGATACCTTCTTTTTCTGATTTGCGTGAAATGCTTTCAACATCACCCTGTTTTATTATTCCTTTGTCAGCAAGATTATCTAAAAATGCCATGACCAATTTTATTTATGAAATTTGAACACTATTCCCCTATAGGAGAAAAAGGATTTGTCCTTCCTGATGGTTCTGGATCCAGTGGAATACTGAAATCCTGCAAACTTACAAAAGTCTTACCCGCAAAAAAATCTGGGTTTAAATTTATAGATTGCAAATCCTCTAATAGCAAGAGGACCTCTCTGCCGTCAGCCAAAGATTCTGCGGCAGCACTACTCACAATAAACTGATCATTTCCAACACCGTTTGGTTTTAAAAAGTTATTGTAAGCAACAAACGCAACAACTATTATCACGATTGTAATTATTGGTTTTTTATATTTAGATATATCCATATTTAAGATTGTTACTTAAGCCAATATGTTTTTATTGATACGTTATATTCATATAAATCTTTTTCTGATGAAGAAAAAGCTACTCTCACAACATCAACAATACGTAGGCTCTTTTCTAGATCTGTCAAAAATCGTAAGAATGTTTTGTATGGTCCAGTAACTGAAAATGTTAGTATAACTGATCCGTATTTTTCATCGCCGACATTAATATCTGCGGATGTTTCTTCTGTCATTTCAACACTTACTCCGCGTAAAGACATGCCATACCTCATAGCAATACCGTCTATATCGCGAACCAAACGCACATTATCTACATGACCAGGTAATATTTTTTCTAATCTTTCTAAATCTGCTGTAGGAAATGAATTATACTGCGCAAGTAAATCATCACGCATTTGTTGCAACATTTTTGAATTATCGAGTGCATCATCAAACAATTTTTCATCCTTTTGCAATTTTTGCACTTCAGCATACGAAGGATCTACAACACCCCAAAACAAGCCCCCGGAAGCAATAAGAAAAAATAATGGTAATATGATTTTCATAATAATAATTTAAGATTTACTTTTTATCTAACGATTTGCTGTACAAAACTAATTCTTGGTCGACATCCGCTGTAACATTAAATGTTACATTCCCTCCATCATCTAAACTCAAATCAGAAAAAATTGGATTTTTTATAAACTTACTTTCTCCAAAAATGTCGGACTGCAGAGCAACTGATGAATAGCTCTTTGCCTCCCCGCTCAGACGAATATTTATTTCTCCAGTACCATCAACAGAATAATCAAAATTATTAAATCTAACTGTTTTTAATGTATCTTTCTCCAATAAGGTAAAAAATTCTGAGAAGGCTATGTGATTATTTAAAATATTTTCAGCTGACTTTATGCGTGCATCCAGATTTTTCAATTCAAGAATTAAAGATGGTTCAAATGCTTCTTTTGCACGCTCTAGTGAAGTTCTCATATTTTCAACCTTTTTCTCCAGATACAATTCATAAAAATACACTGAGCCTGCTGATCCTGCTGCTAGAATAAATATTATAAGAGAAATACCAAAAAAAAGTCCCCCGGAAGCTTTTTTAACTTTCCTCTGGGCTGTGATTGGTTTCTTTGGAACGAAAGATTGTTGTGGCTGATCTAGGGGCATAGAATGATACTATAGATAAAAAATTATTTTATAATTTTGAATTACAAAAAATAAGTTCGTAATTCAAAATGTTTATTACACTATTATTATATTTTAAATAGCTGCAAACAACAACGAATGTTATCCACTTAACAACTATCCACTTAACAACTATTCAAATTCCTGTAATTTTCTAAGAGCCAAACCAAGAGAAACCGCAAACTCAGGACCCGCCTCCTTTAATACGGGCTCAAGAAATGCAGGTGCATCAATTTTTGAAAACGGATCAGCAAACACCACTTCTGTTTCAAGTCGCTCTACAGCAAATTCGTGTAATCCTTTAAGTAGCGCACCTCCTCCTGATAAGATAACTTGCCCTATGGTTTTGTTGTGCTGTCTCTGGTATGACAATAATACTCGACTTACTTCTGAAAACACATGATCTGTTGTTAGCTGCGCGATTTCTGAGACCTTTTTATTGATTTCATCTTCGTTAGATCCTTTGAGCCCAACCTCTTTCTTTAATTCTTCGGCTCTTTTCATATCAACACCGAGTGACTTTGAAATAGCAACTGTTATATCTTGAGACCCCTTATTTATGATGTGCTGATTCTTTATTATTCCATATTCAACAACAGCTATTTTGGTACTACCTGCCCCGACATCTAAAATCATAACTGGGCTTGCGTGACTACCAAATGTTGATCGTGTAGTACTAAAAACCTCTAGCTCAAGAAATGAGTTTTGTAGCCCAGACGCTTTTATAATTTCTTGATATTTACTTACAACATCATTGTGTATCGCAACAACCAAAACATCCACCTTGCCAACCCTCTTTGTTTTTATTTTTTCTTTTTTGGGAATAACGACTGGTTCTGTTGTTGTTTCTACACCGATTGCCTGTGGGGTCTTAGGTACGATCCACCAATCAAGCGTTACTTCTGTTATTGGCACAGGAATATATTTTCGCGCCTCAACAGGAATCATTTTTGCAAGCTGCTTAGTATCAAGATCTGGCATTTCCATTATAGATAACAAGCTCGAAGACAGAGGTATAGATAATGCGCTATTTTTTGTAGTAACATTTGATTCTCTCAACAGATCATCGAGAGCTTCAGCTATTTTAGGGACATCAAGATTTGTTGCTTGCCCAACACTTAAACCAGCATAGGGACCAAGAGCAAGCTCACCGTATGTTTCTAGTACAGCCTTCCCGTGCTTTTTTTTCAACTGCACAACCTTTAAAAAAGAAGAGCCGATATCAATACCGATAACACTGTCTTCTTTTTTAAAAAAATCTGTCCCTGTTTTTAAAATATTTTTTAGAGGGTTTTCCATATAAAGTTTATTGGTAGTCACTTCAAAATAAATTAGTGTATTTTTGGCAATAGATTTTTGTTTGTATTGTGCTGATGAGAAATGAGATATAGCCTTAGCTACATTGAATTTTGAATCAGTGTGATACAGACGAAAATATATGACAAAAATGTGCGAATTTATTTTGAAGGGGCTATACTATTATATAATGAAAAGCTTTTTAAAGAAACATGTTTTTCCAACATACAATGGATTTCTAAATTTTTTATTTCCAGTTTTTTGTATTGGATGCAAAAAATACAACGAAATATTATGTAATGATTGTGCCGCAAAAATTACGCGCACAATAGCGCCCCAAAAATACTCATGGATATATCCACTATTTGACTACAGAAATAAAATTATAAAAAAAGTAATCTGGAGATTAAAATACCGCGAGAAGACTATGTTTGCTGAGCCGTTGGCTGAGCTTTTGTATGAACACATTCTTGATGAATTACAAGACATGCACACATTTGGTAGCATGGAACGACCATTGATAATTCCAATCCCCCTATCAACAAAGGGCTTAGCTAAGCGCGGATATAACCAATCTGCCCTTATAGCAAAACATTTGTCTTTTATAGATGATTCATCTTTCAAACTTGAAAAAGATGTCCTTTACAAGACAAGGGACACAAAAAATCAAATGGAGATAAAAGACAGAAAAAAGCGCCTGCAAAATTTACACGGATGTTTTGAGGTAAAAAATCCCGAGCGCGTGCTAGGGCGAAATATTATTCTGATAGATGATGTTGTAACAACCGGCGCCACTCTTAGAGAAGCGAAGCGTGTTTTGAAAAAATCTGGTGCAAAAAAAGTGACAGCTTTCACAATTGCGCATTAAAAACAGCATCTCCAAAGTATGGATAAACAGGCAAAAACATGCTATATTTTGCCTATTAAATCAACTACAAACGTATTGTTATTGGTTAATTTGGAGAGTTGGCTGAGTGCTCCCTGTTTGCTCAAGAGCGAAGCGATTGATTTGCAAACAGCAGTCCTTTAGGGTTCGAAAGAGTATCTCTACCCTGCCAAGCCATGGAGAGAATCCCGAACAAAACAAAAATTAAATAATAGAATATAGTGCGGAGAGTTGGCTGAGTGGTCGAAAGCGCATCCCTGCTAAGGATGTGTTCGTGAAAACGGACCGAGGGTTCGAATCCCTCACTCTCCGCACTGTAGTTTATTTACCAGTCTTCGAAACACTGCTCGATTAATAATATTTTCGCAACAACGTATAAAGGAGAGTGAGGGATTCGAACCGTAGGCGCCTGTAAATAATGAGCGGAGCGAATATATTTACAGTGCGTTTCGGAACAAATCTTTGATTTGTGAGGGGCGAATCCCTCACTCTCCGCACTGCATTTTATCTACCAATTACGTCATACAAAAAAGGGGCCGGATATAAATCCTGCCCCTTTGAACTTGGTGGAATTTTTGTGTTAAGAATCCTTATAACACCAATGATGGATTGAGTAGCTTTTTAAACTACTCCAGACACCAGCCTTGTTTCTATACGCATATTGTTCGTGTGCTCTATACAAATGAGCAGCACCACCAACCTTCTCCATGGTCAGTGTAAACGCCACACAATAGTCCCCTTCTCTTTGCACAGTGAGTTTATTATCGTAGTGCAACTCGAGCTTATTATCCTTATCATCATAAATGACAGATGGCCATTCTTTAGATATTTCTGAATCTTCTTCAAGCTTAATCGCGAATGATTTATCAAATTGCCCGACAATCAACCTCAGATCTTTTATTGGAAACCTCCCCAAAAAACCTCTCCGGGATTTGTCGAAACTGCCGAGCAGTCTGTTTTTCTCCTGCACATCAGACGATACCACAACCTCTTTTACAACACCATGGCTGTGATCATTACTGATTGTTTGCATTGTGTCCTGCATAGCAGCACACCCCGGAACCAGAATAAGTACTCCCAAAACAACAAAAAGTCGCGTAAGCATGATTATATCCCCCATGTCTAATTATTTAAAAAACTAAGCTGCCTTGAGAATACATCTCATAGGCAGTTTTGTCAACAGTGTAGTGATTATTCAATATAGCCGGGTTTAATTATGACTCATCCCCATTCTTTACGATCCAGTCATAAGCATACTCTGCCCCCTCTTCCCAATTTGGCTCTGAAATAATCCAGTGAGCATGACCAGGGAAATTTTTATACTCTGCATTATATTTCTTAGCAATTTTCTTCACAGTAGCAGGGACTAAAATTTTGTCATTTTCTGCAGACATAACAAGCATCGGGCAAGCAACCTTTTTCTCATCAACCCCTATAGTCTTGTGTGGATCCAGAAATGATAGTGAAAGCTCCAGCATGACACGACCTGATTCATATCCTGTTTTTTCAAATACAGTTTTTTGTTCTTCAGGTGGTGTAAACTCAAGCGCCATAAACTTTAGCCCATTAAAAGTAATTCCGATAGGGCTTTTCCAAAATGTGAACGGTATCCTCATTCCAAAAAAGTTTTTGAGTGTGAATCTTGATATTGGTGATATTCCTCTTGGAGGAGCTGGCGCAATAGCAATAGCGATTTCGGCTAATCCCCGCTCTGCAAGCTTTTGCAGCAAAAGCCCTCCCATTGAGTGTCCGATAATGATTGGCTTTTCACCGCGTGGTAAATTGAGTGCGCGAATTTCTTTTTCCAAATCATCCACATAATCAAGTATACTTAGTGACCCGAGTCGTGAATCTGGTTTCACGCTTTGGCCACCGTCGTGATAACGTAAATTCGGTGCGATGCATCTATATCCACGTTCTTCAAAAAATTTTTTGTATTTATCCCAGCACCATCCACCAACCATAATGCCATGAACAAATAATATGGTTTTTTTGTTACTTTGTTTCATATTATTCTAGAAGCATGAGAGCCATCATAGCTATGATACCAATCAAGAAAGCAAAAAATTGCAGCAATGATCGTTTAACCTCTGTTGTTTTGTGCAGTTCTGGGATCAAATCCACTGCCGCAATATAAATGAAGCCTCCGGCAGCAATAGGGATAAGCCATATTATTGCACCCTCCACCACCGATCCAAAAAAGAGTACAGTAGCAGCACCGAGAAACGCTGTTACCGCTGAAAGGAAATTCATAAACAAAGCCTTCTTCTTTGAGTACCCAGCATGCAAAAGCACACCAAAATCTCCAAGCTCTTGCGGTATTTCATGAAATAAAATTGCAATTGTTGTCGCAATTCCAACCGGCACAGACACAAGAAAGCTTGCAGCAATAATCAAACCATCTATAAAATTATGAAATGCATCTGACACGAGGACCATACGACCTACTGGACGCACCCTTCCTTCTTCGTCCACATGATCGCAATCGCAATATTCATCTATATCACTCTCTCCATGTGAGTGGTGCCAGTGTAAAAATTTTTCAAAAACAAAAAATACCAATATACCAAGAATTATCAACAGAGAAATTACTAAAGAACTTTCACTTTCTTCAAACGCTTCAGGTATGAGGTGAATAAAAGCATCACCCAACAATGCTCCAGCAGCAAGACTTACCAATACAGGCACAATGAGGCCCAAAAAACGCTTGCTCATGGAAATTGCAATTGCTCCAATAAGTGAAATCAAACTCACAATGAAAACGCTTGCAAATGTATAAATATAGATTTCTGTCATGTTAGATAGTATATACTAAAATTACTTAAACAAAAAACCCGCTATTAAAGCGAGTCTGTTTTCAGCAGCGCGCAGAGCGCGCTGCTGAAAAAAAGGATTATTTTTCTGTATCAGGACGCCCAATAAGCACAGCCTCATCACCATTTTGGGCTTCGTCTATCATAAGAGCTTCAATATCATCATGCTCATCAGTAATACTAATTCCATTTAGTTCACAGATGTCACACTTGATGCACACTTCTGTCTTGATTTTTTCAAGCATCTCACTATCGACACAAACAGAGTCAGGATCTTCAGTATCAAACCTTATTACATAAGCCAATCCAAAGAAATCCCAACTAACAGTGATCCATTTGGCAAAATACATTTGAAGATAACTATTGCTCCTACATAATATAAGATGTTTTTTATTAACATCACCCAACAGCTCTTTGGCGAGAACAGTTGCAATCCTTTCTGCAATGAGTCTTCCATTATTTACAATAACAATAACCTTATTCATCAGCGTTCTCCATAATTGCCTATAGATTATATCTGCAGTCCACATTACCAGACACACGGTAAATATCAAGTTCTCACATCATTAATAAACGACGTGATATAATACCCATCATGACTCCAACGGACCTAACAGAAAAACACTTTCGCTTAAAGTCAGAGCAGAAAAAGGCGCTGACAAAACTCGGCATTACAACCGTGCAAGACCTGCTATACCATTTCCCTACTCGCTATAATCATATCTCTGAAATAAAAAATATTGCGGACTTACGTGAGCATGATGAGGCTGTTGTATACGGGAAAGTTTTAAATACTAAAATGAGCAAAGCATATCGCACAAAAATTCCTATTGGTGAGGTTACGATTGAAGACAAGACCGGGAAAATAAAAGCGACGTGGTTTAATCAACCCTATGCTGCAAAAATGCTCAAGAAAGATCAGTTTGTAAAACTTGCTGGTAAAGTTACGAAGCAAAAAAGTGGCACGCTCTATCTCGCCAATCCTGAGTTTGAACAAACAAAAGAATTGCCGATTGATGTCGGGGATTCTATTTTCAAAAAAGATAATAGTGATGAGTCAGAGATATATGCCTACGCTGTGTATCCCGAGCGCCGCGGCATCACAAGCCGCTGGTTTTATCATGCAATACAAAAAATAATTGCGCATAAAATTCCAGAACAATTAAAAGACCCAATCCCATCTGAAATACTGAAAAAATATAATTTGCCTAGCTTGCAAACAGCGCTTGTGTGGATTCATATGCCTAAAAATGATGCGGATGCACAGGCAGCGCGCAAGCGTTTTGCCTTTGAAGAAATTTTCTTTATTCAATTAACTCGACAAATTGCGAGAAAAGAATACAAAAGTAATCCATCATACATAATTAATGCACAAGAAAATGACAAAAAGGAATTTTTGGATCGATTTGATTTCCCACTAACAAACGCGCAAGATAATGCAATTAATCAAATACTGAATGACTTTTCTAAAAACGAACCAATGAGCCGTCTGCTCGAGGGTGATGTGGGGTCTGGTAAAACAGCTGTTGCAGCAGCCACTGCATATGCAGTAATCAGCACCCGTCCAAATGGACAAGATTTCGGAAATCTACAAGTTGCATACATGGCACCCACGGAAATATTAGCGACTCAATTATATGAATCTTTTATCGAATATTTTAAACACCTCCCTATTCAAATCGGTTTAATTACAGGGAGCGGCTGTAGAAAATTCCCTTCAAAAAATGATCCAAGTACTTGGACAAAAATTTCTCGAGCCCAACTTTTAAAATGGGTTGCCAACGGAGAAATCCCAATACTTATTGGTACACATGCACTTATTCAAAAGACGGTAGAATTTAAAGATTTAGCATATGTAATTATTGATGAACAACACCGCTTCGGCACAAACCAAAGAGCAAAGTTGCCGCAGAAAGATAAGCGTATACCTCATTTGTTGTCGATGACAGCCACACCAATTCCTCGCACACTTGCTTTAACTATTTATGGCGACTTGGATTTAACAATACTTGATGAAATGCCAGCAGGAAGAAAAAAGGTAATCACGGAAATAGTCCCACCAACAAAACGAGAAAAAAGATACGATGAAATTAAAAAAGAAATGGATGCAGGACGACAAGTCTATGTGATTTGCGCTCGTATTGATGAGCCAGACCCAGAAAAAGAATCTGCTCTGCGACTTAAATCAGTCAAAGCAGAAGCCGAGCGCCTAAAAGAAAAAGTATTTAAAGATAAAAATATAGAAATTCTACATGGCAAGATGACTCCAAAAGAAAAAGATGAGGTGATGGCAGACTATGCAAATGGTGAAATTGACATCTTGGTTGCGACTTCTGTTGTGGAAGTAGGTGTGAATGTACCAAACGCAACGGTAATAATTATTGAAGGAGCCGAGCGCTTTGGTTTAGCGCAGCTTCATCAATTGCGTGGTAGGGTTCTGCGAAGTACACATCAATCATACTGCTATTTATTTACGAGTGATAATTCAAATTCAAAACAAGCTCTTCAGAGATTGGAGGCATTAAGTAAGGCAAAAAATGGTTTTGAGCTTTCTGAACTTGATTTGCAACTGCGTGGCGCTGGCGAACTCGCTGGAAATAAACAGTGGGGTGTATCAGATATCGGTATGGAAGCGATTAAGAATATAAAAATGGTAGAAGCTGCTCGTACGGAGGCGCAAAAGCTTCTTGGAGAAGATCCGGAGCTAATAGGCCATCCAAAAATAGCCGAGCAACTCAAAACCCGCAACACCGAAATACACCTTGAGTAATTTGGTAGTAAATGTTGTACAATTAAATCATGTATGTTCTATAAGGGGGATACGTCGTGAAAGATCTTCCTATCAAAAGACATCGATCTAGTAAATCAGGCATTGGTTGTATAAAAAAACCATGGTTGATACCTTGGTTTCTAATAATCTCTATCTGGTTTTTACTTGGCTTGTTTATTAAATTTTTGTTTAAACACAAGCCGAAAAAATAATTGTATATAGCGTAATTACATAAGGCGAACATATCCATGATTCGCCTTATTTTTTATATGCAAAACAAAACCGGAGCCATAGCTCCAGTTTTGTTTTGATACCCATTCTCAGGGAGACCTAGGGCCACAGAGGTATATCAAAATAATTTTAATCTATATGAAATGATGAGTGCGCGCACTAGGACTTGAACCTAGGACCACAGAGGTATAAGCTCTGCGCTCTACCAACTGAGCTATACGCGCACTCATATTTCCATATATTATTTTAAAATTATTTTGATATACTTCTGCGCTCTACCAATGCCGCTTACGCGCAATACAATGATAATAAAACTTATTTAGTATCTTGTAAAGGGCTTGATTTATCTGTGTCTTCTTTCAGGGTAATCCCATTTGCAACCAAAAGCTTTTCAAAATCTTCTCGTTCAATTGTTTCCACCTCAATAAGCTTCTTTGCAATTGCCTCAAGTGCTTTGCGATGATCAGTCAGGGTTTGTGTGGCACGTGTAATACCTTCATTCATAATTTTTGAAACTTCTCGATCAATATCTGCACTCACTTTCTCTGAATACTCCTTGCCATCTAAACCTCTCCCAAACATCGCTTTTCCGCCAGAACCCTCAAGCGCCACAGGACCAAGCTCGTCACTCATTCCCCAGCGTGTCACCATCGCTCGTGCAAGCGCAGTAGAAACCTGTAAATCATTTGATGGTCCTGTAGTAATATCACCAAATATCATTTTTTCAGCAGCATAACCACCAAGCGACATCGCAATATCATCAAGAAACTCTTTCTTTGATTGCAGCTTTCTCTCTTCAATTGGAAGCTTCAATGTATATCCACCTGCACGTCCACGCGCAATAATAGAAATCTTGTGTACAGGATCAGCATAAGGAAGCACTGAAGACACAAGCGCATGTCCCGCTTCATGATATGCGGTAATTTCTTTTTCTTTTTTAGAAAGTATATGACTCTTACGCTCAGGGCCAAGCATTACCTTTTCAATAGAACGGATCAAATCAAACTGTGAAACTTTTTTACGATCTTCACGCGCTGCCAAAATTGCTCCCTCATTCATAAGCGAGTATAAATCAGCTCCTGAAAATCCAGGTGTGCGCTCAGCGATCACGCGCAAGTCCACATCCTCAGCAAATGGTTTTTTAACTGCGTGAATTTTCAAAATTTCCTCACGGTCATTACGGTCAGGTAAATCAAGAGTCACTCGACGATCAAATCTTCCTGGGCGAGAAAGTGCGGGATCAAGTACGTCTGGCCTGTTTGTTGCTGCCATTACGATTACTTTTTCTTGTGGCTCAAAACCATCCATCTCAACCAAAATTTGATTAAGAGTTTGTTCGCGCTCATCATTTCCTCCACCCATACCAGCGCCACGAACACGTCCCACGGCATCTATCTCATCAATAAATATAATTGCAGGTGCTGATTTTTTCGCCATTTTAAAAAGATCTCTCACACGACTTGCTCCAACCCCCACAAACATCTCCACAAATTCAGATCCTGAGATAATGAAGAATGGCACATTCGCCTCTCCGGCAACCGCTCGTGCGAGCAATGTTTTACCAGTCCCTGGTGCACCCATCAAAAGCACACCCTTTGGAATACGTGCACCAATTTCAATAAATTTCTTTGGGTTTTTTAGAAAATCTACAATTTCTTTCAATTCTTCTTTGGCCTCTTTCACACCTGCAACATTCGCAAAAGTAATTTTTTGACCTTTATCTTTTGGATCAATTACACGGGCCTTGCTTTGCCCAAAACTAAATGCCTGCATACCAGCACCTTTCACCTGTCGGGTAAGCAGCCAAAATAGAAATACTAAGAAAATGATTGGAAAAAGGAATGGCGCGAGATTCATTAGCCAATATCCAAGACCGCTCGGATTTTTTATTTCAATATTTACACTGGCAAGATGCTCTGGTGTGACACCATAGTTGGCAAGTGTTTCGGAAAGTGCCGCCTCTGTTTCTTTTTTAGATTCAAACACAATTTCCTCTACACTAGTAATTTTCAATTTTTCTCCTTCAACAACAATACTCTCCACACGACCATCAACGATTTGTCCTGCTAGATCTGAAATAGAAATTTTTTCAATATCTTTCTGATTCTCACTTAAAAGAGAATATGTGGAAATAATAAGCACAAACACCAATATGATGCTCACAATATTCGCCAAAAAAGCCTGCCACATCGTTGGCTTTTTCTTTCTTCCTTTTCTTTTATTTTGATTATTTGTTTTCATAATGTGTTTAATATTAGATGATTTAAGGTTTCCCTATTATACACCAAATATGGCTATACAAAAGGGCTGTGCTTATGATATAAATATAGCGGGAACTAACACTTTTTTAACTTTAAACATAAGGAACGAAGCAAGTGCAGTACATTATTAACAAAGCACAACACCTGTATATCATTTACAAATTTTTTGTTTGGGGAGGGAAGCTTTGGCAAACACTCATCAATAAGCTGGCACCAAAACCTCATGAGCCGTTCATCCACAAAATTCTTCAATTTTTTGGAACGAGTGTCGTAGTCGGCTTCTTGGCAACACTTGCCTTTTCACTCACCCTCTCCGCAAGAATATAATAGGTACAGGTATAAAAGAAAAAGGTCCCGCATGCGGGGCCTTTGTTTTTTATTTATTAATATACTAGTATACTAAACGTATGCCTACATTGATACAAAACAAAAAAGCACGTTTCAATTATGAGCTGCTTGATAAATTTGAAGCCGGTATGGTTTTACTCGGTTTTGAAGTGAAAAGTCTGAAGAATAATCAGGGTTCTTTTGAAGGTGCGCACGTGATTATACGCGGAAATGAAGCATTTTTGGTTGGGGCAACAATTCCACCATATCAGCCAGCAAATACACCGAAAGACTACGACCCTGCACGCACCAGAAAACTCTTGCTAAATAAGAAGGAACTGAAAGAGCTTGCTGGAGCAGAAAGCCAGAAGGGCTTGACAATAGTGCCAATAAGTGTTTATACTAAGGGTAATAAGATAAAGCTTGAGCTGGCTATAGCTAAAGGAAAGAAGAAATACGACAAACGCGAGAGCATTAAAAAACGAGACGTTGAAAGAGAGGTTGCTAGAGATATTAAGCAATTTTAGATTTCTTCCAATCTATATAATTAGCTGCACAGTTAATTAATTATATAGATTGGGGGTGATCGGTATCGACAGATGATTTCCCTTTTGCATGTGCGAAGGATAGCTGTAGTAACTATTCAAAAGGCTACACACGATAAGTGCAAACTTGTCACAAAAAGCAAAAGCAATGGTTAGCCCATACTTTGCTTCTCCAGCTTACGCTTTAGCCTAAGCCGGCGTTCAGTTCACTAAAGTTTGATAGGTGAAATCTGAGTGTAATATTTTTCAGACTAGGTCTTGTTTTATACCCTTTCCGATTAACTACTCCTTGAAAACACCATAATTTTGACTACGACTTTGCAAAAAATATTCAAAATATCTAAGGATATTCTTTATATTTTTTACTTTGTCTCGTCTAAAATTCTGAGGTTTTCTTAAGAAGTATTTAATCGGAAAGAGTATTATTTCTCGATACAATACCGAAACATAGAGAATCGAGGTGTGAGAAATTTTGTTCACTTTTTAGCTCACTCTTCTAAACAAACCAAAGTGTACTAACCTTTGTAGACTCATTCAGAAGCATTATTTGCACGGGAGTTCGATTCTCCCCATCTCCACAAAACGCCGCCGCCAAAGCATTGCTTTGGCGGCGTTTGCGTTTGTGAGAGATGGGGAGAATCGAAAGACGGAGCCGGGACCCATTCTGGAAGAATGGGAAGCGAGTCCGGGGAGGAAGCACACAATATTTTGGAGTGCGAAGCACGAACAAAATATTGATGTGACTTGACCCCGATTCTCTATCAAATAGCATGTGAAGCATTCCTTCAAGCAAAAAGATTAGTAACTGCGGGACATTCTCCCCATCTCCACAAACAAAAAAAATCCGCCACAGACGTGGCGGAATATCATTTAGATAGATTATGTTTAGTTATTACACCATGTCCCCGATAAACTACCGTCGGGAAATAATGTTAACTTCTGACCTGATTGATATGCGATTCGATTCTCCTCCCCCAACACACGCAATTCAAATCCTGGTCTGGAATATTGCAAAGCCCACTCACTCATTTTATTCATCTCAGAAGCAATAGGAGCTCTTTCCTTATCAACCTCATCGTCAATCCCACGAATTGGCCACGCGGAAATACTATCTGCGCCAATATCTTCCAAATGTTTGACAATTGAAATGAATTTCCCAAGTTCACACGTTGTGTTACGACTGAGTACAAGATTTGCTCTCATCAACAAGTCTGCATCGTGAATCCTCTCAATTATCGTCACCAATTTTGGATATTCTGCAATTCTATAAATCTTAGCATTTTCATGCTCGTTGATATCATGGATTGTTATATAAACCTTAGTCAAACCAAGTGCCTTCCACAATGGAAGATATTCTTCAGAAAAACACTGGTCTTCTCCAATCCTAATACCATTTGAGTAAAGACTTATTGGCGAATATACAACACCTTCCTTTCTTCGCATATTATCAATGATCTGAAATACTTTAGTCACTGAAATTGGAGACAGTGTTGGTTCTCCACTACTGCTGATCGTTAAGCGTCGCGCTCCACTGACATAGCAGTCTCTAAGTGTTTTAATTACCAACTCTTCATCCACAATCCCATCTTTGGTAGGAGCATGCCTACGATGAACCTTGCCAGCACAGTGTCCACAATGAGCATTGCATTTTCTTGTACCAACAAAAAGTGAAAGACTATTTTCCATAACTCACCTCATATAAGTAGTCGGATAAACAATAATGGGCGATGAACATAAATACATCCACCGCCCGAATATGTTACTTCATGCACAACGCACCTTCTTTAATCCACGAATAAGCAACTGTTCCATCCTGGAACACTACGAGCTGCCTCACAAAATCCTTTCGTCGATTATGTTTTGTCACATAGTCGGTCAGTCTGAGAATGTTGCCATTGTAGTCATAGACTCCACCACCCCACGAATGCCCGTGGCACAATATGGTATTTTTCCTAAGCCAATTACGTATTGATAGCATACCAAGCCGTGATGGAGTAAATTCACTTCGTACACCATCTGGTTCAGCTACGGGCCAAGACGTAATGTTGTCTACACCATGTCGCTCTATCAAATGATGAACAGCTTCTTTATAACGAGCAGCATTATCCACCTCTCCTTTTCTTAGCAACAATGTGCACCTTAGCCCAACACCATGTTTGCGAATATTGTTGAATATGGTGTTAAACTCTGGGTACTTTGGTAGACCATAAGCTTCAGCTTGCTTTTCAATACTTGTGGAGTGTATTGAGACGGCAATATTTGTCAGACCAAGACCCTTCCAAATTGGCAACCATTTATCGCAAAATTTGTCTCTACCGAATTCAATTCCATTCGTAAACAAATTTACATTAGGAAAGTAGGCGCCTTCTTGCGCACACTCTTGATAAGCTTCAAGCGCTTTTGTTACCGCATTCGGATCGCAAGTCGGCTCACCGCTACTTGTGAGCGATAAAGACCACCCGCCATATCTCGCACAAAGCCTGATCGCAGACTTAAAATTTTTCCAATACTTTTCCGTATCGGGATTTTCTGCCTGAGGTCGCAAATACTCACCAGCGCAAAAGGCACATTTCCCATTACAGGTTCCGGATCCGACCAGTGCGGATACACTATAAATACGATCTATGCATGTCATGATCATCTCCTATGCTTTTGAAAAGAACACCCATAATCATGATAGCCCTCGACCTTATATGGAGTCTAGTCAAAAAAAATTGACTCAAATTGAGTTTTACGTATACTCTAACTACTATGCACGATTTACAAAAACACATATTGAAAAAACTCACATTACTCGGAAAAGCAAGATATAGAGACCTGAAACCAAAATCGGTTGAAGGAAATATGTTCATGTATCACCTGAAAAAGATAATTTCCAGTGGCTACATTTCTAAACAAACAGGCGCGTATGTTCTATCTGCAAAAGGTAAACAATATGTAGACAGGGTGACTCTGAAAAGCTTTGACGAGCGCATTCAGCCAAAAATCGTGACCCTTTTAGTCTTAACAAACAAAAAAGGTGAGTATCTTATCTACAAGAGAAAGCGTCAACCTCTGATTAACCAGTTCGGATTCCCCTATGGAAAAATTCATCTTGAAGAGAGAATACAAGAAAGCGCAGGGCGTGAATTAAAAGAAAAAGTTGGTTTAACAGGGGTCTTGAAACATAGAGGAGATATCTATTTACATATTAGCGATGAGGAAAAATTAATCACACACATGCTCTGTCATATTTTTGTAGGAAAAAATATTGTTGGAAAATTTATAGAAGATTCATCTATAGGAACTTGTTCATGGATGAGTACAAATGATATGAAGCAAAGAAAACTTATGCCTGGTGTTGCACAAATAATCAAATTGCTTTCAAAATCAAAAAATCATTTTTTTGCTGAATATTTTCTAAATACTACTGAGGAATATTAAATTGTATATTCCAGTCCACAAACAAAAAAACAACCACGCTTCCGCGTGGTTGTTTTCAAATAATTTATTGCTTCGCCTGCCCTTCCAAAAACTCAAGTGTCCTATCAACTATCTCCTGAGGTGAGCTCATGGCCTTCACCATAAAATCAACGCTCCCATATGCTTTACATTTGTCTATATCTTCTTGCTTGCTAAGATTACTCAAAATTATTATTGGTGTATCTTTCACATCCTCATCAAAACGAACGGCTTTGAGAGTTTCATATCCACCAACATCAGGCATTAGTAAGTCTAACAATACAAGATCTGGCGTGTATTTCTTTATCTTTTCTACAGCCCCCTTTCCATTTTCCAAAAAATCAACCTCAACCAAATCTGATTCCTCAAATTTATGAGTTACGATATTTCTGAAAAATTTATCATCTTCAATAATAAGTATGCGGTATTTCATATAGATTTAATTACATTTATCGCAAATAATAAGCGCGAAATATATCTACTTAATAATACAGGAATTACATATTTCATCAAATAAATACTGAATAAAAAACAGCCATGCGATAAACATGGCTATTTTTAAATTTTTTCTTTTGGTCAAAAATTTTGCGTTGCAAAATTTGCCTATCCAACAAATGTGAGTGCCTTTCCTTTATTCTCACCTCGGCCTGTTCTACCGATGCGGTGCACATAATCATCATAACTTTCAGGAAGATCATAATTAATCACGTGTGTAACTCCGCTGATATCAAGTCCACGTGCAGCAACATCAGTTGCAACAAGCGCCGTTAAGCGACCTTCTTTAAATTTCCTAAGTGCCAATTGTCTTTGTACGTGACTCTTGTCTCCATGAATTGATTCTGTATTTAATCCGCGTTTATTTAGCACGGTAGAAAGTTTTCTTACGCCATGCTTAGTTCGCCCAAACACAATAACCTTTTTAAACTCATCCTGTGCAAGATAGCCTGAAAGAATATCCGTTTTATCTCTCCCGCCAATACGCACAATATCTTGATCAATATTTTTTGATGTATCTCGAGTCTTCACTGATATCTTAACCGGCTCAATTAGAAAATCTTTTACCAATCTTTCTATTTCTGGCGCCATGGTTGCTGAAAAACAAAGTGATTGTCGCTCTTCTGGAACCTGCCCCAAGATAAACCGTATATCATTAATGAATCCCATGTCTAGCATTCTATCAGCCTCATCTAATACCACAGTCTTTACGTCTGAAAGATTAAGATACTTTTGTTTCATTAAATCTATAACACGCCCTGGTGTTCCTATGATGAAATGATTATGTGATCTTAATTGCTTTATCTGTCCACCGATGCGCACACCACCAACACAAACAACCGAACACAAATGCAATTTTTTTGCGAAAATGCTCAATTCCTCATCTATCTGAAGTGCCAGCTCTCGTGTTGGCGCAAGTATCAATACTCTTTGTTTTCTATTATTCAATAATTTGTGAATGATAGGTATAAGAAATGCTGCTGTTTTACCTGTACCAGTATTTGCAAGACCAACAACATCCTCACCTTTTAAAATATGAGGAATAATTTTATCTTGAATTGGAGTTGGGTTTTCGTACCCACGATTCGCAAGTGTTTCTTTTATTTGCTTATCAACATCAAAATCAGCAAAAGCGTTGTCAGGCACAAAATGCTCAACGGTTTCTGTTGATGTCACCGCTTTATTTATAAACAAATTATAATCAAAACTCGTTTTCTTTTTACTATTGTATCTACCTCTACCACCTTGTGATCTACCCCCTTGTGATTTTCGCCCACCAGAAGAAGGACCTTTTCGAAAAGATCCTGAAAATTTTCTTTTTCGTGGAGAATTGCCCTTAGAACGAGGGCCGCCACTGTACCGCTTTGCGGATGTTTTAGTTTTCATCATTTTATTTTTAAACTGTATTTATAACCGTATCTGTACATAGAGAAATTTAGACATCAATACTACATACAAAAAGACCCCTATAAAGAGGTCTTCAAGTATCAGGTCTGTAAACCTGCTGAAACGTCTTCAATAAAAGTATGTTGATATTAACATACTCTATACAATAAGTCAATTAGCTCGCTTATTCTTTCACAACAAGCCCGCCAGCTTGCTCCCAGTCAATCAGCCCGCCGATATTTACTACATTAGTAAATCCATTGGCTTCAAGGATGTCATTTGCCTTACCAGCACGCGTACCTGCTTTACAGTATGTATACACTTTTATATCTTGTGGAAATTCTGGGAGTTCACCCGCCTCAAGACGCGCAAGATCAAAATGTATTGAGTTAGCTGCATATCCAGTTTCTTCCAGCTCAGCATCCGTTCTCACATCTACAAGTATAGCTTCGCCAACAAACACTTCTCTGTCTATTCTTTCTGGATCCAAAGAAACTGTTTCAATGCCGACTTGTTCATCGATTTCTTCTTGAATCTCTTCCTCTGCAGGCAATCGATCTACATTATTCAGGAGTGTTGGTGCGAGGAAATAGACAGCGCCAACAACAGCAAGAACAGCGATTATTAAAGTAAGTATATTTTTTCTATCCATGATAATTTATATATTAACTAATAATTATTCTTTACTGATTCCGAGCCACGAGACAGCTTTTTTTTCATCCAAAAACCACAAAACTTTTTTACCTTCACCCTTCATAAAAGGCAGTACGAACGACAAAACACGAGATTGAAGTCCTGGCCTGCCGATAATTGCAACTTTTATAACCTGCTCTCTTCTAGCAACATTTCTATATATTTCGTTTGCTTTTTCAGATATATGACTTTTGTTCATTTTTGATATATCAATAAGTATATTAAATTTTTTATCAGGTTCTCTATCAAAAATATTGTAAAAATCAGCAGCAACCAATTCTGCACGTCGTGCATTTTCTTCTATATCTATTATATCTTCAAAAAAGCTCACGCGAAGAAATCCTGTTTTATTCACCTCAACTTTAAATGATTTTCTTATTTCTTGTTCTTCTCTCATATTATGTAATATTATACACAAAACAAACAATTATTGCTTGACATATTATTTTAATCCATTGTACAGTATAGGTAGGTTAGGTGTTTTTAACCGCGAGCATATTTAGGAAACTCTAGACTACTGCAAAATCGTATTATGGGCTGCGAATGACGGTTCAAAAAACTCATCATAGCTACGGCTATGACTCGTTTTCCTCACCACATTCTCGCCTCACAATACAATTTCTCGCAACGTCAACAGTTTCCAAACATGCTCTCCTTGCACTTCCTTTCTTTTATGATGTTTTAATTGTAAAGGTGATCGTGATGAATACTCAACCAGAGTGTGTCGGGATGTCTCCAGACGAAATACGTACAATCATCACAAAAGCTAAGCCAGGCAACAAATTAATTATAGTTTTTGCTAAAGATGGCTTAAAAAAACCTGGGAATGCAGCACACTTCAATGCAGTGGTGCAAATGTGTGCCCCAAATGGAAATGCAATTGATGTCGGACCCATAAACGCAGACAGCCTGCTTTGTGCAGTTGAACACGGGATATGGGGGCACGACTTCTTTAGGAAATACCTTGCGACAATACTAGAAGGCTTTGACGCTAAGAGATTTATTCGCCACACAGTAATGTGCGGCATACTCCAAAGCGTCCAGATAATAAAATAGATATCTAGTACAACCAAGGTATACCATGAGCTGGCATAAAAACGATTCATTTCGTCTATATGCCAGCTTTTTGTCTTTATATATTAAAAACCCCCGAGCAAGCTCGGGAGTTTTTTAATATTACGTTTTATTCTTTCAGCATGTCGTCTAACCTTCCTTCATTATTCAATTTTGACAATTCATCATATCCACCAATATGCTCTTCGCCTATGAATATTTGAGGCACTGTTCTGAAATCTCCTTTTGTCTGCATTGCCTTAAGACCATCTTGTGTTGAAACATCCACTTCGCTATATTCAATTCCTTTTTCTGAAAGTAATTGTTTTGCCATTTTGCAATATGGACATGGTGGTGTTGAGTATACAATTATTTCCTTTATTTTTGATTTTGTTTCCATAACTTTTCTTACAAAGATTAATACTTATCTATCTCCCCACATTTTTTTACTCGCTATGTGTGAAATACTTCCAAGTGTAACCAAAAGCACAAGCAGGCATGCAATCCATCCGATAAGCGGTATGAATTTCACCACTGTAATTAAAAACATACCTCCAATTACATTCTGCCATGTTATTTTTACACGATCTGATTTACTTATTAGACCAGCAAGCCATGCTCCAACAACAACACCGCCGTATATACTAGAAAGAATTAGAAGTAATCCATATATAGACAAAGCTATTAAAGCAAGAGGTGCGCCAAATAATGTTGCAAATAGTATTGCTGACGCAACGGGCACGAGCACGAGCACTGCAAATCCTTTCCCGAGCATTTTGAGTGGCTTACGCACGGCTTTCTCAACAACCTTATTTGAGAAATTTCTAAAGAGCAGCACAAGTATAAGTGCTACAACAATGAACGAAATTAGTTTGAAGAGTACAAAAGCGCCAACAGCTGCAAATACAAAATTTTTCACACCTTCCGTGTTCACTCTTTCCATTTCTTTAAATGTGATCTCTCCTGTTATTGTTGCGTTGTCACTAATGACCAATACTTCTTCACTTCGTGCGCCGTATTCCAAAGTTCCATCAATTACAGCACTGTCACCTATTGTTAATTTCTCATCAATATCTGCTTTTACATTTCCTTTTATGTGACCGTTTAGAGTCACAATTCCTCCGGCAATCTGCGCATCTCCGGCAACATTCCCATCAAATAAAACCTGTCCACCAGCAAGCACCAAATCTTTTCCGATAGAAACATCAGAAGAAACAGTAACGGTACCACCAGCCACAATCAAATCACCAGCAACATCACCAGCAATCAAAACGTTCCCACCGGCAACACGCACATCTCCATTGCTATCACCTAGAATTGTAATAGCGCCACCAGCCGCCGCGATATCTTCAGACACATTTTCTGAAATTAGAATATTACCGCCAGCAGTAAGCAAATCACCAAATACGGCACTGCTCACAGAAACATTCCCGCCAGCAGCATATACATTATCTCTGATATTTTCACCCTTTTTTATAAAAACCTCCTCGCCTGCTTCAATAGTGGCACCAAATGCCAAGACTGGCATAAGTACTGCAACGGCAAGTGTAGCAGTAAAAAATTGTTTTAATTTAGTCATAATATGTTTATTAGATTATTAGTAATAAGATTAATTTACTATTATTGTACACCCCCGCACCCACTTTGCGCAATAACTACAAAATCATAGTGTTTAGAGAGGATATTTGACACAACCCGATTTATTCTTATACTACATGTAGCTTTACCGAGGTGTAAAAACTGTGTTTGTTGATAATCAACAAACATTTACATTGTTCTTAATAAAAGGAAGTGACGATGAAGATATCTTATGATAGAAATTGCGATCTTGGGATAATCCAACGTAAAAAAGTTGCAATCATTGGCTACGGCTCCCAAGGCCACGCACACGCCAACAACCTGAAGGATTCCGGAGTGGATGTGACAGTAGGTCTGCGTCTTGACTCCACATCCGTAGCCAAGGCTGAGGCCTGCGGCCTAAAAGTGGCCTCTGTCGAGGAAGCAGTGAAAGGTGCCGACTTGGTCATGATACTGACTCCGGACGAGTTCCAAGGTCAGCTCTATAAGGAGCAGATCGAGCCCAACCTGAAGGAAGGGGCGACCCTGGCATTCGCACACGGCTTCAGTGTTCTGTATAACCAAGTCGTACCACGTCCCGATTTGGACGTCATCATGATCGCACCCAAGGCGCCAGGTCACACCGTGCGTAGTGAGTTCGTCATAGAGAGAGGTGTCCCGGATCTGATTGCCGTTCATCAGGATGTCTCCGACCGTGCCAGGCACGTTGCACTATCTTATGCCTCTGCTATAGGTGGCGGCCGTACCGGCATCATCGAAACCACCTTCAGGGATGAGACCGAGACCGACTTGTTCGGTGAGCAGGCCGTACTCTGTGGTGGCGCCGTTGAACTAATCAAGGCTGGTTTTGAGACACTGGTTGAGGGTGGTTATGAGCCGGAAATGGCCTACTTTGAATGCCTGCATGAGATGAAGCTAATCGTGGATCTAATGTTCGAAGGCGGTATCGCCAATATGAACTACTCCATCTCCAATAATGCGGAGTATGGTGAGTACGTCACCGGCCCCAAGATCATCAATCAGCAAAGTCGTGATGCAATGCGTGAAGCGCTGGATAATATCCAGAATGGCGAATATGCCAAACGCTTCATTCTGGAAGGTCAGACCAACTATCCTGAGATGACAGCCCGCCGCCATCTGAATGCAGAGCATCAGATTGAAACAGTGGGTGCAGACCTGCGTGCCATGATGCCCTGGATCACGGCCAATAAGCTTGTAGACAAGTCCAAAAACTAACCCGATTACAGTAATCGGAGAGGCCCCGAGCAACTCGGGGCCTTTTTTAATGGGTATTTAAATAAAATAACCTAGTAATTATATAAAATAATGCTACACTGCACTCATTATGGCAAATAACAGAAAAGGACAATACGATCTAATAGTAATAGGTGGCGGGCCATCCGGAATGATGATGGCAGGACGCGCTGCAGAGCTGGGTGCAAAAGTACTACTTATTGAACGTAATAAAAAGCTTGGGGAAAAGCTTAAAATAACAGGCGGCGGCAGGTGCAATATCACCAACGCCGAATTTGATGTGCGTAAATTCTTAGATAATTTCCCAAGTGCAAAAGATTTTCTATACTCCCCCTTTTCAAAATTCTCTGCGAAAGATACTTTTACATTCTTTGAAAATCTTAAACTACCTTTAGTAACAGAGGCCCGCAACAGAGTATTTCCAAAATCACAAAAGGCGTCTGATGTATTCTTAGTACTTGAACAATACATGCGCAGAAATGATGTGGAAATAATCACAAACAACCGCGTGGCATCTATAAATAAAGATGGAGACAAGATTGTATCAATCACCACCAAAAAAGGAGCTGAATTTTCTGCAGAAAATTTTGCAATCGCAACGGGTGGTGTTGCTGCACCTCAAACAGGATCAAGTGGTGACGGTTTCAACTTCCTAAAAAACCTAGGGCACACAATCAAAGAGCCAAATCCAAACGTAGTACCACTTACTACATCTGATGAGTGGGTACATAGATTATCTGGGCTGGATCTTTCATTCATGACTATCCGCTTTATGCAAAAGGGTAAATCTGCACTCAAAAAGACTGGTAAAATTCTTTTCACACACTTTGGTGTTTCAGGACCGCTCATTTTAAATTCTGCATACGAAGTGAAGGAGCTGTTAAAGAAAGGTGCAGTGGAAGCATCTATTGATCTTTTCCCCGATACAGAAGAAAATGTTTTAGATAAGAGAGTATTAAAACTTTTTGAACAAAACAAAAATAAAAAGTTGAGAAACGTACTACCTGAATTACTTCCGGAGAACTTGGCGAGAGAAATATTAAATCTACCAGATGTTAAAATGGACGATTTAGAAATCAACTCCATCACAAAAGAAGAGCGAAAAACTCTTGTGAAAAAACTTAAAAATCTAACATTTGAAATCACAGGTACACTCGGACACAAAAAAGCCGTCGTTACAGACGGTGGCATCATCCTTGAAGAGGTTAATTTTAAAAACATGACCTCAAAATTATATCCAAACCTATATCTACTCGGTGATATATTAGACATCAATCGTCCGTCAGGAGGCTTCTCTCTACAACTCTGCTGGACCACCGGCTGGGTAGCTGGTACTGATATGGCAGAAAAGTCAAAATAAATATTCAAAAAACCCATATTCTCGAATCTATTAATCGGCTCAACCCGGTTGAGCCGATTAATTTATATAAAAAAGCAAGTTTATAAAAAGAATAGCCCTACTTAAACTCAAGCAGGGCCATTTGCAACGTGAGCCTTTATACTTTTTTTTCATAAATAGTATTCCCACGCGCACGATATTTTTTATCGCCAATTTCAATGGCAGTAAGACTTGGTTTATGACCAGCCATCACTTCAGTATTTGGGTGGTACCCCTCAACATTTATTAGCCGACTGGCCAACAGATTAAATTTATCTTGATTGAGTAACTTAACCAATATGGTTGAGTAAAGAGTAATATCAATCGACCAAATGTCTACTCCAGCCTGCCCTAAAGATTGAGCTTTAAGATCCGTACGAAATAATCCTCCGCATATCGGACGCATACCTTTTCCGTCGGTAGTAGCTCTTGCCTTGTAGCTCATTTCACATCTCCTATTATACTGTAATTGACACCGCCAAGAATCAACATCTTTTTTGACATCAATGGACCCACCACAAAATCTTGCTTGTGACCCTATCTTTCCGTCACAATCCTCATTAGCAAATATACTTACTAATATTGTTTATACACCTAAAAGCAATTTATATCAACACCTCACCCATTTCTTTAATTTAGAACGATACTTACCACACAAACGTAACATTCCTCCGTCTGGTTGTGTAAATATAAAAAAGGCCGTTCAAGCGAACGGCCTCTATCAACAAGTACTTAAATTAAGAAATAATATCCCATTGATCAAAATTGTTGAGATTGATAGTTTTTGTTTCTACAGAGAAAGCAGAAATTTCACCAACTTCTTCTACTACAAAAGTACTACCGAAAGTTACATGTTTAAGAGTGTCACCACTCCTTAAATCACCAATCTTGTCGAATGGTTTGCCGTTGGCCAACCATTCAAGCGGGTTCATTATTCTTAAGGTTCTTTGAACGGTTGCTTCGTGTAGCCCAAGTTTTTCAGTTACTACAAAAGCATTCGTACCAGCACTTTCACGGACTCTGCTACTAGGCCCACTTCTCAATTTTTCCAAATCAGTTTTTTTCATCTGAAACTCCTATAGAGTTTTATTGAATGGGAAATTTCTGAAGTAAACATTATCACATATACACTATTTCGTCAACACCTCACCCATTTCTTTAATTTAGAACGATATTTCCAACAACAAAAAACCGCTTGAGGGCGGTTTTTTGTTGTTGAGTTTTGTATTTATTCAGCACCATTCATTTTCCTCAACTTCCAAGATTTTATCGCGATGATTAGGAGGGAGATTATGAGGAAGAGACCAGAAAGTATTATTGCAAAAAATTCATTGTCAGGCCCTCCCCCCATAAATCCACCCATGCCACCAGATGGTATTAGAAGAATGATCGTGGAAAATATGAGGTATGGAATTGCAAACTTTTTCCATGTTGTGAAAACCATCTTCTTTGCGAAAAACAAAAACGTAAAAATAACAACGAGTGACAAAAACAACAAACTTAAAGGCTGCCCAACATCTGCCAAACCGTAACAATTAACACAAAAACCAATTTCTGGTGCATTTAACAATATTAGACTAAGAATAATTCCAACAAAAGATATCTCAAGGTATTTTATAATATTTCTTTTATACATTACTTTTATTATACCATTCCATCTATTATTTTCACAATAATATCAATCAATTTTTGTGCATCTTCTGTTGATATTTTTATCTTTTTCTCTTTTTCAGTACGCTTAATATTTTGATGAACTTCATCCTCTAGTTTTCTTATTGTATCATCAAGCTTCTTAATAGCATTATCTTGTTTTTCTTTACTGAATTCCTTTTGAGCAATTTTTAATTTTTCTTGTATATCTGTTTTAAGTCCGTGTTGAATATCCATTTGGCCTGTGATATTTGAGTGTCAAAAAACCCATATTCTTCAAACTATTAATCGGCTCAACCCGGTTGAGCCGATTAATTTATACCTGTGCCCTGTGGGTATAAAAAAACCGCTTGAGGGCGGTTTTTTGTTGTATTTTATATTTATTCAGCACCATTCATTTTCCTCAACTTCCAAGATTTTATTGCGATGATTAAGAGGGAGATAATGAGGAAGAGGCCTGGAAGAACAACAGATGCAATTTCTGATTCTGATGGACCTCCCATAAATGATCCTGTAGATTGTGGCATGTTGAATGTATAGAGAAGTCCTGCAAGCATTATAGGAAATCCAATAGCTGCAAACTTTACCCAAGCCACAAATACTTCACGACGTAGGAAGAAAAGAGCTATAGTAACTGGAAGAAGTGCTAGAAAAGACCAAAAAACAGGTTCGCTTAAGTTGTTTATTAAATTAACACAATCTCTATTTTCATGAATTCCACCACCGCACAAACTATCGTATGGAGGTTCCCAGATTAAATAGACAATATAATTTATAATGACGGTTGCTGTAAACAAAAATATTGCGACTTTTTTATGATTCAACATACATTTATATTACCATCTCACCCTCAATTTTACCAATAACATCAATTAGTTCTCTCGCTTCGATATCAGACAATATTTCTCGTTCTTCAAATTTTTCAATTATTTTTACAAAGTAGTCAAACCTTTTTCCAAACTTATGATCAAAATGTATATCACACTTCTTTTGTGCATTTTCTTCTTTTTTGTTTACACACTTTTCTTCTTTCTCAACAGACTTAAGAATACGATCTATTGCTTTAATAAGCTTTTCCTCTTTTTTCTCTGACAAATCCATTGTTGTTATGACGCCGCGCAAAAGTACAAGATAGTCTGTGTCAGACACTTCTTCATTAGGGTTGATTTCTACATCATTATTATCATCACCATCTATATCAACCAGAAGTACTGGTGTATGTACTGTTTCACCCACTGCAATATGTGCGATAGTATTTTCAGTAGTTGGTATATTAGCAAATATGTTTGTGGATACAGACTCATCACCAACAACCTCATCAATATCAACAGTAAATGTGCCGAGTTTTTTCCCTGTTAATTTTATTGTAGTTATTGTGTCTACACCAACACCTGCATACTGACCTTCTCCAATATTCCAATAGTAAGTATTTGGAATCTGCTCTTCTACAAATGGAAGATCTGAGTCTGGATCTGGATTTACAGCTGGTCCTGTGTGACGACCATAGTTGTCATAAAGATGTAGCGTTACAGGTGAATGAACACCGATGCGCAATCGTGACTCTGCATCAGAAAGTTGTGGCTGATCTGATTTTATATAGTCATCAGGCAGAATTGTAACCTCATCATTTTTAACAAGAGTAGACAAAAGAGCAATTAAGGGTTTAACTTCTAGAATATTTTTATGATCACGATTAACTTTTGGTCCTGCATTATACTCGCTTATATCAACCCAATACCTATCCGCTCCTTCTGTCGCCTCTGCCGACAAATGCACAACCGTTCCGTCTCCATTTACAGTAACTAATGGTTGCGGATCAATAATATCTTGTTTGGTGCATACAGACTTGTCTTCATTACATATGGTTTTTTGTGTTGCATCATAACGAATTCCATTCACAGTATCAAGGCCCCATCCAACAATCTCTGTTACTTTAATATCTTCAGGAGGAGTCCATGTATCTTGAAAACTGTGGCGAGTTTCAGCATTCTCCAAGAAATTTTCTTTCAGAACATTTGGCTCACTGACTGCACTCGCTATAGGCTCGATACGCAATCCATTGTCCCCAAGCAAGAACTTTCGTAATGTATCGTAATCTGAAATACTCTCTCCATACAAATCGCGGAAATATTGCGTTGCGGAAGTTGTAGTACTAAATTCTATAATATTTTGACTAGGTAATAATCCTGTTCTACTCGGATCAAAATACGCACTGGAAGGCAGGAGGGTGTACGCACTTTTCATATTTTCTCCGAGTTCACGAGTGTTTACATAATCAGGTGGCCCAGTAAGATTTTCTCCATGCAACATTAACAAAACCGCTTTTGGTGTTCCTAATTCTGGTGCTGCTACCATAATAAGCTGTTCCACCAAAGAACTCTTTCCAGCCTTACGAAGTAATTCAATAAGCTCTTTTGCAACTAACCCTCCGTTACTGTGTGTTATGATCGTAACTTTTCCTGTTTGTGATGTCGACGCCAATTCTTCAATCTTTTGTACCATTGAATAACTTTCTCCATTTCTTCCAATCACAACAGGTTGCATTGCAACATCTTTCTGATCTTTACGCCAATCGTATGGCATAGGTTCAAATTGCGCTATTGTTCCAGAATCTACAAGCTTATTCATATCAGACAAAAAGCCTTTGTATATATTTACTGTCCCAGCAACCTCATCAAGCACATCACGCGTGTAAACATTTGGATCAATACTCTCACCAGTGGTTGTAGAGAGTGAGAGGTTTTGTATATCGTTTGTGGTATTCGGATACCATAATTGGTCTTCTGAAAATAGCGTTAACCCAGGTCGGTACAAACGACTTGCTTCCAAACCTGGCAAAAACACCACACTAGAACAGCATGTTGGTGTTGAAACAAGCGGATCCTCTGTAAGCCATGGATCAAATGATGCATTTGTTGGGACATCACCAGAAATTTCATTTCCAAGACCAGAAGGATTTTGATCCACTTGATATGGCCCTGAAGCATCTCCCCACCAGTTATTTTGTGCATCTACTTCTCCGTTAGGTCCGTATCTAAAATATGTATATGCATACAGCCCATAGTCTTCATTATCGTGGATACTACTGTTTGAAAGATGAAATCTGTGTTTAACAGAATGCACATAGAGACCAGATTTACTATTTGAAACTTCAATGTTTTCCAAGTAATAATCTTTAACTAAAGTATATTGATACCAATTAAAAGACAGGGCTAGAGCAGGGTAAATATTATTTCGGAAAAAAGAGCCACCTCCATAGCGCACTTTCATATAATTTATATCCAAACCTATATTAGAAGATCCCTCTCCTATAGAAACATATCCCCAGTCACCTGCTGCTGGTACTGAAGCAGACCCATCTCCATTTGTGTCGCCACCGACACTATCGTCTTTGATAGAAGTAAAATAAACTGGTTCATCTTGAGTTCCATTTATATGAAGAAAAACACGAGCATGTATATCTAAAATAGATTCGGGAGAAGTAAATTTAATTACAGTTCCAGGATCAATGGTAAGAGTACCACCGCGATAATAAATATTACCATCAATAATATATGGAATATTATCGGCATTCCAATTTGTATTTGGATGTATTCCATCACCAATTAATATTCCATTTTTATCACCACCAGAAGCAGAATTGTTTGAATGAGATAATATAGTATTACTATACACACGCAAAGCTGTTGGATTATTTGTGAAAATATTATTATTAAAATCAAAACTACTGGACACAACACCGTAAGTTGGCTTGTAATATCCTATATCTACCCCGTATAATGAGTTGTCAGAAATTGTGTTGTTATTAAAAGTAAGTATTCTTGTCGCACCCCAACCACGATGTCTTGGAGCTGAATACACACCGATTTCATTGTGATGAAAATTACTATTAGTTATCTCAACACTGTCATACTCGTTGTAAAGTCCAACTTTATTGTATGCAAATTCAGAATTATCTATAGACTCTAGCCCGGAATCAGAAATTATAACCGCTGCACCGGTAGTATTATAATCAACACCTCCACCATATCGAACCACTATATTTTTAATGGAAGAAAGGGGACTGCGTGGCAGATAGGTAGAAATATTTAAAAAACCCCAATCACCAGGCGCTGCCACTGAAGCATCTCCATCTCCATTTGTGTCGCCACCGATACTGTCGTCTTTGATTGAGGTGAAATATATTTTGTCTTCTGTGGTACCTTGAGCGTTAAGTGTACCGTGTGCATGCAACAATGCGCCAGTATCAAATTTAACAACCACACCAGGTTCTATTGTAAGAGTTCTGTATTGATCCAAAGCAACAATACCCTGCACCACATACGGACTACTTGAAGCAGTCCAAACGGTATCGGTGGAAATTGTGCCGCTCACATATGTTGCAGCTGAAGCAGATAAAGGCAAAACAGCAAAAATTGCCGTAAAAATTAAGAAATAGAGACCCTTGCTAAATATTTTATTCTTCATAGAGGTGTTATTAAATTATTATAAAAATGATTTGTTAAGATATTTATACACCAAAAATAATTTATATCAACGAGACATTACAAATCAACCTTCTTCCACTCACCACTTGGCAAGTCATCTAGAGTAATGTCTCCCATACGAATACGCTTTAGTTTTGTCACTTCATTCCCGCATTTTTCTGCCATGCGGCGCAGTTGCCTCTTCCATCCTTGGTGGATCACTATGTTTAATTCTTTTGTACTGATCTTTTCAGAGCCTGTCTGGGAATCTGCTTTCGAGGATATGTTTTCAAATTTGGTTCGGGACGAAGTAAAAAATTTCTGAGGAATATCGGGATATTTTGAAGAATTTTTTACGAGTTTCCGAGCAAAATTTGGAGACATAGAGCCGGAATGAGATTTCCAGATAGGCTCTACATAGTCAGCCACGGCAATTCCCTCCTGTAGCTTCACACCCTTTATAAATTTTTGCAGCAATTCTTCGGTAATTGGTTTTTTGAGCGTTAAGACGTATTCTTTTTCGTGTTCAAATTTTGGATGTGTCCATTCATATATCTTATCTCCGTCATCAGTGAGGATAAGCAGACCTTCACTATCCGCATCAAGTCGGCCAACCGGTTTTAGGTATTGTAAATTTTCTGGCAACAAATCCATCACGATATCCCTTCCAAATTCATCATCTCGGGTTGTTACATACCCAACAGGCTTATTTAGGATAATTGTAGTAGTATGCTCTGGTAAGGTGATTTTCTTGCCTTGGTATAGAATACTGTCCTCTTTAGGGTCAATTTCCTCCCAAAAAAGAGCTTTGCGCCCATTTATCTTGATTTTCCCAGCTTTTATCTCCTCACTGGCCTCCCTACGGGACATGCCAGTGGCCTGAGCTATATACTGATTTAATTTGACTTTTTCCATAAAAAATACTGCTCATCCCGAGCAGTATTAACAATACAACATATTCATCATTATTACTATATGATGCATTTAATGCACCACATGCATATTTTATAAACAGGTACTAACATTTCATACATAATCCTTAAGATGCAACCAAGCACAAAGACAGTAGTTGAAAATATGAAACAAGGAAACCCCCAAAACATCATGGCTGCACAATATCCATATTTAGTCTCAAATGTTTTGATAAATGCATCTTCATCAGAAAAACAATCAAAAGCAAGTGATGGCTTTTTAGGATGTCTGATAAACCACGAAATATCCGGGCCGCACACAACATACGTGACTGGCCAATTTATCGAAAGCAAAAAACGATCACCTAATTTCAAATTTTTAAAATCCACACCATAGGCAAGTTCCCATCTATATTTACCCACAAGAATGCCTATTACTACCCACAAAATAATTAGAGTGAATATATCCATGATATCTCCTTGGCTGCTTAAGGGATCAAACTGCTCAAATAATCGCATATTATAGTCAAAAAGTCTATATTATATGACCCTGTCATGAATTTGACTTATTTGCATAACTCCTGTAATATATCACCATTATCCCGAAATCGGGATTTTTTAAAGTATTTTGAAAGTAAGAATAAACAATCAAATAAGGGCCGCTGAAGTACGCGTATTGAATGACGACGGGGAAAATCTCGGCACAATGCCAACAAGAGAGGCCATAAGCAAAGCACAAGCTGACGGGCTTGATCTTATTGAAATATCGCCAAATGCTAAGCCGCCGATTGTTAAAATTACCGATTACGGAAAATTTCAGTACGATCAGAAGAAAAAGCAAAAGGAAACTAAGGCAAAAGCAAGTGTAACGGAAACAAAAGTACTACAGGTAAAAATTGGTACTGGGGAACACGACCTTAACCTGAAGGCAAAGAATGCTTCTAAGTGGCTTAAGGAAGGACACCGTATCAAACTTGATCTTTTCCTTGCAGGACGTGCTAAATACATGAAGCAAGATTTTCTTAAAGAGCGTATGGATAGACTTTTGGTACTTATAACCGAAAACTATAAAATAGCTGATGGTCCGAAGAAGAGCCCAAAGGGTCTAACCGTAATATTAGAGAAGAGCAAGTAAAACTTCCAAAATTTATGAAAGTTTTTAAATAAGTAATATGACAAAAACAAACAAATCACTATCAAAAAGACTTAAAGTAACAAAAACCGGCAAGGTGCTAGCGCGCAAACCGGGCTTTAACCATTTCAATGCAAAACAGTCTCGTAAGACACAGCTACACGGAAAGAAAGCGGTTGAGTTTAAAATCAGCAATAAAGATAAGAGCCAATTTCTTCCAAAGAAATAATTATATAAAATAACTTAAAAATCATGCGAGTAAAAAGAGGAACAACATCAATGAAGCGTCGTCGCAATATCCTTAAAGCAGTTAAAGGGTATCGTTTTGGACGCAGTACAAAAGAACGACAAGCCAAGGAAGCTATTGTTCACGCTGGAGTACACGCTTTTGCACACCGTCGTAAAAAGAAAAATGACTTCCGTCGTTTATGGCAAATCAAGATAAATGCTCTAGCACGTGAAAACGGCATCTCATACAGCAAGCTAATCGGTGCACTTAAAAAGAAAGAAGTTGCACTTGATAGAAAAATTCTTGCAGATTTGGCAGAAAACAACCCTGAAACATTTGTAAAAATTGTTAAGGAAGTTGCATAAATATACGAAAAAACAGCCTACTCCGGCTGTTTTTTAGGGGCTTGCTTTTTTTCAGATATGGTGTAGTATATGTAACAGGTTGAACATTAACCAACTATCCTCCTCCAGCGCCTAACAGCGCTTTTCAGACCCATCCCTCTCTCCCCGGATGGGTCTTTTTTTTATAAATTAAAATAAGGTATACTGTGTATATAACCATTTGCGTTAGTTTTAGTGAGTGCACTCACTGTTTTCCTCCGCCAACGTGCTGTATCGGGACCAAACTTCTCCCATGAGTCCCATTGCACTAGGCGGGGGCTTTTTTATAATTCCTTAATTATTTTAGGCACATTTTGAAAATCTTCTTTAAGTGTTTTGCGCAGACCTCCATTATATAATGCAGCGGCAGGATGATAGAGTGGTAAAATATTAAACTTTTTATCTGTTTTTGGGCTCGTGAGATGAAACAACATACCGTGCACCTCTCCTATCTTTTTGTCGGACGGAATAAATCTATGCATAGCATGTCTACCTAGCGTAATAATTACTTTTGGATTAAGGATTTCCAATTGTTTCCACAAAAAATTTTCTGTACAAATCTTCACTTCATCAGGAAGAGGGTCTCTGTTGTTTGGTGGGCGACACTTCACAATATTGGTAATAAACACATCCGCTCTTTTGAGCCCAATGTCAGCGAGCATTTCATCCAAAAATTTTCCAGCAGCACCGACAAATGGTTCTCCAATCTTATCTTCTCTCGCGCCTGGCCCCTCGCCTATAAATACAATTCCAGATTTTCCACTACCTGACCCTGGCACAGCATATAAGCGTCCTTCAGCAAGTGGACATTTTTCACAAATACGTATTTGTTCAGCTAGTTTTTCTAATTCTACATTCATGTGTATATTGTACATCCCAAGATAGCAAATGAAAACCACCGACTTGTCGGTGGTTTTCAAAAAGAATTGAATTATTTAGCCTCTAACTTCTGGCTTTGCTGCCGCATCTTCTGCTGGACGGTAGCTATAGGTTTCTCTATCTGAGCCCCTATCTTCTTCGATTAAAGCAATGATCTTTTTTATTAAAGTTTTAGGATCAGCATCAAACACAATCTTTTCATGCTTACGATTACTTTTTTCAATAATTCTTTTGATTGTCTCATCCATTTCCCAATCTCCTTCCAATACTCCAATTGGCTTATCATCTTCAAAGGCAACTGTAAATTCATGTATTGTTCCAACACGTCCACATCCAACAATTACTGCTTCTGACGAACGCACGAGCAATAAATCTCTTCCGGCGTACCCAAATCCTGTGTACATGATTAAATCAGTGTATTCAAGTGGTAGACGGTACGCGTCTACATGTTCTTTAGGAGACGCCGCTGGTGAAATACCGATAGAAACACCTTCTTCCTCTTTAGCACCCATGGCAGACCATAGTGGGAAACCTGTGGTTGCGCCAGTTAAAAGAATTCCGTCTTGCTTCACAATTTCGCGTCCTAAATTTTTTGCTTTATCCAGCGCATCAATACCGCAATGCCCAGTTTCTGCAGCACCAGATACACAAATTCTAAATTTTTGTTTATTTTGTTGTTCTAACATATTATAAAATATTTTTTAAATTACCTTGAGAAGATTATACCATATTTTGCACCCAAAAACAGAGCTGACAGGGATTCTACACATCAACCTGTATACTTTGCCACTGCTCCGGAAGAACCGCTTGTACTCCTAAGTAATCTCGCAATCTTTGAGCAAGGAAGGTTGCTGATTTGGGCTCACCCATTGTTACAAATACTTTTTCTAACGAATCAGCCGTGTCTTTCACAAGATCAACAAGTCCGTCTGAATCTTTGTGTGCAGAATATCCACTTATTTTTGCAATACGAGCGTTCACAGGAACTTCTGTACCTAAAATCTTTACATTCTTCACACCGTCTGCCAACATTCTACCTGGTGTGCCAGCTGCCTGATATCCAATTATCAATAGTGTATTTTTTGGATCTGGAAGATACATTTTTTCGTGGTGAATAATACGACCGCCGTTAGACATTCCAGATCCAGCAATTATTACTTTAGGACTCGGCACGCCAGCTATTGCTTTTGACTCTTCTGTTTCCATTGAAAACTTTAGGTTTGGAAATTTAAACACATCTTCACCACCAGTTACTATGTCGTGCGCATTGGTGTTAAAATATTCAGCACTTTTTTTATATACTCCCGTAACTTTTATAGCGAGTGGCGAATCAAGAAAAATCGGTACTTTAGGAATGCGACCATTATCAACAAGGTCTTTTATTTCGAAAAGTAATATTTGTGTTCGTTCAAGAGAAAAGGCTGGAACCATAAGCGTACCACCGGCTAGAACAGTCTCCTCAATCACATCCTCAAGCATTTGTTTTCGCTCGGCTCTTGTTTCGTGATTACGATCTCCATATACACTTTCCATTATTAGATAGTGCACTCCTTTCAGCTTTTCAGTATCGCGCAAAAGTGGCGCTGGTGAGTTGCCAAGGTCACCAGTAAATACAATTTTTCTACCATCGCGCACAATTTCAACCATTGCTGATCCTAGTATATGCCCTGCGTCGAGTAGAGTAATCTGAAATCCACCAGGCATATCCGTCGCCTTATGATACGGAATCGTTTCCCACAAAGCCATTGCCTTGCGCACATCTTCTGCATCATAGATTACAGGCAAACCATCACGCTTCGCTTCTTTACCGAGCACACCCATACTGTCTACCAGCATGTGTTCTGCTATTTCTCTTGTTGGTGGTGTGGAGTAAATTTTTCCATGAAAACCCTCTTTTACTAACTTAGGAATAAGGCCGATGTGATCAATGTGCGCATGTGTAATAAAAAGAATATCAACCTTAGTCGGATCATATGCAAATGGCTTACGGTTTTCATCAGCTGCTATTTTTTTACCTTGCAAGAGTCCACAGTCAATAAGTATTGTAGTGCCACTAACATCATCTTTAAACATAAAATTAGAACCGGTTACAGTATTCGCACCGCCATAGAATGTTATGGTTGAAGTATTTTTTGTTTTACTTTTTTGATTATTTTCTTCCATATTAGTTGTAATTTTTTATCATAAAAATTGTTGCTGTGAGACTTCCTGCAACATCCATCCACAAATCGCTTATAGTATCTATGATATCATTTGTTTGGAAAATAACGAATGTGTCTAAACTAAATTCAAAGAGTTCCCATCCTAGCCCTATAAGTATTACCATAGCGACAGGAAACATATATTGTTTAAAGCGACTCATTGGCTTCTCTTTAACATACTGCAAAAACCATAATGCGGTACCGCCAAGCCACAAACCACCAAGAAAATGTAGTAATATGTCATACCACCAGAACATCCAATACCAATAAAAATATAGCGCTAGTAAATGTAGTGTAAGTATCACATACAACAGCGCCGCTAGCAGGGCGAATGTTTTGCGTTTCGGAGTAATCATGAATATATTATATCATGAATATATAATGAAAAATTCGCGCAAATAAAACTTTAGTGCGAATTTTTCATGATTAGTTATCAGTTTGCTGAGACTCTTACATAAAAAATCTGCAAAAGCAGATTTTTTATGTAGGATTCCCAGAATATTAACCTAGCGTGATACTAGGTGGGTGTCCGCAACACTACGACCTTGTCGCAGCGCGATTAGACTCCCTTAAAAATTTGTTTAACCTAGATAATATCCCAGGTAACCCTACTTGCAGTATATTCCATTCTGTATTTCATAGTCAAGCAAGAAGGCGCGGGCTATGCCCGCACCTTCTTTTTCACTTTGAAGAATAATATCTTTTGACGTAACCCAATAAATGATTTCTATTTTTTAGAAAGACTCGTCGGCGTAGATATATTCGTAGCCTAACTTTTTATACTCAAACAATTCTTCTTTAGAGAAAAATCTTTCGATTTCTTTTTCTCCGTTTTCAACTGAATCTGATGCGTGTACAATGTTTGATTGCCCACTGATTGAAAAGTCTCCACGAATACTTCCTGCGTCTGCTTCTTGCCCTTTAGTTGGTCCGACGATCAGCCGTACGGCAGAAACAGCATTAATTCCTGAAAGTGCAATTACGATAACTGGTGCAGATTTCATATAATTCTTAATCCCACCAAAAAATGGTTTGTCTTTGATGTGCGCATAATGTGCCTCAAGAACCGCATCTTCTAATTGCATCATCTTCAATCCAATAATCTTAAGGCCCTTTCTTTCAAAGCGGCGCAAGATTTCTCCAGCCAAACTTCTCTGCAAACAATCAGGCTTCATAATTATTAATGTCTGTTCTTCTTTTGGATTTTCCATTTTACTTTAAATTTTATTTTATTAATAGATCAGTCTCCTCAAACAAAATTTCCACATTTTTAGTGTATATTTTCACACCTCTTACATCCATTCAAAACTCAATGTAGCTAAGGCTATATCTCGTTTTTCATAAATGCAATTTGTGCAAAAATCTATCACTAAAAAAATGAAAATTTAATTTTCGATGACTGAATTCACACATACTAACATCACTCTCTCCCCAAATCAACATTATTGTAATTGTGTTAATATTTCTGGCTCGTCTTCTGTGATTAATATTGTGTGTTCAAAATGTGCAGATGTAGAGCGATCGGCTGTTTTAAATGTGAAACCATCTTTGGCCAAAATCACATCTTTTCCTCCAAGAGTAAACATTGGCTCAAGAGCTATTACCACTCCAGGCATCAATTTCATACCAGTACCTTTCTTGCCATAATTAGCGATAAACGGCTCTTCGTGCACTTTCCTACCAACGCCATGCCCACCAAGCTCTTCTATGAGTCCATAACCATATGGCTTTATAAACTCCTCTATTGCGTGCCCAATATCTCCAATAGTGTTCCCGGCACGTGCTGCATCAATACCGGCGTGTAGGGCGCCTAGTGTGGCGTCAGAGAGCCACTGTTTTTCCTTACTTATATTTCCAACAGGCACTGTAATTGCAGAATCTGTGACAAGTCCGCCATGAGTCAAACCGAGATCAAGTCCTACGATATCACCTTGCTCTAATACTCTATCACCCGGGAGACCGTGGACGATCTCATTGTTAACAGACACGCACAAACTCGCCGGATAGGGCCTACTGGCACCCTCTGGTTTATAGTTTAAAAAGGCTGGCTCATCGCCACCATCACGAATTAATTTCTCGGCAAGAGTGTCTAATTCTTTTGTTGTTACACCTGGTCGCACTTCACGCGCAACTGTGTGTAAAATATTAGCAAGTCTTTTACCACCCTCTCTCAACAAATCTATTTCTTTTTGTGAGTACGGTTTCATAAAACTATTCTACTTGGGCAGAAGCGATTTTATTTGAAATTTCAGCCTGCACTTCTTCAATTGCTTTTTCACCATCTATATCCAAAAATATGTAGTCTGGATTTGTACGAAAATATTCTATTGATGGAACCACATCAGAATCATACCAATCATGTCTTTTGGCAATATCTTCATCTTCATCATCAGCACGCCCTCTGCCTTTCATCAGCTCAGTCGCACGTTCTCGCGACATGTTTATATTGATTATAAATGGCTTTTCTCTTTTATAAAACTTAAGAGCGTTGTCTAAAATATCAGCTTCGTCTTTGTCACGTGATACTCCATCAAGTACCAAGTGTTCATTTCCTGTCAGATTTTTTACAAAAAAATCAGTCCATACCCAAATTGGTAAAAACTCTGGCAGCAAACCTCCTGAATTGATTATTTCCTTTGTAATCTTAGCTGTGTGTGAATCAGACTCCATAAATTCCCTGAATTTTTTTCCAGTTTCAAAAAATAAAACTTTATGAGAATTTGTTTCAGTAAGTTTTTTCACCAAAAGACGCGCCTGTGTACCCTTTCCAGAGCCAGAACGTCCAAAGAATATGAATGTTTGTGGTTTAGTCATGTTTTTAAGTATAAGATATTAGGTATAAGGTATCAAGTATGCAGAAACGCCAGCTATGCCGGCGCTTTTGAAATAAAAAGGTTTACACTACTCACTAGAAGCTCTTTTTTAATACTCGCGCATTGAGATTTGTGCTTCAACCTTTTTAACAAGATCGAGAACCACTGACACTGCAATCAAAAGTGCTGTACCACCTACGGCAAGCGCTGTAATTCCTGTGATTGCTTGCATAGCAAGAGGCAATACAGCAACAGCTCCTAGGAATACTGCTCCTACTAGTGTAATACGAGTAACGATTTTTGCGATATAATCTTCGGTTGTTTTTCCTGGTCGTACACCTGGTACGAATGCTCCACTTTTCTGCAGGTTTGTAGCAATTGCGTGTGGATCAAATGTAATAGCTGTGTAGAAGTATGTAAATAGGAATACTAACACGAAGTAGAAAATTGAGTAGAACCAACCATTTTCTAAGAATGAAAGAATTGCTGATGAAACAGTCTGTACTGTTGGGTTACCGGCATTTGCCAAGAATCCAACAATCATTTGTGGCAATAGCAAAATAGACAGAGCGAAGATAATTGGCATAACACCAGATTGGTTCACTCGTAGTGGTAGGTATGTTGATACTCCACCGTATACTTTTTGTCCGCGTACACGTTTTGCATATGTGATAGGAATAGGGCGTTCTGCTTCTGTAATAGCAACAACACCGGCCGTAACAGCTATAGCAGCAATAACAAATCCTAGGTATAGAGGGATTTGTGACACATCAAATGTAAATACGAGTTGACTAATCGTAGTAGGTAGCGAAGCAACAATACCTGCAAAAATAATTATAGAAACACCATTACCAATACCAAATTCTGAGATTAGCTCTCCAATCCACATGAGCAGTACTGAACCTGCGGTAATAATGATTATGTTTGTTATGAAGTCTGTACTAGATAATTGATCAATTACACCTTGTCTTTGCAACACTGTAAGAAAACCAAATCCTTGAATTGCACCAAGTGGTACTGTGAGGAAACGAGAATATTGTGAAAACTTTTTTCGTCCAGCTTCACCATCATCATGATACATTGCCTTCAATTTTTCAGACATTACTGTTGAAAGCTGCATAATAATAGATGCTGTAATATACGGTGCAACACCAAGCATTACAATAGACAAGCTAGACAAACCTCCTCCAGAAAAAATATTCAAAAGTCCTAGGAATTGATTGTTACCAAAAAATTCTTGCAACTTCAAAGTATCAACTCCTGGAATCGGAATCACTGCTAGTAAACGGAAAAGCACAAGAGCACCTAAAATAAACAGGATGCGATTGCGCAAACTGCTGTCACGAATGATGAGTTTTGCTTTTTGAATTAAATCCATAGATTAGTTTGTGATTGTTCCACCTGCTTTTTCAACTTTCTCTTTTGCACTTGTAGAAAATTCGCAACCAGAGATAGTTAGTTTTTTAGTGATAGTACCAGTGCCCAAAATTTTAACTACTGGAGCTCTACCCTTTTGACGACGTACCAAACGCTTTTCAAGTAATGCTGCAGGAGTAACCTTTTCACCAGCATTAAATAGAGCTTCGAGTGATGAAACGTTTATTGTTTCAGGCTTAAGTGCACTAGGGTTTACTGTGCGTGCTCGGTTCTTTCCATAACCACGCTTCTTAGGCAACTTCTTGATTATATCACGCATTTCAGGGCGTCCACTTGTACCAGCGCGAGCCTTCTGACCTTTCATACCGCGGCCGCTCGTCTTACCACGCTTACCACCACGACCAACTCGTCGTGCTTTTTTGTTTGGATTATTTCTTTGTAGATCGTGTAATTGCATATTTTAAAGTTTCTTAAGTGCCTTGATTGTCGCTCGGGCAATGTTTAGTTTATTCTTACTTCGTGACAAAATCTTTGCCCCAACATTTTTTGCACCAACAAGGTCCAAAATGTTTCGCACAGCAGATCCGGCAACAATACCGCGACCTGGTGCAGGCATAATAATCAATTTTGCACTACCAAGCTTTGCTTCCACATCATGTGGAATAGACATTTCTTTATTTAAATTCACCTTAATCATGTTCTTTTTCGCATTCTTGAATGCTTTTTCAATAGCAAGCGCTGTATCAGAAGCTTTCCCAATTCCAACACCAATGCGTCCTTTTCTATCTCCAGCAACAATAGCCACAGAAAAACTAAATCTACGACCTCCTGAAACAACACGAGTTACGCGGCGAATATCAAGGATCTTTTGATCAAACTCAGGCTTTACTCGCTCTATTTTTCGGCGTGGCCTTGTGTTTCTATTCTTAGGGCGCATAGGACGAGCGCCACCAGCAAAAGCCTTAGGTGCCTCCTTTTTCTCAACTACTGTATTCTTTTGTTCTTTGTTTTCTGTCATTTTAGTTTTTGTTAGAAATTAGAACTTAAGCCCTCCTTCTCTCGCACCTTCTGCAAAAGCTTTAACACGTCCTGTAAAAATATATCCACCTCTATCAAACACAACTGTATCAATTTTTTTATCTTTAGCAATCTTTGCAATTTGTGCTCCTGCTTCATGAGCTCGCTCTGTTTTAGTTTTCCCTTTTGCGCTCTTGTCATTCACAGCACCTAAAGTAACACCATTTTCATCATCGATTAGCTGTGCAGAGATTTGCATGTTTGATTTAAACACACTCAAACGAGGTCTGCTGGCAGTACCGGCAACTTTTGCTCTAATTCGCGCGTGGCGTCGTATTTTCTTTTGTGTTTTTATGTTTAACATAATCGATTTTAACTTAAACTTTCATAAATTGAATGAATTTCGAGGAGGCTAGGAAAAAATATTTGAAGCTGTACATGTAGTACTGTGAAAATATTTTTTCCGAAGCTGACAAAGAAATTCGTCAATTTTGGAAGTTTTAGACTGCTTTCTTACCTTGCTTACGTCTGACAACCTCATCTTCGTATCTAATTCCTTTTCCTTTGTAAGGCTCTGGTTTCTTCAAAGCTCTTACTTTTGCGGCAAATTGTCCTAACGCCTCCTTATCAATACTTGAAATGCTGATTGTGTTTTTTTCAACGGCTACTGTTATTCCTTCTGGAATAGCTACTTTCACAGGATGTGAAAATCCAAGCGCCATTTCAATTTCATTACCTTTCAAATCAACCTTGAATCCAACACCTTCAACGATAAGCTTTTTCTCATACAGTTTGTTAACACCGTCAACCATGTTTTTAATATGTGATGCGTATGTTCCCCATAATGCTGTTGTAGATTTTGACTCATCTTTTGGAGCAAGCGTAACTTCATTCCCTTCAATCTTAATCTCAATATTATCTCTAAGCTCTTTTTTAAGTTCACCAAGCGGTCCTTTCACAGTAATAACACCATCGTTTTGAACGACTTCTGTCTTTTCTGGTATTACTATTGTTTGTTTTCCTATACGACTCATAATATTTTATTACCAAATCTTAAATAACAATTCACCACCAACGTGCTCTTTCCTTGCTGCTTTGTCTGTCATAATTCCCTTTGGTGTTGAAAGTACTGAAATTCCATATCCGTTACGTACTGGCTTTATATCTTTCACCCCAACATATATACGACGTGACGGCTTAGACAGACGCTTCAAATCATTGATACGTGGCGCTTTATCTTTGTATGAAATAACGATTTCTATATGCTTCTTAACCTTCTTTCCTTTCTTTTCTACAGACCCAACATACCCTTCTTTTTGCAGAAGGTTAGCAATTTCAAACTTAAGATTTGAATGCGGAACAAGCACTGACTGTAGCCCAGCCATTCCTGCATTCTTTATTTGTATTAACATGTTTGATACTGGATCCATAATAAATTTTACCAACTAGATTTTTTAATTCCTGGAATCATTCCATCGTTTGCCAATTCCCTGAAGCAAATACGGCACAAATCAAAATCTCGCATATATCCATGCTTTCGTCCACATTTAAAACAACGATTTACTCCTCGCGTACTAAATTTTGGTGTCTTTTGTGATCTTGCGATTACTGATTTTTTTGCCATATATAATAAAAACGCTAAAAAACGTTTATTTTCAAATTTTCATTAGATATCACACCATTATTCTTCCGTATTCCGAGCCGAAACAAGGAATACGAGAGGAGAATGGCGGATCTGATGAAATTCAAGTGTAGAGCTATACTATCAAAAAGCGTCTCAAAATGCAACTATGATATTTTAAACAGCTCAGCCTGCTGAGCCGTTGCCCAAAAACCCTTGTTTTTGAATGTAAAATACGGCTCAGCCCAAATGAGCCGTATTTTCAAAGAAAAAAGCGGCCGGAAATCCGACCGCCCTTGCTTCAATTAAACCTTAAAACAACTTAGGGCATTTCTTTTCGGGCTTTGTCATGCAATGCCGCAAGACCAGCAAGAAGAGTAAGCTGCTGTAAGGGTGTGTCTGTATTATGTGGAGAAAACCCATATCCTTCACCGGCACAAACGTTTCCATTAGAAGGATTCAGTCCGCATGCATTTCCAGGACAACTAACATTAAGCCATCCGTTTTCATAGTCAATGCTTGCAAGAAACCTTTCGTATTTATCAGGAACAATACCGGACATCTGTCCATACGCGCACTTCATCGCCTCTATCATTTCTGTAATTTTGGTATTTGGATTAAAAGTACTCATCCACTTCACCAAATCAATTCCAAATTTTCCACCAATACAAGCTCCATACACAGATCTTTTCTCAATCGTTAGATCAACCGTCATCAATTGTGGAAATTCACATTCAGTGTCGTAGTCAGAATACTCACCAAACGCCGTAAACATAACTACAAAAGATGCGGAAATATTAAATAGAAGATCATGATCAAATCTCCATTCCACACCACTACCACCGCAAAAAAGACACCCTTCATCACCATTATCATTACAGATAGGGCATTTGTTATTTGTGGTTTTTCGTATATTTGGCAGCGCAACAGAAAAGACAACGAATTCACCCTCTTCTCCTTTGTGTTTAAGCACACCACCGAAACCAAAATCTGTATCTAAGTTGCCGCAAAACTCATTTAGACCCAAACTTTTATGCAAATGCTCTACAATCGGAGCATCGGATGGAAAGTTCTTGGCGAAACCAATCCCATTATTCAAAATTGCGTTTTTGTGCAACTTAAAAATTATTGCTAGGTTATTTTTGTCCCAACTTAATTCGTACCAGCACGGAATTGTTCCATAGGTCAGCAGTTTTACCTTTCGATTACTCATTGTTAAATCCTCAAAAATCAAACCTGGTATCATAATACTCGTCCAAGCACATAAGTCAATTAAACAAAAAAGAGTGCTGCAAAATAAAATAACAACACTCATTTAATGATTTTTAGCCCAATCTCTATCAGCTGCTTCTTGCAACAAAACTTTTTCAGAAAAATCGGGCAAAGACTCCAAATTCTCAATCAGATCAATAGAAATAAGTTTCATTGCATTTGTTATGAGTCCAACTTCAGCCAATCTTGGAAATTCTTCCTTTTCATAAAGGTTGGTTAGTTTTTTCAGAAGCAAATACACAAGACAGTTATCAGACAACGTAGGATCTTGTTGAAACAAAGCGCACTGCTTCATTTCACACGACTCACGCCCTATCACGACAAAACGAATCCTTGCTTCTATCATAATATCATCTGAATAAAATCTATCCATATCTACAAGATCTGGTAATGGGATGATATTCATAACAGCTTCAAGCAACTGGCTTTCTGGAGATCTTCCTATAGATATTCCACCACTGTCATAGCATTGCCAAAGCTGTCTTAGTAAAAGTCTTGCGAGTTCTTCATTAGATAAACATTCCAAAACATCCATTTCTGGAATACTAGGATCTTGATCAATGGGAATATTCATATACATTCTCCAACAAAAAACCGAACCTATACACATATTATCAATACAAACACGAAAGTCAAACAAACAAAAAACCAGCCGTGATGGCTAGTTTTTTGTTTGTTTTTATACTTGTTGTTTTATTTTTCTTCCTTTTTCTTAAACGGAACTCCGATTTCTTCAAACAATTTTTCCGCTTCTTCTTTTGTTTTTGCTGTTGTTGTAAGTGTTATTGAAAGACCAAATACATTTTTCAATTCTTCATCAGATGTTTCTGAGAAAATTGTGTGTTCTTTAATACCGATTGTAAGGTTGCCCATTTCATCAATTGCTGAACGATTGAGTCCTTTGAAGTCACGGGTTCGTGGCAATACAACATTAAACAACTTGTCTAAAAATGAATGCATTCTTTGTCCGCGTAGTGTTACAGCGTATCCAACAATATCACCTTCTCGCAATTTGAATGTTGCGATTGATTTTTTTGCCGCACGCGCTGTTGGTTTTTGCCCTGTAATTTTAGCCAATCGCTCAGGAATGAGTTTAATTTTGTCTTTATCTTGTGTTGACCCAACTCCTGTACTAACAATCACCTTAGTAACGCGAGGTGTCTGCATAACATTTTTGTACTCAAAAATTCCTTTTAAAGTATCAAACATTTTATTTTGTTTTTGTTTTGTTGATTCCATGATTTTATATCTAATCTATCAGAGCTTAATAGTGCCTAATTACACCTCTACTCCACTAGCTTTCGTAACTCTTACTTTCTTCTTTCCATCTATTTTCATCCCTACTCTAGTAGGCTTTCCTGTCTTCGGATCCTTAATCATTACATTTGAAACATGTATTGGTGCAGAAAATTCTATAACTTGTCCTTTCTGACCACCTTTTCGAGCTTTCTGGTGTTTCTTTTTGATATTTGCGCCCTCAATAACCACCTGATCTTTAGCGGGGATTGATTTTATCACCTTTCCGTCTTTACCTTTGTCCTTTCCGGCAATTATTATTACGTTGTCTCCTTTTTTTATTTTCATGGTTTAAATATCTAAATTAAATCACCTCAGGGGCCAAAGAAATAATCTTTTGGTATCCTAATTCACTCAACTCTCTTGGAATTGGTCCGAAGATACGTCCTGCTTTTGGATCTTTCTTACCTTTCTCCAAAATCACAACTGAGTTTTCATCAAACTTAATGTATGACCCATCCTTTCTTCGGAATGGTTGAACTTGTCTAACGACTACAGCCTGAACAACATCCTTTTTCTTTGTAGCCTTGCGCGGTTCAGCAACTTTTACAGACAATACAACCACGTCACCAATGCGTGCATATCGCTTCTTTGATCCTCCGAGTATTTTAAATACCTTTCCGATTTTTGCTCCGGAGTTATCAGTGATTTTAACTTTTGTTTCTGGTTGTATCATATTTTTAAATTCCTAAACCACTTCACTATTAGACCGCTAGACCAGTGGTCTAAATGTCTAATAGTGAAACGGTAATGCTGGAGGTCTATTCTACTACTTTGAAAGACTTGTCTTTTGAGATTGGCTTACATTCTTCTATCGTTACCTTATCGCCAATCTTGTGTACATTAGCCTCGTCATGCGCTTTGTATTTCTTGCTTCTCTTCATGAATTTTCCATACTTTGTATGCTTTACAAATCGGTCAACCAAAACACTTATGGTCTTATCCATTTTATCTGAAACAACTACGCCTGTAACTGTTCTTTTATTCTTTTTTTCATTATTTTTTTCCATATGAAATATTATGCGTTTTTACGAGCGTTTAGCTCTGTCATTATGCGAGCTATTTCTTTTCTGGTATTTTTGCCTTCCTTGGTATTTTTTACCTTAGATCCAGAAACTCCAAAACGAAATTCTCTCAAACCTTCACGCTGTTTTGAAAGCTCTTTCTCTAAATCTTTTTCTGTTTTGCTTTTTATATCCTTCATGATTGTTGTTTACACTCAAGCATACTAGCACACAATTAGAAATGCGCCAATTAATTTCTTGAGATGATTTTTGTCTTTACTGGCAATTTTGTGCCCGCCTTTCTAAGGGCCTCTCTTGCAACGTCTTCTTCAATACCATCCACTTCAAATACAATTCTCCCTGGACGAATTTCCATCACATAATGCTTCAAATCACCCTTTCCTTTACCCATGGGCATCTCTGAACCTTTACCTGTTATAGGTCTGTCAGGGAATACACGGATCCAAATCTTACCTGTTTTTCCAGCTTTACGAGAAAGTGCACGACGTGCAGCCTCAATTTGGTTTGAAGTAATACGAGCCTGTGACTGTGATTTCAATCCAAAAGAACCAAAGGCCATAGTTGTACCTCTTGTGTCAGGTGTTAGAAGCTTCTTGGGATTCTTTCTCCCTGTCTGCCATTTTCTGAATTTTACTTTCTTAGGAAATAACATGTTTATTTTTTATCTTTATCAAATACTTCTCCCTTATATATCCAAACTTTAATACCAACCACTCCGTATGGCAAATTTGCTCGCTCTCTAGCGAAATCAATGTCTGCTCGGAATGTCTGTAATGGAATACCTCCTTTTTTCACTTCTTCCTTTCTCGCCATTTCAGCTCCACCTAGTCGTCCTGACAACACAAATCGTGCACCTTTAACTTCACGATTTGCTATTACTTTTTCAAGTGTTTGCTTCAATACACGACGAAACGGCATTCTCTTTTCCAAACCTTCAGCAATCATTTGTCCAACGATAGCTGCATCTGCTTCTGGATTAGATACTTCTTCTATATCAATCTTAAGCTCCTGTGGCATTTCGATCTTGTTTCTTTTCAATTGCTTTACAACATCGTTGCGCAATTTGGTCATACCCTCACCAGATCGTCCGATAATCATACCGGGACGTGAAGACCTAACGATGATACGTAGAGTCTTGTCATCACGCTCAATTTCTACACCAGAAACATAAAATCCTTTCAAACGTTTTTGTAGATATTGACGAATCACAACATCTCCGCGTAGGAATGTTTGATATTTACCATGCACACCAAACCAACGAGATTTCCAATCTCTAATTATTCCTAGTCTATGTGAATATGGGTGTACTACGTGTGTCATGTTTTTAATATATTATTTTATTTTTTGGTTTCTTTTTTAACTTCTTTTTTTACCTCTTTCTTCACTTCTACTTTTGGTTCTTTTGTTTTCTTCTCAGCCTTTTTTGTTTCTGCTTTTTTTACTTCCTTTTTATCCGCTTTTTCTGACTTATCTACCTTACCAAGAGTGATTTTTATATGGCTTGTGTGCTTGTGTATTGGAGCTGCTCTACCAAATGCTCGCGCACGCCATCTTTTTAATACAAAGCCTTTATCTACTGTGATTTCTTTTACAGTTAAGTCTTTATTCTCAACACCTTCTTCTTTATCTCTTGCGTTAGCTGCTGCAGACTCTAAAACCTTTTTCATTTGGTGAGCTGCTCTTTTATTTAAAAATGTGAGTTCTGCAAGTGCTCTATCCACTTTCTTACCGCGAATAAGATTCGCAACTAAGCGAACTTTTCGTGGTGATTGTCGATAATTTTTTAATTTGGCCTGCATGATTATTATTTAAAAAATTGAAATTATTTATCAGCAGCTGCTTTTGCAGCTTTAGCAGCAGTAATTTCTGCTTCTTTCTTCTTCTGTTCTAATTCTTTCTGCATCTTACCACCGTGCTTGTGGAATGTTTTTGTAGGTGAAAACTCACCTAGTCTGTGACCAACCATTTCTTCACTTACCAATACTTCAATATGCTTGCGTCCGTTGTGCACACCAAAAGTAAATCCAACCATGTCTGGAGAAATCTGACTTGAGCGTGCCCACGTGTTAATTACGCCGGTTTCACTCGGTTTCTTTCCTGAAATCTTTTTCATCAACTTTTCGTCGAGATATGGTCCTTTTTTAAGTGATCTTGTCATAAGTTTAAATACAAAAAGCCCTACGAGAGCTTCCCGCATATATTAGCAGAATGGAGAATAAAGTCAAATTTTCTGGACTTTCAAGCAATCTGAAAACATGTTTTAAACTTTTCATGAATATATGCATAGAAAAACCCCGCGTTTGCGGGGTTTTTGACCATAAATTTGGTCAATTTTTTAGTTGAAAGAACAGATCTAGGCCTCGCGCAGCAGTTCGTTGATGCTAACCTTGCCACGTGTTTTCTCGTCCACCTGTTTGACGATGATTGCACAGTTGAGGCTATAGCTACCATCAGCTGATGGTAAAGAACCAGCAACCACCACAGAACCAGCAGGTACGCGGCCATAGCTGATCTCACCGGTTTCGCGATTGTAGATCTTGGTGCTCTGACCGATGAAGACGCCCATGGAAATCACTGAACCTTCTTCAACAATCACCCCTTCCACGATCTCGGAACGAGCTCCAATGAAGCAGTTATCTTCGATGATGGTTGGGTTGGCTTGTAATGGCTCCAATACACCACCGATTCCAGCACCGCCAGAAATGTGGCAATTCTTACCGATCTGAGCACAGGAGCCGACCGTGGCCCAGGTGTCCACCATAGTGCCGCTGTCCACATAGGCGCCGATGTTCACGTAGCTCGGCATGAGTACAACACCTGAAGCAATGTGGCTGCCCTTGCGAACGACAGCTGGGGGTACTATGCGCACACCATCATCGCGTAGGCGCCTGTCGCTGGCACCGGCATACTTGGACGGCACTTTGTCATAATAGTTGGTGAAACCGCCTAATATTGGCTCATTATCGTTAATCCTGAACGAAAGCAACACCGCCTTCTTGACCCAGTCGTTGACGACCCAGTCGCCGTCAATTTTCTCAGCAACACGAACAGATCCGTCATCCAATCCCTCTATAGCAATAGCAACAGCCTGCCGAAGGGTACTACAGGCATTCTTATGATTAATCTCTGCCCGCTGCTCAAAAGCTTCTTCGATGATTTTCTGTATGTTTTCATTCACTTCAATTTCTCCTGTTGATATGTAGCTAATTTGCATTGTACTGCCGTTAAGAAATGCTGTGTAAAAACCACCATGATCCTCAGGCAAACCAAAGCATGCCCAACAAAGCTCCTTCATTTCATCATTAATGCTATATGCATATGAAGAGCTCGTGACACCGCGAAAAGCAGAGTCGAAACAACCTGCAACAAATCGCGCAAAAGCGAGACTCCAGTATTTACCTTTCACAGGAACAAACGGTTCAAGGTCATCGATCTGCACGGAAGCAACACCAGCATCTTCCGGACATGATATGTTCAAAGCTGTGAGAATCACACTTTGGTGTTCACACCCGTCGGAATTCCATTCCGTCGGAAATAAAGATGCTGCTGTGGGCATTACACCGTTTTCAGCCATATAATTTCTCCTCATAAATTAACAAGAACAGCTCAAACTCCTCGCACAGATTAACAGCAATGATACACTAAGTCAAATTACCAGTTGAAACATCTGAGATTCAAAGTACAATATATGTAATGACTATCAGGAAATTTAAAAGGAAATTGCGGACACTTTTTTATGGGAAGAAACACACCAGTGTTATATTCAATAAAACGTTGTTTTTAATAGATATTTTACTATTTTCCCTATTCGCAATTGAGGCCGTATATCCTGAGCATTCGGTGGTACATGCTGTTGAAATCATCTTTGCAATAATATTTACCTTTGAGTACATCGGTAGATTATGGCTTGCACCTAAAAAGCTTAATTATGCATTTAGCCTGCTAGCGATTACTGATTTTATTGTAATAGTGTCACTTCTGATGCCTGCACTTGTCGGCAATCTTGCAATCCTTCGAGTAATAAGGACATTGCGTATCTTCAGAACATACCGCGCACTTGATTATCTAGAGAAAGAAAATGGTGCAATCGCGCGCAATAGAAATATAATCGTTGGAATTTTAAACTTCTTTGTATTCCTTTTTGTAATGACAGTAATCGTATTTGTTTCTCAATCCTCAATCAATGCAAATATAGGTAACCACCTTGATGCTCTCTATTTCACCATCACAACACTCACCACGACCGGTTTTGGGGATATTATAGCCGTTGGAACCGCAGGTAAAATGCTTTCCATTATCATTATGATTTTCGGCGTTACTTTATTTATTAGACTTGCACAAAGTATTTTTCGTCGCCCACGTATTCAATATGAATGCCCAGATTGTGGGCTACGTAGACACGAACTAGACGCTTCGCACTGCAAGCATTGTGGCCATGTAATAAAGAACGAATTCTCACTTGAATAAAGTTAAAAAAATAAACAAAAAACGACCCGCATGTGCGGGTCGTTTTTTGTTTAGTTCAAGATAATTTCATTTTTGGATGCAGAACGAGGAGGCAATGAGAAATAATATGAGCTGTACGAGTGGTACTGTGAGTATTATTTCGAAGCAGTCGACAAAGTTCTGCGCCAAAAATGGAATTATCTCTTCTTGCCAACTTTTCGGCGAGATACTATAAGTTTGTTTGAGTATTTCTTTACGCGACGAGTCTTCTGACCTTTTCCAGTCGGCTTACCCCACTTAGATACTGCGCGACGACGTCCTCGTCCTGCTTTACCTTCACCACCACCATACGGGTGATCTACTGGGTTCATGGCTGAACCACGAACCGTTGGACGAATTCCCATGTGACGACTACGTCCAGCTTTACCAATATTACGTAATTTGTATTCTGAGTTTGAAACTTCACCGATTGTAGCCCATGCTAATTCCAATACTTTACGTACTTCACTTGAAGGCATTTTGATGTTTGTGTATCCTTCTGAGTTTGCAACTACTTCAGCGTATGATCCTGCTGATCGTGCAATACGTGCACCTGCACCAGGCTTCAATTCGATATTGTATACAAAAGTACCTATCGGAATATTCTTAAGTGGCATTCTGTTTCCAACTTTTACTTCTGCTTTTTCTGAAACTACAAACTTATCGCCAACCTTAAGTGAACTTGGAGCAAGTATATAACGACGCTCACCATCTGCATACACAACAAGAGCAATAAATCCTGAACGGTTTGGATCATATTCAATAGTTTCCACTTTAGCTGGGATATCAATTTTGTTGTATTTAAAGTCAATTTCTCGATATAAACGCTTATGTCCACCTCCTTTGTGGCGCACTGTAATACGTCCAGCACTGTTGCGACCAACAGCACGCTTACGTCCTTTTGTAAGAGATTTTTTAGGCTCAGACGCAGTCAACACACCTCGGTATGTAACCGTGCTCATATTTCTTCGTGATGGTGTTGTTGGTTTATATCTTTTCATAAAATAATAATTACAAATTCTTTATTCGTATATTTATATAATCTCTATAGTATCTCCTTCTTTCAAATATACTATCGCCTTCTTTCCGCCACTTTTCACCCCTTTCTTGTTTCTACGGATAACTGTTTTCTTCGGCACAGGTAATGTTCTTACTTTCTCTGGCTTTACTCCGTATACACGCTCAACCTCTTTTGCGATCTCACTCTTTGAGGCTGCTGTGCTTACATTAAATACATATGCACCATTCTCCGCATGTAGTGTTGCTTTTTCAGTAATACGTGGGCGAAGCAATGTGTTTGGATTTCCTGTCACTTTTGTTGATACCGCTTTCACAGACACTTTTTTAGCTGGAGCAGTTTTTACTTTGTCAGCTCCAACAACATCAGCTTCTTTACCACTTTTGAATTCTTTTGAATCTTTACTGTGCACCTTTGCGCCCAAAGCATCCTCGCGCCCTTTTGCGCCTTTAGCTTTTGTATCTTCAACTTTTCTTGTAAAAAATGCCATGATTTTAATTATGCTAATTTAGTTTCCAAAAATTTAACACTTTCTTCTGGATTAACTACTATCAAATACTTGTATGTAAGTACATCTACCGGATTCAAGTTTCTCACCTCTTCAATTGCAATGTTTCCGAAATTACCAAAACTCTTGTATACATTTTCGTCTTTTGAAAGTGTTGTGATAAGAGCTGTGTTTTGCTTCTTTTCTCCAAGCGCTTCATATCCTTTAATGCCAGCTAGTGCCTTAAATATTTCGCTAGCTTTTGCTGTTTTTGCTTCTGTAAAATCAAGTGAGTCTACAAAAAGAATTTCATTGTCATTCAATTTTCCTGAAAGCGCTGTAAACAAAGCTTTTGTTTTCATTTTCTTGTTGATTTTCTTTGTGTAGTTTCTCTCGTTTGTTGGTCCGTGTGTTACACCACCACCAACCCAAATTGGTGAGCGGCTTGATCCGTGTCGTGCTCGTCCTGTACCTTTTTGTTTCCAAGGCTTTTTACCACCACCACGTACTTCACTTCTGTCTTTAGCATGTGCAACATTTGTTCGAGCATTACTTTGCATAGAAATAACAACCTGATGAATCAAGTCCATATTTTCAGGCAAACCGAAAACAGCTTCTGGCAAATCAATCTTGCCTGCTTCTTTTCCTGTTTGGTTGTATACTTTGCTATTCATAATGTTTTATATTTTTTGAAATTTATTATCCGCGAATTTCAAGTAGTGTTCCACGCTTTCCTGGTACAGCTCCTGATATCAAAAGCTTATTATTTTCTTTATCTACTCCCACAATCTTCAATCCTTTAACAGTAACTCTGTCTGATCCCATTCTGCCGCCCATTCGTTTACCTTTGAATACTCTTTGCGGTCCCGTAGCACCAATTGATCCTGGCTCACGCTCTGAGTGCTTCTGACCGTGACTTCGTGGTCCTCCGTGAAATCCATGACGCTTAACAACACCTTGGAAACCTTTACCCTTACTGATTCCGCTTACTTGTACGTCATCTCCTTCTTCAAAAATGTCAGCTGTGATTTCGTCTCCTTTCTTAAGTTCTGACCCTTCAGTACGAAACTCTACTAAATCGCTGAAATTATCATCATTTCCCATATGACCTCTTTCGGCCTTATTTATACTCTTTTCTTTCTTTGAACCAAATCCAACCTGTACTGCTTCGTATCCGTCTTTTCCGTCAGTGCTTTTTACCTGAGTAACTTTAACCGGCCCAGCATTTACTACTGTAGCAGGAATAACTTTACCGTCTTCGGTAAAAATTTGTGTCATTTCTTCTTTTGTTCCTAAGATAAACTTTTTCATAGTACAAAAATAAAGACAGCGTACTGGCTTCGTATCTGTTCACGTAAGCCATTCGCTTGTTTAATGTCCACCATATTACACCATAAGCTGAATTGGTGCAAGCCCCCACACCTAATTTAATTTACCCCTGCCGACTTACTCCAGTGCGATTTTTTTACCCTTATTCTTCAACATATTAATCGACTCACTGCGAGTGAGCCGATTAGTTTTTACACACAAAACAAAAGCGTCGGCGAAGCCGACGCTTTTGTTTTGTGTGTAATGCTTAAATAATTAGCTCATCTTAACATCCACGTTAACTCCTGATGGGAGGTTGAGGTTAGTCAACGCCTCCACAATCTTTGGAGTAGGGTTCAAAATATCAATCAATCGCTTATGAATCCTCATTTCAAACTGCTCTCGCGCGTCTTTGTAGACAAATGAAGAGCGGTTGACGGTATATTTCTTTTTCTCTGTAGGAAGAGGGACTGGACCAATAATTTGTGCGTCTAAGCGCATAGCAGTATCAATGATCTGCTTTACAGATGCATCAAGCACTTTGTGCTCATATGCACCTACGCGAATACGCAATTTTGGTGTCTCATCTCCTTTTTTTGTAGTTTTTTTTGTAGCCATAAATGTTTATTTACCTATACCCCTTGGGTTTAGCGACAACTGGTAATTTACTTTTTTAAACCACGACGGTTTGAATTGGCGTTGAAATTTGCACAAATTGAATGTGGAGCGAGGCGGCAACAAGAAATGACACGAGCTGTACAAGAGTACTGTGAGTATTATTTCGAGGAAGCCAACAAAGCTCCGCGTCAATTTTGGAAATTTCAACTAAGCGATGATTTTTGTAACAACACCAGCACCTACAGTCTTACCACCTTCACGAACCGCGAAGCGCATTTGGTCTTCCATAGCAACTGGAGCAACAAGCTTAACTTTGAATGTTACTGTATCTCCAGGCATAACCATCTCTGTTCCTTCTGGAAGTGTAACGTCTCCTGTTACATCTGTTGTTCTAATGTAGAACTGAGGCTTGTAACCTGAGAAGAATGGAGTGTGACGACCACCTTCCTCTTTCTTCAATACGTAGATTTCAGCTTCAAATTCTGTGTGAGGTGTAATTGACCCTGGAGCAGCTAGAACCTGTCCACGAGTAATGTCCTCTTTCTTTGTTCCACGAACCAAAATTCCCGCGTTGTCTCCAGCCTGTCCTGACTCAAGACTTTTGTTGAACATTTCAATACCTGTAACTGTTGTCTTTGCTGTATCTTTGATACCAACAATTTCAATTTCTTCTCCAACCTTAACCTGACCTCTTTCAATACGTCCTGTTACTACTGTTCCACGTCCCTCAATTGAGAAGATGTCTTCAATTGGCATAAGGAAAGGCTTGTCCAATTCACGCTCTGGTGTTGGAATCCATTCATCTAGAGCTTTCATAAGCTCAAGACATTTTTGTACATATTCATCATTGATATCTGAAGCTTCTGCAGCTTTCAAACCTGAACCTTTAACAATAGGTGTATTTTCACCATCAAATCCGTACTTTGTAAGAAGTTCTCGGATTTCTTCTTCAACAAGGTCAATCATATCTTGATCATCTACCATGTCTACTTTGTTAATGAATACCAAGATCTTTGGCACACCAACTTGTTTTGCAAGCAAGATGTGCTCACGAGTCTGAGGCATCACACCATCAGTAGCAGCAACAACCAAAATTGCGCCGTCCATCTGTGCCGCACCGGTAATCATGTTTTTGATGTAGTCGGCGTGACCTGGCGCATCGATGTGCGCGTAGTGACGATTAGCTGTCTCGTATTCACTGTGGTGAAGTGAAATTGTAATACCACGTTCACGCTCTTCAGGAGCGTTATCAATTGAAGCAACGTCTTCAAACTTTACGTTTTGTCCGTCTAGCTTCAATGAGTTCAAAATACCAGCTGTAAGAGTAGTTTTACCGTGGTCAACGTGACCAATAGTACCTACGTTTACGTGTGGCTTTGTTCTATCAAATGCATCTGCCATATTGTTTTGATAACGAAAAGTATTTAAAGCGCGAGAAAGCCTAAATACTTACCGTTATATAATTAATAATTAATCTTTTAAGTACGCCCACAAACAAAAAAGCCCGCAGCGCGTATCCCGTATATTATATGAATAGCTGGCTTTTGTCAATAAAAAAAGCGCGGGCTTGGCCCGGGCTTTTTAAATAAACTAAGAGGATTACAATTTTTAAGGAATTGGGCAAGAAGCGTTTGTTTGCCAATTTAAACAAGCATACCTACCTGAAATCATTTTCCATATAGGTGTTGTAAAGTTAAATCCTGTGTAAGTACCTTGTTGTTTCATTTGTGTTGTTGTTTTTTTACCTACTCCAGTACTTGAGCCGGATCCAACCGGGTTAGCTTGTCCAGAGCTTTGATAATTGTAGTATGAATAAGCCTGTGTAGAACTAATATTCCTTCCAATAAAACCACCTACGCTCTGTCCTCCTGCAGTAACCAGTCCAGTTGAGTAAGACCTATTGATTTTAGAATTGTACTGATGGAGTCCTGCAAATCCTCCGACCCATGAAGTACCTGTTACATTTCCAGTTGCATAGGAGTTTGTGATTGTGGAGCCTGTCAAGGCGGTTATATTACCATCATTATATCCAACAAGCCCTCCCACATCATATAATCCATCAACATCTCCGCTTGCATAAGACTTTGTAATTGTTGATCTATCATTTTTTCCGACCAAACCACCGGTATTGTACTGGTCACCAAACACATTTCCAGTTGCATAAGAATTTGTAATAGTTGAACCACCACTATTAACCCCAACGAGCCCCCCTGTGTGCCATCCGTAATCTCCGGCTGTTACATTCCCTGTTGCGTAAGAATTTGTTATTGATGATGCGCCGCTAACATACCCAACCAATCCACCAGTCATGCTTCCACCGTATTTTCCTATAACACGTCCGGTCGTGTATGAATTTGTGATGGTGGATGAGTCAACAGTACCAGCAAGACCTCCTTTTCCGTATGTGGTTGCAGTTGAATAACATCCGTCGATTGTAGAACCATACACACTACCAAACACACCACCAGTTAAATACCCGTCTCTTATTCCCATCGTTCCTGTTGTATAAGAATTTGTAACCACAGAAGGGCTCATAAGCCTCCCGACAAGACCTCCCTTATCCCCAGAGGGTCCGTATCCATTAACCGTGCCTTTTACATAAGAATTAGTGATTGTACATCCTGCACAACTGGCAACTAGTCCTCCAACATAAGTCTCTCCTTTTATGGTAGTGCTTTGTAGCCCTAGATTGCTTATACTTGCACCAGAACCGTATGAGATCAAACCAGTAGAATATCCATAGTCAGATGATGTACGCCTATCGATGAATAGATTAACTATCTTATTACCCTGTCCATCAATTGAGCCAGTAAAGACTGAGCCTATTGCTAATGGTAAAAATCCCTTTCCTCCAGCTGAATAATATAACCCACCAGTCGTTGCATCCCAAACAGAACCTGCATTTTCCGGATTTGCTGGATTTGTTGCTCTACAGTCTATGTAATTATTACCATAGTTTTTTGCTGGGTCTGGATCAATTGTGTAATCTTCAGAACCAGGATATTCCGCGTAATAGCCAATCTTTTGAAGCTCCTCGCATGATGTGATGACACTCGGATCAAATGGGTTATATTTTTTTATCGCCTTAGTTCCACCTGAAGTTTGTATACGAACAGGTAATGCATCAGGATCACTTACGTCCACCAGAATAACTCCGTACACATCACCGTTTTCATCAGAAATACGTAGTGGAGAAGTTAGTGTGCCAAAAGGCTCTATAGCTGCTATGTATGTTTCTGATCCATCAGAAAAACGTAGCCCAAGATCTATTTCTGCCGCATGTGCAAAGTGGGCACTTAGCAACAAAAATAAAGCGCACACCATAAGAGTGCTGGCTTTAACTAAGTGTGTAAGATAATTTTTGTAACTATGCATGTATAAATTTTACAAATCTGTTCGTAGCCACATTTGACCAGAAACTGGAGAAACTGGGTCACTTGTACGAGTTTCTATAACAAGACCTCCTTTGGCTCTAAAAGTACCGTCTACATTTTGGTTTGCGCCATCTGTCCAAACAATCGTATCACCTGCTGTTCCAGCCGCTGCTGTTTTAAATGTCCATCCATCTGTACTCCATCTTATCCATAATGCCGGATCTCCAGTGACTTCATATGTTCCTGTATATATGGAAGTACCTTCAACATTCCATGCTTGATGATATCGTCCACCCCCATCTTGTTGTGTTGTTCGAAAATTTCCATTATCTGTATCGCTTCTGGAATAACCATTTGTTCTTATATCCCCAACCACTTCCAGTGTTGCTGTAGGCGTTTCAGTACCAATACCAACACCACCGTCAACAATCAAATCTGCATATCCGCGCAGAAGCCCACCGACACCAAAGGCTCCATCTTTGTACTGACTCTCTACACCCACGTTTATCGGCGAATCTGCGTTAGCATTTGGTGGTTGCGAGGTTGGTCCTGTCCAAGCATATACATAGCTTGCCCCTGCTGCTATTACAAATGCCAAAACGATTATTTTTGTTGTTTTTATTAGATCTTGCATGGTTATTGGTTAATTTTGTTAATAATTATTAGACAATCTTGTCTTATTCATTGTACTGCTATTAAAAACCTTGGGCAAGCATGCTGTGTGCATAAAAAAGCGCGGGCTTTAGCCCGCGCTTTTTTATTAGTTTTTGATTTTAGGGTTTGAGATTTCACCACAAGAGTACTTCTTATTTTCTAATTCGCTTCGCTCTTAAGAAAATAAAGTCGGGAATTTAATCTACTATGCTCTTTTAGAAACAATATCCTCAGCCACATTCTTAGGTACAATTGCGTAATGTGAGAATTCCATCACAGCATTACCTCGTCCTTGAGTTTGTGAGCGAAGCATTGTTGTATACCCAAACATTTCTGAAAGAGGTACTTTTGCAGTAATAACCTTCACTCCTACGCGATCATCCATAGATTCCACTTGTCCGCGCTTTGAGTTGATAGATCCTGTTACATCTCCCATGTATTCTTCAGGTACCTGTACTTCTACTTTCATGATTGGCTCAAGCAATACTGCGTTTGCTTTTTTAGCAGCATCTTGGAATGCTTGAGAAGATGCGATTTTGAAGGCAATTTCTGATGAGTCAACATCATGGTATGTACCATCGTAAAGATCTACTGACACATCCACCATCGGATATCCTGCAACAACACCTTTCTCCATAGCTTCTTTAAATCCTTTTTCACAAGCAGGAATATATTCTTGTGGAATAACACCTCCTTTAATATTGTTTACGAATTCAAATATTTCAGTTCGCCTTGTATTCTTTGGCAAATCTTCCACATCAACTTCCTTGTCCATTGGTTTAATGTTGATTTTCACATGACCATACTGACCACGTCCACCAGACTGTTTTATATATTTAACTTCTGATGAAGAATTTCCGGTAATTGTTTCACGATATGCAACTTGTGGTTTACCAATATCTGCCTCCACTGAGAACTCACGCTTCATACGATCAACAATAATATCCAAGTGAAGCTCACCCATTCCTGAAATAATTGTTTCCATTGTTTCTGGATCAGATGATACTTTGAATGTTGGGTCTTCGTCTGACAATTTTGCAAGTGCCATACCCATCTTTTCTTGGTCTGCTTTTGTTTTTGGTTCGATACGCACAGCAACAACAGGAATTGGGAATGTCATTTCTTCAAGAATTATAGGATTATCTTCATCACATAGCGTGTGTCCGATTTTTGCTTCTTTCATTCCAACCATTGCAGCAATCTCTCCAGTACCAACCTTTTTCACCTCTTCACGTTTATCAGCCTGAAGTCGCACGATACGACCAACACGCTCTTTCTTTTCTGTTGATGCATTATATACATATGAACCCGCTTCTACAGAACCAGAATACACTCGGAAGAATGAAAGCTGTCCTACGAATGGGTCTGTTTGCAACTTAAATACCAAAGCAGAGAATGGTGCATCATCATTTGCTTCACGTTCTATTTCTTCACCTGTGTCAGGATTAGTTCCTTTTGCAGCAGGTAAATCAAGTGGGCTTGGCAAATAATCAACAACTCCGTTAAGTACGAGCTGCACACCTTTATTTTTAAGAGCTGAACCACAAAATACTGGGAATACTTCATTTGCAATTACTGCTTTACGCAATTCTGTTTTCAAAGTCTCCAAAGGAATTTCTTCTCCTTCAAGATATTTGTTCATTAAGTCTTCATCATTTTCAACAATTTTTTCTATAAGTTCTCCGCGGTATTTTTCTGCATCGGCTTTCAAGTTTTCAGGAATTTCTTCTTCAATAACATTCTCTCCCATCGCACCTTCATACTTGTATGCTTTCATTGTCAAAAGATCCACAGCTCCTTCGTGCGCCTCTTCTTCACCGATTGGAATTTGTACACGCATTGCTTTTGGAGAAAGGCGCTCAAGTAGTGATGCATATGAACGCTCAAAGCTGGCACCTGTTCGGTCAAGTTTGTTTATGAAACACAGTCGTGGCACTTGAGCTTCTTCTGCATAACGCCAGTTTGTTTCTGATTGTGGCTCAACACCAGCAACCCCATCAAACACAACAACAGCACCATCTAGTACGCGCATAGAACGCTTTACCTCTGAAGTAAAGTCGATGTGACCTGGAGTATCAATGATGTTGAATGTATTACGAGCACTTTCATCACCATTTGCATATGTAGGAATCCATCCGCAAGAAATAGCAGCGGCAGTAATAGTAATACCGCGCTCACGCTCTTGCTCCATCCAGTCGGTTACTGTTTCACCTTCGTGAACCTCACCAATTTTATGACTCATTCCTGTATAAAAAAGAATACGCTCAGACACTGTTGTCTTTCCTGCATCCACGTGTGCAACAATTCCAAAGTTGCGTAATTTGTTTAAATCTTGACTCATGATTTTATAATAAATTTTTAATTTTTTAAATTTAGGTTATTACTCTCTAAGCTAAACAAGAAAAATGACGCGAAATAAAATTCACGTTTCATTTTTCTATTTTTAGAAAGCAAAGTGAGCGAATGCTTTGTTGGCATCTGCCATTTTGTGAGTATTCTCTCGTTTAGTAACAGCTGAACCTTCCCCTTTACTTGCTGCGATTAATTCATCTGCTAAGCGATCTGCCATTGGTTTACCCTTTCCACTTCTTGCAGCATCCAAAATCCAACGAAATGCTAGTGCTTGGCGACGCTCAGGACGTACCTCTATTGGTACCTGATAGTTTGCTCCACCAATTCGACGACTTCGCACTTCCATTGTTGGGCCAACATTTTTTATTGCGGTATCAAATACTTCTAGTGGATTTTCTTTCTTTTCTTTCTCTTTGATAATATCAAAAGCTCCGTACACAATACTGCGTGCGGTGTTTTTCTTTCCATCAAGCATTACGTAATTGATGAATTTTGCTACTTTTACCGAATTAAATTTGTATTCTGGTAAAGGTTGTTTTCTGTTTTTTACTGGTCTTCTCATGATATTCGTTTAGATTATATCGTTTTACTAATATATCTATGATACTAATTATTAAATTTTTATATGAAACTAAATTTTGTCTACTCACTCTAAAACTTCAGAATTTGAGTGCAATTTGAGGAAGCAAGTAAAAAATCTTTGAGCTGTACGAGTAGTACTGTGAAAAGATTTTTGTTCGCAGCTGACAAAAAAGTGTGCCAAATTATGAAGTTTTAGGTTTCTTTACTCCGTAACGAGATCGAGTCTTCTTTCTGTTTTCAACGCCTGTAGCATCGAGCACACCACGTACAATAGTATATCGCACACCTGTAAGGTCCTTCACACGACCACCTCGCAATAGAACAACTGAGTGCTCTTGAAGTGTATGCCCCATTCCTGGAACATATGCTGTAACCTCCAAGCCATTTGTAAGTCTTACACGAGCAATTTTTCGCAAAGCTGAGTTTGGCTTCTTTGGTGTAGTAGTAGTAACCTTCAAACACACACCTCTTTTAAATGGAGATGGGTAATGTGTTGGTTTGTTTTTCTGTGTATTAAAACCACGAGTAAGCGCTACTGTCTTACTCTTTTTCTTAACATTTTTTCTCTTGTTTTTTACTAACTGGTTTATAGTTGGCATGGCCCATAATATACTACACCCTCTTATAAAATGCAAATTGAGCCGCTCCATAAAGGAGCGGCTCGTTAAAAAGATCACATTGACACCGGTTCAGTCCTGCAGGATGTTTGACCATCCTCTTCAAAAACAGATAAGGCGATGAACTCAGTCTCACCCCAGTCACTTTCCTCAAGCGGTCCAACCTGGCAATCAAACTTACTGGAATACATTTTGTAGCAACATACAACCTTATAGGAAATTGCCCGCCAAAGACTTCTGCCAAAAAATAACTTTTTTGGTAAAAATCTTTCTGCCAATTCTGGAAAAGCTGCTCGGATTATTGATTGTATTTCAGCATCGCCTTTATTAAACAAGGCTTCTTTCCTACACAAAATCATCTTATCCTGACCAACCAAAATCTTACTAAATTTTGAATTGCACATGATTTACACTCCGATTATTTACATTCTACCTTCCACTCTACACAATCATCATAAAAATACAAGAAAAGGTGCGGCTGCAAAGCAGCCGCACCTTTCACAATAGAATTAAATTAAAATCGCATTCCTGTAATCAACTCGAAAATGAAAAATACCACAGGTAATATAAAGCGCCACAAGAAAACAAGTAGGAAAAACACCAAAGCAATCCAGTATCGTTCCATCACCTCTTGAACATGGCGCATGTGATATGGAAGGGCTGAAAACAATATCTTAGAACCATCAAGTGGTGGAATCGGAATAAGGTTGAATACCGCCAGAAGTACGTTTATAAGTACTGTTGTTGTTGCAATAGTGAAAAAAGCGTCTGAAGCGATACCGAGCGGCACAGCAAAACGAATAAGCATCCCAAACACAAAGGCCAAAAGTAAGTTAGAGGCAGGACCAGCAAACGCAACGATTGCAGGACCCCACTTTTGATTTTTTAAATTATACGGATTATAAGGGACCGGCTTTGCCCATCCAAAAACAAGTCCACCAATTGCATATGTAAGAAACGGCACCAAAAATGAACCTACTGGATCAAGGTGTTTGACTGGGTTTAGAGTAAGTCGCCCCGCCATTTTAGCAGTTGAGTCTCCTAGCATATATGCAGCATAACCATGAGACACTTCGTGCACCACGACTGACATAATCAAAACTATAATTGCAAATATAATGTCTAATTCCATGTTGATATCCAGTATAACGTAATTTATGGTGTACGACAAAATAGAATTGACAATTTTACGCTCATCATGCTAGTATTGTGGACACAACTATAGCGGAGTGAATATATAAAAAACCCGCCAAACTTTTTATGAATAAATTCATAAAAACTTAGGCGGGTGATGATTTTTATAATCACTTCGCTCATTAAAAATCATCATGGCAGAAAAAAGATGCACAATATGTGATAAAGGTTCTCAAATGGGGGGAAGATACTCCAACCGTGTTCGTGCTACCGAATTTAACCCAACTGGGAAATACCGTCGTAAACCAAATCTCCAATGGGCAACAGTTCCAGAAGGTGGCCGAATCAAAGTTTGTACACGATGTAAGAAAGCCAACAAACACCTAACACATAAGAAATAAAAAATACCGACGACTGTCGGTGTTTTTTTGTTGGAGTGCTTGAGAATACACCGTCTGCTTGCAGCAGGCATGAACAAGCTCAATAAATGAGCATGCTCGGAGGGCACTCCTAACCAAAAATCACCCCCGATTCGCAGCAAACCTCAGCCATAGAATACCTTATGGTTTGCTGCGAGGTAATTTATTTCTTAATTCTGACATCAACTCCGTCTGAAACAATAGTTACGGTTCCATTTTTTGTTGACTCATTTTCTATACCGAATTTTTCTATAATACTCATCACTTCTTCGTGCGGATGTCCGTAGCGATTTTCTTTTCCTGCGGAAA